>NZ_JBBCYH010000006.1:0-487351 GCF_037144955.1 Paenibacillus sp. USHLN196 | reverse complement strand
GACTGATTCTCCTTGTGTGAATGCTGGTGTGGTAACTTTCATTCTACACGAATCAGGCTATGAGCCATTTTTTATTTTCAATAGGTGTCGCACTTCATATTACAATCCGTAGAAAATAAAAAATAGACCTAGAACGATACTCTCTTTCAGAACTACAATAACAATTGCCAACATAGTGACCGCATCGATAATTGTAGGTAGTAATGTTCGTGTAATAAAATAATTAACTTCTGAAATATCTGTTGAAAGATAATCCATTAGTTTGCCAACACCATACTTCTGTTCAAACGCCTTATCATAGCGCTTCATGTTAGTAAGACAACGAATACGTATTTCTTCGCAAATTTTCCAAGTGATTTTATTAGAATAATAAGCGTTTAATATCTTCAGTAAATAACCTAAGAACGCAATGACTAAAAAACTAATTGCTAAATACATAAGCTTTTCAACCTCTGCACCTGTTGTTGCATTATCTATAAATCTTTGAATGATAATCGGAGTAAGCATCTCAATAACCCCTATAACCACCAGTAATGTTAGTAATACGTATAATTGCAATTTGCTTTGTCGTAACAAGTCTTTGAACCAATTTGGTAGAAAAATTAGTTTGTTCTCCAATGACGTTGTTCTCCTTCCATATACATAGATTGTAGATGTCACGTATAAAATTATGAAAGCGGAGTTCGTGAGTTGTAAAAAAACATTAAATTTAAAATAAAATTCAATATATACTAATATTGCTAAATAAACTATTATATCTCTAATTTAGACTTAAATAAAAATGCTAGTCAACATGAAATTTAGATTATTCTGAATTTCAGAAGTAATTATCAGACGCGTTAATAAAAAAATTATGCGAAATAACATGAAATGAAGTGCTGAATATTCCTATTAGTATCTCTTGACTTTCCGTGATGACCTCCAATAAATTCAAAACGATCTAAACTGGAGCCAAGAGGATATGTTTGGTTCTTGCCAATCAAAAAGTGCTCCCAGCCATATATGGCTGGGAGCACTTGCTTAATCAAGATACGATTGTGGTTTGGAGAGTAATAAGTCTGGAAATAGGCTGCACGAACACCGATCCAGTCGCATCTTTTATAGCGAAGATTGTGATTGAATCTCCGTAAGAGTGTACGCAGCACTTACCGATTCACGATAGATGATGTTGCCTTTCACGTGTACACGGCCGAAACTGCGGTTCGGGTTGTCGATCTTCTTGAGCATGGACTGAACTGCCGTGCGCGCCATCTGTTCCACATCCACTTCGACGGTTGTCAGCTTGGGATCGGAGAGCATGGCATAGATATCATTATCAAAACCAACAACAGAGCATTGGCCAGGTACCTGAATATCCATGGAAGTCAGTTTTTGAACCAGTAGATGAGCGACCTGATCACAGTTGCATACAAAGGCTGTTGGCAGCTGCTCGGGCAGATCAATCTCAATAAACGTACCCCGTTCATCCCGATCATTCAGAACCAGATCCGGATTCATCGGCAACCGATGTTCCAGCAAGGATTTGTAATATCCGAGGAATCGGTCCTGAATACTGCTCGTGGAATACAGGTTCCCCACGTAAGCAATGTTACGGTGGCCCTGCTGAACCAGATAGTTTGTCAGCTCATAGGCAGCGTAGAAATTATCGGTAACGACGGAATCGATATCCGAATGTTCATCGTAGAAGTCGAGAAACATCTTGGGAACATCCATGGATCGTACCAATTCAATATACTCTTTGCTGATCTGTCCAAGCACGATGAAACCATCAACCTTGTTGTCGCTGTACAGCTTGGGCAGCGTTAATTCTTCCTCATCCTCCACATTCAGAATGTGCAGAATGCCGTAGTAGCCCTGTTCCTCCAGATGTTTGGTGATGCGCTGGAACACGCGTACATAGAACGACTGCGTCGGCCCGGTAAAACGCTCCGGGATAATTACGCCAATATTATGGGTTAAGCCTTCCTTCATGGAACGGGCAGCAGCATTATACCGATAGCCCATTTCAACAGCAAGCACTTTAATTTTTTCCTTTAATTCGCCACTCACGCCATCTTTATCATTCAATGCTTTCGAGACGGTCACACTGCTGACCCCGAGCCTGTCGGCGATATCCCGCATGGTGATATTGTTCTTCAGTATGGTCGCCTCCTTCAAGCCGGTATAGGCACAATGTGCTGTCATTATGATGAGTGCTTTCTCCATACATAATAACAATCCATATCAGTATACATCGTTACCAACTTGGAATAAAGCAATTCTGACGGTTGTTTCGCTATTTTCGGCATATTTCAGGTTTGCATGAAAGGTTGCTATAGCGATGTTATGTCAATTGTTTCTGTAAAAGCTTCTCATTCTGTTCTATCAGCTGACCCCGCTGGCTGGCACAGTCCAGGGAACGATACGGATCAGCCGGTGTATTGAACGTATAATCGACTAGTTTTTCCAGCGTGGTTGTTGCCACATGACAGCGGGTATCACTGGATGCGTAATAGATAAAAACCTCATTGTTTTCGTTGACCACAGCACCATTGCAGAAAATAACATTGGATACATCGCCTACACGCTCATCGTCATAAGGGGCAATGAAGTGGCCGCCTGGCTTGGCGATAATACGCGCCGGATCATTCAGATCCGTAGCGAAGGTGTATAACACATAACGCAGGCCTGCCGCGGTGTTCCGAACCCCGTGAGCAATGTGAATCCAGCCGCGATCCGTCTTGAGCGGAGCAGGGCCCTGACCGTTTTTGACCTCATATACCGTATGATATTGCCGTTCGTCGATAATTGTCTCTTCATGAATGACAGGGTTCAAGATGTCCTCACACAGACCAAAGGCGATTCCGCCGCCGCTGCCTGTTGAGATGAATCCGTCTTGTGGACGGGTGTAGAAGGCATATTTTCCATCCACGAATTCCGGGTGCAATACGACATTGCGCTGTTGAGGGGAATTCGTTGTGATGTTGGGCAACCGTTCCCAGCTAGTGAGATCCCGTGTACGAACCAGTCCTGCCTGTGCAACTGCGCTGGATGTATCAAATGCAGGAGCCTCCGGGTCTTTGCGTTCCGAGCAATAGATGCCATAGATCCAACCGTCCTCATGCTGAACAAGGCGCATATCATATTGATTGGTTTCATCCGCATCGATATCATCCCAGACCAATGGTTTACCCGTGAAACGGAATCCGTCGATTCCATTGTCACTCTCGGCGAGTGCAAAGATCGATTTGCGATCCAATCCTTCGGTACGAATGACCATGATGTATTTGCCATTGAAATAGATGGCTCCCGGATTCAGTGTAGCGTTGATACCCAGGCGCTCCATAAAGTGCGGGTTGGTCGTCTCATTCAGATCGAATCTCCAATGCAGCGGTACATGATGGCGAGTGATTACCGGATATTGATACCGATCATATACGCCGTTGTAGAAGGAATGATTGATCTCATTGGGGCGAGTAAGCAGCTGCTCCTGTTTCTCCAGTAACTCCTTGTATTTCGGGTGTATCATTCTGATCCCATCCTCTCGATTAGTTCAATACAGAATCTGCTATTGTGATACGGGCATTTCCACGGTCCGGCAATTTCGCTCTGATCCGGTGTGCCGTTCCCATCAACCGACCAGTACCATTCCCCACCAGCGCGCTGATCAATGATGTTTTCTTTTGTATAGCTCCACAGGCGTTCCACTCTCTCCAGAAACAGTGGATCACCTGTACGCTGATATGCATTACAGAAACCGACCATCGCCTCGGCTTGAACCCACCAAATGCGCTTCTCATCGATATGATCACCTTCTTGTTCATTTAACAGGGAACCATCAGCATTCACGGCTACATTGGAGATGTTATAGGCAATATCTGTTACCATCGCCGCATACTCCGGATGTTGTTCCAGCCCCAGCACTTTTAACGTTTCGTCGATCAGCCAGCTGGCTTCAATGTCATGTCCGAACGAGCGCAGATCGATGAGGGATTCCCACTGTTTGTTGAAAAATACCCCGAGAAACTTGGTGTCTTGGTCATACACGCGTTCATACAAAATTCCGAGCAGGCGTTCCAGCGCCGCCTTCACTTGTTGATCCGGCCACACTCTATAGAGCGTGGTGTAGGCCTCCAGCACATGGATATGCGTATTCATTGTGTAGTCCGCAATAACCCCATTTTCGCTCAGCATTTCATTGGGCTGTTCCTTCCATGTGCGATCAAATTGTTCCTTGTACGCAGGTAGTTCGGCATCCAGACCTTTGTCCTCGATTAGAGCGAAAAGCGTTTTCGCAAGTTCCAATGCAGAAGCATCCCCGGTAGCGCGATAGTACTCGCTGAGTGAATACACGCCGAATGATTGCGTATACACATGTTTGCTCGTATCCAGTGCTTCCCCTGTGTAATCTACCATCCAGTACATGCCGCCATATTCGGTATCCATCACATGATCGGCGAGAAAGCGGTATGCATGTTCAGCGTGCTCGCGCCATCTTTCGTTTCCGGTAACCCGATACGCTGCTGCAAAAGACCAGAGTTGCCGTGCTGTGGCGATCCCGCCTTTGGGTGCCTGTTGATTAACCTGAAGATCATTGCCGACCAAACCGTAGAATCCACCGTAGGTTGTATCTTGAAGGTTGGACCAGAAGGGTAAAATCTGCTTCTCCCAATGTTCCTTCATCTCAGATTGGAGTTGGGTTGTTTTGGTATTCATAAGTGAGCACTCCTTCAGAATGTTACATCAATCTCAATTCGTTAAGTTAACGGTAACTTTATTAAACAATATTAGTGCCCTGAAAAACAGATGTCAACGAATTACCTCGCAATTTTTCTTGTTAAGTTATAAATAAATGAATTGACAGGTAAGCGTTACCATACTAGAATTCATTTTGTAACCTTAACGATAACTTAACGAAATTAAGAAAGGGGTCGAAACAATTGAGAAAAAACAAAGGTTGGATGATGTTGCTGACGATGCTGCTCATCACTTCGCTACTTGCTGCATGTTCATCCGGAGGTGGATCTTCGCAGGCAGGGGAGGAGATCAGTACAGATCCGGCAGATATCAAAGGTGAAATAACCGTTCTGACGCAACGGACAGATATTGTGGATACCGTGTTCAAAGACTATGCGGCAGAATTCAACAAGGAATACCCCGATGTAAAAGTAAACTTTCAGGCGCTGGCCGACTACGAAGGACAAGTGAAAATCCGTATGAGCACCAAGGATTATGGTGATGTACTGATGATCCCGACCAGTGTTCCGATCGCAGATATCCCGGACTTTTTCGAGCCGCTCGGCACGTACGATGAATTGAAAGACAAATACACCGCCATTGAAGAACGCATGGTGGATGGTCAGGTCTACGGTATCCCTACCGTGATCACGTTCTCCGGAATCATTTATAACAAACAGGTCTTCAAAGACGCAGGCATTATGGAAGTTCCAAAAACACCGGAGCAATTCCAGGCTGCGCTTCAATTGGTTAAAGACAATACAGATGCGGTTCCGCTTTACACCAACTATGCATCTGGCTGGGCATTAACCCAATGGGAATCAGATCTGCCAACAGTTGCAGGCAGTGTGGATTACGTTAACGTGGACCAACCGAACACAGATGAGAACTTTGTGCCTGGTCAGCCGCACTACGAACTATATAAGGTGCTCTATGATGCAGCCAAGAACGGTCTAATCGAGAAAGATCCAACGACAACCGACTGGGAAAGCTCCAAAGCGGATCTCGCCAAAGGCAAAATTGCTACGATGGCACTGGGCTCTTGGGCGATCACACAGATCCAAGGGATGACGGATACTCCGGAGGACATCGGATTCTTACCTTTCCCAACCAATGCAAGTGAGGTTGTGGTTCCGCTCTCCGCAGACTATAACATCGGCATGAACGTGAACAGTGAGAACAAACCTGCTGCCAAAGCCTGGATTGACTGGTTCCTGGCGAAATCGAACTACGCAGTTGAACAGGGCGGCGGTATGGATGCAGACAAGAATGCTGAATTGCCACCGATTTTGGATCAATATAAAGATGTGAAATTCTCCACGCTTACACCTGCCAAAGAAGGTCAGGAAGGTCTGGTCGACAAGATTGATAACGAAGGCGAAATCGGTCTCTGGCAGCCTGACTTCAAGAAACGCATTATCGAAGCAGGTATTGGGAACCGCAAGGAATCGTATGACGACATCATGAAAGATCTGAACGACAAGTGGGTAAAAGCAAGAGCAGAACTCACGAAATAACGAGATGACCTAAGTGGATCTGGCGGTAAAAGGACTGCGGGGGCATGTAAGTCCATGTATAACGGAGCATCTGGTACTCGGAAGCATGATGCCAGATGCTCTTCCTAGGCAGTTGTTCCGCCAGAATTCCATTGGACGGGAGTCTTTCGATATATAGGCGGGAGAACCGCTTGGAGGTGTGGAGAGCATGAAGTACTTAAAACTTTCGAATTGGGGCTACTCAGCGCAACGCATATTTATCATCTGTGCCTTCTCAATTATTCCGCTGGCGTTGCTGTTCACGTTTGCATACTTACCAGTCATCAACATGTTCAAATACAGTTTCACCGATTGGAACGGATACAGTAAAAGGTTCGATTATGTTGGCTTTGAGAACTATACGCGTATATTCAGTGATCCCGAATATTTCAAAGTATTTATTGTCAGCTTGTACTACTTCGTGGCTACGTTCTTACAGATGGGCTTGGCGCTTTACTTTGCCACGATTCTGAGTTTCAAAGTTCGAGGCAAAAACTTCTTCAAAGGCATACTGTTCTTCCCTTATTTGCTGAATGGGGTAGCCATCGGTTTTATCTTCCTCTTTTTCTTCAAACCGGACGGTACACTCGATATGCTCATGCATGCTGTAGGGTTGGGGCAATACACGCAGCTCTGGCTCGGTAATCCCAATATTATTAACGTGTCACTCGCAGGTGCATCGGTATGGAGATACATGGGCTTTAACTTTATCATTTTCCTGGGTGCAATCTCCTCCATTCCGAAGGATGTGTATGAAGCATCCGATATTGATGGTGCCAATCGCTGGCAGCAATTCCGCCACATCATCCTGCCAAGCATTACACGCATCCTGCAGCTCAACCTGATCTTGGCGATTAGCGGCGCAATTAGTGCGTTCGATATTCCATATATCATGACCGATGGTTCCAACGGCAGTATGACATTTGTAATCCAGACGGTTCATTTGGCGTTTAAATATGGCAAGCTGGGACTGGCATCCGCCATGGCTGTGGTGCTGCTCTTGATCGTTATTCTCGTTACGCTCGTTCAGCGCGTCACCATGAAAGGGGAGGAATGAACGTGAACCAATTCAAATACACCCTTGCGAGCGTGGTTAAATATGCTTCCCTGGTGCTTGCGGCGTTTATCGCGCTGTTACCCATCGTGGTCATCCTGTTTGCATCTCTCAAAACCAATGCGGAATACGCTACTAGCAGTCCGCTTGCCCCGCCAGCCAACTGGCTGAACTTTGCGAATTATACGAAGGCTTTTGTGGATGGCAACATGCTGGTTGGTTTCAAAAATACAATTATTATCCTGATCATCTCCATCATAGGTGCAACCTTAACGGGCTCCATGATCGCGTATGTGCTGGATCGGTTCAAATTCAAAGGCAAGAAAATCATGGTCGCGGCATTTCTGCTCGCTACCCTGATTCCAAGTGTTACGACGCAGGTCGCCACATTCCAGATCATCAACGCGCTCGACCTGTTCAACACACGCTGGGCAGCCATTGTAATGTACCTGGGTACAGATATCATCGCGGTGTATATTTTCCTGCAGTTCCTGGGTTCCATCTCAAGTGCACTGGATGAATCCGCCATGCTGGACGGCGCGTCGTACTTCACGATCTACTGGAAAATCATTCTGCCACTGCTGAAACCGGCCATTGTAACGGTCATTATCGTGAAGGGTGTGAACATCTATAACGACTTCTACACACCGTTCCTGTACATGCCGAAGACCGATCTACAGGTCATATCCACCGCCTTGTTCAAATTCAAGGGACCGTTCGGATCGCAGTGGGAAGTCATCAGCGCCGGTATCATGATCGCCATTATTCCAACCATGATCATCTTCCTGCTGCTACAGAAGTACATCTACAACGGCTTCGCGCAAGGCTCCGTTAAATAAAATCCGAAGGGAGAAATGAAAATGTCAGTTGCCGAAACGAAAAACGTACACATTGTTGGGGACGCTTTGCCGAATATGCCGTGGGAGAACAAACCGGAGGGAACGGAAGGACCGGTATGGAGACACTCGGCGAATCCAGTGGTTCCGCGTAACCCGGTCAAAGGCGTTGCCCGCATTTTCAACAGTGCCGTTGTTCCTTATGAAGGGAAATTCATTGGGGTATTTCGTGCTGAAACCGTTAATGGCCGTCCGCACCTTCACATGGGATCGAGTGAGGACGGTTTGGAGTGGACGATTGAAGAAGAACGCATTGCATTTGTGGATGAGAATGGCGATCCGTTTATGCCGAACTATGCGTACGATCCACGTTTGGTCAAAGTCGAGGATACGTTTTACATCATCTGGTGTACAGATTTCTACGGCGCAGCACTGGGCCTGGCCAAAACAGATGACTTCAAAACGTTTGTCCGCCTCGAAAATCCAATGCTGCCATTCAACCGTAATGGCGTATTGTTCCCGCGCAAAATCAAGGACAACTATGTAATGTTGTCCAGACCAAGTGACAGTGGACATACCCCATTCGGGGATGTTTTCCTGAGTGAAAGCCCGGATCTTGTGTACTGGGGCAAGCACCGTCATGTGATGAGCAAAGGCGGTCAGGGCTGGTGGCAATCGGTCAAAATTGGTGGCGGTCCTGCTCCGATCGAAACGTCCGAAGGCTGGCTGATGTTCTACCACGGCGTCACTGGGACCTGTAACGGATTGGTATATAGCATGGGTGCGGTCATTCTGGATCTGGATGAGCCATCCAAAGTAAAATATCGTTCCTCCAACTTCGTGCTGACACCGGAAAAATGGTATGAAGAACAAGGCTTCGTTGATAACGTCATCTTCCCGTGTGCAACACTGCATGATGCCGAGACCGGACGTATCGCCATCTATTACGGCGCTGCCGATACGTATGTGGGCGTGGCGTACACGACCATCGAAGAGATCGTGAACTATGTGATCGAGACGGACGAAGTTATCGCCGGAGACCATGAGGAAGGCAAGCTGTAATCGAAGTGAAACAAATTTTGGAAAAGCTGAAATTTACACAATAACGGAGAGTGCAGAACCAATCTGAAGAAGCGAAGTGGTCGCATTTATCCCTGGATTTCTTCTTTGTATAAAAGGGATTGACAAAAATCTGGGGATAACGGCGATCGGAAGATGGTAATGCAATCGTAGTGAAAGTGTATACATTGGGGAGCAATGCATATGGAGTATATCAAGGGATTTACATTTGGCTGGATGAGTGGCAGGGGTGACTTCCGCAAGCCGGAGGCCAAAGAATCCTTGCGCCTGATGGCCGAACGAACAGGCAGTTCACATGTTATTTTTGCACTGGCGGCACATCAGGATCATCCGCAGGCGGTAGAGGTCAAGTATCGGGGTGAACATCTGGTCGAGGATGATGAACTGGTCGACATGATTCGATATGCCCGTATACTTGGGCTGCGTGTCATTCTGAAACCAACCGTCAACTGCACCGATGGCACATGGCGTGCACATATTAACTTTTTTGATATCGATGTGCCGTGTGAGCCAAAGTGGAAGGATTGGTTCCGCAGCTACACAGCATTTCAGAAGCATTATGCAGCGATTGCAGAGCAGGAAAAGTGTGAGATGTTCATTGTAGGTTGTGAGATGGTGCAATCCGAGCGTCGGGATCAAGAGTGGCGCGAGGTGATCGCCGCTGTGCGTGAAGAGTACACTGGACTGGTGTCATACAACACGGACAAATATCAGGAAGGCCATGTGAAGTGGTGGGATGCGGTGGACGTGATCTCTTCCAGTGGCTATTATCCCATCGGAGATTGGGAGGCGCAACTGGATCGTATTGAACAGGCGATTGCTCCCTATTGCAAACCCTTTTTCTTCGCGGAAGCAGGCTGTCCCAGCCGCAGTGGATCGGCCCAGGTTCCGAACGATTGGGGACTGGAGGGTGAAGTGAGTGCTGAGGAACAGGAGCGTTTCTATGAGGCGATGTTCCGGCATGTCAGTCAGCGTGATTGGGTACGCGGATTCGGTCTGTGGGATTGGAGCGCACATCTGCACGCGGAGAAGGATGCGCTAACCGATGACGGATACGGGGTGTATGGTAAGCCCGCGGAGAAGGTTATTCGTCGGTTCTATGAGGGCATCGCTGTAGAAGTTTAAACGAGAAACAAGAAGGCGTATGTAGACGAATCTCAGTGATATATCTGCATATGTACTTTCGTGATTTCCATGCTGTGAGCAAGGAATAGCAGATTATGGTGGAGCTTATTTTTCCAGTTGTAATTCATATTCAGATCAAGAAGCCTTTCCTCCCACAGGAAAGGTTTTTTGGCTATTTTAGTAACAACACATACCATGTCGAATTTTGTTGACAAAAGAAGGGCTCCTGCATATTCTTAATGGATGAATATGATAATCATTATCATAAAATAGAGAAAAGGGGATCAACATCCATGTCTGTACAACATCGCAAATCTTCGGCTCTCACATTGGCATCTATGCTCTTGTTGCTATTGGTTATCGTGGGCTGCAGCAATACAGGAGGTGCAGATCAATCCTCATCTGCTGCTTCGGATCAAACATCTACGAAGTCGATTACGATGTCATGGCCACGTGATATCGGTACAATGAATCCGCATACGTATAATCCTTCGCAATTATTTGCCCAATCCATGCTCTATGAGCCGCTGATCAGCTACCAGAAGGACGGGAAACTGGAACCTGCCCTGGCAGAATCATGGACGATCTCCGATGACGGCAAAGTATATACATTCAAGCTTCGCCAAGGTGTGAAATTCTCAGATGGTACGCCATTTAATGCTGAGATTGTGAAAAAGAATTTTGATGCTGTTATGAAAAATAAAGACACACATAGCTGGCTGGGCATTGTAGGTGTGCTCGACAAGACGGAGGTTGTGGACGATCAGACTTTCCGGTTGACACTCACAGAGCCGTATTATCCGGTCTTGCAGGATTTGTCTGTAGTTCGTCCTTTCCGCTTCCTGGGTGAAGCCGGATTCCCGGATGACGGAGATACTTCCCAAGGCATCAAAGAGCCGGTGGGTACTGGTCCGTGGATGCTGGCTGAGTACAAGCAGGACGAATATGCCGTATTCAAGCGTAACCCGAACTATTGGGGAACAGCACCGAAGGTAGATCAGATTACGGTTAAGATCATTCCTGATGGGGAGACCCGTGTTCTTGCTTTTGAAAAAGGTGATCTCGACCTGATCTACGGTGAAGGTGTGATCAGCCTGGATGCATTCCAACAACTTCGTGACAACGATGAGTATGTAACCCAATTGTCTGATCCTGTGGGAACTCGCAGTCTGTTGCTGAACTCTTCCAATCCGAAGATGTCCGATGTCAGAGTACGGATGGCGCTCCAGCAAGGATTCAACAAAAAGGCGATGGTGGAAGGCGTCACTTCCGGTTTGGAAGAGCCAGCCGATACCGTATTGTCCAAAAACTATCCATACACCAATGTAGACTTGGAACCGATCACGTATGACGTGGAGAAATCCAAAGCTTTACTGGATGAAGCGGGCTGGAAGCTGCCTGCAGGTGGCACGGTTCGTGAGAAAGACGGTCAGCAGCTTGATTTTGAGATGATTTTTGACAAGACGGACCCGATTCAGAAAGCGATGGCTGAGACCATTCAGGCGGAATGGAGCGAGCTTGGGGTTAAGGTAAACCTCACTGGACTGGAACTGACGGTACAGATCAAACGTTTGAAAGCCAATGATTTTGATCTGTATTTCTGGTACAACTATGGCGCTCCATATGATCCACATTCCTTCATTAATGTTGTGGCGAGCCCTGGATTCGGGATTTCCGAGACCCTGAGTGCGTTGCCGATGAAAAAGGAACTGGACGATCAGGTGCATGCAGCCCTGTCATCCACAGACGAGACGAAACGCCAGGAGCTGTATGGCTCCATCCTGAAAACACTTCAGGAGCAATCGGCCATCGTACCGATCTCTTATATTAAGAAAACGGCTGTATATCAGAAGAAAATTTCCAACTTTATTTTCCCGGCGAACCGTGATGAAAATCCGTTTGTAGGCATTGAATTGGGCAATTAATAAGTAGTGACTTTGAGAGTGGTAAGGTCTTGCTAAGGTCATGTAGCTTGATAAAAGGGAGGAACGTTTGGTGATCGGTTATATTGGTAAACGAATGATCGCGATCATTCCTATCGTTTTTATCGCTACACTTGTGACCTTTGCGCTTATTCATATCTCGCCGGTTGATCCGGCCGAGGCTTATCTGACAGCCGCTCATATCTACCCGACACCGGAGCTGCTTGCGCAAAAGCGGCATGAGTTCGGTCTGGATCAGCCTATGTTAACCCAATATGTGCATACGATTCAGAAGATTGCCAAGCTCGACTTCGGCACCTCATATCTCACCAATAAACCCGTATGGGATGAAGTGAAATTAAGGCTTCCGGCTACGGCTGAACTAGCCTTCTGGAGTATAGTGTTATCGGCTTTGGTGAGTATTCCTTTGGGAATACTGGCGGCAGTGTATAAGAATAGCTGGATTGACATGGTCAGCCGTGCGATTTCCTATTTTGGAGCATCTATTCCGCAATTCTGGCTCGGTTACCTGCTGATCTTCTTTTTCTCGGTGAAGCTGGACTGGCTGCCTGTGGAGGGGCGTGGATCGTGGGAGAATCTGGTTCTGCCTACGATTACACTCTCCTTGATTCTTATTGCGATCTACACCCGATTGTTGCGTTCCAGTGTACTGGGGCAATTGCAGGAGACATATGTACAGTATGCAAGAACACGCGGAATTCGCGAACGAGTCATTATGCTGAAACATGTCCTGAAAATCGCCATATCGCCCCTCATTACGGGGATGGGGATGAGTATGGGCAAGCTGCTCACAGGCACCATTATTGTGGAGCAAGTGTTTTCCTGGCCTGGGTTCGGACGATACTTTGTCGATGCAATATTTAATCGGGATATCCCCGTAATACAATGTTATGTCTTTCTTGCGGCATGCCTGTTCATCGTATGCAATCTACTCGTTGATCTGGTGCAGCTCGTTATGGACCCACGGATTTCAGCGAAAGGACGGGCAGAACATTGATAAACAAATGGCGTGCGGTATGTAAAGGACAGAGAGCCATCCAGGTATGCTCGGTGATCATATTGCTTTTCTTCATGGTAGCGTTATTAGCCCCATGGATTGCTCCTCATGACCCTGTGAAGGTGAATCTGTTACAGAAGCTGGCGAGTCCATCGCTTGAGCATTGGCTGGGAACCGATCATCTGGGACGCGACAATCTCACCAGGCTGATGTATGGCGCGCGGGTGTCGCTCGGATTTGCTACCCTGATCTTTCTGTCCTCTTTGCTCATAGGTGTCATTGTGGGTTCTATCTCCGGTTACCTTGGTGGCTGGGTGGACAGTCTGTTGATGCGCTTGTGTGAAGGCATTATGGCGTTTCCGAACTTGGTGCTGGTGCTGGGCATTGTAGGGATCTTTGGTCCAGGTCTGATGCAGGTGCTGCTAGCCCTCATGATGGTACAGTGGGTGTATTATGCACGTATCTGCCGGAATATGGTCGTTAGTCTGAAGGAACGGAACTTCATCGCAGCGGCGCGGATTAGCGGCTCCTCTTCGTGGACGATTATCCGCAGACATATCATCCCTAATGTGCAGCGTCCCATTGTTGTAATGGGCACGCTGGAGATGGGCTGGGCGATTATGGATATATCTGCGTTGTCCTTCTTGGGGCTTGGTATTCAACCTCCAAATGCAGAATGGGGCGCCATGATTCATGAAGGAACGGGTTATATTCGCAGTCATCCGGAGTTGATGATCTACCCGGGTGCATTAATTCTGCTGGTAGTTATTACGTTCAACATTTTGGGTGAAGCGTTATCCGAGCGTTATGGCATTGCAAAAAGGTAGTGATTCGGAACCGAAGGCATATGGAGGTGAACGTAACGATGGATGATGCAGCGAAGGTACTCGAAGTTCGTGGTCTGCAAGTGAATCTAAGAACAGCGGAGGGTTCAGTCCCGTTACTGGAGCCCATTGATTTCGAATTGAAAAAAGGTCGTGTCTTCGGTCTGGTCGGTGAGAGTGGCAGCGGCAAGACCGTTACGTGTAACGCGTTGCTCCATCTGCTTGATCCGCGCAGGATGGAAGTGTCGGGCAGCATCCGCCTGAATGGGCGTGAGCTGGGTTCCTTGTCAGGCGAGGAGATGCGGCGCATCCGCGGCAAGGACATCGGATTTATTATGCAGAACCCGATGAATGCTTTTACACCCGTATATACGATCGGATCTCAATTCATTGAAACATTGCGTACGCATTCGGGAATATCCAAAGCAGCGGCCCGAGAGCGGGCTATTGCTGCCTTGGCAGATATGAACTTGCCCGAACCAGCTAAACTGATGAAGCGATATCCATATCAACTGAGTGGAGGCATGTTGCAGCGGGTGATGATCGCCATATCGATGTGTCTGCGACCAGCCTTGGTTATTGCTGATGAACCAACGACGGCACTGGATGTCGTGAATCAGTTGAAGGTGCTTCAGGAATTGGATCGGCTACGTACGGAATATGGCACATCCATCTTGCTCATCTCCCACGATCTGGGCGTGATCTCGCAAATGGCGGATGAAGTCGCGGTTATGCAGAAGGGACGAATTGTAGAGCAGGCGGATGTGTATCAACTGTTTGATCACCCGCAGCATGAGTATACCCGGATGTTGTTAAGTGCCAGGCCCGGTATGTCTTTGAGACGATAGCGACTAATAAAGAATGGAATCGTTAGTGAATGTAAGTGTAGAACTGGTGTGAGCTCTGTTTGAAGCGGGTAGCGCAGGGGTAGGATGGACATGATGATGTGTAATTTCAGCTTCTTCGGAGATTGCTTCTGCCAAGTACAAAAGAGGAGGATGACCTGATGCTTCAGGTACGTGAAGTAAGCCATAGCTATGGCAAACGCAACTGGCTGGATCGTTCGGGAGCGCGTCCTCCTGTGCTGGAAGACATTTCACTTACGATTGAAAAGGGTGTTTGTCTGGGACTGCTGGGTACGAGTGGAGCAGGTAAAAGTACTTTGGGCAAAATTATTCTTGGTCTGGAGAAGCCCAGCCAGGGTCAGATTTTGTTTCAGGGTCAGGATATCTACCGATCCAGCAAACCCGTGCTTAAGGGATTACGACGTGATCTGCAAGTCGTGTTCCAGGACTGTTATTCGGCTGTGAATCCGCTTATGACTGCCGCACAGATCATCGGTGAGCCGCTGGATAATTACGAGCAATTGTCGGCAAAAGAACAACTGCGTGTGGTAGGACAACTCCTTGAACAGGTTGGACTTACACCTGAGGATGCAAACAAGCTTCCGCATCAGTTCAGCGGTGGTCAATTACAGCGAGTTAACATTGCACGAGCTATCGCGCTCAAGCCGAAATTAATCGTGCTGGACGAATCGATCAGCAGCTTGGATATGGTGCACCAGACGCAAATTTTATCTCTATTGGCTGAGCTAAGAGCGTCCTACGGGTTGTCTTACCTTTTTATCACACATGACATTCGGGCCGCCATGACGATCTGCGATAGTATTGCCGTAATGGATCAGGGCAGGATTGTCTATAGCGGTGATACGGGGGATTCGGTAATGCAGTCGGATCATCCGGCTGTGCAGCAACTGGTATCGTCCATTTTGCCTGAGCATCCATCAGGTCGTATTTCGTTTGGGTAAATAATGTGTGCAAGGTTCGTAGACTATAACGAACGCAAAAAAAGGGGTGTCCCGTCTTGAACATGACGTAGGGACATCCCTTTTTTTGTTTTGTTTAGGATTAGGCAACTTTCTGTCTTACCCCATCTTCCGCCCAAGCTGTTCAATCTTATCGAGCCAATTCTTTCTCTGTTCATCCGACTTCTTCCCAACTTGATCTACAGTTGTTATCCGCACAAGTTTGATGCCGGTGAGTCCAAATGTGGAGATTTTCATCATTTTATGTGCAGGCTCACCTTGGAACCATTTGAAGTACCAGCTCGGACCATCCATCGTGGTGATCATGCGGGCGGTGCGGCCTTTGAGCAGCTGATCCGGGAAAGGTTTTCCTTTTTGATACTTGAAGGCGTAACCTGGCATGAAGATTCGGTCAATGAAACCTTTCAGTAGGGCAGGCGGTCCTCCCCACCAGATTGGGAATACCCATACGAGATGCTCGGCCCACTTGATCGCTTCTTGGGCTTGTAGCAAATCTGGCTCAAGTGGAAGTTTATTACGATATCCTCCCTGCAGATTCATATTAAACGCCAACTCGTTCAGGGTGATCATGCGGACGTCGGCACCAGCCTGCACCGCACCTTTGCGGTACGCCTCGGCGATTGCGCCATTGTAACTCGGTGAGACGGGATTGCCTTGAATAATTAATATTTTCTTCATCGAAGATGACACGTCCTGACTGTTTTAGTTAATGAACACTAACCTCATGTGCAAAAAGAAAAGGTCACGTATGACCCGATAATTCTTCTGTATATCCTGATGGTATGCTGACGATTCTCTTTTAGAAGTTGTTCAAAAAGTCCGCTTTTGATTACGAATCATGCCTAGCGGCATCATCAGCATCGAATATGGGATTCAGCCGAAATAAGCGGATGCTTACGAAGGTTGTTTCCTTCGGAAACAATGTAGTTGCTCACGTCGTTTTCCCTACGCTCCGCTACTCCATTTCTATCTTCATCCCATCTTCTCGGTACTGAAAACCAGACTTTCTGAACACGCACTTATATTAACGTGCAGCTCTGAACCTTTTTTGATGTTCTGCGAGGTCAGAATGGCTACCACTCTCCCTCGCTACTCTTGGGGTACCTGCCCCAACATTGATGCAAGTCGGTGAACCGTTTCCCCAGTATAAGGTACCAGCAACTCCGGCAGTTCACCTTGCATACTGGAGACCGCCATGCGTGTAATTGCACCGATAATCAGCACGGCAGTGAGCCTCGAATCCTGCTGAGGAAGCTCACCTCGCATGATTCCCTGATCGATCAGATCCATTAACGCATCCAATGGCTGACGGTAATCCTCGCTGCTTCCAGCCTCAATGAATATTTCATGATTCTGTGAAATCAGCAGCAGTCCGTAGGGATCTTCATCATGCAGATGGAGAACCTCGGTAACCAGTTGCTTGAAGCGTTCCAGTACGGGACCTTCCCGGCGAACATACCCGTCAATCAATGCAGTATAGTCGACACAATATTGAGTGAAGGCTTCCAGGGCAACGGCATCTTTGTTTTTAAAATGTTTGTAGATCGCCGCGTCGGTTACTCCGGCGGCGTCACCGATCTCTTTGACGGATATGCCGTCAACGCCTTTGGTTGCGAACAAGCGCATCGCCGCTTGTAGGATATCTTTCTTTTTGCTATCCACATGAGATTTGTTCTTCATGATTGTATAGTAAGTGATTACTAACTAAAATGCAATAAGCAATTTTGAAACTCTGAATTGAGACACTGAATAAGCGCTTACGAACAAAGCTTGCAGGGTTGTGAACGGCAACGTATGATGAATAGAAATCTTAATCGGAGCAGCAGGGAGAACGAAACGGATGGTGGATAGCGTGAAAGAAGAGTTGGATGCATACAGCTGGGTGACGCCCGAAGGAATGCTGAATGATCACTATATAACAAGCCGCGAACAGTTGTATAAAGGAATGAACGGACGATATGTGGAGCGATTCACTATTCCTACCGGTGGAAGTTATATTTTCAAACCGCTGACGAATCCTGCACAGCATGGACGGGAACGATGGATGTACGAGTGTGTGATGTCTGTTCTACCGCCGTTCTATCCGCAGCTTATTGCTGCGTCTGACCTTACCATTGCACCAGCACAGAGCTGGATGATCTACGAGGATCTAGGGCAGCTTGTGCATGATTCGCAAGAAGCGACGATGCTCGGCGCAGCGGCACATATGGCAGCGTGGCATGCATTGCCTGTTACGGATTGGAGCGAGCTGCCTCGCGTGGGCCAGAAACCGTCCATTCGCACGATGTTGGATGAGTTGCAAATGCAGGAGCAATCTACCGTTGATCTGTTGGCCAGACTGGACATGCAGCTGTCCGCATCGGATTGGGACAAGATCGCCAGGTTGATCCTTACAGCTGAGGAGCAACTTCCAACCGTACTGTGTCACGGAGACCTGCATCCAGGTAACATGGCGGAAGTGGACAGCAGGCTGGTCATCTTGGACTGGGAGCATGCCCATCTGAATACGCCGCTGTGGGATGTATACCATCTGGTGGATCTCTCGCATCCGCTGTTCCCCAGAACGGTTACGTCTGCCCTGCGAGAGCGGGTTATGGATGTTTATTTGGACAAACTGGGGAGCTTGGGCGTACAGATTGAACGGGTTCTTTTTGCAGGATGGTACGATGCCTATGCTATTGTATTTTCGCTCTGGATGCTGCGTTTGATTGACGGTGATCTGAGGAGTGAGGAATGTGTGTGGCCGAAGGAGCAGCTGCGAAGCCAGTGGCACGAGACGGCAGCGACGTTGGAACAGTGCATGAAGCACATGCGTGAGGAATAGAAATGAGGGGTGAGAAGCTTGCGTAAAGTCGGACTTGTTATGCGTAAAATTCAATTTACAGAAGCTCAGGGGCCACGCGTATTTGCGGATCGGCTGAAGCAGATTGGTCTGGAGCTGGGCGTGGATATTGTGTTCATCTCGCCGGAGCGTCATGTCAGCGGATACGACTGGTTGCCGGGTTATGAGCATGAGAAAGGTGACCTGGTGAATTACGATATCGTGCTGGACCAGATTCTTAGCCAAAATATAGAGCATGTCATCTACACCGTATCCGGGTTTACGTTTTTGAAGATGTTCTTACCGAAAAGCGTATTGTTCCCGCACAGTTTTCCCGATCCCGCGCTGACGGGATATGAGATGATGAAGCCATTCTATACGATGGTGGATAAAGCCATTGTACAGACGGAGTTTTTGAAAACAGAGCTGGGTCGCAATTTCGGTGTACATGACGTGAACGTCATCCCGATTGGTTTTAGCGAAGAGCTGGCGAACCGGCACTATGACCCGAGTCAGGTTGTGCATAATCGGGTGCTCTGGATCGGTCGGGATGAGGCGAACCGTCGCCCTGATCTAGTCCTGGAATATGCCCGGCAGAACCCGGACAAGGAAGTGTATATGGTGTTCGGCGGTGTGCGCTATCAGGAAAGCATGAAGAAGTACGACATTCCTGCCAATGTGAAGCTGAAGTTTGCGCTCACCCAGGATGAGATATTTACGTTGATGAACTCATCCAAGGTGTATTGGAACTGTTCGGCCTTTGATACGTTTGGGATGCCGCTGACGGAAGCGATGGCGATGGGCAAAATGGTCGTGAAACCGGAGCACGCGTGTTACGGACACATTCGATCCACGCATGCCTTTGCAGGCAATGAGGACAATTGGTTTGAACTGGTGAACATGGCTGCGGCAGCACCGCGCAGTGTGTCAGAAGACAACCGGGAGTATGCGTTTGGTGCTTTTTCGCGGACGAAGATGAAAGAAGGATACCGGAACTTTTTCTCGGATTGGTTGAAGTAAAGGCAAGTCTGTAACAAAGGGCTTGATCCATCCAGCAACAGGAGGGGAACCTTATGGAAGTACTGATCATGTGGACATTGGGAATGTGGGCGGTGCAGCTGCTGATTGAATGGCTTATCTATCGGTTGCAAGGACGGCGAATGACGTGGGTTCAATATATATTGCCATGTGTGGCCTTGCTTGGCGGTGCCGTTGTAATCATGATCAGCATCAATATTGGCGGATGGAATGGCATCGGATATGCTCTGCTCGGTGTGTCACTCGGTACCGCGGGAATGTTAACACTCATTACGGTGGCGATCAGGGATGTGGTGCTTCGGCGACGGGGCAGGAATTAATCAGAGCAGTAGCTACTGTACAGTACGGATGAATTGGGCGATGGGATGGTTGCAGGAACGCATCCGTCTGTGATATATTGACATTAATTATGACAAGGGAGGTGAAGACAGGTGAATCACGAGATGCTTAACAACCGTATTAGCCAGCTGCCGATTGCTATGGCTGGCATTGTTCATACTTTTCTGACCAACGGGAGAAGTCTGTCCAATTTTGAATATACGGAAGTTAACATTTGCGAGAAGATGCCTGCCTTGACCTCATTCGGACGATAAGCGATATTGCTTGAATTCTGAAGGGCCGCGGAGCTAACCTCCTGCGGCTCTTTTTGTGTTGCGGTCAGGATCTTCCAACCTATAGGAGGAACCTTATTATGATGATGATTAGCGTGCAACAACTGACTCAATACCACGGAGCACATCTGGTGCTGGACGGCATTACGTTTGAAATTATGGAAGGTGATAAAGTCGCCCTGATCGGCCGCAACGGAAGCGGCAAGACAACACTTATGCGCCTGATGGCAAGGCTGAACAAGCCGGACGAGGGTCAATTGATGATAAAGAAAGATACACGAGTGGGATATGTGGCCCAGGTTCCGGAAGGATTGGATGACCATACCGTACTGGATGTACTGAGTCTTGGATTCAAGGAGCTCATGGTATGTTCCACGCAAATGAAGGAAATGGAGCAGCAGATGTCCGATCCGGCATGCGCAACAGACCCTAATCAATTGGAGCGTCTGCTGAAACGCTACGCGGCGCTGCAAGAACAGTTCGAGCGTGAGGGTGGATACGAAATGGATGCCCGGATCGATCAGGTGGCGGACGGTTTGGATCTCGCAAAGGCACACTATGGTTGGCGCTTCGGTTCCTTGTCCGGTGGGGAGCAGACTCGGGTGGTGCTGGCTTCACAGCTAATCGTAAGACCCGATCTGTTATTACTGGATGAGCCGACAAACCATCTTGATCTGGAGCGGGTCGAGTGGTTGGAAGGATTTTTACGAGAATATCCCGGAACCATTGTCCTGATCTCGCATGATCGCTATTTTCTGGATCGAGTCGTGAATCGAACACTGGAGCTGGAGGATGGAGAAGCAGAAACATCTGCTGGTGGTTATACGGAATATATGAAAGTGAAGGAACAACGGCTGTTGCAGCAATTCGAGGAGTTCAAAGAGCAGCAGAAGGTTATCAAAAAAATGAAAGAAACGATCCGCCAGCTGGAGGAGTGGGGCCGAGTTGGTGGGAATGAAAAGTTCTTCAGGCGGGCGGCTTCGATGCGTAAAGCAATCGAGCGGATGGAACAGGTGAAGCGTCCTGTGCTGGAGCGCCGCAATGCCGAGTTCGATGTACGGCCTACGGATCGAACGGGCAAACGGGTAGCGGTATTGGAACAGGTCGAGAAGAGCTATGGTGAACGTGAAATCCTGCGCGGGATCTCGGGTCTGCTGGAATATGGGGATAAAATTGCACTCATTGGCCGCAATGGTTCCGGCAAGACGACCCTGTTCAAGCTGTTGCTTGGTGACGAGCAGCCCAATGCTGGCAAGCTGGAGTGGGGGGCGCGTGTGGATGTCGGGTATCTGGCTCAACAGGAGGAACCCACGAATCCGAAGCTGAATGTACTTGAATACTTCCGTCTGGAAGCGGGTGTGGAGGAAGGCGAGGCTCGCGGGATTCTGGCCCGATATCTGTTCTATGGAGCGGATGTATTCCGCTCTGTCGGGCAATTATCTGGCGGGGAATGGACGCGCCTGCGGCTGGCTCTGCTGGTGCAACGCAAACCCAATGTACTGCTGCTCGATGAGCCGACCAACCATCTGGATATCGCATCCAGAGAAGCGCTGGAAGAGTCCTTGGTTGATTTTGAAGGAACCGTACTTGCCATTTCGCATGATCGATATTTCGTCAATCGCCTCGCTTCCCGTGTCTGGGAACTGGAGGACGGACAGATGACCGCTTATCTGGGAGACTATGAGGCGTATCGTGAGAAGAAGCTTGATATGCAAGCTCGTGCAGCGGCGACAGGTCAAGTTACAGCAGGAGTTTCTTCTCGTGGGAATGCCAAGTCAGAGATGAAGTCAGGTTTAACGTCCGCGCCCGGCGGGACTGCCAGATCAGAGAAGATACCAGAAGCAACCTCGACATTGAACGGTTCCACTGTTACGGCTACCGATGGAAGTCGTGATCATGAAGCTTCTACAGGATCAAGCAAGGCGTTGACTCCTTCGGCAGCAACTGCATCGAATCATAGAAGTAGCAACGGCAATATACTGTCTGCGGAGAAGCTGGAGAAGACCCTGGCTCGTCTTGAGGCAGAGATTCAGGTGCTGGATCAACAGTTGGAAATGGTACAGAACAATCCGCTTGAACTGGAACAAATCTGGAATGACCGGGAGCAATTGTCCACTGAATACAATGATGTATTGGCCCAGTGGGCTGAGTTATAAGTCAGAATAGTATGAGCTTTAGAATGAGCAAGCGAGGTCGGAGAGTTTTCTCCGGCCTTTTTGCACCTGGGATACATACCAAACGCGGAATCTGCGTGCTAGCCAAGCAAGCGTTAAATCACGAATGTAGCATCATCGACGACGCCTCGAACAGTAGCTTTTTTACATGTCATGGTGAATAGAATCAATTTTATAACTCATTAAAAATGGAGTTTTGTAACTAGACATAGAAAAATTAAACCATTTTGATCTATGTCTAGCCTTGATTTGAAGCAGCTAAAGGTAATATGAAATTGATTCACTAGTGTAACTTTTTTCCTTCTGATGCGTTAAATACGTTTGTATGAATTGAAACGGCTCACCTAAGAGCTCGCAAAAAAGGGAGGTTATCGGTATCTATTATTCATTGACGTATCGGAGTTGGTCAGATGATCGACAGGCGGAGACAGGGGTGCTGGAACAGACTTCAGTCACGCGTGATGAACTATTCATGCGAAAACTGGTGGATGCTACCCTGATGAAAAACAAACTCTGGGCACATCTGTCCAATGAATGCCAGGATGGGCGGGAACATGCAGTATACGTGACGGCATATGACCAACAGATGCCGGACGAGTACGGTGCAGCCATTGCGGATGCTGCGCTGGCGATGTGCAAAATGTCTTCCATGTACAGCGCAGAGTATATGCTGTGGAATGGAAGTTCGTTTCAGGAGTTGGAGCTCACAACGTCATCCACCTATACGATGGAGCTTGCCGAGCAACTGCTGGATCATTACATGGTTCGCAGTGGCAAGACGTACGAGTTCCTGTATTCCGTGCTGGATGCGGATCGCAAGAAAGTATTGTTTTATATGAAAGAGGTGGATCTGTAATGAGTGACCAAGAGCGGGGGCAAGCATCCAAACCCGGATCAAAAGCGAAGCTGGTTGCTTTTTCCCTGATGCTGGCGGTTCCTGCCGTGTTATCCGGTTGTGGCAGCAACAATGATGAATGTGACCCGGAGTATGATACCGGATGTGAATATGATTCCAGCAGTGGGCACTATTACTACGGCGGGTCGTCGTATCGAAGCAACAAGGACAGCAACAGCTCTTATAGCAAATCCAAGTCCAAATCAAGCGGCTTCGGTAGCTTCTTCCGCAGTTCGGGAGGATAACCGGATGAGGCAAGTGGTTCAACTGCCGTTAAGTCACGAAGAGGTATTTCAGGGTGAAGCAGGCGAACAGATCCCATATCATCGAATGTACGGGAAGCAGTATTGTGTGCCTGCATTGACGGTCTATTCTCCCTTGGAGATGCAGGAGCTGCGTGCGGCAGCGGAGGCGGTAGACGGCATTTACTGTAAAGTGATGCGATTTATCCAGCAATATATGCCGGATTCTTTTTTAGAGCATCAGCTCGGTATCCATCCGGGGCTTATTCCGACGGCACGTATGGAGATGGTGACTGGAGGCATTACCCGTCAGGATTGGATTATTGGAGATGCTGGGCCGAAGTGTATTGAAAATAATACGGACACCCCTACGGGTATACCGGAGGCTGCTGCCCTGGAAGATATCCTGGTTGGTCTTACTGAGGATACTGCGTTCACTGCGCCATCTGCCGAGATGGATACACGTATTCGGGCGTGTTTCAGGATATGGCTCGAATTCTATGCAAACCAAGGATTGCAGGGTCCGGTGACGTTTACTTCTTTTGGTGAACATGTCGAAGATCGAACGAATACGGAATACCTGATGAGACGCTGTCAGGAAGCCGGATACGATGTCTTCTATGCCCCATTGGAGGAACTGGAGATTGTTCCTGGGGAGGCGCTTTACCATCAGGGTCGGGAGATCAACCTGCTATACCGTCTCTATCCGCTGGAGTATCTAATCGATGATCGGGATGAGACGACAGGCGTGGAGATTGGTGCTGCGCTGCTTGATCTTGTACGGGAAGGACGACTAGGCCTGATGAATCCGGTTCAGCATGTACTGATGCAGAGCAAAGGCTTCATGGCGGCAATCTGGTCGCTCTACGAGCGTAACGAGCAAACCCCGGATTATTGCGGGTTTACCCTCTTTGATGAAGCAGAGATGGACGTTATTTCCCGATATCTGCTGCCTACCTATTTTTCGGCTGAGCCCTTCGAGCTGAACGCCATGCCATATGTAGCCAAAAGCTATTGGGGGCGCGAAGGCAGAGGAACTCTTTTGCTGGATGGAAGTGCAGTTCAGGAGGAAGAGTCAGCTCACGATTCAACCCTGAGGGTGAAAGACCAAGCCAAAGAGGATGAAGAGGAAATTACAGCTTATTACGAAAACCAACCCAAAATCTATCAGCAGCTGGTTCCGATGGAACAGGTTGTGATCGAGACGGAAGCTGGAGCGTACAGCGGCTATCTGCTTACAGGGGTGTTTGTTATCGGTGGGCGTTTGGCTGGGTTGCTACCACGGGTCGGGGAGAAAGTAACCGGAGATATGGCCTATTATTGTGCGGCTACGGTTCGTGAACGGATGAATGATGAGGAGGAGAAGGAATGGAGAACTTGGGATTGAACTTGCTGAATGTTGCGGTGGGTGTAGGCATTCTGCTGGTGGTATTGGTGTGTGGATATTTCGCTTTTAGCAAATTGACCCGGTATAACGATAGTGAAGAAATCGCCAAAGGTAACGAAGCGGCAGGCATGTATATGGGCAGCAAATTGCTGGGACTGTGTATTATCGTAGGCATGGTGTCTTTCTCGACGCATTCGTGGCTGGATATGCTGCTGTGGTCGGCACTTGGAATTATTGTGTTGTGCCTGGTCTATATTATATTTGATTTCCTGATTCCGAAAATGCGGGTGTGTGACGAAATTGCACGAGGCAATATGGCGGTAGCACAACTGCTGCGTTCGATTATCATCGGCGTTTCCATCGTCATCGGTACGTTTTTGATGTAAAATAAGACATAGGGATTAACGATAATTTAGAATGAATATAGTGTTTACACGTAAACGAAGAGGACAGAAAAAATCTGGAGAAGCGAAGCGTTCGCCTTTATCATCGGATTTTTACCTTTGAGAGAAGGTATATAAAAAAATCCGAGGGTAACAGCGATCATAAGATTGTTCTGTACGCAGAGTTATTAAGTGTAATGTTGTATTTTTGTTCTAAATGAATATCAAACGGAAGAAGGAGCGCGGCATCATGAGAAGAGTCATCATCGATACAGATACAGCAGGAGACGATACGATTGCGATCCTGACGGCATTGCACCACTTTCAGGTGGAAGGCATCACGATTACGGGCGGTAACGTACAATTCGACCAGGAAGTTGAAAATGCCTTGTACACGGTACAGGTTGCTGGACATGGCGGCAAGGTGCCTGTATATAAAGGTTGCGAGCGTCCGCTAATGGCCTACGGTAAGGCTCAGCACCGCACAGTGGAAGATGTGCATGGCGATGACGGCATGGGCGGCGCGCATTTCCCGAAGGCGGATCAACGTCCCGAGAGCGGGCACGCGGTTGATTTTATCATTGAGAAGGTGCATGCATATCCAGGTGAAATTGAACTTCTGGCGATTGCCCCGCTGACTAATATTGCGATGGCGATCCAGAAGGACCCAACCATTATTCCGCAGATTGCTCACCTGTACATCATGGGCGGAACCAATAATGCACTGGGCAATATCACACCGGCAGCGGAGTATAATTTCTACGTGGACCCGGAAGCAGCGAAAATTGTACTGCATGCCGGCATTCCGATTACGATGGTAGGCTGGGAGATGTGCACGCAATATTCAGTCATGGATGATGACGATCATGCAGAAATTGCAGCTCTCGGTACATCTGGTGCTGATTTCTTCACAGCCATTAACAAAGTGGTTATGCAGTTCAACAAGTCGGTACATAAACTGAATGGCACCACTCATCCCGATACATTGCTGATGGCTGTAGCTGCGGATGAATCCATCATGACCAAGTCAGGTCAATATTATGTGGATGTGGAAGCGGCAGGAGAGCTGACACGCGGATACAGTGTGGTCGATATCAACGGACGTTTTGGCAAAGAGCCCAATGTGCGTGTATGTGAGGCCATTGACCGGCCCAAATTCAAATCCATGCTGCTGGATGTTCTCTCAGCGATCCAATA
Organism: Paenibacillus sp. USHLN196; assembly: GCF_037144955.1. Taxonomy (NCBI): domain Bacteria; kingdom Bacillati; phylum Bacillota; class Bacilli; order Caryophanales; family Paenibacillaceae; genus Paenibacillus; species Paenibacillus sp. USHLN196. The sequence goes on along the minus strand of NZ_JBBCYH010000006.1, from coordinate 460,668 downwards.
AACGCAGTAATTAAACTGCAGGAACAAGAAAAAATCCGTGCCTTTTCCAGGTACGGATTTTTTTGCTCATTTTAATCTAACCTTGCTGCAACAAAAACGAACGGATGCCAGTCGTGACCAGATCATGGTCTTCCTCATCAGGCAAACCCGATATTGTAATGGTGCCGACCTGTCCCTCATTTTCCAGAATCAGCGGGAAAGCCCCTCCAGCCAGGACATAATCAGATGCAGGCAGATTGAAGTCTTGCTCAAGGGTCTGGCCCGCGTTTCTAAGGCGTAGGGCCGTATGCCAAGAGCTAGAGGAGAAATGATTGACTACATTGTTCTTGCGGCGAATCCAGTCTTCGTTGTCGGGATGAGTGCCTTCCATGGCGTGCAAAAAGAGGCGATGTCCCTTCAGGGTGATATCAATGGTTACGGCTTGTGAACGACGTTTCGCTTCCTCGACCAGATGCAGACCAAGTCTAAGTGCCATTTCAGAATCAAATGTGCTGAATACCAAGTCCTTTTCTTCCTGATGCATTTCCTTTAATTTCTCTGTCATGGTCAGGTTCAAATTACAGGCAGCCCCTTTACATATATGATTATTGATGTCTACATTCGACATGGATTGGTGTAGTCCCTTCTCGATGAAGTCTGAACGAGGTTAGTAGATTTTTTATGCAAGTTAAAGACCAGTTATTTGGAGACCATACATCGGCTGTGTTAAAGTGAAGGGAACCTAATATACAAAACTCTTAAAGTTAAAATAATTTGTCGTTCAGTAGGCAGGAGGAGAGGCACGATGCTGTTTTATTTTGTAGCACTGCTGGTAACTTTGGTGGATCAGGGAACCAAAATCGCAGTGAGGATGTATATGGAAGTCGGTGACGTGATGAGACTGGGTGACTCCGGCATGCAATTGCAGCATTACGAGAATAGCGGAATGGCTGGCAGTCTGTTTCAAGGGAATGCACGTCTCTTTGGCGTGATCGCTGTTTTGTTCATAGCAGGCATGCTGTATTACCGGAGTAAAGGTGAGATTCGCGGTTTCTGGATGCAAGCTGGTGCTGGTTTTATGGTTGGCGGGGCTTTGGGAAATGCGATCGATCGATTTATCTATGCCCGGGTAACGGATTTCCTCGTGTTTCCGTCAGGGCGGGGGATTCTGAATCTCGCCGATGTCGCGATTAATGTGGGTGTGGTCATGATCATTATTGGCATGTTGATTCGTGCATTTCAGAGTTATCGGGCCAAGCGTTTACGCAATGCTCTGCCGAAGGTTGAGCGTTCGTAATAGGTTGGATAAATACGTTACAGTGGCTAAATATAAGCTTAATAAATGAGGGACATTGGATATCATCCAGTGTCCTTTTTGTTATGCCCGATTCGGGTCATGGGAAGAACTGCCTTGATTCAATTCTACCGAAACCGTTTTAGAAATAATAAAGACTTATATCATCCATTCAGATTGAAGTTAGTTTTGGAAGGATTAACCAAATGGTTATTTCACCATCTGAATGGGTAAATTCTTACGTATATAAAGTGAAACTAAGATATACACGAACACGGAGAGTGCAGAACCAATCTGAAGAAGCGTAGCTAAAAGCTTTCTGAAAGAAAGCTGCTTCGAAAGCATACGCTAAAACCGGATTTTCCCTTTGAGGAAGGGAATCGAAAAAATCTGGGGATAACAACGATCGGAAGATGGTACTGCAATCGGAGTGACAGCGTGTAAATCACATTAGTTCAATTTATTAAGCTGAGGGAGGTACAACATGAGAACAACGCTTACCAAGGCTCTCGGGACAATGTTGCTGTGTGGAATGATGGCTGTACTTCTATCTTCCTGTACCAGTGGGGATAGTGCGAATGGCAAAGTGCAGATTGAATTTTTCCAGAACAAACCTGAAGCCAAAACAACCTTTGATGAATTGATAAAGACGTTCAACGCGGAGCATGACGATATTCAGGTGACACAGGTGAATCCGCCCGATGCAGAGACGGTATTGAAGACCCGTGTCGTCAAAAACGATATCCCGGATATTATGGCCATGGGGGCAACCGACACCTACTCCATTTTGGCTCAGAGTGATATTTTTACCAGTCTGACGGACAGTTCATTACTCCAGACGATTGATCCGAATTACATACAAATGCTGAAGGATCTCACAGGCATGGACGAAGTGACAGGTATTCCTTACGCGACTAATGCAAACGGCATCATGTACAACAAAACGCTGTTTAAGGAGATGGGATTGGACGTACCCAAGACGTGGGATGAACTCATTGCGACAGCCCAAAAGATCAAGGATGCAGGTGAGATTCCATTTTACTTCACATACAAGGATGACTGGCAGACGAGCCTGCCCTTCAATGCACTTGGCTCCAATCTGGTTGGTATTGATTTCTACCAAGAGCGGCGCGATAACAAAGTGACGTTCAAGGAGGAATACCGCGAGGTAGCTGAGAAGCAGCTGGAACTCATGAAGTACGGTCACGGCGATAACTTTGGTAAAGCCTATTCGGACGGTAACCGTGCTTTTGCTAACGGTGAAGCCTTCATGTACATCCAGGGAACCTGGGCCATCTCGGAGATTCGCAAAGCGAACCCGAATGTTGACATCGGTTTCTTCCCATTCCCTACGGGCAACGATGCAAGCGAGATCAAGCTGGTGAACGGGATCGACTCCCTGTTTACCATTGCGGCGGACACGCCTAATCGCGAGCAGGCAGAGACGTTTATTGCGTTTCTGTTAGATCCTGAAAATATCGGAAGATACATTGACGAACAGACGCTGTTCTCTGCGGTAGAAGGCGTGAAGCAGGATGATCCTGCCGTACAGGAATTGATGCCTTATATTGAGCAGGGCAAGGTCATTGACTTTGCCGATCACTATATTCCGGCTGCCGTGCAGCTGAATTCCATCGTACAGTCCTTTTTGCAGAACCAAAACATCGACAACTATCTAGATACACTCGACAAAGAATGGGACAAGGTCGCGAACCGGCGTTAAGCCTTGTCTGAAGGAGGATGGAATATGAACAAGCGTATCACACCTTATTACTGGATGACGGTTCCGGCGGTAGTATTGTTCTTCGTATTTATGACACTGCCGGCCCTCCAGGGCATCTATTATTCATTTACGAATTACAACGGATTCGGGAAAGAATATGATTTTGTTGGCTTCAAAAACTATTTCAACTTGTTCCAAGATGACAATGTAGGTAACGCCTACTGGTTTACGTTCAAGTTCGCGATCGTAGTGACGATCCTGACCAATATCCTGAGCCTGCTCATTGCACTTGGGCTGAATGCCAAGATCAAGTTCCGTAACTTTTTCCGCGGCATCTATTTCCTGCCCAATATTCTGAGTGTACTGATCGTAGGTTACATATTTAACTACCTGTTCTCCAACGTATTCCCGATCTGGGGACAAAATCTGGGCATCAATGCGCTATCCACCAACATTCTCGGTAGTGAGAGTCTGGCTTGGATCGGTATCGTCATTGTTGCAGTATGGCAATCGGTGGCCCTGAATACGATTCTGTATTTGGCTGGTCTGCAAACGATACCAACGACACTGTACGAGGCATCCAACCTCGACGGCGCAGGCAAATGGCGTGAATTCTGGAGTATTACTTTCCCGCTTATTGCCCCATTCTTCACCATTAATATGGTGCTGGCAATGAAAAACTCGCTTATGGTCTTCGACCAAATCGTAGCCTTAACCAACGGTGGTCCCGGACGGGCGACGCAGTCCATCTCCCATCTGATCTACACCGGCGGATTTGAAGGCGGCGAATATGCATATCAATCTGCGAACTCGGTTATTTACTTCATCGTTATTGCGGTGATTTCAATTCTGCAAATCCGGTTCCTGCAAAGAAGGGAGATGGATCTGTAATGAGAAGCCGTACACGAATCAATTGGCTCGTTATGCTGCTCGTTGTGCTGGGTACCCTGTTTATCCTGTTCCCATTGTATATGACCGTTACGATTGCTTTGAAAAATCCGGAACAGATGGCCCAATCGGTCTTTGCTATTCCGACCACACTTCACTGGGAGAATTTCGAGAGGGCCATCGACATGACGAACTTCTTCCAATCGTTCCGTAACAGTGCGATCGTTACCGCATCAACTGTGCTCTTGACGTTGCTCAGTAACTCGATGGTGGCCTATGCGATTGCGCGGAATATGGAGAAACGCAAGTTTTTCAAAGGGCTCTATTATTACTTCGTCAGCGCGATGTTCATTCCATTCCCAATCATCATGCTGCCGATTGTTAAGCTGACCGCATCGCTGGAAATGACGAATCTGGTAGGTCTGATCCTGCTGCACACGGTATATGGGCTGGCATTTAACGTATTTGTGTACGTTGGATACATCCGGTCCATTCCGGTAGCGCTGGAGGAAGCGGCGTTTGTGGATGGGGCGACAACCTGGGGCACGTTCTGGAAAATCATTTTCCCGCTCATGGCACCCATCAGTGCCACGGTCGGTATTCTGACTTGTCTGTCCACGTACAACGACTTCTTGCTGCCACTCATTATTATCAGTGATCCGGAACAGTACACGCTGCCGCTGGTACAGTATGTATTCCAAGGGCAGTTCAATACCGAGTTTAACCTTGCGTTTGCATCCTACCTGCTCGCGTTGCTGCCGATGATTATCATCTATCTGTTCGCACAGAAGTGGATCATCAACGGAGTTACACAAGGGTCCGTGAAATAACGGATAGATGTGAGAAAGAATAGAATAGATGCAAAAGATACAGATAAGAGAGGTGGACTTTAACAGTCCCCTCTCTTTTTTTTGATCATTGGCATTTAGCGTTCGAAAGCTTTTCAGGTGGATTGATTAACCTGTAAATTTATGCTATTTTTTAGTCGTTAGTTTAAACGGTAAACAAAGACTAAAAGAGAAGAAGATTGAGGTTCAATTTTGCAAGCGCTTTAACGAGTGAACTGAATACGTGGATGAATCCGGCATCGTTTGTACCCAGTCTTCAAGAGCACAGGCGTAGGTTGGCGGTTTCTTTTACATGCAGAGAGAGGAGAATGGGAAAGTTGCAGGGGAAAAAAGGACATTTTAACTCACTTCGCAATCAGATCTTCATTGGTTTCGTTATGGTGATGCTCATTGTTCTGCTGCTCGCAGGCATATCTGCCTATGACCGGGTGGCCGCTTTGCTAAAAAGCAATGCCGAGAAACATATTCATCAAACCGCAGTCCAAGCCAGTGGCAGAATGGATGCACTCATTGCACAGGTGAACTCCCTGACAGCCCAGGTGGCGGATGATTCATATGTACAGCGTCTGCTCAGCGATGAGAAGCAAGGCAAACCGGCCACCTTTAATCAGCGTCAAGCTCTCTTGCAGATTGCAGGTAGTTATCAATCTTTCATCAATGGCGCACAAAGTATGGAGATATACACTACGGGTTATAATCGCATCTTTCCGATGGATGACCGATCCCTCGATCTCAGGGTGGAGCGTAGCTGGATCACCCAAGCGGATGAAGGAAAAGGCAGACTGGTATGGGCAGGCTCTGATCCGGAAGATCCGGGAGTGCTTCTGGCGATTCGAAGGATTAATCTGCTGGATCATTCTTTCGAACATGGAGGTTATGTTGTGGTGCGGATGCAGCGGAGTTTTTTTCAACTCAATGATTCGAATGGGGCAGATGGTTCGCAGGACTCCATCATGCTCTTGGACGCAGAAGGGGAGGTGGTGACTTCTGATCCGAAGATTAATCTCGACCCAAAAGCCATACTGTACAGCGGATCTGTCGTCCAGAACGGAGAGCAATCCTATATCGTCGTTCGGCAAAAGTCTGAATTAACCGGATGGACACTTGCTGTCCTGACACCGCTGCGGGAGACAACGGAAGGTGTGTCCATCTTGAGGACAGCGCTGCTCGTTTCGGGAATGATAGGTGTTATTCTGTTCCTCATCATGTCGTTCTTTCTGTCCACGATGATTACACGTCCGTTAATCCGGCTAATGCGAGCCATGCGCGGTGCACAGCCGGGAGCGATGAAGCCCAATCTGATGGTCAGCTCTACGATGGAGATCAATGAACTCAACGAGGTTTATAATCAGATGGTCTACAGGCAGAACGAATTAACACGTGTGGTTCATGAGAAGGAAGTCATGCAGTCCCGGGCTGAATTAAAGGCATTGCAATCTCAGATTAACCCCCATTTTCTATTCAATACACTGGAAGCGTTCTATTGGTCCCTTGAGGAGAAGGGAGATGAGGAGATGGCACGTATGGTCGTAGCGATGTCCCGGTTGTTTCGCTACATTATCTCCAGTTCCCAGCAGGATGAATGGGTTACGATGGCCGATGAGCTGGAACACGCCGAGCGTTATCTTCGAATTATGCAGATGCGGTTGGGAGAAAGAATGCAATGGGAGATTCAGCTAAGCGATGCGGTGCGTAATGTCCACATCCCGAAACTGCTCATACAGCCTTTGGTCGAAAATGCGATTCTTCATGGGATTGAAAGTAAACTGGGCCCGGGAAAGATAATCGTCCATGTGGCTTCGACCGAGGAGAATCTGGTTCGCATTGAGGTTCGGGATGATGGTCCCGGGATGGATGAATCCCGGCTTCAATCTGTCATTCATGCCTTACATGGCGGTCCCGCTGTATCCAATAAGGGTACAGGCGTAGGTCTGATCAACGTACATCGGCGGCTGAAGCTTTATTTTGGCAGCCAACTCGGCGAACGTTGCAAGCTTTCCATTACGAGCAAGGTTGGGGAAGGGACCGTCATTTGCTTTGAGATTCCCAAGGGAACGGAGGGTGCATATGATTCATGACAAAACGATTCTTGTCGTTGATGATGAGCCGCGTACAAGAGAGGGTATTCGCAAAACACTGGAAGGATGGTCGGCAGGACGAAATCACATTCAGACTGCAGAAAGTGGCGTCGAGGCCGTGGAATGGCTCAAGAAAAAACCGGCAGATCTGTTAATAACGGATGTTCGCATGCCGGAATTCTCTGGCTTGTCTCTGATTGAAGCCATTCAGCATTTTTCGAACAAGCCTGTTGTCCTGATTATGTCGGGGCATGCCGATTTTCAGTACGCCCAGCAGGCTATTAAGCTGGGGGTCGTGGAGTATATGTTGAAACCCATTGATAAGGAACAGTTGCTTCAGACCGTCGAGAAAGCCCTAAAGTTCAGCGAACAACAGCGACGCATTCAAACAATGCAGGAAATGGTTGACCCCAAGCTTCTGGATGCCAAGGAGCGCGGGGAACAGAGGCTCAATAGCCCGATCAGTGAAGCTTTGGCTTATGTGGAGACTCATCTGGGTGAACATGTGACCATGCGTGAGATTGCTGATTTACTCCATCTAAACTCCAGTTACTTCAGCGTATTGTTCAAGGAGCAGATCGGAATCAATTTCAGTGAATATCTTACCCGCAAACGCATTCAGCGTGCCAAGGAGTTGCTTGTGCAGACGACTATGCCGATCTCGGAGATTGCGGAACAGGTCGGTTATCAGACGGATAAGTATTTTATCAAGGTATTTAAAAGTCTGGAGGGGCTTAGCCCAAGCAAATATCGTCACTCCCTCAATAATACAAGGTAACAATTACCTCAAAAAAGTGGAGTTTTTCCAAATCGTCCTAGTCTTATGGGTGTGTTGGGTGCGTGCTACAATTTGGTTAAAGCGGTTACATTAACCGAAAAAACCAAGGGGGTTGGGATGATGAGCAAAAAGACGATGGCCATGCTTCTGTCATGGACGCTGGTTCTCGCAGTAATTTTATCCGGATGCAACAATTCAAGTTCTGATCAAGAGGGTGAAACGGGCGGCAATGGAACAGATGGAAAAGTGACCCTCAAATTCATGCACCTCTGGCCAGCAGGAAGTTCCGCACAGCAGAACAAACTGGTCAACGATATCATTCAGCAGTATCAGACGGATCATCCGAATGTGACCATTAAGCAGGAAGTGCTGGAGAATGAACAATACAAGAACAAACTGAAAATCCTGTCCGCATCCAATGAGCTTCCTGATATTGGTGTAACTTGGGCTGCTGGATTTCTGGAGCCTTATGTGAAAGGCAATCTGTTCGCACCGGTGGATGATCTGCTGAGCGGCTCGCTGGGTGAGAAATTCATAGCCGGCACAACCGAAGCATATGCAATAGACGGCAAAACATATGCGTTACCCATTGAGCTGAATATCTCCCCCATTTATTATAACAAGGCCATTTTTGCCAAATATAATCTACAACCGCCAGCAACGTACGATGAATTCCTGAGTGTGCTGAAGACACTGACAGAGAACGGTGAAGTACCGATCGCACTGGGTAATAAAGACCGCTGGACGGGCTCGCTCTGGTACATGTATCTGGCGAATCGGTTAGGTGGAGATGCATTGGAGAAGGCTATCAATGGCTCTGGCAAGTTTGACGATCCGGCTCTGACTCAAGCTGCTGCCGAGGTACAAAAGCTGGTGGATATGAATGCTTTCAACAAAGGCTTCAACGGGTTGTCTAACGATGAGGGCAAATCCGAATTCATGAACGAAAAAGCTGCCATGTACCTGATGGGCACCTGGGAACTGCCGAACTTCACAACCAACCCGGACATTCCACAGGAATTCAAGGATAAGATCGGATTTTTCAAATTCCCTACGATTGAAGGCGGCAAGAGCGACATTAACAGCTGGGTAGGTGGTCCAGGCGTAGGACTGTTCGTGGCCCAGAACTCCAAAGTGAACGAAGAAGCGCAGAAGTTCGTGCAATACTTTGTGGAAAAATGGGGCGAGAGCTCGGTGACTGAAGCAGGCGTCATCCCGGCTACCAAAGTGGATACGGCTCAAGTGCAGTTGCCACAGCTCTACACAGACCTGCTGAACGAATTGAATCAGGCCAGCAGTCTTACGCTCTTTGCAGACGTGCAGATGAAACCGGCAGCTGCTCAGGCACATCTGGACATGATTCAGGCGTTGTTTGGCAAAGCAGTTACACCAGAGGACTTTGTGAAGAATCATCAGGCTGCGGTTGATAAAGGCAATTGACGTACACATGCCTGAACGCTTGAAGGGAGGATAATGTGATGGACAAAGTCATGTCCAACCGTCTCGTTGCTGCGTTGTACGTGCTTCCTGCACTGCTTCTGCTGCTGGTCTTGGTCTACATCCCGATCGTGCTTACCGGATATTATGGTTTGATGCAATGGGACGGGATCGGTGCAATGACCTTTATTGGATTGAATAATTACGCCAGATTGCTTCAGGACGGAACATTCTGGCAGAGTGCGAATCATACCTTTTTACTTGCTTTGTTCTCCGCGCTGAGCCTGATCGGTTATCTCATGATTGCGCTGGTGCTGTCGGGCAAGATCAAGGGCGCGAACTTGTTTCGAAAAATATACCTGATCCCGATGCTGCTGTCTTCCGTAGCCATCGCCCAGCTATGGCTGAAAATATATCATCCCAGCAACGGGGTGCTGAATACATTCCTGGAAGCGATCGGATTCAGCAATCCACCAGCCTGGCTGGCGGAGCCATCCCTGGTGTTGTATGCACTGTTCGTACCAATTCTGTGGCAGTATGCGGGCTTTTATATTTTGATCTATTATGCGGCGCTTAAAAATATCCCTGAATCCTTGGTGGAAGCAGCCCGGATTGACGGGGCAAGCCCGTGGCAGATCGCTTTTCGAATCAAGCTGCCGCTAATTACAGAAGTCATCAAGGTGACCGTGGTGCTCGCTGTGGTGGGCTCGCTCAAGTATTTCGATCTCATCTACGTGATGACCGATGGCGGACCGAATGGCTCCAGCGAAGTGATGGCCTCCTATATGTATCGTCAGGCGTTCCGCAGCTTCGACTTTGGTTACGGCAGTGCTGTAGGTTTCTTCCTGCTCTTGATCTGTCTGCTCGTTACCTGGTTGCTTCGTAAAGCGACAGCATCCAAAGATACGATTCAGTATTCCTGACGTAAGTGAAATGAAAGGAGGTCCATCCCGGTGAAGACGGATACGGCCGTTAGATTGCCAACTTACCCGGGGACAGGCCGAGGTTCGGCATGGTTGAGAAGATTTGGCTATGTTCTACTATATTTCCTCTTGTCCCTGGTAGCTGTGCTGCAAATTCTGCCCTTGGTATGGTTGCTGTTATTCTCGCTTAAAAATAATCAGGAAGTATTCGACATGGCGCCTTTTTCCCTTCCTGCTACGCCGCGTTGGGAGAACTATGTCAAGGTATGGACTGAAGGCAATATCAGCTTATACTTCTTCAACAGTGTATGGATTACGGTGGTCTCGGTGGTGGTCACCGTGCTGTTTGCCAGTCTGGTGACCTTTGCCATTACACGAATGCGCTGGAAGGGTCGTTCGCTGGTGCTGGGGCTATTCATGGTGGGTCTGATGATCCCTGTACACTCCACGTTGATCCCGCTGTTCAGCTTGTTCCTGAAGCTTCATCTAACGGATCATCCTTTGTCAGTCATCCTGTCCTATATTGCATTTAATATGCCAATTACCATTATGATTCTACTCGGATTCTACTACGCGCTCCCTCGGGAAGTGGAAGAAGCCGCCGTGATGGATGGTTGCTCCGTGCATCGGATTTTCTTCCGGATTGTGCTGCCGATGACGTCTTCGGTCATCTCCACAACGGCGATTATCAACATGATCTATAACTGGAATGAATTCATCTTTGTTAATACGTTCATCAGTACAGATTCGTACAAAACCCTGACCGTTGGGGTACAGAACTTTATCGGTCAATATACAACGGATTGGGGAGCCATTGGTGCGACGCTGATGATTAGCATTATGCCGATCCTGATTGCTTTTCTCATCCTGAGTAATCGAATCGTGGAGGGGATTGCTGCGGGTTCGGTTAAAGGTTAAAAGGTTGAGGGTTAGGGTCCTTCCATTACTTGCTTAAAAGGCAAGTTGGAAGGGTCCTTTTTTTGTCTTCTGAAACCTTTGTTAAGCGTACGGAAGACGGGCCTGATGAAAACAGTGAAAATTCCTATTTATGGTATTACAAAAAACTTTCAACTATTTTCGCAAAACTACTGCATTTTCAAACCACCTGTGCTAACATACCCTAAGAATTAAAGCCCACATGGGAAAGGTGAGAAAATGACAGCAATATCCTCAACCAAAGAGTCCCTTCGGTCTGATGCCAAGGATCTGAATCTGATTCGGCTGACATGGCCTATTTTCTTGGAACTCTTCTTATTTATGTTGATGGGGAGCGTAGATACGCTCATGCTCAGCTCGGTGTCCGATAACGCGGTCTCCGGCGTTGGTGCAGCCAACCAGATTATTTCTATCGCTATACTTGTACTGGAAGTCATTGGTCATGGTGCTGCGATTGTAGTGGCACAATATATTGGATCGAAAAAGCTAAGTGAAGCAGCACAGGTTACAGGTAATGCCATTACACTGAACCTTATTGTGGGGCTGGTCCTGAGCGGAATCTTCCTTCTGTTCGGAGGACATCTGTTATCACTCCTGAACATTCAAGGCGAAATTTATGATTTTGCCCGCTCGTATATAAATATCGTCGGTGGCGGGATCTTCCTCCAGGCACTCATTAATGCACTGGCTGCGACCATCCGTACACATGGTTACACCAAAGAAACGATGTACGTGGCTGTATTCATGAACGTGATTCACGTGGTTGGTAACTATGCATTGATCTTTGGTCACTTCGGTCTGCCGAAGCTTGGTGTGGAAGGGGCAGCCATCTCCACGGTGGGAAGTCGTTTTATCTGCCTGCTGATCTTCTTCTGGTTGTTGTATCGTGTGAGCGAGGTGCGGGTGGATTTCGAATACTACATTAAGTTGTCCAAACATTTTATTGGCAAAATTCTGCGGATTGGCATTCCGTCTGCGATGGAATCGATGGTATATCATTCCTGCCAGCTCGTGTTCACGCTATATGTGACCTATCTGGGCGCAGAAGCCATGGCAACCAAGCAGTACGCGGGTAATATCTCCAGCTATATCTACTTGTTCAGCATGGCAATTGGTATGGGGACATCCATCATTGTAGGCCGGCTTGTGGGTGCGCGGCGCAAAGACGATGCGTATAAACGTGTTTTTGACAGTGTAAAATGGGCGCTTCTGGCTACGGTCATCATTGATGTAATCATCATTCTGTTCCGTGTGCCGCTGATGAGCATATTTACGGATAATCCGGAAATTATCAAGCTGGGCGCTCAAGTGATTTTGCTGAGTCTTTTACTCGAAACCGGACGTACCTGCAATATTGTAATTATAGGTTCCTTACGTGCAGCAGGGGATGCAAAGTTCCCGGTATACATGGGTCTGATCTCCATGGTCTGCATGAGTCTACCACTGGGGTACCTTCTTATATTCCAGCTTCATCTGGGGCTCGCGGGTGTGTGGCTTGCCATTGCGGCGGATGAGTGGACCCGCGCGGTCATTATGTACTTCCGCTGGAAGAGTAGAGCTTGGGAGAAACATGAACTGGTGGAGCATGATGAAGAAGAGTCGGGTGCACAGCCAGTACCGGCTGTCTGAGGAAGAATGATGTGTGAATAAATAAAAGGAGAGTCAATGACGGAAAGGATTCAATCCGTGATTGGCTCTTTTTTGCGTTCCCGGTAGAGTCAATAGAATCCAAGTTAGCAAAAATGATCAAAACGGCGATGACATCGTTCACGTATAGTAAGGATATGGAAGGGGGCTTTACTTCAGTTGAGCCGTTACCGTGCAATGATTCAGCAAAGTTTGTTCTATATTGAGACTCATCTGCATGAGAGATTGGGCTGGAAGAAGTGGCATCCGAGGCATTGTTGTCGCCATATCACTACCATCGAATTTTCCGTAATGAGGTGGGCATGACCGTCGTGGATTATATCCGCAATCGCCGGATGAGTCTGGCGTCCACGGCCCTGCGAACCACGGATGCAGGCATTCTGGACATTTCCCTGGCATGTGGATTTGAGAGTCAGGAAGCCTTCACCCGCGCATTCCGCAAATTATATGGCATGCCACCAGGACGTTTCCGCAAACTGTTCGATCTGAAATTATTCGAAGGAAGAACCAGAGGAGGAGAACTACAGATGAATCAGACGTCAGCAATTACAGGATGGATGTTAACCGGAAGTCACCCGCAGAATTATGAGATGGGTATTGATCCTGCCGAAGTGCATCAGGGGAAAGCTTCAGGATATTTGAAGGCCGTTACGCCGATGGAGCCTAACGAGTTTGCAACGATGATGCAGCAGTTCAGGGCGGACAAGTATGTGGGTAAGCGGATGAAGTTATCGGGATTTGTGAAGACCGAGCGTGTGGACGCGTTCTGCGGATTATGGATGCGTGTGGATAATAACGTCCATGATGTACTTCAATTTGATAACATGCATGATCGACCGATTACGGGTACGCAGCCATGGAATCAGTACAACATTGTGCTTGATGTGCCGGAAGGCAGCGCAGTCATTTCATTTGGGGTTATTTTGAACGGTAAAGGAAAAGTGTGGGTCGATAGCTTCCGCTTTGAGGAAGTGGATCTGAACACACCGCTGACGCATATGGAGACAGAGTACGAGATGTCGGACGAGCCGCTGAATCTGTCATTTGAGGAGTAAGCATATTTATATACAGTTCATAATGATTATGAACTGTATATAAATAAAATTGAACCTGAGATACGATTAAAATCCAATAGATTATTTAATCTCATAGGAGTATAGAACTTCAAGGAATTTAGTAATTAGTTCTTGTCTTAAGTCTTCCCTGTTTTGATTGTTTGTCTGACGAAGAGATTTTTTAATTTTTGGCTCGAACTTTTGGATAATTTCCAGAACTGCAGTCTGACTCCCTGATTTTGCCTCAGTCAGTAGATCGTACATCTCATATGAATTATTCATTATTTACCTCCTATTAATTTTTTTAATGCTGAGATTAGAGTCTAGTGATTGTGCAAAGATTAGATAAGATGTATGAGTTGATAATTAGCTTTTCTCTGAGTAAAGAAACTTTCGTAATTTATTCAATGCATTTTTTCTTGATTTTGAAACACTTTGTTGGCTTACGCCCAACTTTTGAGCAATTTCTATATCTCTCTCCTCTCTACCATAAGAGAGGTTTAATATCTTCTTTTCGCGATGCGATAGTTTCAAAAAAAGTTTGTGTAAATTGGGGTCACTAATCTGGTTTTCTAATCCATATAATTCGTGCTTAAACAACTCATCATTCGTATGATTTAAATCACTTTCTTCAACATCATCCATGATTAAGGCAAACCTATCTTGATGTTTTCGAATTTTTTTATCAAAGTTTATTGAGTTGAAGTGTAGGAGAGTTGATATGTAACTAACAAATTTTTTCTCGAGCTCAGCTTTCATACTATTCTGTAAACTTTTTGTGTCAACCATAAATTTTCCTCCTTTTAAATGAAGTGTGTACAACGAGTTAGGAACATGTGTTCTTATTTTATTATACACTTTTTCTGTAAAAAATGCTTGTTAATTTAGGAATTAAATACATTAATTATAAATAAAAAAGGTAACCCATCATTTAGATGAGTTACCTTTTTTATTGAATTAATTACTACTAATTTGGGTTGGAATTATAAAATGTGAACCCTGAAAGAGTTCGAGCAGTCGTGTTTCTAATCATACTGGTATTAACTTTAACTGCAGCAACGCCCTGTTTGGATTCTGCTGCAAGAATACCTCCTTGTGTAACATAGTTGCCAATTACCGCACCGGATTCTGGTGCACCTTCTGCAACAAATCGATCACCACACTTACATTTGAAGAATCCGCTATGTCCAGGAAACTGTTTAGTTAAAAGCTTGCCAGTACTATCTGCAACATAAGCTGCCCCCTGTAAATACATTCTATGACTTGCTCCATAAGTGGTACATACTGCTTCTGCCATTAATATCTCCCCTTAATATTTAATTTCAAGAACGTTCTTTCCGGATAAGAGCGGCCTTGTAATAAGATAAAGAGATGCGAACTCGAAAAAAAACAACCACAATAAATATTTTATTTATCAGATAATAGTTCCACAGTAATTTGTCGCGTTGCAGTCTCTACCAAGCAGGAAAATTAAAGTTGAACTATATGGGTCAGCATTTATCGGAGTTTACTTCATAAGGTTTTCAATTTCCTTTTCATGTTTGAGGTATAAAGAAAGTAGAGCCGAGTCCAAGCTGAGAGGATACATGCTTTTTTTAAACCCTTGAGTCCTTCATAGCCAATTCGCACGGACCTTGTTAACATAGACCCATGAACCAACTCATGACATATATAAAGAGGATGAATTCCATGAATAAAAAGGTGCTCGTGGTAGATGACGAATCAAGCATCGTCAGTGCCATTGCTTACGCGCTGCGGCGCGAAGGATATGAAGTAAAGACTGCGAGTGACGGTGAAGAAGCTTTGGTCAAGGTCGCATCGTTTCACCCACAGGTCATGATTCTGGATGTGATGATGCCGAGGCTCGATGGATACGGTGTCTGTCGCAGGCTGGAGGACCGGGAGGATATCGGCATTATTTTACTGACCGTCAAAAATGATATCGTGGACAAAATCGTCGGCCTGGAAATGGGCGCGGATGATTATATGACCAAACCATTCGAGATCCGTGAACTGCTTGCAAGGGTGAAAGCGCTCATGCGCCGTGTCGAGAAGAGCAGTCCACCCCCTGATGATTCGAAGAACCAAGCTATCGTGAATGGCGATCTGCGTATTCATGTTGCTCACCGCACGGTGACTGTAAATGAGGAGAAGCTGGATCTGACACCAAAGGAATTCGATCTGCTGACCATTCTCATGTCCAATCCTGAGCGGGTGTACACGCGAGACGATCTGCTGGATCGGGTGTGGGGGATGGAGTATGCGGGTGGAACCCGAACCGTGGACATTCATATTCAGCGTTTGCGCAAAAAAATCGGAGATACGGATCAGCAAAAATTGCAGACCGTATACGGGATCGGCTACAAAGCTGCTGCGCCTGAAACAGGCGGGGCCGTATGAGAGTCAGCATCAAGCTGAAATTCAGTGTTTTTCTGGCGGCATTGCTCATCCTGACAGTGGTGGTGCTCAGTTCGCTTGTACTGCGAGGTATTGAACGCAATCAGCAGTCACAGATCGAGGGGATTCTGTCCCAGCAGACACGGCTGGTCAATCTGAACGTAAGACAGTCCTATTATACCGAATCGGTTCATCTGGAACAGGAAGCCTTTTTACAACAAAACGGCCGCAGGCTTGCGCAGGAACTGGCCAACTCGACTGGTCTACCGATAGCGCTCTATGATATGAAAGGCCAACAAGTCGGTTCATCGATCAGCTCCGGGGAGAGTGAGATTGTTCAGGATACGCTCAGCTATGCGCTGCAAAATAAAATTGCCTATCATGAACAAGGGGACACCCTGCTCTACGCCGCACCACTGGACGGTCCGGATGGGCAGATGGGTGCCGTATGGATGCAGTATCCGGTCCAGAGTTACCAAGACTTCTATGCCCGTATTCTTCAATTGTTCATGTGGGCGGGGATTGCGGTTGTGGCGCTGAGCTTCATTCTGGGGTATCTGTTCTACAATCGGTTTGCCGTCGCTATTACCCGGCTGAAGAAGTCCGCAGATTCCATTCGGGAAGGTGACTACATTACGGAGTCTCCGGTAAGACGCAAGGATGAACTGGGCGAGCTTGGGCAGGGCATCTATTATATGAGTACATCCATTCAGCAAAATATCACAGCCATGCATGCGGAGCAGCAGAAGCTGCAACTGGCGATTGAGAAGCTACAGGCGCTGGAACAGCAGCAGAAACAATATATCGGTAACATCAGCCATGAGTTCAAGACGCCGCTGACGTCGATCAAAGCCTATGTGGAGCTGCTCGACATGTATAAGGATGATCCGCAACTGCTTGATGATGCCACGAATAATATTGGAAAAGAAACCGAGCGGTTGTACGAGATGGTCGAGAAAGTCTTACATTTATCTGCCCTGGAGAAGTACGACTTCGAGAACCAGGCCGAAGATGTCGAGGTCAGTGCTCTGTTGGCAGATGCATGTGGCCGCATGCGGGGGAAAGCCGAGAAATTTGGGTTAAACATGGAACTGGAGCTTGAACCTGCGATGATCCGCAGTGATCGGGAAAGTCTTATGCATATTTTCATCAATCTGCTGGATAATGCCATCAAATATAACGTCCCGGATGGTGTAATTCGGGTGAAGAACGAACTGCGGATGCAAGATCACCAAGCGGTCATTCGCATCTATAACTCGGGTACGCCGATTCCGGCAGAGGCACAGGAGAAGATTTTTGAACCTTTTTACACCGTGAACAAAGACCGGGCCAGAAAAACGGGCGGAACTGGACTGGGACTATCTCTCGTGAAGCAGTTTGTTGAGAAACAGGGCGGTACAATCACCTTGCTACCAAGTAATCCGGGCGATCCAGAGGATAGGGAAGGTGTGACGTTCCAGCTCATATTTCCTTTGGCTGATGCAAGTTTACAAGTTCGAAACAAGTCTGAATAACTTTGGAAGTATGCGATGTGTATGCTTGGTCTATAGCAAGAGAAACCAGGGGGGACCATCATGAATTGGAAACAAGCAGCTTTGGGCACGTTCGGAGCCATTGCCCTGCTAACGACAGCAGCATGCGGGGGAACGACAGAGCCGGGGGGCAACGCACAAGGTGGGAAAACGGGCACCGATATTATAGTGAAAGATAATACCAACACGTCTGTGTACCAGAGCTTCAAGCTGGAGAAAATTGATAAGCTGCCGAATATGCGCGGGATTACATGGCTTAGTGATGATTGGATTGTATCCGACAAGGAGAACAAGTCCTTGAAACCAGTCACGGTTGAAGGCCAGGAAAGATACCCGCATAACTTATATATGTATGATCTGACCAAAGGTACAGACACGCCGCTCAAGGAAGGTGAAGCCAATCTGGGTGCACCGCTGGTGTCACCGGATGGTCAGTACCTGTTCTACCGGGAGCCGGAGGAAAATACGGGCAAAGGCTACTTCCTGAACCTGCATAATGGGGAGACAACCCCTGCTGGCAAGGAGGACGGATTTATCCAAGAAGGCGCGTGGCTGGATAATGAACATGTTGTTTTTCCCAATATGAAGGGTGATCTCATCTCGGCAAGTGTGGATGGTACAACGAAGGTGCTGGTGGAGACGGGTAATTTCAATGTACGGAGCATCGAGGTTTCAAACGGTAGGATCTATTATATTACGGGTGAAGATGGCCAGCTGAATGCATACGATGCGAAGACGGGTGAAGTGAAACAGGTGTTGAAAAGCGTGGAGTGGGTCATTCCTTCTAATGATGGAACAAGGCTTGCGATTGTGAAAAGAACGGCGGATACCAAACGGGCGCTGGTGCTCACCGATCTGGAAGGCAATGAGAAGGCAACGCTCGCCAGAGGCACACAGATATTTGGGACAAGCTGGTCAGGTGACGATTCCAAGATTGCATATACGATCAATTCCGAGAATGATAGTGAGAAAGGACTGTTCGTCTCCAACACGGAGTCGGCAGAACAGTTCCAGATCTCGGCGGATATGGACAATGCTTCTGACCCACTCGCCTGGAGCCCGGAAGGCAATAAGATTCTGTTATCGCAGGCGATATTGGAGAATGAATCGTATCACTTTGTAACCTCGGTCATTACGATCTCGGAATAAAACAATCAGAAAAGCCTGTTCCCGGAAGGAACAGGCTTTTAGATATATACACTAATGTTTTGCGTTCAACAGTAGTTTGACCGCTTCTGCACGCGTGGTTTTATCACTTGGAGCAAAGGTATTCAGGCCTTTACCGTGCAGCATCCCGGCTTTTTGCATGCCAGCGACAGCTGCTTTGGCCCAAAGCGGAATCTGTGCCTCGTCTGCAAAGGTTGAGCTTGTGCCAGTTATCGCGTTTAATTGAAGCGCACCGGCTACCAGGACAGCCATCTCAGCACGGGTTACAGCATCATTGGGGCGGAAAGCTCCCTCAGTGTCTCCCTGAATAAACCCTGCTTGCACGGCACGAGCTACAGCAGACTGCGCCCAAGCTCCTATTTTTGCCTGATCGGTAAAAGATATTGCCGCTTCTGTGTATTCTGTATTCAGTGTATTCATTAGCATCACCGTAAATTCTGCACGCGTAACGGATGCATTAGGCTTGAAGGACCCATCGGAAAATCCACTCACGATACCTTCAAGGACGGCTTCCTGAATGAAATCTTCCGCCCAGTGCCCATCGACATCGCTAAATGCAATCTCTGCTGGCACCTTGGGTTGTTCAACCGCAAAAACAGCAAATTTGGTGAAATGGTCTACGTCTACGTTGACTTGATTGTCATGAATTGAAGCTTCTCCCGCAGAGATCCACAATTTATTTTGTTCATCAAAGTAGAATAGTCCAGCCTGGTGATTGGTTGGCAAGCTTGATGTATCAAATGTCAGATTCAAGGTTACGTATTTATTGAAGTTCTGTTGAACATTCTTAAGTAACTCATATACCGGGCTGATTAGTTTAGTCTGATTAGTTAGCAAGTCCGAAGAATCGGTAATCTGGTCAATCGTGATCTTCATTTCTTGATTAGTTGCTCCAGATGGGATGGTTACAGTGATGCCATCACCCAAACTCACTTGCCCAGCCTGCCCTGCTGCAAGTGTTAAACGTCCATTAGCGGACGAATTAGTTGTGTTAGGTGGAAAAGGATTACCGCTCGACCCGTTGTTATTCTGGTTACCAGAGCCTCCGCCGCTGCTGTTACCATTATTACCACCTGATGGTGGCGTGGAATTAACACTCCATTTGGCATATAAGATCAGATCGGCTGTAATCTCTGTTTGAGCAAAGTTGAATGGAGTCTTCAACTCGGGGTCTGCATACCAGCCTGCAAACGTATAGCCGGAACGGCTTGGCGAAGCAGGTGCTGAAAGTTTCTGACCGTAATTGACTGAGTGATCTGCAACGGTTGTACCACCGTTAGGCTCGAACTTAATGGTATAGGAGTTTGCCGTCCATTTCGCATACAGGGTGAGAGCAGTGGTTACAGTTGTACTGCTGAAATCAAAAGCCTGACTCAGATCTGAATCCGTGAACCATCCAGCAAAGGTATACCCTGCTTTGGTTGGATCAGGTGGAGCGATAGCCTTGTCACCGTAAGGAACCTTTTGTTCCATTACATTAGTACCGCCGTTACTATTAAAGGTCATGGTTCGCGGCGCATAAAAGCGGAATGGAATGGTTGTGGTATTGCCTGCACGATCTGTAACAATCAATACATGCTCTCCATCGGATCGGACTGTATCTCCACTAAGGAAGAGGGAACCATTCAGTGTGGCGGTTCCTTCATTAAAGGTAATTACTGGATTGACGCTATATACCCCGTCCTCCACAATACCCGTGACGACTGGATCCTGGGTATCAATCGTAAAGTGAATCGCTGTCGTACCCACACTATTGGTAACTGCCAGGGTGTATTCTCCGTCGGCTGTAATTGCAGTGCCGCTTGTGAATGAAGCACCATTCAGAAGTGCCGTACCGCTATTAAAAGTGGGGATTACCGTTTGATTATATATTCCATCGTCAGCTAAGCCGCTGACTATTGGAGATGTGCCTGGTTCAACAGTTATGGTAACTAATGCAACATTACTCGAACCCCATGGATTGGCGACAGTGTAATAAAAATGGTCTGTTCCTACAAAGTTGGTATTCGGAGTGTAGGCCAATGCACCGTTAGAATCAAGTTCCACGGTTCCATTCAGCGGTTCAGTGCTTAAAGAGGCGGTAGAAGCATTACTGTCGTTGGCCATCAATCCCGGTGATGGCACAGTCAGAGCTGTGTTTTGGCTGGTAGTGTAAGTATCTGCTGTTGCATAGGGCGGAATGTCACCTCCAAAATGAGGGAATTTGCCTGTTTGGACAACATAATACACCAATGCGGATGGTGTGTTGTTCAGATTAGGTACTCTGAAACTCACCTGGCCATCACCCCCAAATTTGGTGCCTAATAGACTAAATAAAGCCTGATTTAGGTTGATAGGCAGTGAAGATCCATCTGCAAGTATCCAGTGTGCAGGCGAGAGATTAACCAGCATGGGAATGATTTCACCTGTATACTCGCCTCCCGTACCGTCAATCTCGGCATGGTATGTCGAATCCATAAATACAGCGTAATGCATGATGTCGCCTTTAATTTTAGGTAATGTAGGTAATTGGAAGGTTTCCGTCCCATCTCCACCGAAGGTTGTGCCAATCATATTGAAAAGTTCAGTGTAATCAGAGATATGGAGAGACTGACCCTCTATACGTAACCACCCCTGGGGTGTAAAGTAGTAAGGAAACAGGCGAACCTCACCAAACACAGCATTTTTGATAACATCGTAGTCCTCATTACGAGGTGGAAAGGTTCCAGTGATAGCTATGTAATATCCCAGTCCCTCGGGTGAAACATCCGTGAGGTCAGGTAATGCAAAGGTTGTTTCTCCATCTCCGCCATAATTATTGCCTAGTAATGAAAACAGAGCTGTATTCTGATCCAATGGAAGTGTTCGTCCATCCGCTAGCATCCAGTTGTCGGGAGCGGCGTTGTAAGGGAATAACTGAATTTCTCCAATGAAGGGTTTTTCTGCGGCGGCTTGAGCCCGTTGTATCAACCCTGACGTATTCCATAGACCGCTGAATCCGAGCAGGAATACCAACCACAGGATGCTTACTTTTTTGAATAGTGTTAGACGCACGATCTCATTCCCCATTTTCCATTTAAATATGTTACGTTATGGTTATTCCCGTCCACTGTACTTTCCTAATTCATAGTGGTAAGCCATATAATGATGAGCATAGTTTAATGGATATGAAAGCAAAAATGAATACGATTTTAGTTCAAATTCGAAATATTTTTTTGAATTTTCCAGAGACAAATCATTTATGGTTGAAATGTTCCATATCTTTCATCCCTTTCTATACATTTATATTGACTAAGCTATTCCGCTTCCGATAAACTAGAATGCAGGAATAAAAGTCGAATGTCAGGCAGCAGTTCGAGACGATGTTTCGGGCGGCTGTTTATTTTCTTTTTAACAGTAAGGGTGCAACGTAGTCGTCTTGCCGGATGATCCGGCTAATAACAACATGGAATAGGAACAGGTGATATACATGTGTAACAGCGCGTACCGCGTGCTTTTATATTATAAGTTCGTGAAGATTGAAGACCCTGAGACGTTTACACAAGAGCATCTGCAATACTGTAAGGACCTGGGTGTGAAAGGCCGTATTCTGATCGCATCCGAAGGCATTAACGGTACCGTATCCGGAACGCCTGAACAGACAGAACAGTACATGAAAGACATGCATGCCAACCCGCTGTTCAGCGACATGGTGTTCAAGATTGATGATGTGGAAGAGCATGCGTTCAAAAAGATCTTTGTTCGTCACAAAGCAGAGCTGGTTACGTTCCGCGTGGACGAAGACCTTGATCCAAATGTGATTAGCGGCAAACGTCTTTCACCGAAAGAGTTCCATGAACATCTGCAACGTGATGACGTCATCGTTATTGATGGTCGCAATGACTATGAATACGAAATCGGTCATTTCCGCGGGGCCATTCGTCCAGATGTCGAGTCGTTCCGTGAGTTTCCGGAGTGGATTCGGGAGAACCTGGGTGACATGAAGGACAAAACGATCATTACCTACTGCACTGGCGGCATTCGCTGCGAGAAGCTGACCGGGTTCATGATCAATGAAGGATTCCAGGACGTGGCTCAACTGGACGGTGGTATTGTCACGTACGGTAAAGATCCGGAAGTGCAAGGCCATCTGTTCGATGGCAAGTGTTACGTGTTTGACGAGCGGATCTCTGTACCGATTAACCGGACAGAAGAAGATATCGTCATTGCCAGCTGTTATCACTGTGGAACGACACATGACCGATATATTAATTGTCCAACCTGCAACCTGCAGCACGTAAGCTGTGAGGATTGCGAAGAGACGCATAACCGCTTTTGCTCGGATGCTTGCCGGGAGGCAGCACCGGTACACGCATAAGCAGGAGAGCAGGTGCTGATCGTGAAGCGCGAAGAGGAACGAACGACGCGTGAACGGATTTTGTTCATGCTGAAGCAGCAAGGCACAATGACTGCGAGGGAAATGACCGCTGAGCTCGGTCTGACCGGCATGGCCATTCGTCGTCATCTGACGGCATTGGAGCAGGATGGCTGGATTGAGGTTGGGGAAGCCCGGGCTACGGCTGGACGTCCGTCCTCGGTGTACCATCTAACGGTGCGCGGGGACAGCTATTTTCCAAAATCATATTCGTCCCTGACGCTGGAACTGCTTGAAGAGTTGTCTGACTCAGCCGGGAGCGGTGTGGTGGATACGTTGTTCGAGAGTCGCCGGGACAAGCTGCTTCGCAGCGGATTACCACAGATGGAGGGCCAGGATCTGGCCGGACGGGTGGAGGAACTCGCGCGTATTCAGAATGCCAACGGATATATGGCGGATGCGTCCAGAGAAGAAGATGGAACCTACGTTATTACGGAAATGAACTGCCCGATTGTACAAGTCGCGAGTGTCTACAAGCAAGCTTGTCGCTGTGAACTGGAACTGTTCCGCTCGTTGCTTCAAGCTGAGGTGGAGCGTACCGAATGTTACGCCGATGGCGGCAAAAGGTGCAAGTATGAGATTCGCGAAGCGTCGGGGAATTAGTTGAATAAGACATAGGCAACTCGCATAACTTGCGGGTTGCTTTTTTGCCGTTATGTAATGTTTTCTATCACAATCATACGATGAAACTAATTTGGAAGCGGTTCAACCATTGACGGAAAACGGGACGCACCTTAATATTAGGGAAACAATATTACAGCAACACGGGTCATGGACTTCAGTCGCATGAGGAAAGTCTGTATTTGTCTGCTTTTGTCGATCAAAGCAACAATGCGTTGAAGCGTTCGTTTTGTCCCGCCCTATCGTGCCAGTGGAATGGCGATATGGTAAGGGTAACTACATTTTATAAGATGGAGAGGGGTTCTCACACATGAAAAAGAAATTCTGGATGTCACTGATGATGGTTGCTTCAATGATCGTTGCGGCAGGTTGCGGAAATAACAGCGGTACAGGTTCGGAATCCGAAGGATCGGGGACTACAACAGGTGGAGGCAGCGAGGAAAAATCATACCAGATTGCCATCTCGCAGATTGTTGAACATCCATCTCTGGATGCTACACGTGAAGGATTCATCGCAGCCCTGAAGGAAGCAGGCATTGAAGAGAACAAGAACCTCAAAATCGATTACAATAACGCGCAAGGTGATTCGACGAACAACCTGTCCATTGCACAGAAAATCTCGGGTGATTCCAAAAATGATCTTGTACTCGGTATCGCAACACCATCTGCACTGGCTTTGGCTCAACAAGTGAAGGACAAGCCATTATTGTTCGCAGCGGTAACGGACCCACTGGGTGCCAAATTGGTGACTGATATGAATAAGCCGGGCGGAAATATCACAGGTGCATCGGACACGAATCCGGAGGCCATCGTGCAATTGGCTAACTTTATCGCCAAAAATCTGCCTGATGTGAAAACGGTAGGTTTGGTCATTAACGAAGGTGAGCCGAATGCGGTGGTTATGGCAGATAACGCAGAAAAAGCACTGGCGACACATAATATCAAGCTGGTGAAAGCACCGGTTACGAATACATCTGAAGTCAAACAGGCAACGGATTCCCTTGTTGGCAAAGTAGATGCGTTCTACATCACGCTCGATAACTCGGTCGTGAGTGCGGTTGACACTATTATCCAAACGGCGAACAGCAACAAAATTCCGTTCTTCTCCAGTGACCGGGATACCGTTGAAAAAGGAGCTTTCGCAACCGTTGGCTTCAAATACTATGACCATGGATATCAGGTTGGTGAGATGGCTGCGGACATTCTGAAGAATGGTACGAAACCGGGCGACATGAAAGTCACCGTTCCGGACAAACTGGATCTGATCCTGAACCTGAAAGCGGCTGAAGCCCAAGGCATCACGGTTACGGATGAGATGAAGGCAGAAGTGCAAGATCAGGACAACAACATTATTCAATAGAATCAATTCATAATACCTTTAGTTACTTCAATCAAGGGTAGATATAGATCAAAACGATTCAATTTGTCTATATCTAGTTACAGAAACAATAATTTAATGAATTATGAGATTGATTCAATAATTGGACCGGATCGTTATCCGGCAGTAAGGATGCGAGGCGAACGTGCAACGGGTTCGCCTCATTCTTTTCGATAGACAGGAGGAAGTAGCGTGAGTATAAGCTGGAATTCAATTGAAGGAGCAATCGAGCTGGGGCTTTTATACGCACTGATGGCACTTGGTGTATATATTACGTTCCGCATACTCGATTTTCCTGACCTTACCGTAGACGGAAGTTTTACAACAGGAGGCGCAATCGCGGCGGTTATGATATCCAATGACTTCTCTCCTTGGCTCGCTTGTTTGGCGGCAATGGCTGGAGGCATGGTGGCTGGGGCATGTACAGGTCTGCTTCATACCAAAGGCAAAATTAACGGATTGTTATCCGGGATTTTGATGATGATCGCGCTCTACTCCATTAATATGCGTATCCTTGGCGCACCGAATAAATCCATTATGGGCATGGATAATCCATTCTCGGGCGAACATGTCATGGTGCTAATTATCATCGTCGTGCTGGTATTTAAAATCATGCTCGATCTGTTCATGAAAACAGATGTTGGACTGGCGCTACGCGCGACAGGTGATAACAAACGCATGATTCGCAGCTTTGGTGCAAATACGGATGTGACTACGATTGTAGGTGTCAGCTTATCCAATGGATTGGTTGCCCTGTCTGGCGCATTCATTGCACAACAATCCGGCTTTGCGGACATCACGATGGGCATCGGTATGATCGTCATCGGACTGGCTTCGGTGATTATCGGTGAGGCCATTCTTGGAGCAAGAACGGTATTCTGGGCCACACTCGCAGCGATCGTTGGTTCGATCATCTACCGGATTGTGGTCGCGCTTGCCCTTCAAGTCGAGTGGTTCGATACATCTGATCTGAAACTGATCACCGCTGTGATCGTCATTATCGCTCTTGTATTCCCAACGATGCAGCGCTCCATGAAGCAGCGAAGTCTGGCTCGCAGACGAACAGAAGAGTTGATGCGATCCGGGGGCCAACAGGCGAAGGGAGGTATGTGATCATGCTGGAGATTACGCAAGTAACCAAGCTGTTCAACCCAGGTACAACGGATGAGAAGACCGCGCTGGTTGGTGTGAATCTGACGATGAATCCGGGAGACTTTGTGACGGTGATTGGCAGTAACGGAGCCGGGAAATCGACGCTGATGAACATTATATCGGGTGTGATGAAGCCGGATATGGGTGATGTACTGGTCAATGACCGTTCAATTAAAAACTTGCCTGAGCACAAGCGCAGCAGCTGGATTGGCCGGGTGTTCCAGGACCCGATGGCAGGAACAGCACCGCATATGTCCATTGAAGAAAATATGGCGATGGCATACAAACGTGGCAAGGGGCGTGGACTGGGCTTTGGCGTGACCCGTGCCAGACGCGAGATTTTCAACACGCAACTGGAGAAGCTGGGAATCGGACTGGAAAAGCGGCCTAACGCGAAAGTCGGTTTATTGTCAGGCGGGGAGCGGCAGGCACTCAGTCTGCTGATGGCGACGTTTACCCAGCCACAGATTCTGCTGCTGGATGAGCATACGGCGGCTCTTGATCCTTCACGTGCCGAACTGATCACGGAACTGACAGAGACACTTGTGCGTGAGATGAGATTGACTACGCTGATGGTAACGCACAATATGGAACAGGCGATTCGACTGGGTAACCGTTTGATTATGATGGACAAAGGCCGAATTATTCTGGATGTCAGCGAAGAGCGCAAGCGTACGTTGACGGTACCTGAGTTGCTTGGTGAATTCGAACGGATTAGCGGCAAAAAAATGGCAGATGATCGTGTTGTACTCGGTTAAGACAAGAATCAGCTCGTTCGAAGAATAGATACACGACAGAAACCTTTTGCGTTCTCTCAAAGGGTTTTTGTGGTATGTTGAACACACGATGAGAAGAATATATAGGAGGAACCAAGCATGTCTTTGCAATTGGATGAGGGGACATATACGGTAACAAGGCGAACGGAATCCATTCGTCTGCTGGCGAAGGAATTTGCACTTTTTCGTTTTTTGTATGAAAACAAGGATAAAGCCTTCACTCGCAGTCAATTACTGGACCGGGTATGGCCGCTGGAATATCCGGTTGAACGCACCGTGGATGATCATATCTATCGTCTGCGCAAGAAACTGAAGCACTGGGACGAGATTAGTCTGGATACGGTAAGGGGATACGGTTATCGGCTTGCTGTGCAGGAAAACAAGTCCGTTCTACCTCCTAGCCCTTCTGCTCAGGACCCAGAAATGCAGGAAGCCATTCACGGATTACTTCGTAAATATCACTTGTTTGGACAGGGAAACGCCATACAGACCCTGGTGCAACAGCAGGAAGCACTCGGCATTCAGATTGTGCCTTATTATCAGTTGTATATCCGTTTTATACAGGGAGATCTGGCATGGCTGCTTACAACGGAAGAAGTTGCTTTCGAAGAACGCTTGTACTGGTTATTAATCTATGTTCACTCGCTAATTGAACCATCCGTAAGCTTACGTATGTATGAACAGGCATTGAATTCATCTGCTTTGTCTGCCGATCAGCTTCGGGAACTCCGCATTTTGAACATAATCGAAGTCTATGTAGAGGTAGGCCAATATCAACGGGCCAAAGCACAGCTGGAAGAAACGTACCGTGTAATAGAGACAGACGAGCTCAAGAATTTCAGACTGCCTGTAGCACTTGCAGCGTTGTATGTGGAACTATGGGGTGGCAACGGCGAAGCTGTTGAGGTTCAGATGGCAGTCCTGCGAGGAGGGTTGAAGGATGCACCCTATCTGCGAGAGATCGGACGTTTTCAGGTGATGGAAGGCCTATGGTTGCTTCGACAGGGACGGATTCGTGAGGCAGAGTTAAGAATGGATGACGGTCTGGATGTGTTGAAAATGTCGCTAAACGCACCACTATATCTGAATGCTGCATATCAGATCCTCCTATTCCTGGAGCACCATCGAATTGAAGGCAGACTTCGCAGCAAATATCGTCAAGTGTATGCAGAGATCGGTAAAAGTTACGGTGTTCCCGCATATGGACAACAAATTGTAGATAAGGTACGTCACTTTTTGGCTCCTGTATCCCCATCCTCTGATCTTCCTCTGATATAACTCCCTTATGATTACAGCCAAGGAACATACAGACCACAATTGGCTGTAATCAAGGGAGGAAGTACATGTATGACCGTCATTTCAAATGAGTCCACATCCAATGAATCTACCGAAGTACCAGCTCCATCTGCTGAACCCTCCAAAAGCTTATGGACCAACCTCCGGTTTGTCCGCATGTTTATCGCATACTCTCTGGCTACGTTTGGAGACTGGTTCGATACACTCGCCATCCAGGTGATGGTGGCCTACCGATGGGGTGCGGACCCGCTGATCATTGCGCTTATTCCAGTATGTATGGCTGTCCCGGGTATATTGCTGGGCTCCGTTGCAGGTGCACTGGCTGATCGACTTCACAAAGTGAGGATCATGATGCTGTGTGATGTGATTACGGTTGCCCTGACCATTGCCATTCTGTTTGCGCCAAGCCCAGTATGGTTGCTTCCACTTCTTGCCCTGCGGGCCATGATGAATGTATTCCATGTTCCAGCCCAGCAGGCGTTAACCCGTCAGGTGGTGGCAGAGGAGCATCTGTTCCAGGCATCTTCCCTGAACGGTTTTGTGAGCCAGTGCTCGAAAGTGGCAGGACCGCTTCTGGGCGCAGTCATTTTGGCCTTTTTTTCACCACAGATCTGTATTGTCATTAATGCCTGTACCCGTCTGTTGTCGGGCGCAGTGCTGTGGCCTTTGCGGCGGTTGGTGGAGAAATCGGAGCCTGTTGAACCAGACGGAAGTGTTGATGGCACAGAGGGTGCATCAGAATCCTTGTTTACCCAGTGGCAGCAAGGTTGGCGGTTTATACGGAGCAGCCGTGTCGTACTAAGTACGATGTTGTTTGGCTGTTTTGGACTCATGGCCATTCTCATGATTGATTATCAGTTTACGACCCTGTTCCGGGAGATCAAGCCGGGTAATGAATCGTTGCTAGGTTGGTTAGGTTCATCGGCAGGTGCTGGAGCCGTGGTCATCATTCTATTGATAAATCGGCTGCCGAGAATGGGGTATGGGTGGGGGCTCGGTGGAGGATATCTGTTCGTGGGTGCCGGAATCGCTGCCTTGGGGTGGATCGGCCCAGATACACCCGAAATCTGGGTCATCATCTGGGGCCTCTGCATCGGGATAGGCAATGGGCTCTTTATGGTAACACTGAATTATTTGCTGCAAAAGGAAACCCCTCCTGCCTATGTAGGACGTGTCTTTGGTATTCAAAACTCGTTATCCAGTGTGGTGCTTGTTATTGCACCGATTGCCGGTGGTGCCCTGATTCGTGCCACAGGGCCGAGTCCCACTTTTCAGTATATCGGTCTCGCTACACTAGTCATTGGTTTGGCCGGCATACTGCTGCAGCGTATCTTGTGGGGGGTGAAGCAGCCCTCCATGTCTGAAGCCAAAGAGATCGTTCCGCAGGAATCGGCCTGACTGCTCTGACCCGATTCCTAACAACATTGTATCTACAGTCAGACAAACAGCCGCTTCCGATAGTCACCGAAGGCGGCTGTTTGCTGTGCTGGAATGTCGGATATTGAGCGGTCACACTTCCCACCAGGCAAAATAAGCCGTGGAGGCCATTAGTCCTCCAACCGAAAGTGAACCGCTAACAGTGAGATTGATTGCCTGACCTGGAGGAACGACGTATCTTCCAGATTCATTGGATAGAAAAGGACCTGCTTGCAAAGGCATCGCCATCAATGAGGTAGCACCTGATGGAGCTGCCGCTGAGAATCGTACCGTTGCAATACTGGTATTACTGCTGGAGAGGTTACTGTTTACCGGTGTGAGTGTGGTGGGTGATGTCAGTGTTCCATTCGCGCTCAGACTCATGGAACCGCTGAAGGAAGATAACAGATTGAGTGAGACCGTAATTCCACCAGAGAGCCGTGATACATAAAGGGTTTTTCCGCTTCCCGCTGGATTGGCCAATTGTACGGTAGCGATCACGCTTCCTCCCAGCAATCCCAGTGTTGTGGAATTGGTGGAACCTGCATTGTACAGATTGCCTGTATTGCCGGCATCGTTCTCAGGTGGGGCAACAATGCCGGGAGAGGTATATGTGTTGGTATTCGACGTATAGACGGGCTGGCTTAACGGGTTGAATACATTATTGTTTGGCACTGGTTGCACCACCTTCTACTATAATCACACTCAGAATTCCCACCAGAACAGGTTAATGGCTCCTGTCTGACTCCCTGTGCCTACACTAATAGATAAAGTTTGTCCCGGTGGAACAATAATTGAGCCGTTCAGATTGAGTGAATACATACCTGCTGTCAGCGGGATACTGGTTAGGCTCGTGAAGGCACCACCCAATGTACCTGTATTCTGCCTTGTGGTAACTACACTGGTGTTCGTGTTTCCAAGTAGTGTATTGACGGGTACAGGTGTGCTCCCACCAGTTACCGTTCCACCAGAGTAGATGACCAGGGTAGCTGCTGCTGTAGTTCCTCCGGTGAGGCCGGAGATTCGCAAAGTTCTTCCGCTGCCTACTGCATTCACGACTTGTAGTAGAAGGTTCTGGTTGGAAGGAATCGAGGAATTGTTGGTCGTTAGGGCAAAGAAACTTCCGGCAGCAGCAGCAGCGCTGTCTGGGGAAGCTTCAATTCCAGGTGCTGAGAAGGTATTGGTTAATTGAGTAAACAGGGGACCATTGGATTGGTTGAATACATTATAGTTGGTCATCTCATCCACCTCCCATAGACCAGTTCATTTTGAGAAATAATCCGGTTGAATCGCATTTCATTGTACTTGCAGTGTATGTGTAATGAAGAAGAATGGATTGGGGACTGAACCGTATATCTGGAAATAACGGCGGTTGCCGTGCCCGTATTTCCAATCCGGGCATACGATGCGTAAGCACATTTTTTAAGGGGAAATCGAGATGAGTCGAACAGCGAAGCGAAGCAAGAAGAGAACGAAGCAACCAACTAAATATGTCAGTCGCCGCCGCTCCCGTCTTTCCTGCCGCGCTAAATTGCTGAAACCTCCTTGTTCCCGGATCACTCGTCCCCGGTTCAAGCAGGGTGCTTCCTCACGTACGAAACTCCCTGGTGCTATTCACTGTTTTACAGAGCATACGTATGTCGGAGCCGAGACCAGTAACAGCATACACTCACTCCCGGCACAAGACACCTCATCCCTCAGCATGTATACCTATGGCATTGTCAATCGCGGCAAACATCCGGCTCTTGTCCAGATCCAGATCAGTCCCAATGCCGTGGACTATGCTGTGGACAGCCAGGAGGTGATCGCGGGAGGACAGACCAAAGCGCTGGTACCCTTGCGATTTTTGCATTATACCCGGCTTACAATTCGATCCGTTGAACCGGATCAGCCGACCCGGCTCGATGTTTACTTTCAGGCGCAGCGTATGCCGTAAGGGAGTAGATTACACAGATTTGACCAGGGAGGAGGACGAGGCACATGCCTAACTTTACAACGTTTAATACGAACCCGGATAATCTGAGGACGTTGATCTTCGGCCAGGATAGTACAGGCACAGCCCAGCCCGTTAGAACCGATACGAGCGGGAACGTGGTTGGGATCATTTTGGATGGAACAATCAGTAACATCTCCGGTCTGACCACTGTTACGATTAATGCCGGAACCATTACCAACATTCTGAACGGCACAATTACGAGTGTGCTCGGAGCGACCATCACGGCAGGTACGATCAACAGTGTGCTTGGAGCTACAGTGACCGCAGGTACGTTGACGAACTTGTTGAATGGTACGATTACCAGTGTATTGGGCGCGACCATCACGGCCGGAACCATTACAAGTGTACTCGGGGCAACCGTAACAGCAGGAACACTCACGAACTTGCTTGATGGTACACTTACCAGCGTGCTCGGGGCCACAGTAACTGCAGGGACACTGACGAACTTGCTGAATGGTACGATCACCAGTGTACTTGGAGCGACGATCACAGCGGGAACCATCACCAGTGTGCTCGGGGCCACGGTGACAGCGGGAACATTGACAAACTTGCTGAATGGTACGATCACTAGTGTATTGGGAGCAACGATCACAGCGGGTACGATCACGAGTGTACTCGGAGCTACGGTAACAGCAGGTACGTTAACGAACTTACTGAATGGTACAATCACGAGTGTATTAGGTGCGACGATCACAGCCGGAACAATCACCAGCGTACTTGGCGCGACTATCACAGCGGGTACGATAACAGGTATACTCGGGGCAACCATCACAGCAGGGACACTCAGCAGTGTGACGTCCATTTCACAGAAGAGTTTTCAGGAGTCACAGCTCATTAGCACCCCGACGGCTAACACCTTTACACCACTTCCAGCAGTGACCACCAGTGTATTTGGTACGTATTCTTTTTTTGTATACAATAGGGGACCGGGTGTAAACCGGGTAGATGCTCGCGTTGAGATCAGTGCGAACGGTTCGAACTGGTACACGGATGTGACGACAGTAACGGGCATTTTGTCCGGGTCAGTGGATGTATTGGTTCCGCAGCGTTTTCTCAAATATACACGTCTATCCTACCGCTCCAGCCTAGTTGGTGCACCAAGTACGATTGATGTGTTCTTCAATGGACAAGGCACATAACCCATTCATTTGTCATATAGGTACATGGAGTTCCTTTGGTGGACTTCATGTACTTTTTTTCGTATTGGAGGTGGTTACATTTGCAGAACCGTTTACTTGGAATCCATATGATTGTGCAAAATGAAGAACATCACCTGCCCCGCTGTCTCGACAGCTTGAAGCATATCGGCACGGAATGCTTTATTACCGATACAGGCTCGTCCGACCGTACATCCGAGATCGCCAGATCATACGGAGCAACGGTGCTGCACGCCCGTTGGGAGGATGACTTTGCACATGCGCGGAATATCAGTTTACCTCTGGCGAGCACCGAATGGGTCCTGTGTCTAGATGCCGATGAGTATGTTACGCAGGGGTTGGAAGAACTACTGAATTATTTGCCTAAAGTCCATAAAAGCATTACAAGATTGCGTATAACTATAGAGAACCGATACGGTGAAGGTGTAGAAGAGAGCGTTATCTCTCAGCCAGTGAGACTGTTCCGTGCTCATCAGGGATATCGATACAAGGGGCGTATTCATGAGCAATTGGTTCGTAGTGGCCCATGCGAGCCTGTCCGGTATGAGGCTGGAGATATGGATAAGAGCGAGACCTATATAGATGAAGAACATTTGTTGGTTGAGACTGAACCGCTTGCTCCACTATGTCTCATTCATGATGGGTATCTGGATTCCGCGATTGCCGAGGAGCATAAGCCAAGACGTAATTTGAAACTGATTAAGCGTGAATTACAGGATGATCCGAAACAGCCTTTTCACCTGTATAATCTGGGCGTGACCTATTGCCAGCTTGGTCAGATTGAACAGGCAACTGAAGCGTTCGGTGAATCGTTGCGCCTGACAGAGTTGCACGCGCCATATCGTCCTACACTGGTTAGAGATTATGGGAAAGTCCTTGTGGGATTGGAACGATATGAAGAGGCGCATGCGCTTCTGGCTGTGGAAAGGCATCGTTACCCATCTTATGCTGATCTGCACCTGTTGTATGGGGAGACGTTGGAGCAGCAAGGTTTGGAGGAACGTGCATACCAATCCTATGCGCGAGCGACCGATTGCCGGGTGGCGCTGGATAGTGATGGACAGAGGAATAGCGGTAGCACGTTAGACGCGTCATATGTAACGGAAGCGGGTTCTGACAGTTACAGAGCGTATACCGCCATGGCCAGACTTGCACAGAAACGGGGCTTCCTGAATGAGTCCGCACATCTGTACGGGCTGGCTCTGGATAGTATGTCTGTGTATGCTCCGGCATGGGCGGGGTTGGCAGATGTGCTGCAACAGTCCGGAGAAACGGATGAGAACATAGCAGAAACATTGCTCGCCAGATGTAGAGGGATCGGAGAGTCAGGGCACGGTGATTTGGTTCGTGGTGAAATGTCCCATCCATGCGCCGTGACGAATGAGGATCATCTGGTGCATGTGATTCATGTTCTCGCAGGCTGCGGGGCATATGAGCAGTCATTGAATATGCTGGATTCCATTGCGCGTAGCGCTCGTATCCATGTAGTGGATCGAATACATTGGTTGTTATGTGCGAACAGGGTTTCGGATGCCTTGCAACTGGCGGAAGAACATTGGAACGCTGAGGGTATGGATGGGGTCAGCATGCAGGCAGAACACAGAATGAATTGGGCACTGGCTTGCTGGGCCAATGGATTACGATTAACCGAGACTTTCCTCGCAACTACGTATCCAGAGGAAAAGGATGTATGGAAGGTCATGGACCGTTTGCTGCATCAGTTGCCCAAAGAGCCACGCTACATGGAACCTGAGTCAGAAGAACAGAAGCTTCTACAATGGGGTCGGCAGGCACAGCTGGTGGCGGAGAAAATTGTGCAGCAGGCCATAAAGACAGGGCAGCTTACGCTTGCTGAGCAACTGCATGAGCTGCGGGCAATCATGATGCGTGAGCATCAGGGAACATCCGTAACGGTACGGCGGGAGTTGGCAAGCCTGCTATATTGTCACGGGTACACCTTGGTAGCCGCGAACATCCTGATTCAGTGCATGACCGAGAGTGAGCTTGATGCAGAAGGGTTATTCTGGCTGGGTGAAACATTGGTTGCCAAAGGTTACCCTGATCAGGCATTGTCTCTGTTCGAGCAGGCGCTGGAGCGTATACCTGATCTGCAACAGGCCAGAGCTGGAGCAGCTGTATGTTACTTGCAGATAGCGATGGAAGCAATTCGACAGGAGCTGGTTCGTTCCCCTTCGGCAGGGTCCCTTGCGGCACAACATACTGCACTGGAGCAAAGGCTGCGAACAGCCGAAGGCATCCCATGGCGTACGATGTTCCATGCGAAGGAAAGGAGGAATCAGCTTGCGAGCGGAACGGATTTCCCTATGCATGATCGTGAAGGATGAGGAAGAATTACTACCCCATTGTCTTGCCAGTGTTCAGGGAGCGGTGGATGAAGTGATTGTAGTGGACACTGGTTCGACGGACCGCAGCGCGGAGATTGCGCAGCAACATGGTGCGGTGGTTGTCCGATTTGAGTGGTGCGATGATTTTGCCGCAGCACGGAATGCTGGCCTGGAGCGGGCTTCCGGCGACTGGATTCTTTTCCTCGATGCGGACGAGGCGCTCGATGCGACTGCGCGGGAGCAGATCAGAAGCTGGACGACGGTCAGCGGATGTGACGGATTGTTTTTAAATATTCATAACTACACAGGTACGGGTCAGCAAGGGGGGACCGTGAATCCGGTCTTGCGTCTCTTTCGTAATGCTCCGGAGCATCGATTCCAAGGGCGGATTCATGAGCAGATTGCGGCGGCGATTTGCCGTGGGAATCCAGATGCTGTTTTTCATGTGACGGACATGGTCATCCATCATTACGGGTATCAGACGGCGATTGTGGAGCGCAAAGATAAGGTGAACCGCAATGTTCGTCTGTTGCAACAAGCGGTGGAGGAAGAACCGGATCAACCGTTCCATTACTATAATCTGGGCGTTGAGTATCTGCGTGTGGGGGAAGCGGAGCGGGCGTTGGAGATGTTTGGTGTGGCTCGGATGGGGATTGATCCTACCGTGACCAGTTACGCGCATTTGCTATTCAAATATGAAGTTCGTTGTCTCCAGCACCTGAATCGCTGGCAGGAAGCACTGGATCGAATTGATGCAGCGCTTGAACTATTTCCAGAGTACACCGATCTGATGCACCATCGCGGGATGTGTGCAGACGCTTTGGGTGATGCAGATCGGGCTGAATTGTCGCTGCGTGAAGCGGTCCGCATGGGGCCACCTCCAGCCATCTATCATACCGAAGAAGGCATCGGAACCTATCAGACATGGTATACATTAGGACGATTACTGGAAGGAAGGGCTGATCTGGAAGGTGCGGTGGATGCTTACGTGGAAGCGGTACGCGCCAAATCCAGTCTGTTACCGCCGCTCTATCGGATATTCCGAATTATGCGAGTCTCCGGGCAGGAACATCAGATCCCGGAGCTTGTGACGGAGCGTTTTGCGCTCGGTTCGAAAGAGGCTACACATAAAGTATTGGGCATTCTGGAGCAAAGTCGTTGTTATGATGCGGCTCTAGAATTGTTATCGGCCTTATCCTCACAACCTTCCGGAGAGATGAGGGAGCGTTTGTCCGTGGCTGAAGCCATGCTACAAATCCAGCGGGGAAGATGGAACAAGGCGCGTCTGAAGCTGGAACCTGTAAAGCGGAAAAAGGGGCTGCTCGCGGTCCCGTCTGCCCAATGGCTCGAACGGTTGGAATGGATCGAGGGGAAGGAAGTCAGTGGAGACGATCCATTGACCTTGTGGTTGAAGCGTAGTTCGCAGTTGGGTGAAGGAACGAATGAGGAATCCAGCGTGAGCGGAACGGTTGCAGGAGCAGAGTATGATGGCTGGCAGGCGCTCGGACTGATGATGGAGGGATGCGTCCAGTCCGGGCAATGGAAAGAATTGCACAGCCTGATTCAGATGTGTCGGCAGCAATTGGCTGGAGATGATCTATCTGTTGGGGAGAGCGTTAGAGTGGGAGAGAAAGAGAAAGAGAATCTGAATGTGAACGAAATCGAGTCGTTCCCTGGGGCTTCGGATTCCCGCGCAGGAACCAGTTCGCTGGTGAAAGGATTGGTTAGTGCTGCGGATCATCATCTGGAGGTATTCGCCCAACATACGAATGGAAATCGACACCGTTGTTGGCCTGTTGTTCAACATATTCGGCTTGAACTGCCAGGAGCGGATGGGTTCGAGAGTTGAACAGTATCAAGCAGGTGCGAGAGTTAAAGTGAGAATGCAGATGGGTACTGGATGGGACTGAACTCCGTTGGTGAGGGGTGGTGATGCATATGGACACAGGGATTAGTTTGTGCATGATCGTGAAGGATGAAGGTGAAGCACTCCAGCAGTGCCTGAACGCAGTCAGGGATATCGTGGATGAGATCATCATCGTGGATACAGGATCAGTAGACGATACAATTGAAATAGCACGTCTCCATGGTGCCGTGGTTATCCGCTCAGAATGGAACGGAGATTTCAGTGAAGCCCGTAACCTGTCCCTCGCTGCTGCCACGAATCCGTGGATTCTGGTACTTGATGCGGATGAAGTATGGGTACAGACCACACAGATGAAGGCAGAACTTATGCAGTTGTTAGCTGAGAGCAGGCATGACGTGTGGGGATACTGGATACAGGTCACAAGTCTGCTGGGTGTGTCCGGTGAAGAGTGTGTGACGGATGCAGTGTGTCGCTTGTTCCGAAACGATCCGCGAATTGCTTTTCAGGGCAGGATTCATGAGGAAATTGCTTCTTCGATCCTCTCCCTGGCTCCGCAAGGTGTGCTTCATTCTGGACTTGAGGTCATTCATTACGGATATCTGGAGCAGGCAATCGTCGACAAAAATAAAGGTGTACGGAATATGAAGTTGATTCGTTCCGCGTTGAATCAGGAGGGCGATCAACCGGAACTAATATATGCCTTGGCTGCAGAGTGGTTTCAGCAAGCAAAGTATGATGAAGCACTCCGGTTGTTACAGCCATTATTGGCACAGCTTACGCCTGAGTGCGGATATCACTCGGATCTGGTGCTGAAAACGGCTTACGCCTGGCGAGAGATGGGCAGCCCGGAGAGGGCGTGTGCAGTGGTGGAAACATGGGCGCCCATGTATGAGGATTTTCCGGATTTGTTGGAGTTTGGTGCTGTACTGGAAATGGATCAAGGGAGAGAGGATATGGCCTTGAACTGGTTAAAACAGGCTAAATCCGCTGCTTCCACAGCCAACCGATATACATCGGTTTCTGGTGCGGGAACTTACCGCAGCCTGACGTTGGAAGGCATGGCGCATGAACGGGCTGGCCGCTGGACGGAGGCAGCAGCGGCGTACACGGCTGCTCTGGGCGTGCAGCCCGGCAGCCTGCCAGCATGGCAGCGGCTGTTGTTGCTGGCTGCTGCCACGGGACGGCCGCATGCCATTGCCAGCGCAGCCGCCCGGGTAAGCTTGCCGCCTGCGGCATGGCAAGCGATGATCCCGGCCGCGCTGGCTGCGCATCGGCCGGAGTGGCTGCTGCGCCATGCGGCTGCGCTTGCTGCCCCGCTGCGGGCACAGCCGCTGGCCGCCGGGCTTGCGCTCGCCCAGCTGGGCGAGGACGCCGCGGCTCGGGCAGTTTTGCAGCCCTGGGCGGCGCATGCGCAGCACGGGCCAGAGGCGGCGCTCGCGCTGTGGGCGCTGGGCCGCAAACAGCCCGGCGGGCGCAACGCCCGAGCGGCGGCTCGCCAGCAGGCAGCGCTGCCCGCAGCGGCCCGCGCCGCCGAGGCGCTGCTGCTGCGCGGGGCCACGGCTCGCAGCAACGCCACGGCGTGCAGCTGCGGCAGCCCGCCCCGCGGCGCAACGCCCGCCGGCCCGGCCGCGCCTGCGCCTGGCGTGCTCGCCGCTGCGCAAGCGCTCGCCGGCGTAGGCGCCTGGGCCGCATGGCTGCGCCTGCTGCAGGCCCTGCCGCCTCGCGGTGCGCTGGCGTTGCTCGCAGCGCTTCCGCCTGCGGCACGCTGCGGGCTGCTGCGCGCACCCGCGAGCGTCCGCGAAGGGCTGCTTGCGCTATGCGGCACGCCTGAAGGCGCGCAGCAGCCCCGTGCGGACGAAGTGCCCGCCCTGGAGCGCACGGCTCACGCGCTCCTTGCGGGCACGCTCGCGCTGCTCGCCGGGCGGCAGAACCTGGCGCTTGATTGGGCCGAATCTGCCCAACTCACTGCGCGGCAACCTGCCGCCTCAGGTCGCCCGGCAACGGCAATCCCTTCGGGCCTGCAAACTCTGCTGCGCCTGACAGCACCCGGCGCAGACGTTGCCAAGGGATACACCAACCAATGCAATATGCTACTGGTACACCTTTGATCTGATTCTATATCCTAATTCCCATTCCCATGTATCTCATATGCTTCTATAGCTATCCTCCGATTGAACGTGAAATAGCAACGGAGCTGTCGATAATCGGAGTATTTCCCGAACCGTGCATTGTTCCGTTGCAATGGATCAGCCCTCAAGCCCTCCATTTTCCACCTGCCTTAACTCAATGCCATGCAACCAGTCTCAACCTTTGCATATCACCGCTCGAAAACAGCGGATCGGCGTGCCGTACATGTCAGACCAGATGGCATCATCCGGTTCTTCCACGTTCAGCTTATCTTCAATGGTTAGTCCGGTAACAGCCATGATCGTCTCCAGTAAATCTGGCCGCATCTCGGGCACATCGAAGGTAGCGATTAACTGTCCGTTTGGTTTCAGCACCCGAGCGAATTCACGAAAAGCCCGCAGCATCGTGCCCGTATCCAGATGTTCCAAGACGGAGATACAGAACACCCGATCAAACTTACCGGACTCATACGGAAGCTGGGCCAGATTGGCCTGCGCACGATGTAACCTGACGAGAGCCGATTCCGGCAGAATCTGAGCGGCCTGCTCGCCAAAATCCGCAGCAATATCCAGCCTGATCGCTTCTTCAGACAAAATACGTTCATCCCAGTCGCAAGCATGAACCTCACGGCAGTGTTCTGCAAGCCAGAATTTGAACGGATGGGAGATGCCGCAGGCTGCATCAAGGACGACATCATCTGGACGTGCAAAACGCTGGGCCCATTCATATTCATAAGGACGGCTCCACCATGCCGGATGCAGGGGGAAGACCAGTGTGTCCGTTTTAGGGTCACTTTGCCGAATGTATCTTGACTCCATGAATTCCGTTGCCTTGGGCGTATCCATCATCCCCGAATTCCCTCCTTCAATCCTGTCTCTGCCAAAAAAGATTCCAACACCGTACTCCACCGGCTCCGCCACCTGGAAAGATCATAGGACAGTGCGGTCTCGCGCGCGTAGATCCCGAGTCGTTCACGCTCGGCTCGATCCTGAACGAGACGTACCAGTGCGGCAGTCAATTCCTGCTCGCCAGGAGGTACCAGCAGCCCGTTAAATCCGTCTTGAATCAGATCATTCAATCCACCAACATTGGACGCAATCACGGGAAGTCCGCAGCTCATCGCTTCCAGACAGGCATAGGAGGTACCCTCTGAGAAAACCGTTGGAATTACGGCAATATCTGCCTGATGGTAGGCCTCTCGAATATCCCGAAAATCATACGTGCGCTGGTTAATTCGATCTGCATGTGGATGTGTACGATGCCAATAACGAAAGGCTCTCCCAACCGTACTGCCTTCGACCAGTTCCCCTGCAAATTCAATCTCCAGATCGGGAAAGGCTCCGAGCAGTTTATCTGCTGCCAGCATCATCGGAATAATGCCCCGCTCCATGCTAATGCGGCGCGGATATATAATGCGAAGGGGACGGGCTGAGGTTACACGAGCATCCACAGCTTTCTTTTCAACCGGTCCCTCTCGGTCGCAATCTCCTTCATGCTTCCCACTGTCCGCTCCATCAACACTCGTTTTACCCTTGCCCTCTGCAACCTGCACGCCTGATATAACTGCACCAACATTCTCCTCATGACTCGCCAGATCGCTCTTCCAAGCAGCAAGCCATTCGTCTTCACGTTCCTGCTCCAAGGTGCGCGTTGGCGGGGCTGGTGTGAAATAGGACGTATCCACGGCATTGGGAATCAGGACAACCTGTCTTGGATCGGTATAGGTGCATGCAGCCCGGCAAAAGGTCTGAAAATGGGAATCGACAGACACAATACGTACAAGTCCATCCAGAGCCAACTGAATATGTTCCGCCACTTGCTGTTTGGTCTCCAGTGGCAGTCCGGGACGATCCCAGTTAATGCCGTGACAGATGCCAAGACTGCCGGGTTTATAGGTGATAGGTTGCCACAGACAACTGGCATAGATCACTGGGCCGCGCGCTGCGGCTGCCATCCGGTCGAAG
Organism: Paenibacillus sp. USHLN196; assembly: GCF_037144955.1. Taxonomy (NCBI): domain Bacteria; kingdom Bacillati; phylum Bacillota; class Bacilli; order Caryophanales; family Paenibacillaceae; genus Paenibacillus; species Paenibacillus sp. USHLN196. Next base: position 419,498 of record NZ_JBBCYH010000006.1, on the reverse strand, counting down.
GCTTCGGGCACATCGTTCATGTCGTACGCATAGCCAAATACATCGATTTGCTCCGTCCGCGTCTGAAACGCTTCAAAATAGGAGAGCTGATGAACCTCGGGAATGTGCCCGAGTCCACGGATGACACTGCACAGATCCAGAATGTAGCGCTCCAGTCCACCGCCAAATACCCGCCCGAACTCCCGATTGTATCCATCGGTGAAGCTATGCGTCAGAATACTCACCACGCCCATCTCACTGTCCCTCCTTCCAGGGAATCAGCCGAGGTTCCGGATCAAGAATTGACTCGTAATGTGCAAGATTGCCCCACTCACCGCTCGGATCAATACGTTTGTAGCGCAAATATTTACGAACCCGGTCCTCCAGGCAGCCAGCCCAACCGAGATGCTGTACCTTCAGTTCCGTGCTGACCCCAGGCAATACAGTACAGGACAAGGGAAGACGGGGAACATGATGATTCTGCTGTGGATAAAAATAAGGATATCCAGGCATATACCGTACAAGTGAAGCGGTATGCCGTTTGTGCAGACACCAAAGATCATCTTCCCGGTAGTGGGTTCGGCCGCCCCACATATCGTAGAAACGGAATGCAAACCAGTCAGCATACTCCTGATTAATCAGAGCGCGTATGGCTTTCTTGGCCTCTGAGCTGTATAACTCATCCGCGTCAACCGAGAGCAACCAGTCGGGATGTGTTCCCGCTGCTGCTTGCCATAAGGTATTGCGAAGTCGCCATTCCTCGGCGAATAACGGTTTCTCCAGCACCTCCAGACGAACTACCTTCGGGTAGGCTTTGCATAGATCCGGGGTTCCGTCTGTGCTGGCATCGTCCACAATAACGATCTCGTCTACGAACTCACTCAGATCATGCAATACTTCTTCAAGGTATCGGCCGCGTTCATTGCGAACCTGGAGCATGGCGGTGAGCTTGTTGCCTTTGCTTTTGCGAACCCGACGAATGGAGAAAGGCTCTTTGAATACGCTCGTTTCCTCGTCTATTGCAGCAGTATCCTGATCCAACTGACCTTGTGCGTCAGTCCAGAGATGCACTTGGCTTCGGGAGCCATGTGATTGTTGTGCGTGATCTGGCGTGTGATCGCCATTTTCCAATACGTTTATATGTGACCTATCCACTGTTTCCGTTGGCGTGAAAGTGGTTTCGGTTCGGATATCCCTGTGCACCATCGGCCCATTCACCTGTTGTCTACGCTTCTTCGGGTCCAGCATCATGGCACCTCCCCAAGCAATTGCTGCACAGCATGATCCAACAGCTCCAACTCGACAATCCGGGCCAGCGCATCTTCATCCTCCAGTGCTGTCTCGAGGAAATGTCGGACGGCCCCGTGTCGTTCCCCTCGCAGTGCCAGCGCACTTCCCGATAATTGCTGATAATCCCGGCGACTGGCATCATCCTGAATATCGACTGCGTGCACGAGAGCCAGTGCCTCTTCCACACGCCCAGTCTCCCGGTAGATGCGGAATTTCCAATGTCTCGCGGTTTCTCCGCCAAGTTCGTCCAGGATACGAAGAGCGTATCCGTAATCATCGTTAATACGTAGCAATTCCGCTCGCACAAGTTGATCTTCTCCCGCCTCAAACCAGCGACATAGCTGTTCATAATGATGCCGTTCCTGTTCGTCGCCTGCACTGATTCCATACACTAGCAGAGCGTCTTCCAACTGCCCGGCCCGGGCATGAATGGCAGACAGGAATCGATAATGGGAGACTACACAATCACTGCGACCGTTCATAACCGCGTGGGTGAAGGCCTCCTGAAGTGATGTGGTGGCTCGTGGATCCTCAAGCAGATACTCATAGGCTGCCAACAAAAAGGATATCGTCTCATGTGCCCCTGCTTTGGCTCTTAACTGGCGGTAGAAGTCGGCACGTACACTGCATTGAAGCAGGGTGACGCTATCCAGCGTTCCTGACAGGATCTGCCGCAGCGCATGCAGGAAGAACAGTTCGTAGTCCCGGAGAGGTATTTCGAGATCATCCTTTTGCATCGTACCCGCGGGTGTAGGGTCTTCTCCGCCCAGCCAGATGGCGCGTACGCCTTGGAATAACAGCTTCAAATACCGTGTTTCGGAGGAGGTACCTACCAGATCGGCGATACCGACCAGTTTGGAAATACTGCTCTCCCATAGTGGAGATTCTGCTTCGTTTCCAGCAGGCTCAGGGAGCAGGGCGATACATAGCTCAGGCTCCAGTGAAGCTGTAGCCATTAGCCAGTAGGGATGGGTGACCACTGCTACGGTGCGAGGTTCCAGCAGTAGTTGTTCAGCTTCAGGGAGGGAGATGACGGTGATGGCCGCAGGTACATCCTCTGTCTGCGTCAGGCTGCTGACATAATAGACATCTCCCTCGATCGACAGCAGAGCAGCGATATCGGGATAAGGAAAGGAGGACCAGCCCCCTTTGCGAGGGAAGAGAATATACCGGACAGGCGACTGGGCTGTATTGTCCTCAATCGGGCTGGATTCGGGATCTACACTTGGTAATGGCGCAGGTTTTTCCATGAATGCTTCACCTCACCTTGACTGTATTATGGTGGTTCATTCTCTTTGCATGTGCTTCATGCTTTCACTTTATATGTAAAGCCCTCACGGTACTTCGCATGATATGCCTGAGACTAACATATGGGCATTCCATCCCAAACATGAGTATCTTCCATGAATAGATGAAGTGGGCAAGCTGTGATAATAGGCTGAATTTTATCTTTTGTGTGACCGAGGTCACTTTTTTTCACTCTAAACACGTAGATTGTGATAATTCTCACATGTATAAAATAGGTAATCTGGCACAATACGTTCATCAACGTATTTGGTGGACAGACAGCGAAGGTGCAGCTTCAATGCCAGATACGCATACTGCGAAGTGAACAGAAAGAAGGGGTAACGGTATGGATCCGATTATGTTATCGCGTATCCAATATGCACTTACAACGATTTTCCATTTCTTTTTTGTGCCGCTATCCATCGGTCTTGTACTGTTGGTTGCGATTATGGAGACGTTGTACGTTGTTAAGGGTAAGGAGATCTACAAAACGATGGCCAAGTTCTGGGGCAAGCTGTTCCTAATTAACTTTGCCGTCGGGGTAGTCACAGGTATTCTGCAAGAGTTCCAGTTCGGCATGAACTGGTCAGAGTACTCCCGATTTGTCGGGGATGTGTTCGGTGCGCCACTGGCTATAGAAGCCCTACTGGCGTTTTTTATGGAGTCTACATTTATTGGATTGTGGATATTCGGGTGGGATCGTTTGTCCAAAAAAGTGCATCTGGCCTGTATCTGGCTGGTGTTCGTCGGCACATTCCTGTCCGCGCTGTGGATTCTGGCAGCCAATTCATTTATGCAGCATCCCGTCGGGTTTGAGATCAACAACGGCCGAGCCGAGATGAATGATTTCTTTGCACTAATTACGAATGGTCAACTTCTCGTCGAGTTCCCGCATACAATCTTTGGGGCATTGATGACAGGAGCCTTCGTGGTAACCGGGATCAGTGCTTACAAATTGATGAAAAAGCAGGATGTAGAGATCTTCCGCAAATCGTTCAATATTGCGATCATTATCGCGCTTGTTTCCTCATTCGGTGTGGCTTTCTCCGGACACTTCCAGGCGCAATATCTGGTGGAGACACAGCCGATGAAGATGGCAGCCAGTGAAGGCACATGGACGACGACAGAAGATCCGGCGCCATGGACGGTGGTCGCCTTTATCGATCCGGACAAACAGGAGAACACGGGTGAGATCAAAATCCCAGGGTTACTCAGTTATCTGTCTTATAGCAAGTTCTCCGGCAGTGTCAAAGGCATGAAGGAGCTTCAAGCTGAGTATGAACAGACGTATGGACCGGGGGACTACATTCCGCCGGTACGGACAACGTTCTGGAGTTTCCGCATCATGATCGCTGCGGGTGGTTTGATGATTGCGTTGGCGCTATACGGTACGTTCCTGGCCATGCGCCAGAAGCTCGAGGTCGCTGGAAAGTGGTTTATGCGTCTGATGGTATTTGCCATCTCCTTGCCGTTTATCGCCAATACATCAGGTTGGATTATGACCGAGGTTGGAAGGCAGCCATGGACAGTATTTGGTTATATGACAACCGAAGCCGGGGTCTCACCGAATGTATCCGCAGGAATGATCCTGTTCTCGACCATCGCTTTTACCGCTGCGTATACGGTTCTCGGAATCGTGATGGTTTACCTGTTCGTACGTGAGATCAAGGCAGGACCGTTTGCGGTCGAGAAGCCGGAAGATCACGATGAGTCGGCCGATCCGTTCGGCGTGGATGGAGGTTATTCCGTTGTCACTAAGTGAGTTGTGGTTTTTGCTGATTGCCGTATTGTTTGTCGGGTTCTTCTTTTTGGAAGGTTTTGATTTTGGTGTGGGGATGTCTACAGGCCTTATCGCCAAAACGGACCGTGAACGCCGGACCCTGATCAACTCGATCGGTCCGTTCTGGGATGGCAACGAGGTATGGCTGATTACGGCAGGGGGAGCGATGTTTGCTGCCTTCCCGCACTGGTATGCGACGTTGTTCAGTGGTTTTTACCTGCCACTTGTAGTGGTGTTACTCGCCTTGATTGGTCGCGGAGTTGCCTTCGAATTCCGCAGTAAAATGAAACAGCAGCGCTGGCGCAAAACGTGGGACATCATCATTGTGGTCTCCAGCGCGCTCTTGCCGTTCCTGTTCGGGGTTGTCTTTGCCACGTTGATGAAGGGTCTGCCCATTGATGGGGAGATGCAGTTGCGTGCAGGATTCCTCGATATCGTTAATCCGTACACTGTAATTGGGGGCTTGAGCGTAACGCTGCTGTGTCTGGTGCATGGATTGCTGTTTGCATCACTACGTACAGTAGGTGATCTCAGAGTGCGTGCCTTGAAGACAGCACAAAAATTGATGCTGCCGCTGGCTGCACTACTCGCTGTTTACGCGTTAATGACGTATTTCATGACCGATGTGTTCGCTGTACGCGGCTGGGTTCTTTGGATCATGGTTGTACTTGGCGCAGTTTCGCTTGCACTTGCGGCCTACTTCGTTCGTCAGAAGCGTGAAGGCTGGGCTTTCGGTATGACAGGGGCAGTGATTGCAATTGCCTTTGCCTCGGTATTTATCGGACTGTTCCCAAGAGTGATGGTGAGTTCCTTTGGAGCGGCATATGACCTGACTGTGTACAATGCGGCATCCGGTGCTTATTCTTTGAAAGTAATGACAATTGTAGCTTGCACATTGCTGCCGTTTGTTCTCGGCTATCAGATCTGGAGTTATTATATCTTCCGCAAACGTCTGAACGAGCAGCACCACCTGGAGTACTGATATGGGACGGGGGCTGATGAAGCTGCCGGGCATCCGGCCGGTACTTGCGCTGGCCTCAGCGCTGGTGCTGCTACAGGCGATGACGATCATGATGCAAGCCAAATGGCTGGCACAGGCCATCACGGCATTGTTTGAAGGTTCATCCGTAACGGAGCAGTACCCTGTACTGCTGCTGTTCCTGGCTGCTTTTGCCGCCCGCTATGCCCTATCCTTCTGGTTACAACTCGTGACCTCACGATATGCGGAGAGGACAGGAACCGATCTGCGCAGACAGATGGTGGAGCAGTGGTTCAGGCTTGGACCGCGTTATGCCAAGACGGAGGGCACAGGCCATCTGGTTACGCTGGCACGTGAGGGAACAGCCCAATACAAGACGTATCTGGAACTATTCATTCCTCGCATGCTGGGCATGGGGTTTACCCCTATCGTCATTCTGTTGTACGTATTCAAGTTGGATCTGATGTCCGGCGTTATTCTGATGCTGACACTCCCGATTCTGATCGTGTTCATGATTCTGATTGGCCTCACTGCGCAGCGGAAGATAGACGGGCAATTCAGATCCTACAAAGCACTCGCTAACCATTTTGTCGATACCTTGCGGGGTCTGGAAACGCTGAAAACATTGGGGCAGAGCAAAACACACGAAGGGTCTATTCTGCGGGTCAGTCAGCGGTATCGGAAGGCGACGATGTCTACGCTGCGTATGGCCTTTCTTTCTTCGTTTGCACTCGACTTCTTCACGATGCTGTCTGTTGCTTCGGTGGCAGTTGGCTTGGGGTTGCGTCTAACGGAGGGACATATGCTGCTTGGTCCTGCACTGACGGTACTCATTCTTGCCCCGGAATATTTCCTGCCTGTACGTATGCTCGGCGCCGATTACCATGCCACATTGGATGGCAAAGAAGCAGGAGCAGCCATTAATCAGATGATTGAACGTGGGAAAGCCGCTGAACGGAAACAGAAAGAAGCCTATGCGAATGTTGTTGTGCATACGGACACGACAAAAGACGAGACGGGATCTACATCATCGTTATCTTTGGGTAAAAGGAAAGCGAGCTCTTCGACCATACGCGTCGTGTTGAACGACAAAATGACTGCGGGACATCTTGATCCTGATCCTGCTTCTATTACTAATGATCTTGTTCCTTCCTCTTCCTCGGTGACCTCCTGGAATGAGAATAGCAGATTGGCACTAACGGATGTACAGGTAAGACACGATGATGAAGGCCCATATTCGTTAAAGGATGTTACCTTTCAGATTACAGGTCTTGGCAAAATCGGTATTATCGGCGCCAGCGGAGCAGGCAAGTCCACGTTGATTGACGTATTGGCTGGGTTTCAGCTACCTACTTCAGGCCAAGTATTAGCTAACGGACAACCTGTGACACAGGATATGCTTGAATCCTGGCGAAGACAGACAGCAGCCATCCCGCAGCATCCGTATATCTTCAGCGGAAGTCTGGCGGATAACGTTCGTTTCTACATGCCGGAGGCTTCGGATGCGGAAGTGGCGAAGGCAGTTAGCGCTGCCGGATTAACCAAGCTTCTTACCTCATTACCCGGTGGACTGCATGAGCCCATTGGTGCTGGGGGCAGACAACTCAGTGGTGGGCAGGAGCAACGGGTGGCGCTGGCAAGAGCTTTGCTTAGTCAACGGAACATTCTGCTGCTCGATGAACCGACGGCACATCTGGATGTGGAAACGGAGTATGAACTGAAACAGACGATGCTGCCGCTGTTTGATGGCAAACTTGTATTTTTGGCAACCCATCGTCTGCACTGGATGCCGCATATGGATCGAATTATTGTCATGGACGGCGGCACGGTGGCAGAGACGGGAACACATCAGGAGTTGCTGGCACGACAAGGCGTATATTATCAGATGATTCAGGCCCAGATGGAGGCGATATAAAATGAAGTCCGATGAACATATGGAGAACGTCCGTAACAAAAAAGAAAAAAATAGCTGGATCGCTCCGTATGTGGCACAGTACCGCTGGAGATTCATTGCAGTCATTGCGCTGGGCACATGCGCTGCCTTGTGTGCGGTGCTGTTGCTGTTCACCTCCGGATTTCTGATCTCCAAGTCTGCGCTGCGTCCCGAAAATATTCTGATGGTATATGTCCCCATTGTAGGTGTACGTGCATTTGGAATATTCCGAGCTGTCTTTCGATATATCGAGCGATTGGCAGGACATGATGCCGTACTGCGGGTGTTAGCCGATCAGCGGGTGAAGCTGTATCGCATTCTGGAGCCACAGGCCCTGTTCTTGCGTTCTCGAATGCAGACCGGAGATGTACTTGGAGCACTCGCCGATGATGTGGAGCGGCTGCAGGATATCTATCTGCGTACCGTTTTTCCCGCCGTTACCGCGCTTGTGATGTATGGTGGGGCTGTAATTGCCTTTGGCAGTGTTGATCTGGTATTCGCGGTGTGGATGGGCTTGTATATGTTAGTTCTCGTTGCCGCGCTACCTGCAATTTCCCTGAAAGTAATGAGGAAATGGCGTGTGCGGCTGAAAAAGGAAAACAGTAGGTTGTACACCCGTCTGACCGACGGTGTGCTTGGACTGGGAGATTGGCTTGCAAGTGGGCGAGCAGCCGAATTTGTTCAGCAGCAGGAAGAGGCGGAGGAAGAGGTCGACGCGATTCGTCGCAAGTTGCGGCGTTGGACACGTTGGCGTGATCTGATGGCCCAGTCTGTCATTGGCCTGCTGGTGGTATCGGTTACGTTATGGGCCGGAAATGCCGCCTCTATTGGACAATTGCCGGCTGTGATGATTGCTGCGTTTGTACTGGTGTTATTTCCGCTCACGGAAACGCTCCTGCCAGTAGGAGATGCTGCGGAGCACCTTCCACAGTACCGGGAGTCGCTGGACCGCTTGAAACAGCTGGAAGGGAAAGAGCATCTTCCGGTGCAGAATGGGGCGGATGATGTTGACGGGACGGGCGAATCGATCTCTGCAGTAAAAAACGGCAACGGATTGGCTGGACAGCCATCGGAGTTCTTGCCAGCTGCGAATGATATTTGGGATAGACGAATTCGTCTTCGCATTCCGCCAAAATTAAGAGCAGACATCGAGATCAATCGCGTTAGTTACCGTTATGCAGCGGATGATTCCTATGCCGTACAGGATGTGTCTCTTCATCTGCCACAAGGCAAACGTCTAGCTATCCTTGGACGAAGCGGCGGCGGCAAATCGACATTGTTGAAACTCATTCAGGGGGCTTTGCTTCCGTCTGCGGGGAAAGTTCTGATCAATAATATGTCTGTGCAGACCTTGGGTGAAAGTGTCACTGATGTTATCGCAGTGCTGAATCAGAGCCCGCACCTGTTCGACACTACGGTAGCGAATAATTTGCGGATTGGACGTCCGGATGCAACAGATGAGCAGATTCGTCAGGTGGCTGCGCAAGTAGGTTTATCCGGTCTGATCGAATCCTTGCCGCAGGGATATGATACGCCGATGCTGGAAACGGGTCTACGTTTCTCCGGTGGGGAAAGGCAACGGATCGCTCTGGCCCGGGTACTGCTTCGGGAGACACCTGTTATTATATTGGATGAACCAACCGTAGGGCTTGATCCGGTGACGGAACGCGAACTGATGCGGACCATCCTGGACAGCTTGCAAGGCAAGACGTTGATCTGGGTCACCCATCACCTGATTGGTGCGGAACAGATGGACGAACTTATTTTTATGGAAAATGGACAGATTGCCATGCAGGGTTCTCACGAACAACTGCTGACTGGGGAAGAGCGATACCGGCGTCTCATCGAACTCGATCGGCCAGGATGGACAGGTCCGCAGCAACAGGCACAACCGTTGCCACCGGTAGCTTCGAGATAAGTGGGAGCCTGTTAGCGCCGAACCATATAAGCATAGCAAAGAGACGAGCCAAGGAATCTTGGACTCGTCTCTTTTTACATTTCGATATGACCGCTTTCGTTGCGGATAATTACATTTCCACCAACATTAAAATAATGGAGGACAGACACAGACAAGTGCTGACGAGATAGAGCACAGCAACAACCTGTTTATGATTCAATCCTGCACGCAGCAGCCGATAATGGGCTTGACTCGCATCGGCCTGGTAGATCGCTTTACCTTGAATGAAGCGTTTGATAACGACAAAGATGTTATCAAAGATCGGTACACCCAGCGCCAAAATCGGAATGAAAATGGACAGCATGGTTGCTTGTTTGAATGCACCATCCAGAGCAATAACCGCCAGAATGAAGCCGAGGAACGTAGCACCTGCATCGCCCATGAACACTTTGGCAGGAGCTTTGTTGTATTTCAGATAACCGATCGTCACACCGACCAGAATGATCGACATGAGTGCAGAATCACTTTGCCCTTTGGCAAGGGCCACGATGAACAGGGTAATCGCCGAGATGGCCGATAATCCGCCAGCCAGTCCGTCCATGCCGTCCGAGAAGTTGATGACTGTTGTCACCCCGAAGATCCACAGGATCGTTAGAATGAATTGCAGCCAGATTGGAAGCATGACATATTCCGCGTTGAAGGGATTCACGAATCCGGTGAACGCAATTCCAGAAGCAAATACGAGTACTGCCGCAGAGACCTGTACGAGCATCTTGGGCAGGGCAGGAAAATCTTTGCCTTTTGTTTTGTACCAGTCGTCGACGGTACCAATCGTTAGCAGAAGCATACCACCAGCGACCAGGGCCGCCGTTTCCCATGTGATTTCTTTCGTCAGAGCAATGTATGTCAGGAAAAATCCAGTAAATATCGCGTAACTCGCCGTGAGGGGGATAGGTTGCCTGTGCAGCTTACGCTCCACATCTTCCCGGGGCTTGTCCACAAAATCGAGCCGATGAGCCAGTCGACCAAGCGGCGGAATAAGCAGAACCACGACAGCAAAAGACACTATAAAAGCCAGTATGTATACCATAAACTCGCTTGTTTCACTCCCATCTACCAATTTCCCCTTATTATACGAGTTAAACAGGAAATCTGTCGATGTCATTATTGTAACCAGACGCACCCAAAGGTGAGCAGAAATCGGATTCTATTGCTTTTGAGGAAGATAGGAGCCGAAATAATGATATGCAGTTTCTACATGATATCCATCATCGCCTTGCCAAGTTGCTGCAAAGACGAAATCATTGGAGCCCCCCTTGCCTTTTCTCGGTTTATCTCCAGGGATTAGTATACCGGCTGCGGCCCAAATTTCCAGTAGGGCGTCCCGCTCCTGTTTGCTGGAAGGGAAGAGATCTTTCCACTTTTTCTCCAGTGAACGTGCACTGTCCTTGGGATCTTCTGTCTGTGCTGCTTCAAGAAGATTTACAAGGATAGCCTGATCTTCAGGTGTTACTTCATAGTTTGCATCCTTGTCTTGTAGCAGTAATTCCAGATCCATCAGGCAGTAGAGTAACCAACCATGACGTACGCCACCCCATTTGATCCGTTCAAAATTAAGGACGTTCAAGTCTACGTTGGAATATTCCATGTCTGACTGCAAACGCAGGAAATTGCAATCTCCACAGGCACTGGTATTAGCGTGAAGGGCAGGGCGTTCCGCGTAGGTGTGTAAAGGCATGCTCGATGTTAAAGCCCAGCTGGATAATGCGCTGCGCAGGTAGACTTTTTTGGTGGACAGACTATGTAGAAAGGCCGAAATCACGCGTTCCTTGAAGGAGTCATCCTGATGCATGGCGTACAGACGCTGGACAATCTCATCATGCGTGATCGTGAGTGGGTCGAACATAACGCCTTTGCTCTTGGCATATTCAAATTCATCTCCAGAGAAGGATGCGGAAGTTGTTTTCCAGCCGCCGCCTCCCCAGAATGTGCTCAGCAGTATCTTTGCTGCTTTTTTGTCCATGTGTTGAGCCTCCTGTATCTGAATTGCGATTATGTTCATTGTGATTCTTCTATCTCAGACCTGCTCAATGTGCGTATTCCGCGGATGTATTCAGAATCATCTCGACTAGTCCTGGAAAACGTGTGTTTAGTTCTTCCTTTCGTAGGGAATAAAAGTGCTGTTTACCTTCAATACGCGGCTGGATCACGCCAGCTTCACGTAAAATTTTGATGTGATGGGACAACGTGGATTTGGAAATATGGTCTACTTCGAAGGCGGAACAGTTTTTCTCGCCAGAGCTGGCCAGACAGTGTGCAATTTTCATGCGGATTGGATCACCCAATGCATTGCAGACCGTGGTCAGCTTGAATTCCGAAGCCATAGGTATCGTTGGAGTTCTCATATCTATGACGTTAGCACATTCGGCTTTCTCTTTCAATGTTTGAAAAATTTCGAACTATAGAAGTTGAACTGTAACTATTACACTTGTTTACTCCGATTGCAGTACCATCTTTCGATCGCTCTTATCCCCAGATTTTCTTTATTCCCATGGTCCAAGGGAATAAAGAAAATCTGGGGATAGTGTATGCTTCCGATGTAGCTTTCTTTCAGAAAGCTTTTAAGCGCACGCTTCGCTTCTTCAGATTGGTTCTGTACTCTCCGTGTTAGTGTAAAAGTCGGTCTCAACTTATATATTCCTCGCAGGCAGTATAAGAATTGTGTTACATTTCTTTTCGCTTAGTTCGAAAATATTCGAACTGAAAGATTGGAAATCGGATTTGTTATTCTAGGAGGAATATGAATGAGTACTATAAATACCACTACACTGTTGAACAACTATTTCCGTTTATTTGATGCTTCACGTACAGACGAGCGTGCCATGGAGGATTTGTTATCTCTTTTCACACCGGACGCAGAGATTGTGCTTAACGGCACCAGTCGAGCAGGATTCGACGGTTTTATGAAGGCCTTCTACGAGTACAATAAAGACGTAAAACATATGTGGGACGCGTGGGTGCAACAGCCTGATGGCAGCTACCAAACCAATTGGGCGGTATGCGGACAAGCGGCTGACGGAACCGTATATGCCAAAGCAGGCATTGATATTGCTCGTGTGAATGATGCAGGGCAGATCGTGTACCTGGAGAATGTGCAAGCCGATCAGAATGCGTTCAGCAAGTATAATCAGTAATAGCGCAGAAGCCATACAGTCTTTCGAACTGTGTGGCTTTTTTTGTGTGGCATACTTAGCTAATTTGAAAGGCACTGAGGACGAAGGTTTTATCTATCCAATAACACAGTTTCTGCAAGAGAATTGGTACATAAAAACCGTACATGAAGATATGTACATGAAAAAGACCCTCCCGCATGTCTAAAACATGGCGGGAGGGTCTTCATAAACGTACATTCACGTCATTCTTACCTTTGCATCGTCTTATTCTGAAAAGCAGCGATATCTGCATACTCTTCTTCGAATTTGCGGGAGATGCGGATGAAGATCGGCAGCAGTTCACGGTACACGCGGACACTTTCCGGGTCAGGCTGGTGCCGATGTGTTGATCCGATCATGCCGGAGACGGCACTCAGGGAATCGATGCGGCCAAGGGCGTACAAGCCCAGCACAGCTGCGCCGAGGCAGGAGCTTTCAATACTTTCGGGAATGATGACATCCTGATCGAAAATATCCGCCATCATCTGTCGCCACAACTCGGAGCGGGCGAAGCCGCCAGTCGCCTGGATTTTTTTCGGACGACCGATCTTTTCTTCAATCGCCAGCATGACGGTGTACAGGTTGAACAATACACCCTCAAGTGCAGCGCGAATCATATGTTCCTTCTTATGGTGCAGCGTCAGACCGAAGAACGATCCGCGTGCGTTCGGATTCCAGAGCGGAGCCCGCTCACCCGTCATGTACGGATGGAACAAGAGACCTTCCGAACCCGGAGGTACATTTTCGGCGACACGAGTGAGCACTTCATACGGATCGATGCCAAGTCGCTTCGCCGTTTCCACCTCGGAAGCCGCAAACTCGTCCCGAATCCAGCGGAAAATAACACCGCCGTTATTCACCGGTCCGCCAATGACCCATGCATCCTCCGTGAGCGCATAACAGAAGAAACGTCCTTTTGGATCGGTCACTGGTTTGTCCACGACCGTACGAATCGCTCCGCTAGTACCAATGGTTACGGCCACGACGCCTGGGTCAATGGCATTCACGCCCAAGTTGGAGAGCACGCCATCACTGGCTCCGATGACAAATGGTGTGGTGACCGCAATGCCCATCTCCTTGGCGTATTCCGGATGCAATCCCTGTTTCAGCACATGTGTGGTCGGTACAAGTCGGGATAGATGCTCCGGCGTAATACCCGCCACATGAAGCGCTTCTGCATCCCAGTTGAGTTTCTCCAGATTCATGAGTCCGGTGGCTGAGGCCATCGAGTGGTCGATGACGTATTCAGAGAATAATTTATAGAAGACATATTCTTTCATGGATATGAATTTATGTGTCTGTCTGAACAGTTCCGGTTGATCCCGTGTGAGCCACATGATCTTGGTGAGTGGGGACATCGGATGAATCGGCGTGCCTGTTCTCAGATAGATTTCGTGACCATTCATCTCCGATTTGAGTACTTCAGTCCACTCGGCACTACGATTATCTGCCCATGTCATGGCCCGCATCAGCGGTTTGCCGTGTTGATCGACTGGCAGGATGCTGTGCATCGCTGAACTGAACGATACAAACAGGATATCCTCAGGCTTCACTCCCGCTTTGGACGTGGCCTCTTTAACGGATTCGATGACTGCTTTGAAAATATCTTCCGCATCCTGCTCCGCAATCGCAGGTGTGGGGGTGTGCAGCGGATAATCGGCACTGCCTTGAGCCACAATGGTTCCGTTCTGTTCGAATAAGACGGCCTTGGTGGAGGTCGTGCCGATATCTACGCCGATCATATAGGGTGAAGAAGCCATTTTGTCATCCCTCTTTCTTGAATATATAAGGTGGCGCTATTCATCCAACTTATATGGCATCTGTATTTCATCTATAGATAAGAATATCAGACTTGAGGGATGGATCAAAATGCCACAATCTTAGTCCTTCACTGCTCCTGCCGCGATATCCGAGATAAACTGGCGGCTGATGAACAGGAACATGACGATAAGCGGAATAACGGCGAGCAATGTACCCGCGATAACCATGGCATAGTCTGTATTGTACAGTCCGTTCAATTGAGACAACGCAATCTGCAACGTATACTTGCGTTCATCTGTCAGGACGATCAAAGGCCACAGGTAGTCATTCCATACTCCAATAAAGGTGAACGCGCCGAGGAAAGCAAAGGCAGGTCGCAAGATTGGCAGCGCCACGTTCCAATAGAGACGGAAGAAATTACAGCCGTCGATCCGGCCTGCATCCAGCAGATCGTTCGGAATGGACTCCGTGGCATATTGGCGAATCCAGAAGATGCCGAAGGCGTTCACCATGCCCGGAATAATAAGGGCTTTGAAGGAACCGACCCAGCCGAACGTAGCCATCAGTACGAAGGAAGGCACCAGCGACAGCTGTGAAGGTACCATCATGGTGGCGAGCAGCAGGATGAAGAGCCACTTTTTGCCGGGAAATTCAAACTTCGCAAACGCAAATCCCGCCAGTGAGTCAAAAAACAGCACCAGGATCGTTACGAGGCCTGACACAAACAACGTATTCAGAAAAGCTCCCCAGAAATCAATCTGCTGCAACACCCTCGTGATGTTATTCCACAGTTCACCCCCGAACCAGAGCTGGGGCGGGAACTTGTAGATATCGGACGTTGTCCGGGTGGACATTACAATCAGCCAATAGAACGGGAACATGGATATGAGCATGCCCCCGATAAGACCGGTATACAACACCAGCGATTTGAGGTGTTTGGTCGCCATGTGCGCTCCCCCTTATCACATCAGGATGATTTGCCTTGAACAAGCTTCCAGTTCACAATCGAGAACAGGGCGATAATGAGGAACATACCCCAGCCAACAGCAGCCCCATATCCAAAGTAATTGTTAATGAAGGATTCACGGTAGAGGTACAGTACAATCGTCATACCTGCTGCACCCGCACCACCATCGTTACCTACCAATACTTGCGGCTCGGTGAACAGCTGCATACCGCCAATCGTTGATGTAATGACCGTAAACAGGATCACAGGACGCAGCATCGGAATCGTAATTCGGAAAAAGGACTGTATCGCTGATGCGCCGTCAATCTTGGCCGCTTCGTATAATGTCTGCGGGATACTCTGTAATCCCGCCAGATAGATGACGGCGTTATATCCGGTCCAGCGCCAGACCACCATGGAGGAGATTGCGACTTTGATGCCCCATGGTGCATTTAGCCACTCCACAACCGGTAGCCCGACCGACTGTAACAGATAATTGAGAAAGCCATAATTGTTGGCAAACAAGGCACCGAAGATGATGGCCACCGCCACGATGGACGTGACGTTCGGCAGGAAATAACCAACCCGAAACAGGGTGCGGAACTTCACAAATGGTGCATGCAGCAGAAAGGCAATAATCAGGGCGAAGAAGAGCATCGGAATCGTAGAATAGATCCAGATCATGAACGTGTTGCCCACGGCTTGCCAGAACTCGGCATCGGTCAGCATGTATTTGAAATTGTTGAACCCGTTGTACGTCATGACACCGATGCCATCCCATTTATGAAAAGCTAGATAGAGTGAGAACCCGATCGGGAACAGGCCAAATACCGCAAACAGAATATAAAACGGCGATATCGCAACATAAAGTGCACGATGCTCCCACATCCTGGACCACAGTGACTTCTGCCGATCCAGATCAGGTCTTGCATTTCCGGGATCGGGAGTAAGACGAGGTTCAGTTACAGCCATATGAATTCCTCCTTTGCGGATAACGAAACCACACGTTCTTCAGGTTAACGCTGTAATTCCCGCTCGACGCGGTGCACCGTATCCGTCCAGACCTGCTGAGGATCGGCATTTTGCTTCGCGACATCATTCAGCCTTCGGGTGATAATGTTGTGTACGGATGGGTATCGTTCGCCAAAGAAAGCATCCGGCACCTCCTGTGCCGATTCGGCAAATACAGGCCCTGTCGCCTGTCCGCCGAAGAAAGGTTCTTTTTCTTTCATGGCAGGATCATCAAATACACCTGGTGCAGAAGGGAACAGGTTCAATGTCTGATATTGCTCCAGTTGATTTTCGGGACTTTGCAGCCAGCGAACCAGTTCAAAGGCTTCCTGAGGATGTTCACTCGACTTCAGGATGGACAGGAATGATCCCCCGTTATTACCATCTCCCCCTGGTGCCCGAGCGACCCGCCACTTTCCGGATGTATCTGGAGCGGCTTCCTGAAGAACTTGTTTCATCCAGACAGCACCTACGAAAGAGGCGATTTCGCCATTATTCATCGCGGCGTTCCAGCCCGGAGTCCAGCCATCTGCATTGGCTAGCAGTCCCTTCTCTTTGAAAGCAACGGCCGTATCCCAGCTCTTGCCCACAATAGGGGAATCCATGCCGATAAAGGACCCGTCCGGCCGGAAATAGCGCTCCGCAGACTGCGATATGACTTGGTTGTAAACGGTTGCAATATTGTCGGTCAGATATACCTTGCCTCCGAATTTCTCCTTGATCTGTTCTCCGGCAGCTGCATATGCATCCCAGCTGTTAATCTGGCGTGTAACGTCCTCGGGATCAGATGGCAATCCGGCTTCCTTGAACAGATCTTCTCGGTAGAAGAGGGCTGTTGGTCCCGTATCCATCGGGAACCCGATCATCTGTCCACTTGGCGTAACGCCTTGCTTCCATTTCCACGGCAGATATTGGTCTTCAATATCTCCTGCGCCGAGATCATACAGATTATAGAAACGATCCTCACTGGGGAATAGCTCCATGATCCAGTCGTTCAATGCCACAATGTCTGGTTCACCTGAGCGTGCAGCGAGTGTTGTTTTGAGCTTTGCTTTGAAATCACCGCCGATTTTCTGAGCTGTCAGTTCAATATTGGGGAACTTTTCCTTAGCCCTGGCAATCAACTTATCATCGATGGAACGGTTCCAGTACCATAATGTAAGCGTTACCTTTTTGTTGTTCGCTGAATCGTCCTGTCCGGGCCAGATGGAGCATCCGCTTATGAGCAGGACGCAGACCATCAGTATGGCTGTCCAGCATGTTCTTTTCCGGCGGATCATGTGCATAACCCCCTCATCGTTAAGTTCGAGGCATGAAGTGCTTTGGACTACAACATTAGTGTATGAGCAGTTTATAAACTCATACCCAATATTCCTGAAATGAAACACATATTTGTGTCCGTTGCGTAACATAATTTTAGTAGTTACTTTAAAAATAAAAGTTACTTGACACTTTATAATTTTTATTCTAAACTAACTTACATAAAGTAACTAATGATGATGAGAATAATATAGATACGTACTATATAATATCCAAGTGATCCATTTTCGCTCTGGATGCGAATCAATCAACATACAAGTTGGCCTAAACAGGAGGAACGACAATGATCAATTCACATATTATTCAACTGCTTGCCCCCAAAATTCAGACTTTTCCGAGTGGAAAAGATTTTATATACCTTGTAGGTCCGATTAAGCTTCCGGTAAACCTCGATGGAGAGACCAAGACATTCCAGTGGTACAGCTGGATGAAGTCAGACAAAGCGATGGAGAGCGGGGAGCTGATTGAATCCCTTGCTGAGGCTGAACTGGCAGAGCGTCAACAATCCAGTGTTCTGGTGTATGGTGACTTTGCCAACGCACAAGAAGCGCTGATTCGGATGCATAGCATCTGTCATACAGGCGACATCTTTGGCAGCAAACGTTGTGATTGCGGCTTCCAATTGGAGCAATCCATGAAGATGATTGCCGCTCACGGAGCGGGCGCACTGTTCTACCTTGCCAACCATGAAGGACGTGGCATTGGTCTGTTCAGCAAAGCGATGGCGTACATTTTGCAAGAAGAAGGTCTGGATACGGTGGATGCGAACTTGCAGCTCGGATTCACGGACGATGCCCGCAATTATGACGATGCGATTGCCGTATTGCGTGCGCTTCGCTCTGCACCGGTTACACTGATCACCAACAATCCACGGAAGCTGGCTGCCTTGCAGGAAGCGGGATTGAATGTGGGTGGACGTGTGCCACTATGGGGAGATCGTTCTGCTTTTAACGAGAAGTATCTGCAAACGAAAGTGAATCGTTCCGGTCACTTGGCAGAAAGTGATGGCTGGGCTGGGGCAGAGACGCTGCTTCCGCATGCACAGGCTTAATCATTATTTATAGACGTATACGAATAGATGATTAGCCGTTGTTGTACTCTCCGTTATGGAGAAGTACAGTAGCGGCTTTTTGGTATGGATAACAGCATAGCGTTCAGATCTTCCTGATTCACGGAATGGCTTGCCGTTCACACGGCACGGATTATACAATATAGGCATCTGATGAATGCGGGAGGAACCAAGGTGCCATTTGAGGGACAACGTATATTGCCGGCTGCGAAGAGCATGAAGCAGTTTGAGGCGATGATTGAAGGCCCTTATACCTATGGGGTGATGCTGGAAACTCATATTGCACAGCTTCAGAGTGTAATGGACGAGGCGCGACGGTATGACAAAAAGATACTTTTGCATGCAGATCTGGTACAGGGATTGAAGAACGATGAGTATGCGGCAGAGTATCTGTGTCAGCACATTCGCCCGGCAGGACTGATCTCTACAAGGGCAAGTGTAATCCAGAAGGCGAAGCAGAAGGGAATTACAGCCATACAACGTATTTTTCTGCTGGACACCCATGCACTGGAGAAAAGTTATCTGCTGCTGGCTAAAACCCAACCGGATTATATTGAAGTACTACCTGGCGTCATTCCGCATATTATTGCGGAAGTATCTGTACGTACAGGTATCCCTATTATTGCGGGGGGACTGATCCGCTCACCGGAAGAGGTTGAACTTGCGCTTGGCGTCGGAGCAACGGCAGTGACCACTTCCAATGCAGAGCTGATCCGACACTTTGAGAAATCGCTTACACCTTAAAAAGAACCCACAACAGGAGGTTGTCTGTATGGAAAAATATATATTGGCTCTGGATCAGGGGACGACGAGCTCCCGGGCCATTCTGTTTAACCACGGCGGAGAGATTGTGTACATTGCTCAGCAGGAATTTCCACAATATTTCCCCGAGCCGGGCTGGGTAGAGCAGAATGCCAACGAAATCTGGAGTTCCATTCTTGCCGTGATGGCTTCATGTCTGGCAGAGAGCGGAATCAAACCAGTCCAGATTGCCGGGATTGGAATTACGAATCAGCGGGAAACCGTTGTGGTATGGGACAAAGAAACAGGCAGACCCATCTATAATGCAGTGGTATGGCAGTCCAGACAGACCGCAGACATCTGTGAAGATTTGAAGACACAGGGACTCGGGGACCTTTTTCGCCGCAAAACAGGATTATTGATAGATCCCTACTTCTCGGGAACGAAGGTGAAATGGATTCTGGATCATATCCCTGGTGCCCGAGAGCGGGCAGAGAAGGGTGAACTGTTGTTTGGCACGATTGATAGCTGGCTGATCTGGAAACTAAGCGGGGGCACACACGTCACGGATATATCCAATGCTTCACGTACCCTGATGTATAACATCTATGATCTGCAATGGGATGACGAATTGTTGGGTATTCTCGACATTCCTAAGGTCATGCTGCCAGAGGTGCGAGGTTCATCCGAGGTGTATGCACACACAACAGACTATCATTTCTTCGGTCATCGGATTCCGATTGCGGGGGCCGCAGGAGATCAGCAGGCTGCGATGTTTGGTCAGGGTTGTTATACCAAGGGCAGTATGAAAAATACATATGGTACCGGTTGTTTCATGCTCATGAATACAGGAGAGAACCCGGTACAATCGGATCACGGACTGATTACGACCATTGCCTGGGGGATAAATGGCAAGGTTGAGTATGCGCTTGAAGGCAGTATTTTTGTTGCAGGCTCAGCGGTTCAGTGGCTGCGTGACGGATTAAGAATGCTTCGCTCTTCAAAAGATAGTGAGGACTACGCCTCACGCGTGCCTTCGACAGATGGCGTGTATATGGTACCTGCATTTGTGGGACTGGGCAGTCCGTATTGGGATAGTGAGGTCAAGGGTGCAGTGTTTGGCCTGACCCGGGGCACGACGAAGGAACACTTTATCCGCGCTACACTGGAAGCATTGGCGTATCAGACCAAAGATGTACTGGAGGCGATGGAATCCGACTCGGGTATTCCCGTGCATGCTCTGCGTGTCGATGGCGGGGCGGCGGCTAATGATTTCCTGATGCAATTCCAGAGTGATATTCTGGGCATTCCTGTCGAACGCCCTACAGTGAACGAAACGACTGCATTGGGTGCGGCTTATCTGGCAGGTCTGGCGGTGGGGTATTGGTCGAACGCGGATGAATTGGCCGATCATGAGAATACGGAGCGTGTCTTCCATCCAGTTATGGCTGAGGAACAACGGACAGAACTGTATACAGGCTGGAAGCGTGCAGTGAATGCAGCAATGGCTTTTAAATAAAAGGAATGAAATGAATATCTCTTGGTGTGGGTATTTGTACTTTTTAACTAAACATATGTTATAAATGATATTTACTGGTGGAAAATGATGCATGATTTACAGGGTTATTCTTCCTGGAGGGAGCAAAATATATACCCACTATAAGGAAAAAAACAAGGTTAGTGGATTCATTTGAAATTCCATCCTTTGGCAGAACAACTTTTTGAATTTTTTTTGAATAATGTGTCATTTCAGGACTTCACGCCGTCAAAAATCTGTGATAGGATAAAGGCACAAGTTAAAAAATGATGTCTGGAGATCGGGAGGGACCACGTGCCGCTCAGCAATTGCTGAGCGAATGACGTGGTCCTTTTTTTGTTTTTTTACGGAAACATTAAGGAAATCAATGGGAGGTTCAAGGATGGCAGAAACGTTCTCGTCAGCACAACGGACCGAATATTTGCAAAGCATGGCGAATGCACATTTTGACATATTGATTATTGGCGGCGGGATTACAGGTGCAGGGATTGCATTGGATGCGGCTTCCCGTGGATTGAAGACAGCGCTTGTAGAAATGCAGGATTTTGCAGCAGGGACATCCAGTCGTTCGACCAAATTGGTCCATGGCGGTTTGCGTTATTTGAAGCAATATGAAGTGAAGATGGTCGCGGAGGTAGGACGGGAGCGGGCTGTAGTGTACGAGAATGGGCCGCATGTGACAACACCGGAACCGATGTTGCTACCAATCTATACGGCAGGTACGTTCGGTCGCTTCAGCACATCCATTGGTCTGATGGTATATGATCGGCTCGCCAGGGTGAAGCGCAGTGAACGGCGCCAAATGTTGAACGCCGGGGCAGTGTCGGATATTGAACCTTTGCTGCGCAAACAGGGGCTGTTGGGTGGTGGGCTCTATGTGGAGTACCGGACAGATGATGCCAGGCTTACCATTGAAGTCATGAAAGAAGCTGTCAAACGCGGGGCACAGGCAGTGAACTATGTGAAGGCAACAGGTTTTCTGAAGGAGAATGGCAAGATTGCAGGTATTCGAGCTATGGATCAGATCGATGGTCAGACCTATACGCTGAAAGCGAGCAAGGTGATCAACGCTTCTGGTCCCTGGGTGGATGGGCTGCGGGAATTGGATGGTTCACGCCAAGGGAAAACACTACAGATGACCAAAGGTATTCATTTGGTCTTCGATGGTGAACGATTCCCGCTAAGACAGGCGGTCTATTTTGATACGCCA
Source organism: Paenibacillus sp. USHLN196 (assembly GCF_037144955.1). Classification (NCBI taxonomy): domain Bacteria; kingdom Bacillati; phylum Bacillota; class Bacilli; order Caryophanales; family Paenibacillaceae; genus Paenibacillus; species Paenibacillus sp. USHLN196. The sequence goes on along the minus strand of NZ_JBBCYH010000006.1, from coordinate 397,546 downwards.
GATGGTCGAATGGTGTTTGCTGTCCCCCGTGATGGCAAAACCTATGTGGGGACAACCGACACTGTATATCAGGACGATCCTGCACATCCGCTAATCTCCGACTCGGACCGCGAATATGTGATTGATGCAGTCAACGGCATGTTTCCAGATGTACGGATTGGTATCGAGGATGTGGAGTCCGGTTGGGCGGGTGTACGTCCATTAATTCACGAGGAAGGCAAGAATCCTTCCGAAATTTCACGTAAAGACGAAGTCTGGGTATCCGATTCCAATCTGATTACCATTGCCGGAGGCAAATTAACCGGATACCGCAAAATGGCTGAGATGGTTGTTGATCTGGTCGCGCGCCAGATGGAGCAGGAGCACGGACATTCCATAGGCCCTTGCGTAACGAAGAAGATGCCCATATCCGGCGGGGACGTGGGAGGTTCGACTGGATTCGCATCGTATGCAGAGCGCAAGATCAAGGATGGTGTTGCCTTGGGGCTTGCTAGACCTGCTGCGGAGCGGCTGGTCCGCACGTACGGTTCCAATGTGGAGGCACTGTATGAGCGAATGCCTGATCCGCGCACCAAGGCGGAGCTTCAGGGCCTGTCACAGGAGCTACTGCTGATGTTACGTTATGCGATTGAAGAAGAGATGGCAGTAACCCCGTCTGACTTTTTGGTACGAAGAACAGGAGATCTATTTTTCCGTATTGCTGAGGTCCGTCGTTATAAGGCAGCAGTTATCTCCTATATGGCCGGGCGTTTGAACTGGTCTGAAGAGCAAGTGGTTATGCATACACAGGAACTGGATCAGCTGTTGTTGGAAGCATCCGGCAAAACTGAGGCAGGATTTCGCTACTGAAAGTCGAATGGAACATGTAAGCGTGTAACACAGAGAGGGGATAACATCCATGACATTACAGATCGGAATCATTGGAACAGGCTGGTTCAGTAAGGTACATGCAGATATTCTCGCACGAATGGAAGGTGTTCGTGTTGCGAGTGTCTGCGGAACAACGTTGGAAAAGGCAGAGGCTATGGCCTCCGTCTATGATGCTGTTGGTTACGGTGAACTTGAACATATGCTGGATGGTGAGAAGCTGGATGCGGTGTATATCTGTGTGCCTCCGATGTCTCACGGATCGATTGAGTCGGAGTTGAATCGTCGCGGAATTCCATTCCTGGTTGAGAAGCCGCTGAGTACTGGAATGGACGTTCCGCGTCAGGTGTTGGATCAGGTACAGAAGAGCGGATTGTTAACCTCTGTCGGCTACCATTTCCGTTATCAGGAGGCTGCTCAAGTATTGCAACAGGCCATGAAAGAACAGACGGTTGGCATGGCACTCGGCCGCTGGATGGGCGGAATGCCAGGGGTTGCCTGGTGGCGGCGCCAGGATGGTTCAGGTGGACAGTTCGTGGAGCAGACCACACATATCGTAGACTTGCTTCGGTATTGTGCAGGAGAAGTTACGGAGGTGTACGCCGTAGCAGCTCAGCGAAGCATGCATGAGAAGCATGAGCATGTTACGGTTGCCGATGTAGCGAATGTAACGCTCAAGCTGGAAAGTGGAGCGATTGCAAGCATCGCCAATACATGCCTGTTGCCAGACGGAGAGGGCGGTGCAGGGCTGCAGTTTTACACGGATGCAGGGGTGTGGGATTGGACGCCGGAACGTTTGCTTCTGCCAAGTGCCGCAACACATTCAATGGCAGGCCTGGAGATTCCGTCAGGACATAATCCATATGAGCGTGAGAATGAAGCATTCATTCACGCCCTGCGTACGGGAGACCGTTCACGAATTCTGTCCGATTATGCGGATGCCTGCCGTACACAGGAGATTACAACGGCGGCGCTGGCATCGGCAGATTCCGGTCTACCGGTACAGCTTCAGCCTTCAAAACATCTCTCTCATTAAAAATATAAATACGCCTGAATCGGGGATTGATCCGCAGATCAACCTGATTCAGGCGTATTTGTGTTGCGTAGATATGAATGGGACAGGAATTCATATTACTCGGATTTCTGCTGTTTCAACCAGTCGGAAGACCAGCTGTAGATCTGATCAATGACAGGTTCAATGGCTCTGCCTTTGGGTGTTAACTCATACTCTACACGAGGAGGAATCTCGGGAAACATGTGCCGGGTTACGATACCTTCTGTCTCCATTTCCTTCAATCGCTCCGATAAAAGTCGTCCACTGATGGCCATCTCTGCTTCAAGTTCCGTAAACCGCTTCGGTCCGGATAACAGTTGGTACATAATTAACAGTACCCACTTCTTGCCAATAATGTCTATGGCCTGAGTGATCATACAGGGACTTGGTGCTTTTACTTTTTTCAGCTTCAGCGTGTTCACCTCGATTCATGATTATTTTTTTCACTGATGTATATGAAAGACATGGTTTCTGCCGCGCTAAGAATGGTAGAACATTCAATTTAATGACGGTCACTACAAAATATACTGTAACATACCTTTTGTATGTATTATACATCATACAGCGAAAAATTACTTGAAGAAATTATCTTATCATTGTATACTAACTTCATAAAAGTAAGTTGGTGATAAATAATACGTATAATATACACATGTACTATTTCGAAAGTAAACCTAGCTAAACAGATGAAAACAGAGTTACCTTCGGGGAACTTTTACATAGATTCTTTTTTACTATTTATCACAAAAATAATCATTACATAGTGGGAACATTCCATTCACTTTAGGAGGATATACATATGAACAAGATTTTGGGTTATATTTTTCTGGTTGTGCTAGCAGGTGTATTCGTCATGACTGGGTTTAACAAGATCAGTGGAGCAGACATGATGATTCAGACCTTCGAAAGTTTCTCTTATCCAACATGGACCATGTATCTGCTGGGTGCTGTGGAGTTGCTTAGTGCAGTAGGACTGCTGATTCCACGGACTCGCATCCTGGCTTCTGGCATACTGACATTCATTCTGATTGGGGCTGTGGGAAGTCATCTGATCTATGCACAATATGCTGCTGTTCCGTTCCCGGCTGTGTTGTTGGTAGCGAACATTATTGTCCTGGTTGTGGGCATGCGCAGATTGGAAGAGGAAGAAGAAGGACATATGGATGCCATTCAGGCATAAAGGAAAGATGAGGGTTATATTGTAGTGCTATTTAACCGAGGGAGAGGGTATCCCCTCCAATAGAGGAATACAATACGTGGATGCTTATACAGAAGATGACCACTGCCAATGAGCGGTGGTCATCTTTTTATGAAAGACTTCGCTTGGCTCGTGTGACGATTCGCTGCGTATGCTTGGTATCCGACTGCTGAATCCAAGTGGCACAGATCTGTCGCACCCACTCCGGGCTGGTCTTGCTGGCATCGTTCAGCCAGTTGCTTACCGAATCCTGTACATACTTATGGGCATCGGATTTCACCGCGTCCAGCAAGGGAAGGGCTATCTCCGGATTTTCTTTTAGTTCCTGAATATGTTTCGCCCAGACGCCACGAGGTCTGATTGATTCTATGGCAAAGCGACGGATCAGTGGATCAGGGTCAACACTCCATGGAATTAAATGTTGCAAGCCTACGGATAATTCGGCAGAGATGGACTCCCGTACAGCCATCCATGCAATTTCTCTTACACCAAAGTGATGATCTGTTGCAAAAGGCCGTATATGCTCCAACTTTTCAGTAAGGTTCAGACGGGAATCCTGCCCTATGATATAAGCCGCCCAACAGCGAACACTGTCTGAACGATGCTCAGCAATGGAACGAAAGAGTTTCGTTCGTTCATTGATTGTTAGAACCTTCAACAGATTAAGCCATTGCATACTTATGGTCGGGATGATTTTCATGATCCGCAGCTCGTTCATCTGTTTTAACTGCTCAGTGATAGCTTGGGTTTCGATACCCAACCCCCATTCATGGGTAACCTTCTGAAAAAGGAAAACATGATCAACTGCCAGCCATTCGGTCAAATTAACCGATTCAATGTGTCCTGCTTGTAGTAAATTGCGGATATGCTCCGGGATTTCCGTGGCTTTACGGGCACCTTTGCGAAGAAGAACGTCTTCAGGGATAAATAGATCTGATTTAGCATCCAACGGTATACTCCTCCTTGGTTGTATAACATGATGAGTTAACAATACAACTTGCTGGAGAATGGGGATGTAAGGCATCTTACAACTGGGCAGTAATATTGCGGAGGGTAGCGAGTTCGTTACGATGAAGGGCTACTGATTTGAATCCGGTACGAATACGGCCTGCTCTCGATAGCTCTTTCATGGCAACCGTAACTGATTCCCGCGTGGCTCCCACCATCCAGGCAATCTCCTGATGGGTAAGCGTGAGTTGAATCCGGCAGTACTCACTCTCTTCAATCCATCCCATCTGTTCAGCCAGCCGGAAGAGAGTATGTATCACCTTTTCATGCAGGTTCCCTAGCGCGAGCGATTGTGTCAACTCACTCATTCGCTTCATCCGCTCGCCTAGTACGTTCATTAGTCTCATCATAAACCGTGGATGTTCAATCAGAAACTGCTCGAAACGTGGCTTGTCCATCAGGCAAATGTCGCACTCCTCCATCGTTTCGATATAGACGGCACGTGTTCCCAATGAGATTCCGTTCATTTCTCCAAACACGTTACCTTCCTTCAAAATATCAAGAGTAAACTGCTTGCCCTCCGGGTTCAATGTATATAAGCGAACCATCCCCCTTTTCACAAAGTAGAAACGCTCTGTAAACGTATCCGGTGTCTGGATCTGTCTGTTTTTGGGCATGGTCGTTATGGAAGTCATACGATCCATTTCAATCAGGTCTGCCTCTGATAAGGAGGACATGAGGTCGAATTGTGATAAATACAGGATGTTATCCATGGCTCTCCTTTCCCTTGCTATATGGATATAAAAAAAGAAGAACCCACGAAAAACAACGGGTTCTCTTGCAGCGGGACTTCCTGATCGGAAGGTCTTCTGACTATAAATGATCGAATACCATTCTTATTATAGTAACTTTTTTAATTGAGAGACGCGTCCTTGGCTAATGCCAAGCTTTTCCGCAATTTGCTGTTGAGCCAAACCGGGATTCTGTTCAACAATTTCTTTCATCTGTTGCAGCATGCGTGCCGTCTTTGGTCGCAGGTCCGGGTATTCTTGGTTATCAGCAGTGGTCCCTTCTTCCCTAGCGGGAGGTGAGACTGAGGCGGATTTGGTAGCAGGACGCTCCACGGGTGCAGGAGCCTGTTTGTTCTGAGGTACGAACCAGTCGGGAGAGTCATCCGGGTGTTTTAATTGAATTGCACAAGTCCGGCAGATGAATTGCTCTTTGAAATACATTTCCGTATCCACATCACCGCAAAAAATACACAATGTTGATTTGTACTTTCTCAAAATCAACTCTTTCCCTTCAATGAAAAACTCAAGCGGATCGCCGATATGGATTTCCATCGTATCCCGCATTTCTTTGGGAAGGACAATTCGTCCAAGACGGTCCAGAGATCTCTTCATTCCGGTTCTTTTCATCGCATCTCCCCCGCAATATTCACAATTAAAAACCTGTCCTTATTGTAAGGAAGAAAGGGCTTTAATACAACAATAATATTTCAAAAAAGTGGGATTATTCCATCTATTATGGGAAAATAAGTTTGGAAAGGATGGGCGCAACGGCTAAAGTGAACAATGCGGCCAGCACCATGGAGATACTGGAGATGGTACCCGTCAGGGAACTCAGTTCAAATGCTTTGGATGTCCCTGTGCCATGGGCACCGGTTCCAAACAGTGTGCCTCGTGCAATCTCGCCATCGATGTGCAGCATCTTAACAATAGTAGGACCCATAATTACTCCGAGCAGACCGGTCATAATGACAAAAACCGCTGTCACTGCGGGAATTCCCCCGATTGTTGCTGATACGTTCATGGCAATTGGCGTTGTGATGGAGCGCGGGATTAAGCTATGGATTAGCCCGGAATCCAGTTGCAACCATTTGGCGAGCAGGGCAGAAGAAAGCACGGCAACCACTGAGCCAGTCATGACACTGAAGACGATCTCGGAAATATGTTTTTTGAGTACATGGAAGAAGGTATACAGTGGTACGGCAAAAGCCACGGTGGCCGGTTGAAGCAGTAGGCTCAGCCATTTGCCGCCGCTGCTATACGTGGTATAATCCGTTCCCGTTGCGAGCAATATGCCTACGACAAGCAGTGGCGTAATGAGCAGCGGAGACAGATAAACTTTCGGCAGATTGCGATACATTCGTTTGGCAACTCCGTATATACCGACGGTTAACAACAGGCAGAGGAATCCAATCATCCGGTGTGACGCTCCTTTCGTTTCGCAATTCGTGTAGCCACCAGTCCTGTACAGGACATGACCAGAAATGTACTAAGCAGTACGATGAATAAAATTTGTAGACCGTCATGCTCCAGCATGGGCATATAGTTCATAATGCCAACGGCTGACGGAATAAAAAATAACAATAGTTCACCGAGTAGCCAGGCAGCTCCAACTTCAATCCAGCGCAACTTCACGACACGGGTCTGAAGCAGAATGAATAACACAACCATACCGAGTATCGAACCCGGTACAGGAAGATGGAGAGTACGGGCCAGCAGGTCCATAATCAGTGAAAAAACCATTAAGAGCGCAACCTGTGCAATACCAAGGCCCCATTTTTTCACTTTAATCCCTCCTTGTATAATCAACGTAATCGTTTGAGTTGTTATGAAAATGAATCACTTGATAACGCAAATTTTACATGGCATTCTTTCATGAGTAAAATGCATATTAAGAATGTTTACTATTCCATTTATCTATGAGAGGTGGGAACCAACAGGTGGATATCCGCCATTTGCAATACTTTCTGGAAGTCGCCAGGCAACAGAGCTTCACAAAAGCCGCTGAAGTTCTGTATATCACCCAGCCTACCATCAGCAAGACCGTCAAGAGTCTTGAAGAGGAGTTGGGTATCACGTTGTTGGACCGTTATGGTAAGAAAGTGGAACTAACGGATGCAGGTCATGTGTTTTTTCGGCAGGCACTGGAGATTGAAAAATCGTTCCGCAATCTGTCATCCGAGCTGGATGATCTGATGAACTTGAAGAAAGGCCACCTGCGGATCGGTCTGCCGCCGATGGTAGGGTCCAGCTTTTTCCCCATGATCATTGGCGAATTTCACAAGGCTTACCCGCAGGTGACTATTCAGCTATTTGAGGATGGGGCCAAAAAAGTGGAGGCTGATGTGATCAGCGGTGCACTGGATATTGGCGTTGCAGTACTGCCAACCGTGGATGAGCTGTTGGATCATTTTGTGTTTGTGAAAGAAAAGCTGAACCTGCTCGTGCATCCTTCACATCCACTTGCGGAGAAAGAGTCGGTTGCGCTGCATGAACTGGAAAACGACGCCTTTGTATTGTTTCGGGAGGATTTTGCGCTGCATGACCGGATTATTGTGGCCTGTCAGGAGGCCGGATTCCAGCCCCGGGTGGTGTATGAGAGTTCCCAGTGGGATCTGCTCAGTGCGATGGTTGCCGCCAATCTGGGAGTAGCCTTGCTACCGGAGACCATCTGTCGTGAGGTGGATCATATGCGTGTGAGTATTATCCCCGTAACGGAGCCTGTGATTCCATGGCAACTCGGCATGATCTGGCGGAAGGACCGCTATCTGTCTTTTGCCACGAGAGAGTGGATCGGATTCACACAGTCGATGCTGGGTGAATAAGGAAGCGATCGAAGTTGATTCTGTCATTGTAGTGCTCCGTGTAAATACTCTTTTGTTGACCCCGGATCGTTGTTACAATGGAAGCATAATCATGGTGGAGGTGTACGAACATGAAACTGCGAGTATCCGCTGTACAATATCAATTGCACACAATCAGCTCATTTGAGCAGTTCGCCGCTCAGGCTGAGCATTACATACGGACAGCAAGCGAATACGGAACCGAATTCGTACTGTTTCCGGAATTTTTCACAACGCAGTTAATGTCCATTGGGGACAAACAAGGCCATGCACTGACGATTGAGGATCTGCCGAACTTTACGGAGCAATATGAACAACTATTCACATCACTTGCTGCCAAGTACGGCATGCACCTAATCGGGGGAACCCACGTCATTCGCCGTGAAGGGAAACTGTATAATACAGCCCACATGTTCTACCCGGATGGTCGCATCGCGCGCCAGGACAAGATTCACATTACACCGACCGAAGTCCAGGAATGGAATATGGCTCCGGGGAATGGCCTTGAAGTATTTGATACGGATAAAGGCCGCATTGCCATGCTGACCTGTTACGACATTGAATTTCCGGAGATTGTGCGGATGGCCAAAGCCAAAGGTGCAGACGTAATTTTCTGTCCTTCCTGTACGGACGATCGCCACGGTTTCTATCGTGTACGCTATACGAGTCATGCCCGCGCGGTAGAGAATCAGGTGTATGTTGTGTTAACCGGAACGGTGGGTAATCTGCCAACAGTTGATTTCATGCGTGCCAACTATGGACAGGCTGCAATTATTACGCCGAATGATATCCCGTTCCCGCCACGTGGCATTCTGGCCGAGGGTGAGATTAACAACGATATGATTGTAACGGCCGATCTGGATCTGGACTTATTGTATGAGGTGCGCGAACGTGGATCGGTAACGACTTGGCGTGACCGCCGTACTGATCTATATACCGATTGGGAGTAGGCAGCAACGTTTATAGAGGTTGTTCAAAAAGTCCGCTTTTGATTACGATGGATGCCCAGTGGCATCATCAGCATCGAATATGGAATTCAGCCGAAATAAGCGGGAGGCTTACGAAGTATGTTTCCGAAGGAAACATTTTGGTTGCTCACGTAGTCTTCCCTACGCTCCGCTACTCCATTTCTAGCTTCATCCCATCTTCTCGGTACTGAAAACCGACCTTTTTGAACACGTAATTAAAACTGAACGGAGCAGAGCAGGAAATTCATTTGTCAGTGGAAAGGGGCGACCCGGCAACATGTATAGCAAAGAAATGCTGATCACCGACCCTGAGCGAAGTGGCAAAAGGGTAAAGGCCGTCGTCCGCAATTATGTAGCAGCCGACTTTGAGGAACTGACTCGTATTCAGGCGGAGAGTTTCCCTCCACCTTATCCGGAAGAGCTGCTCTGGAGTCACGAGCAGCTCAACAGTCATGTAGGGCATTATCCAGAGGGCGCCATCTGTATTGAAGTAGATGGAGAATTAGCCGGATCAATGACTTCACTACGGATGCAATGGGACCCTGCACATCCAGGAAGCCATACCTGGGCCGAAGTCACAGATGACGGCTATATTCGTAACCACCAGCCGGATGGCAACACGTTGTATATTGTCGATCTCTGTGTTCGTCCCAAGTACCGCAAGTGGGGACTGGCTCAGCTTATGATGCAGGCGATGTACCACCTTGTCATTGCACAGGGGATGGATCGGTTATTAGGTGCTGGTAGAATGCCGGGTTATCATCTGGTTGCAGATCAATTGTCTGCGCAGGAATATATGGACCAGGTGGCTGCAGGAGAGAAGCGTGATCCGGTGATATCGTTCCTGCTACGTTGTGGCCGTATGCCAGTAGGAGTAACTGCAGACTATTTGGATGATGAGGAGTCCTGCAACTATGCTGCCCTGATGGAGTGGCGGAATCCATTCAAATAACGAAATATCCAATGAAATATATCATCGATTGAGGAGGCATTTATCCATGGAATTCACGCGTATTACATCCATTCATGATCCACTATTTGCCCAAATGCACAAGCTGATGCAGGAGATTTTCCCGCGGGAAGAAGTGCTGGACTTCCCCCTGTGGGCAGAACCGTTGGAAGATCCGGGTATTCGAGTGTTCGTGGCTGTATATGAAGGACAAGTTGTTGGGGCGACAGAGTACCGTTATTACGAGGACTGGAACGTTGCCATGACGGACTTCACGATTATTGGGCGCGAAGGTCTGGGGATCGGCAGTTTCCTGGCGAATCACCGCAAGCGTGATCTGCAGAAGCTGGCTGCGGCAAATGGGAAAGAATTGTTCGGCATGTTTGCCGAAATCTATAATCCTTATCTGAGTCAGGATCACGAGTTCGGCGGCATCAAGCCAATGGACCCGTATGTACGTCGCGAAGTATTGTCTCATCTGGGATACCAGCGTCTGGACTTCCCGTATGTTCATCCATCCTGGCAAGGAGATGGTGAAGCGGTTGGCGGACTGGATCTGTGCTTCATGCCAGGCGATGATTCGCTCGGTGAACTGCCAGCCAGCCTGGTGGCTGATTTCCTGAATCGATATTATGCAGTGCTACCGAACAAACCGCAGGAATGGCTTGCCATGGTAGAGCAATTGACTGCTCGCAAGACCGTTGCGCTACTGCCGCTGTAAGCGGGAGCAGGGCTGACACAGACAATTTCGTTGTGATGTCCTGAGCAACAATTAAACGAATAAAAGCCCATTAAGTAGACCGTGGTCGGTTCTGTTTAATGGGCTTTTCCGGTTTTACAAGTTTATTGGATTTCGATATAAAATGATTGCTAAAAATATAGATATTAAATGATTGGTGCATTGTTAATAAAGCCTGTTAACCGTGCGTTAACGCTTAATTTTTATTTCGTGTCCTTTCGATCCGGTAACTGGCTCAAATAACTGTTGGACAAGTGTACAAGATCCAATGCGCGATCATATTGTTCCTTCGTGATAAACCGCGAAGAGGAAACCTCACTTTTATTAGAAGTGGAAGTGGCTATTGTTGGAGATCCCTTTTCTCCCGAATTCTTCGGTGTCTCTTCTGAAGGGATGTCCGTCTGTTTCTGCCTTGCATCCTGCCTGCCCGCATCAGCTAGGGAATAATGCGTTCCGTCACCATATCCGGTCGCTGGAATGAAGAGAGAAGCATCGTTCAGCACCGACCCGGAAGGAAGGTAATAGCGTTCAGGTAGCAGATTCCCGCCTTCATGCAGCAAATCCTGTCCAAAGTGTAATTGGTCATCTAGCGATACTCCGGTGAGTCCGGCAATCGTTGGCAGAATGTCCACTTGGCCTCCGATCTGTTCCTGTTGTACGCCCGGGGTAACGCCCGGAGCCGAGATAATGAGCGGAATGTTAATCATATCTGCTGATGTATATTCCCGACCATACAACTCTTTCATAAGGACTTTGTCATCCCCATCCAGTGAATAGATGGGAAGTCCGAGGTGATCCCCATACAAGACGAACAGACTGTTTTCCCATAATCCCCGTTCCTTCAATCCCGCAATTAACTGTCCAACCGCCTGATCAGCATAATGCTGGGATATCAGATAATTGCCGGGCAACGTATCTTTGTAACGCTCAGGCAACGTCAGCTTGACCTTGTTATCAGGCAGCGTGTACGGGTGGTGGGCTGACATGGAGATGATATGGGCATAGAAGGGATCACCCGAAGACTGCATGGATTCCAGCTTATCCAGTGTTTTGGAATACAGAATCTCATCCGAAGCCGAAAAGGCAATGGAGTCCTGTGTGCCGAAATAATCGATATCATAATACTGGTCGAATCCAAGTGCCAGGTATAGCTGATCCCGATTCCAGAAACGAACATCATTCGTATGGAAAGTGGCTGTCTGATACCCGTTTGCAGACATCAACTTGGGCAGGCTCGGCAGGGCTTTATCTGCATATACAGTTGTTGCTGCCCCGTTCGGCGGGGTGTAAAACGATGTATTCACCACAAATTCTGCATCCGAGGTATTTCCCTGTCCCACTTGCTGATAGAAGTTTGGAAAATACAGACTCTGTCTAGCCAGTTGGTTCAGGTTGGGCGTGATCTCCTGTCCATCTACCTCTAATCCAATCAGGAAGTTCTGAAATGACTCCAACTGGAGCATAATCACGTTACGTCCGCTCGCTGCCCCCCGCTCCACAATCACAGGAAGTTCGGTCGTTTGCTTCAACTGGTCAATGTCAGCCTGATCAATGTGTGCGATAGGCACAAGTTCATCGGGTCGATCCAGAATAGTATAGGCTTCATAACCGAGAATGCCCATCTGTTCTGCTTGTGTAATCTCACTCATGCTGGCCCGATTGGGATAGATGTTGAGCATGCACAGAATCATGGACAGGGTCAGAATGACCGAAGCAACACGTCTTCTGGCACGCCGTTCGAGCGGAATCCGGTTCGGGCGCTCTGTACTCCCGTGTTTGATCCGACGACGAATGAGTATCCCCCCAATAATCAGAACGTCTGCAAAAATAAACAAATAATAGGGGTCCAGCAAAGAAAACATGCTGCTCTTGACAGAGGTCACCTGATTCACCTGTGCCAGTGCGTGATAGTTAACGATTACGCCATAGTATTTGTAGTACATGATGGCTGCAAAGAAAATCCCTGAGAGCAGCAGATTCACGGCAAGGTATATCCACATGCGTCGTTTGGCAGCAAACCACTCAATCAGACAGAAGCCGATCCAGATGAGCGGCAATTCGGTCAGCAGTGGTTTCCAGACAGGGATGTCATCGAAGATAACAATCCAGGCCAGTGAACTTTTGATCATCATGATAATGGTAAAGAATATAAACGGTCCGCTTAGAAACCGGGTGAGTGAACTGCGTGACAAGGTACCGCCTTCCCTTCCGAAGTTTCATTTAACAAGTATTATCCTATCTGAGCATGTCCATGTCAAAAAATGAAAGCCGCCATGAATCGACAACAAAAAACCTCTTCCCTGCTGGAAGAGGTGTGGCAGTCACGGGTTACTCTAATGAAAGCCGGATATAACCCAATAGTTATTCTATAGTGTACGTTGTAACGTAAGAAGGTCTGGGGAACATGGTGGGCTTCTGTGCGGTCAGGCCTTCGCTTGTACTGCGGTTTCGGTGAGCCTGACTATATGCTTGCGATTCCTGCCAACCTTTGAAATGTTCCTCGGACTGCCAGAGTGTAAGTACAACATACGTGTCATCCTTGAGTGGACGAAGCACACGAATACCGACAAAACCAGGCTCGTCTTCAACTTTGCGGGCACGGTTCTTGAACCGTTCTTCGAAGTCGTTACGACCATCCTCTGTGACGGGAATATTATTCAAAACAGCATAACCCCCGCCAGTCCAGGAACCTGCGGCATCGAAAGCCTCATATGCGGCTATTTTATCATCAGACTCAATATTCATCAGACGTTCTGCGGATTCAATAGCCAGTCGCACCTGCTCCTCGCTTCGCAAAGTTAGATGCGGGTATGCAGCAAGTGCATCCGGAATCGGTGAAGGAACCAAATAGATATACATAGAAGCTGCCTCCTTATATAAATACAATTCATGTAAGTTAAACTATACGTTTACACGAGAACGCAGAGGACAGAAATAACCTGAAGAAGCGAAGTGTGCGCCTTTATCCCCGGATTTTCCCCATTAAGAGGGGATCAAAAAAATCTGGGGATAACAGCGATCGGAAGGTTGTTCTGTCATCGGAGTGGTAAGTGTAACATTAACTAGTTCAACTTATATACCTCAACATAGCATATGGGAATCGGTGAGTCCAATCGGCGGATCAACTGGTTTGAGCATGTCTTTTCATGATAAAGTATAGTCACTACAAACAGAACGGGTGATCGTATGACAACAACAATTCGGATATCGGTTAGACCTTTGGTGGAGTATGTGTACCGCAGTGGCAGCATACGTCCAGGGTTTCGTACCAATGCATCGATGCAGGAGGGGACTCGAATCCATCAGCGGGTACAGAAGGGATACACCGAAGAAGATCTGAAAGAGATCGTACTCGAAGCTGAAATTCAACATGGCGATCTGACCTATGTGGTGGAAGGGCGATGTGATGGCCTGATCCGGTTGGAGGGTCAGTTAACGGTGGATGAGATCAAATCCACTGCGGGCAATCTGGACGACCTGGGTGACGGACTACCCGTGCATTGGGCGCAGGCCATGATGTATGCCTACATGTACGCCGTTCAGCAGGATGAACCACGCATGCAAGTTCAGTTGACGTATGTGCATTCGGTAACCCATGAAGAAAGACGGTTCCGCCGAATGGCAGAGCGACAGGAACTGGAACAGTTTGCGGCAGGAGTGATTGCCGGTTATGCGCCATATGCAGAGATGATCGCTGCATATGAAGAAGAGCGTGATGTCAGTGTGCGAGAGCTGCCGTTTCCTTTTCGCAAATACCGGGAGGGACAGCGGAAGCTGGCCGGTGCCGTATACAAGACCATTCGTGAAGGCCAGGGATTGATGGCTAAAGCACCAACAGGCATTGGTAAAACGATGTCCGTACTGTTTCCCACGGTCAAAGCGATTGGCGAAGGTGAGGCCAGCCGATTGTTCTATCTGACCGCGAGGACGACGACACGGGTGGCGGCAGAAGAAGCTTTTGCCCGGATGCAATCGGAAGGATTGAAGATGCATGTGATCAGTCTGACCGCGAAGGACAAGATCTGTTTTAAAGAAGAGGAAGCTTGTGATACGGGACAATGCGGCATGTGCGAAGGATATTATGACCGTATTAACGGGGCCGTGCTGGATATGCTGGAACATGAGACATTAATGACACGTCCGGTCATCGAGCAGTATGCACGCAAACATCGGGTGTGTCCGTTTGAGTTTTCACTGGATGCGGCATATGCTGCCGATGCGGTCATCTGCGATTATAACTATATTTTTGATCCGCGTATCTCTCTGAAACGAATGCTGGAGGAGCAGAAGCGCAAGACGGTGTTATTGGTGGACGAGGCACATAATCTGGTCGATCGTGGCCGAACGATGTTTTCCGCAGAGCTGGAGAAAGCGGTATTCCTGGATGTGAAAAGGGAGTTCCAGCCGCTGAACAGCAGTGTGTCGGCTGCCAAAGCCATTGTTGACTACACTGGAGCCATCGATAAGTATCTGATTACCCTTCGCAAAAATGGTGGAGATGAGGGGAAGATCATACAGCAGGAGGCACCGGAGGAACTGATTGAACTGCTGGAGCCTTTTGTTATGGTTGCAGAGCAATGCCTGGTCGAAGGTGGTTCGGGGAATGCAGAGACGGATCAGTTGCTGCTCGATGCCTACTTCACGGCACAGAATTTCCTGCGGATTGCCAAGTTGTATGATGAACGTTTCATCACATATGCCGAATGTGTGCGGAGTGAAGTGAGAGTGAAGTTGTTCTGTCTCGATCCCTCTGTGCTGCTTCGTCAGACGGCCAAAGGATTCCGCTCACTCATTCATTTCTCGGCAACCTTGTCACCTCTTCGCTATTATCGGGATATGCTGGGTGCAGAGGAAGAGGATTATACATTGCAGATTCCTTCGCCATTTCAGCGCGAACAACTGGATGTAAGGCTTCTACCCTTATCTGTGCGATATAAGGACCGGGAGCAATCCCGGCGACCCATTGCGGAGATGCTGCAACAGCTGGTGGCCGAATGGCCGCACAGTAATCTGATGGTGTTCTTCCCTTCTTACCCTTATATGCGAGAGATCTATGAAACCTATGCACAGCTTCCGAATGAAGCGGATACGGTCATACAGAAGCAGGGCATGAACGAACTGGAACGGGAGCAGTTTTTGGATGGATTCCAGCCGAACCCTGAACGGACACGATTGGTATTTGCCGTCATGGGTGGCGTATTCTCGGAAGGTGTCGACCTCCCGGGAGACCGATTGAATGGCGTCGTTGTGGTAGGTGCGGGGCTGCCGCAGATTGGCCTGGAGAACAATGTGCTTCGTGATTATTATGACCGTACAGGCCGCAACGGGTTCAATTATGCTTATATTTTCCCCGGTATGAACAAGGTGCTGCAGGCAGGTGGAAGGCTGATCCGAACGGAAGAAGACAGGGGCGTGCTGGTGTTGGTTGACGATCGGTTCACGCAGGAACCCTATCGTTCCATGCTGCCCGAGGAGTGGCAGGATTATAAGCGAATTTGATGAACGAACCATGATGAAAAATGACTGATGTAACATTTATTTTTCGATTTTGTCTCTTTTACATGATTGAAGGGTAGGGTGAAAGGGTTATAACTTGGTTAGCAACGAACGAACAACGGCGAATACCCTATCCATTCCGCGGTCCGCTTCGAAAGCAATCAAGGAGGTCGGTTTGTAATGAAGAGAAATCATACCATGATGCAGTTTTTTGAATGGCACCTGGCTGCAGACGGAGATCATTGGAAGCGACTGGCTGAAATGGCCCCGGAATTGAAAGCCAAAGGCATTGATACGGTATGGGTGCCTCCTGTGACCAAAGCCGTATCAGCTGAGGATACAGGTTATGGTGTATATGATCTGTATGATTTGGGTGAATTTGACCAAAAGGGTACCGTGCGTACCAAATATGGCACCAAGCAGGAACTGATAGAGGCCATTGCTGAGTGTCAGAAGAACGGCATTGCCGTCTATGTGGATCTGGTCATGAACCACAAGGCCGGAGCAGATGAGACGGAAGTCTTCAAAGTGATTGAGGTTGATCCGAATGATCGGACGAAGGAAATTTCCAAACCGTTCGAGATTGAGGGCTGGACCAAATTCACATTTCCAGGTCGCGGGGATCAATACTCCTCTTTTAAATGGAACTCCGAACACTTCAATGGCACGGACTTTGATGCCAGGGAAGAACGAACAGGTGTATTCCGCATCGCAGGAGAGAACAAAAAATGGAATGAGAATGTCGATGATGAGTTTGGCAACTATGACTATCTGATGTTCGCCAATATAGATTATAACCACCCAGATGTAAGGCGTGAGATGATCGACTGGGGGAAATGGCTTATTGATACCCTCCAGTGTGGTGGTTTCCGACTTGATGCCATCAAGCATATCAACCATGAATTCATTAAGGAATTCGCAGCAGAGATGATCCGCAAACGCGGTCAGGATTTCTACATCGTAGGCGAGTTCTGGAATTCGAACCTGGATGCATGTCGTGAATTCCTCGATACGGTAGACTATCAGATCGATCTGTTTGATGTGTCTCTTCACTACAAATTGCATGAAGCTTCACTTGCAGGCAGAAACTTTGATCTCTCCAAAATTTTTGATGACACCTTGGTTCAGACCCATCCTACCCATGCGGTAACTTTTGTAGATAACCACGACTCCCAACCTCATGAAGCATTGGAATCATGGATCGGAGACTGGTTTAAGCCGAGCGCCTATGCCTTGACGTTATTACGTCGAGATGGTTATCCGGTTGTGTTTTACGGCGATTATTATGGTATTGGTGGACCTGAACCTGTGGAGGGCAAAAAAGAAATTCTGGACATTCTGCTATCTGCCCGTTGCAACAAGGCGTATGGAGAGCAAGAAGATTACTTCGATCACGCGAATACGATTGGCTGGGTGCGTCGTGGCGTAGAGGAAATCGAAGGCTCCGGTTGTGCGGTAGTTATCTCTAACGGGGATGACGGTGAGAAAAGAATGTTCATCGGTGAGCACCGTGCTGGTGAAGTCTGGGTAGATCTGACCCATAACTGTGAGGATCAGATTACCATTGAAGAAGACGGCTGGGCTACTTTCCATGTATGCGGTGGAGGCGTCTCAGTATGGGCTCTTCCAGAGCAGAATGAGGACTGTTCTGACGCTGAGTAACGGCATATGCCAGACATTATAAGAAAAGGTACACCGATTGATATGAAAACAGTATGCAGATCGTTAAACCATCTGAACAGGTGAGCTAGTACTCCTATGTTCAGGTGGTTTTTTGCATTTCACTATGTATAACTAAAACTCTATCCTAACGAACCCAGCGCGTCTTATTTCCATTGAATTGGCGTTATTGGAATTCTAACGAATCTCAGAACTCTTATTGCTCATAAAAGTGATTTAAATAGCGCCAATTGGAGCAACATCACCTGATTAGCGTGTCTGAGATTCATTAGAATATTTGACACTCGGATTTCAACCAAATAAGGCCTCTCAGATTCGTTAGCTTAATGTGGGTTAATGCTCACCATACGCAATGGGAACATTAGTGCATGTTAAACATGAAATGAAAAAGGAATCAGTTCAGTTTCATATTAAAATACATGGTACAATAATCCAAATATGGAGCGTTGAGAAATCATTTGACAGATACTTTTGATAGAGAATTCGAGAAGAGGAGGGATGGCATGAGCCTTAAAAGAAAGATGCACCTCTTTTTTTCGTTGGTCATGTATCTATTTGTAATAGCCATGTGTCTGGGGGCTTGCAGTTTGGGACCAAACCAGGGGCCAGCGGGTGAACCGAAGCGAACCGATGACTATACGTTTAATTCGGAGCGAAGAGATTTGAATCAACGGGTTACGAAGAACCCGAAATCGTTTCAGGAGCATTTGCCAGATGAGTATACTTTGACCGCAACGGTGGATGTGAGTCATGAATCTGGAGTTGACCGGATTACGTATGAGATTATGTTGAATGAGATTCGGGTCCCCATGTCCAATGTTATTCAGTCCTTCACCCTTCATCCCAACATGATGAATCGAATCGATGCCGCAGAACTGATCCATTCTAATGTAAGCAATACATACGAGGCAAGTCTGGAGCCGAATAAGGAACCGCTTGGCTTGAGTTTGAGCAGGAGTTATATGTTAAAACCAAAGGTAGAGATCAACAGTAATTTTGTCCAGAGTTATGTGGATATGTATATCAAAATTTCCTATGGGCCGAATGATCAGCGAAAGGAAGAGTATGTTTATATTCAGGCCGAGCCGTCTCCGAGGACGATTGAGTATATGAAGTCATGGGAGAAAAAAATATAGAAAAAGGCAGCACTCGCCAGTTCCAAGTTAGAAATCTGAGTAGACGCTGCCGGTTCATTTAAAGGCATGATAAGGTTATTACTTTTCAAAATACTGATTCATCGTATCCCACATTCGATTGAACTCACTTCGTTCCATTGAAAATGCTCCAGGCTTTTCAGGCTTATGATGAGATGTTGGCTCAAAGCTTAAGTATTCATTGTGTGTAGTGCACTCATAGTTTTTGCTATTAACAAGGAATTCAATTCTATCTTTAAAGGGTCTGTCCAACAAATTAACAACCATGATGTCTCCACTACTGGTGCTTCTTGCAGGAGAATATATCAGAAAGTAACCTTGTTCAATTCGATATTCCATAGCAATGACCTCCATTAGAATATAGATCGAATACGATAATATCCAATGCCCTCTCTCTGTTTACCTACTCCAGTTCAAATGATTCCAGCGTGCCAACCATTCGCAGATCATGCTCGCGGTTGAACTGTTCCCGTCTGCCCGCATCAGCATATTCATCATGATAATGCATTAACACGGTTTTCTGTCTCACTTCGGCAGGCAGTTGTTCCAGATCTTTCAGTGAGGTGTGTGACTTGATCACCAGATCATGCATATGACATTCATGGAAAATCAGCTGCACATCAGAGGCGACCTGTTCCACCCGTTCCTGATCAAGCGTACTGTCTGCACTGTAATAGAAATAAGGCTTGGCGAGCAGTCCGTTACTGACCATACCTGGCACGTGTTGTGTCCGAAAGGTCTCAAACGTCACGCCGCCCAGTTGGAATGTGCCTCCATCTGGCAAGGGAACTACATCATAGTAATCGTCCATGGTACGTTCACCATCGGTTGTGTAGCGCATACCCGGAGATAGAATGCTCCACAGCGGCTCTACCAATTGTTCGTGGATGAACAGACGGGGTTTGCGATCGCCGACAATCTGGGAGTAGTATCCGAGCATCTGTACACCGTTAATATGATCCTCATGCAGATGGGTAATAAAGACGTTGTGAATATCGGTCATTGGAAAACCGTATTCCTTAAGCGCTTTAGCATTCGATTCCGGAAAATCAATGACCAGATGCGTTCCTCCAAATTCAGCCAGCATACTATTGTGGTGCTGCTCCACGCTGAACATGTCTCCTGTGCCGAGAAATGTGGTTTTCATTGCATTTCATCTCCTTGTGTCATCTTCAGATCAGCATTCTTACGTTAAAAACAGTATACCTTGTTTAAGGATGTATGCCTAAATCAACCTTTTTTGATAACGCTATCATTTTATATTGAACTTTGGGGTTAAACAGTGTAGCGTAAAGATGGGAAGTGAACCCATATGAACGTAAACTCACCTAAAGGGAGCGTGCGAGGCGAATGAAATCTTTCTTGGATGAACAATTTTTGCTGCACAATGAAACGGCGATCAAGTTATATGAGGATTATGCCAAAGACATGCCGATTATTGACTATCATTGCCACCTCAGTCCTCAGGAGATCTACGAGAACAAGACCTTCGGCAATCTTACAGAGGCCTGGTTATACGGTGATCACTACAAATGGCGGCTCATGCGCGCGAACGGAATTGAAGAGCAATATATAACCGGTGGTGAAGGGGTGACGGATTACGATCGTTTCCTGGCTTACGCCAAAACGGTACCCATGATGATTGGTAATCCGCTGTACGCGTGGTCACATCTGGAATTACAACGATACTTCGGCGTGTACGAAGTACTGAATGAGACAAGCGCACCAGCCATTTGGGAGAAAGTAAATGCCAAGCTGAACAGTGACGGATTCGGTGCACGTGATCTGATTACCAAATCCAATGTGACCGTGGTCTGCACAACAGATGATCCAACGGATTCTCTGGAGTATCATCTGAAGATTCAGGAGATCGAAGGTTTCGATACAGCGGTATTGCCTTCTTTCCGCCCGGATAAAGGGTTGGAATTGAATCGAGATACGTTCACCGAATGGGTGGGTAAGCTATCACAGGCATCTGGTACAGCGATTTCCGATTATGAATCATTCCTTGCTGCGCTAGAGTCCCGAGTGGAATTCTTCCATTCTGTAGGCGGCAGAGTCTCTGACCATGCACTTGATTATGTCCCTTATGGCGTGGCTACACGCGAAGAAGCGGGTGCCATCTTTGCCAAGGCACTTGCGGGTCAGAAGGTAACTCGTGAGGAAGAGGACAAGTACAAGACGGTAACACTGACGTTCCTTGGCAAACTGTATGCAGATCGGGGCTGGGTGATGCAGTTCCATATCAATGCAGCCCGTAACAACAACACACGGATGTTTGCAAAGCTTGGGCCGGATACCGGTTACGATGCGGTCAATGATACGCCACTGTCATCGGCAATGATTGGTTTGCTCGATGCGTTGGAACAACAGCAAGCACTGCCCAAAACGATTCTGTATTCCCTGAATCCAAGGGACAACGAAGTGCTCGCGGCGATTATCGGCAGCTTCCAGGGCGGAGGCATTCCGGGTAAAATTCAGCTTGGTGCCGCCTGGTGGTTCAATGATACGAAGGATGGCATGTTAGCCCAGATGAAAGCCCTGGCAAATGTGGGTCTGCTCAGCCGCTTTGTCGGCATGTTGACTGATTCACGCAGCTTCCTGTCCTACACGCGGCATGAGTATTTCCGTCGTCTGGTCTGCAATCTTATTGGTGAATGGGCTGAACAGGGCGAAGCACCGCAGGATATGGAACTGCTCGGTCAGATCGTTCAAGGCATCGCCTACAATAATGCGAAGGAATACTTCCCGTTTGCCTCAGCGCTCAAAACGGTCTCTGCCTCGCAGTCCTGATGCTTATCCAGCGCACCTAGTACTGCATTAAGAGAGTGCTATTTCTAAATATAAAGTGCTCCCATCCTATACTCCGGTCATCTTCAATCGGAGTATAGGATGGGAGTTTTTTTATGATTATAAAACGCAAGTCTTCAAACAATATGGGTTGATTTTAGTGGTTTGACTTTTGTTTCTCACGATAATATACTTAGTAGACCTAATTAATTGTACATCTATTTAATTGCAATACTATTTAATAGATGTCCTATGATATTGGATGTCTATGGAATGATAAAGAAACAAGGAGGGACCCATTATGACTGGTATAGATCCAGTCGCTCAGAAGCTTTTATACTCCATCATGCAGTTCAACAAAGGCAAATGGAGGCAACATAAACCTCATGGGCGCAATCACAATGAAATTATGGTTCTGGGTTGTTTGCTCCATGGGATGCATCCGGGAGAACAATTGAACTGGCAGGACAATCCGCCTAATTTCAATGACACCATCCAGTCCAATCATCCCGGGATGAAAGTATCCGAGATTAGTGCTTTACTACGAGTGAAGTCACCCACCATTACACCGGTTATTCGGGGTCTTGAAGATGAGGGGTTGGTCAAGCGGACAATGGACCCGGAGGATCGACGCGCTGTCCGCATCACGATTACTGAAGCAGGCCGTGAAATCATTCGGGCTGCTCATGAAGAGCGCATGGAGATATTCAACAAACTCGTTAAACACCTGGGAGAAGAAGACAGCACTCAGCTGGCTGAGCTATTGACGAAGGTATACACCTTTTTCGATACACTGCCCTCCCTGCAAAAGGATGATTCGACACAAGGAGATGATACGCCATGATGAAACTGTTTCGCATGTTGAAGCCTTACAAAGTACCCATTATCTTCATTCTGGGTCTGATCATGTTACAGTCTTTGGCTGAACTGTACCTGCCTACGTTAATGGCGGACATCGTGAATCACGGCATTATTAAAGGAGACATCCCGTACATCTGGCAGATTGGCGGTTGGATGCTGGTCATTGCGATTGCTGGAACAGCATGTTCGGTGATTGCCAGTTACCTCTCATCCCGCACAGCGGGTGGGTTTGCCAAACAACTGCGTAGCAGAGTATTCCGCCACGTGGAGAACTTTTCGCTGCAGGAGTTCGATAAGATGGGAACAGCTTCACTGATTACACGTACGACGAATGATATTACACAGGTGCAGAACGTACTTACAATGATGCTGCGCATGATGATTATGGCTCCGCTTATGTGTATCGGGGGTATCTTCATGGCGGTATCCCAGGATGCCAAATTATCTACCATCTTCCTGGTTGTGCTTCCTGTGTTGGGTGGCGCCATTGCGTTGATTGGGGCCAAAGGTTTACCTTTGTTCAAAACCATTCAGAAAAAACTGGACCGTCTCAACTTGGTTCTTCGTGAACAGTTAACAGGAATTCGCGTGGTTCGTTCATTTAATCGCGGGAAACATGAGCGTGCCCGTTTTAATGGAGCCAATTCAGATCTGAGAGATGTGTCCATTAAAGTAAATGTGCTTATGGCGACTTTGATGCCTGTCATGATGCTTGTGATGAACTTCTCCATGATCGCCATCCTGTACTTTGGAGGACAACGGATCGACAGCGGAAATATGGATATTGGCTCACTGATTGCATTTATTCAGTACGCCATGCAGATTATGTTCTCCCTCATTATGGTTTCCATTATTTTTGTCATGATCCCGAGAGCATCCGCTTCGGCAGAACGGATCAACGAAGTGCTTGATATGCAACCTGATCTTAGCAATCCAGACCAGCCTCATGCCATGAAAGCACTGCAAGGTACAATTGAGTTCGATAATGTGACTTTCCGTTACCCAGGTGCGGAGAATCCTGCATTATCCAACATTTCATTCACAGCTCGCCCAGGTGAGACCACAGCGATTATCGGGGGTACCGGTTCAGGAAAATCCACATTGCTCAGCCTCATTCCGCGTTTCTATGATGTAACGGAGGGCAGTGTGCGAGTAAATGGAACGGATGTGCGTGATCTTCGTCAGGAGGATTTGCGCGGGAAAATTGGTTTTGTACCGCAAAAGGCAGTTCTCTTCACCGGAACGATTACAGAAAATATCCGTCACGGTAAAGATGATGCCACGATGGAAGAGATTGTTCATGCAGCTCGGACGGCGCAGGCGGAGAATTTCATCTCCGAGATGAAAGACGGATATGACAGCCTCATCTCTCAAGGGGGTAGTAATGTGTCTGGTGGGCAAAAACAGCGTTTGTCCATCGCTCGCGCACTCGTTCGTCGTCCGGAAGTCTATATCTTTGACGACAGTTTCTCGGCCCTTGATTTCAAAACAGATTCCCGTCTTCGTGCTGCACTGAAATCTGAAACGACAGAGGCGGCTGTGCTCATCGTGGCTCAGCGTGTAAGTACAGTTATGGATGCAGATCGCATTCTGGTCATGGATGAAGGACGAATTGTCGGTTCAGGAACACATAAAGAGCTGCTGGAGCACAATGAAGTGTATCGCGAGATTGTATCCTCCCAGCTGACTGAGGAGGAGATCGCATGAGTGAACGTACAGAGAAACACAAGGCACCCCGTGCTTCTGGCGGACCGGGACCTGGTCCCGGAATGGGCATGCGACCTCCCGCCGAGAAAGCGAAAGATTTCAAAGGCACACTGCGTCGCTTAATTCAATATCTTCAGCCTCACCGTTATCGACTGTTGGGTGTGCTGATTGCAGCTATTCTAAGTACCGTATTTAGCATCATCAGTCCGAAGGTCATGGCGGAAGGTACAGATATTCTCAGTCAAGGCGCGATTGCCATCCTTCAGGGTGTGCAGGGAGCAGGGATTGATTTTCCGGCATTGATCAAAGTGTTGTACCTGCTTGTCGGGCTCTATCTGTTCAGTGCGGCATTTATGTATCTACAACAATACCTGATGGCCGGTGTGGCCCAACGGGTTGTATATGACATGCGTGAGCAGATTAGCGAGAAGGTAGGACGGTTGCCACTGAAGTATTTTGATTCCCGCACCCATGGGGAGACTCTCAGCCGTGCCACGAATGACGTGGACAACATTAGTAATACGCTTCAGCAAAGTTTGGCGCAATTCATTACGTCCGTAGTAACCATTGTCGGTGTAATTATCATGATGCTGACGATTAGTCCGTGGATGACCCTGATCACCATTTTGACGCTGCCACTCAGTGTGGTTGTGGTTATGCTGGTTGCATCCCGTTCGCAAAAACACTTTGCGGGTCAACAGAAATCGCTTGGTGAATTGAATGGTCATGTCGAAGAGATGTACACAGGGCACAAAGTCGTCAAAGCATTTGGACGCGAAGAAGAATCGGTACAGCAATTCGAGAAGGTTAATGAGGAGTTGTATGAATCCGGCTGGAAAGCCCAGTTTATCTCGGGTATCATTATGCCGCTCATGAGCTTTGTTGGTAACCTGGGTTATGTACTGATCTGTGTGGTCGGGGGGATCTTCGTTACACGTGGAGCCATCTCCATCGGGGATATTTTGGCCTTCACACAGTACTCCCGTCAATTCACACAACCGATTAACCAGATCGCGAACATCTCCAATATCATCCAATCGACGATTGCTTCAGCAGAGCGGGTATTCGAGTTGCTGGATGAAGAGGAAGAAGTTCCGGAGTCCAAACAACCCGTGCAACTACAGCAGCCTAAAGGCGCAGTTGCGTTCCAAGGTGTTAATTTTGGATATAAAGAGAATGAGCTGCTCATTCGCAACATGAACATTGATGTGAAACCAGGGCAGACGGTAGCTATTGTTGGACCAACAGGTGCCGGTAAAACAACCCTGATCAACCTATTGATGCGTTTCTACGAAATTCAGGATGGTCAGATTACGATTGATGGTGTCAATATTCAGGATATGGAACGCGGTAAGCTGCGAAGCCTGTTCGGAATGGTGCTTCAGGATACCTGGTTGTTCAACGGAACGATTCGTGACAATATCGCTTATGGACGAGAAGGCGCAACGGAAGAGGACGTCTTCAAGGCGGCTGATGCAGCCCATGCGGACCACTTCATTCGTACACTGCCTGATGGATATGATACGGTGCTGAATGAAGAGGCATCGAACATTTCCCAAGGACAGAAGCAGTTGCTTACGATTGCGAGAGCAATTCTGGCGAACCCGGCGATTCTGATTCTGGATGAAGCGACGAGTAGCGTTGATACACGGACTGAAGTATTTATTCAGAAAGCGATGAATGATCTGATGAAGGATCGCACGAGCTTTGTCATTGCACACCGGTTGTCCACCATTCGCGGCGCCGATCTGATCCTGGTGATGGATCATGGTAACGTGATTGAACAAGGCAATCATGATGAACTGATGGCAAGTCAGGGCTTCTATGCGGATCTGTACAACAGTCAGTTTACGGAGCAACAGCCGCAGGCGATTTGATCCCTAGATTGAAATTAACAAGAATAGCCGGGAGTACCCTCTAAGGGTTCCCGGCTATTTGTCATGTATTTTGAGCATCGTCGCTATGATATGCAGTATTTAATTACTCCTCATGGGACTCTTTAGCAGATACATCTGCGGCATTACTGGAAAGTGACTTCACTTCCACCTTAGTATCATCGGTAGCTTCCTCCAGTGCAGATGGAGCAGGCTCACCCGGGATCAACTCGCGCTGCTCAATCATGCGTTTGACGACTTCATAGCAGTCATCGACATGTTTGTTACCTACATAGCGCATGGCTGTGAAGCTGAGTGCGGCAGCCAGCCCTTGTCCTGCAAATGGAACAAATTTGGCGACCGATTTGGTGGCAACGCGTATCCCGACTCTTTTCAGAACCTGTACGACCAACTCCTTGGTTACCATGCGGCCAATGACTTTACTACCGATGGACATCACGAATCCATAGATCATGGATTTGGTCTCGGGGTCCATTCCGTCCAGCTGTTTTTGCGATAATCCGAATTTATTGTTAATGGCAGGCAACAGCTGCATCAGCATCCCCACATCAGCCAGTACGTCTGTACCGGGCAGTGGAACGAGTGTTGTACCTGCGGAAGCAGTAGCTCTTTTGCGAACCATGGTGCGGCATTCCTTGCGAACTTGCTCCAATTGTTCCAACGTTGCCGGAATCATAGGGAATCCCTCCATTCGTATATGGTATAGATATAACCGTTTTGACTCGTTTTGAATGGGTTCTCACCAGCAAAATTTGCGGCCTTATGACATAAGGTGTGGAGAAACCATTTTTCTCATGCATACATTCTGGTTAAAAAAGGAATTGGTTAGTTAGATAAACGGGTTATCTATTTAAGTTTAATTATACATTCACACGAGAACGTAGAGGACAGAAATAACCTGAAGAAGCGAAGCGTTCGCCTTTATCACCAGATTTTCACCTTTGTAAAAGTAAATCAGAAAAATCTGGGGATAACAGCGATCGGAAGGTTATTCTGTCATCGGAGTGGCAAGTGTGAATATTCTTTAGTTGAACTTATATAGCTATTACGAATGAATGACGATTAGGATGCATACCTGAGTGGGGAACCTATTCTGGATCATGATGAGTACTTGGCGAAAGGCTTGTTTACGGCTTCAACCTTTGTGGGTAAAGGTTAACAAGCATCGGAATGGAGGAAGAGAAGGATGGAGTTTAACAAAGCGTTGTTAATTCATCATCATCATTCGGGCAAGGCCAATCGTGAGAATACCGTTGGTCTTGTAGCTGGCGTGCTGGCTCCCGCTGTCCACGAACTCGTTATTGTGCGTACGGATGAACCGGGTGAAGGAGAGAAGTTGTGCCTTGAACGCGGTGAACAATTCGATGTGGTGTTTATCCTGGGCGGGGATGGTACGGTGCATGAATGCGTGAATGGACTGGCAGATCTGCAACATCCTCCGTTGATTGGCATATTACCTGGGGGCACCTGTAATGACTTTGCGCGTTCGCTCGGTATTTCACCGGATGCAGAGACGGCGGCACAAGAAATACTGGCGGGTCGTGCGGTGTCCATTGATATTGGACGCGCGAATGATCGGGTGTTCACGAACTTTTTTGGCATAGGCTTAATCAGTGATGCATCGCAGAATATTAATGAGAATCTGAAAGGCGCGTTGGGGAAGCTCAGTTACTTCATCAGCACGTTACAGACGATTAGTCATACAGAGCCGTTTCCTTATCAACTGGAGGCGGATGGGAAAGAGATGGAGGGCGAAGCTGTGATGATTTATGCAGCCAATGGCCGTTTCCTGGGAACCAATGCATTACCTTTTGCACCGGATGCGTTGCAGGATGGTGAGCTGGACGTGCTCATTATTCATGAGACAGGCATTCCGCTGCTGCGAGAGATACTATCGCACAAGCCGGAAGGAGAATGGAAACCTCAGAATGGAAGTATCTCCTACTTCAAGGCATCTACGCTCAAATTGAAGACGGATGAACTGATGTCAGCCGATATGGATGGCGAGTTATACATGAAGACACCCGCCGAGCTATCGGTACTGACGGGTCATTTGAAGTTTCTAACCGGGGAAGGGTACTAAATTCCCCGGTTTTTTGGTTTGATTTTGGCAGGTTGGGAACTTAATTATTCCCTGCCTGATCATCCATATGACGTTGCCGGAACTCATCTTCCAGTAAGCTCATCTGTATGGAATCATGATATTGGTGATTGTAGTACAAAGCGTCCCGCTTCACACCCTCGCGTTGAAATCCGAGTTTCTCATACGTGCGAATGGCTCGCTCGTTGAAGGCGTAAACCTCAAGCTCGACTCGATGCAGGTTACAGATGCCGAAGCCGTAGTCCAGCATAAGCAGCAATGCTTCGCTGCCGTAGCCTTTGCCTTGATGCTCCGCCTGATCGATGGCAATCCGTATGTGTGCACTGCGATTCTTGGCATGCATGTCCATCAGGACGACATCTCCAATGATCTGATCATTTTCCTGTAAAGCAATAAGCAACATGAGTCTGGAGTCATCCTGAGCGGCGTTTTCAACATAACGTTCAACCTGAGTGCGAGTGAAACTGTTCTGTGTTCCCGTCAGCCTGCGCATCTCGGTGTCAAACAAACCAGGGAAATAAACATCCACATCTGTAATCTCGAAAGGACGCAGGTATATGCGCTGCGTTTCTAGCAGACGGGGGATACGTTGGGATGATTTTGGTTGGGGCATATTGTTTCCTCCTATAGTTCAAAGCGGGACAGATTGAGTTTGCCCTGCCTCTTCGAGTGGCGTTACATAATGATGATGACATGAGTATATCTCAATACTGTATACTTCCAAATATACAGTTTTAATTCTTTTTACAGGACAGATGAGGTGCAGCAGTGTGATTCAATTGCCAAAGTTGGATGAGAACGATAGTGCGCCAATCTATGTACAGCTCTCGGATCATATCAAAAGGGAAATCATTCACGGGGCATTGGCTGAGCATAGCCGATTGCCTTCGGTGCGAAAGCTTGCCGAGATGCTTGGGGTAAGCACCACTCCTGTGGAGTGGGCCTATCAACAGTTGATCGCCGAAGGATATGTATACAGTCAGCCACGACGCGGCTATCGTGTTCGTGCCTTGGTAGACAGCTATCATGCCATGCAGATCGGGAAGACAGACCCACAGACAGCCGGGAAAGCTCCCGAGGCTCGAACGACATGGTCAGAACAGCAGGCCATACGCCCTGCTAGAGAAGTACAATATGATTTTCATATGTCACGCAATGATTTCAGCCTGTTCCCACTTGCCAAGTGGCACCAATATGTTAATCGGGTATGGCGGGAAGAAGCGGAGGAGCTATTGTTCTATGGGGACCCTCAGGGAGAATGGGGGCTACGATGTGAAATTGCTGTCTATCTTGCGCAGTTCAGGGGAGTCAGCTGTTCTCCAGAGCAGATTGTTGTGGGTGCTGAACAGCATCTGCTAATGTCTCTATTAGCACAGACCCTGCTTCACAAGGGAGGATCAATGCATTCCATCGGTGTAGAGAATCCTGGATACCGACTGTTACCTGGCACATTCCGCAATTATGGTTATCAGGTTGTCCCGATCTCTCTGGAACCTGATGGCATAAACTTGACGGAGCTGGAACAGGCCGGGGTGAAATTGGCGGGTGTGTCGCCCTCTCACCAATTTCCACTAGGTGTGACCATGCCGATTACCCGCAGATTGGCGTTGCTGGATTGGGCGGAACGAACAAAGGCATATATCATCGAGGACGATTACGATGGGGAGTTCCGCTATTATGGGAGGCCAATCCCTTCCATGCAGGGGCTGCGCGAAGGAAGCCGCGTGATCTATATGGGTGGGTTCTCGCAGGTCCTCGCACCTGCTCTTTGTATACACTACATGGTACTTCCGAGAGAATTAATGGATGATTTTCGCGAAATGTACAAGTCCATTCTGTTCGAACAATCAGCTTCCCGGCTCCATCAGCGAACATTGGAGATGTTCATGCGTGAAGGGGAACTGGGCAAGCATATCCGTAAAATGCGTAATGTCTACAAACGAAAACATGACCTGATCGTTCAGGCCATTCAGCTGCATTTCGGGGATCGAACTGAAATACAGGGTCAGCACTCGGGATTTCATCTGGTGCTGCGGATTGCATCCCAGCAAACAGCTAACGAATTGGTTTCTTTAGCGATGAATGCAGGCATACAGATCAGTTCAACAGAATATTTGTGGGCAAACGGGAGCGGACCAGTAGATGGCAAAAGAGAGTTCATTATCGGTTTTGCCGGAATAGAACCGGAACGCATTGACCCGGGTATTGCCGCATTGGCTAAAATCTGGAGCTAGCATCAGCATTCGTTCCGCCTAACAGCTCCATCCAGAAACAGGGCAACAAGTTCCTGTGCAAGTTCTTCTATGCTGCCGCCATTCATGTTGCGCACATCTTCGCGGTTCGCGAGCATCAGCAGTGAAGTAAATGCATGGGCAAGCAGCATGGGACTTGCGGCCCGGAAATAACCGTTGTCCATCTCCTTCTGAAAATGGGTGGCTAGTACTTCAAAGATGCGAACCTCTGCTTCCCGAATCTGAGCGAGTTGCTCCGGGTCCAGATGTTTCTCGGCTTCTCGCATCATGGTCTCCGTTTCAATATGGGAGAGCTGCATCTTCGCTTCGGCAACCTTAACCAGACGTTCTTGCAATGGACCGGGTTCATCCAGACGAAGAGAAGTCTGCTGCATGCCCATCGCCATCATGCGGGTAATGGCAACGGTGAACAGCTCGGCTTTGCTGGAGAAGTGGTAATAGATCGATGCTTTGGTCACATTACATAACGAAGCGATCTGCTGAAGAGAGACGGGTTCATACCCGTATTCCATAAACAGACGTGATGCGGTCATCAATATGTTGGTTTGGACAGATGCTTGATCCACACCTGCTTTGGGTCTACCCGGTGAACGGGGAATGTTTGTTTTTTTGCTCATAGGTACATACCTCTTTACGTATTTAATTGCTTGTCAGACGTGTTCACAAAATTAGGCATTGCAAAATTAACCTTCCGGTATATATAATTAACTCGATTATACTATGACCCATGGTTCATTACTACACCATCATATATATTAGGGCTTCATAGAAACAGAATAGGGAGATGAAGAGACAATGCAGGAAGATTCGGGTTACGGCCGCTGGGTAGCCGGCAAACGAAGCAAATGGATTACGCTGTTGGTATGGATCATTATCGCCGTTGTACTTGGCATGGTATGGCCTGCTGTAGGTGATCGTGAAACCAATAACGCACAGGATCTGAGTGAATCCAAACCATCGGTTCAGGCAGCTGCACTTGCCGAGAAGGAATTCCCTGGTGGTGAAGGACTGCCCGCACTGATCGTATGGCGTCAAGCCGGCGGTCTGACGGATGAGCAGATTGAGAACATTCAGGCATTAACGGAGCGACTGGATCAAGATCCGGTAGAACAACAGCAGTCCGTTGTGCCACTCTATCAATTGCCACCACAGGCATTGAAAGGCCAGCTTTCGGAAGACGGAAGTACCTTGGTTATGCCACTTTTCTTCAATGAAGGTGCCGATTCGGAACAATTGAAGGAAGCTATTGAAGCACTTGAGCAAAAAACACAAGACATCTTCGGGGCAAACCCGTTCGATGTAGCCATAGATGATACCAATACACTGATTGCCCGTGTAACAGGGCCTGTAGGAATATCCATTGATGCGAGCGGACTGTTCTCCTCCGCCGATGTATCCTTGCTGATCGCTACGGTTGTACTGGTATTAGTACTGTTGCTGTTGATCTATCGCTCGCCGGTATTGGCAATTATCCCGATTATTGCGGTTGGATTCGCGTATATGGTGACAAGCCCCATTCTCGGATTCATGGCGGATCAAGGCTGGATTACGGTAGACGCACAGTCGATCTCGATCATGACGGTATTGTTATTCGGAGCAGGTACGGATTACTGTCTGTTCATGATCTCCAGATACCGCCAAATTCTCTATCATGAGCCGGACAAAAAGAAAGCCATCTTCCAGGCAATCACCGGATCATCTGGCGCTATTGCCATGAGTGGATTCACGGTCGTTGCAGCACTGCTCGTGCTGTTGTTGGCTGAATACGGTGCATATCATCGCTTTGCCGTACCATTCAGTCTGTCCATCTTTATTATGTTTATTGCAAGTCTGACGCTGGTTCCGGCGCTCCTTGCGATCTTCGGTCGGGGTTCATTCTATCCATTCGTACCGCGTACACATGAGATGGAAGTGGAACGTGCGAAGAAAAAAGGCAAACCGGCCCCCGCTCCACGCAAAATCAAGGAAAGCTGGATTGGCCGTGTTGTAGTAACGAAGCCATGGACCGTTCTTGCAATTACGTTGGTATTGCTAGGTGGACTGGCTGTATTCTCTACTCAGGTTAAATTCACCTATGATCTGTTGTCTTCCTTCCCGGAGGATGTGCCTTCCCGCGAAGGTTTCACGGTCATTGGTGAACAGTTCTCCCAAGGTGAGCTGGCTCCAGTGAAAGTGATCGTTGATGCCGAAGGCAAAGAAACTGATCTGAAGCAGCGTCTCGAATCGCTGGATTACATTAGCAAAGTAGGCGATGCCCAGCAGGGCGCCGAGAATGCCAACATTACCGCCTTTGATGTGGAATTCAATCTGAATCCATATTCCATGGAAGCAATGCAGCATATCCCGGATTTGCGGGCTACTGCCGAACAGGCGCTTCAAGATGCTGGTGTAGCTAATGTGGACAGTCAGGTCTGGATCGATGGTCAGACGGCTGAACAGTATGACATTGAAGTGACGGGAGAACGCGATGCCAAGATCATTATTCCGGTAGTCATTGGCATGATTACATTGTTACTACTGTTGTACTTGCGTTCAATCGTAGCCACAGCGTACCTGATCGCGACAGTCGTTCTATCGTACTTCTCTGCATTGGGTCTGGGGTGGATCATCATTCACTACGGACTTGGCGCAGATGCCATTCAGGGAGCGATTCCGCTGTATTCCTTCGTATTCCTCGTGGCACTGGGTGAAGACTACAACATCTTCATGATCTCTAGCATCTGGCAGAAACGCAAAACGATGCCGCTTCGTCAAGCGATTAGAGAAGGTGTTGGCGAGACAAGTTCGGTTATTACATCTGCAGGTCTGATCTTGGCAGGAACATTTGCGGTACTTGCTACATTGCCAATTCAGGTGTTGGTGCAGTTTGGTATAATCACAGCCGTTGGTGTGATGTTGGATACCTTCCTGGTTCGTCCGTTCATGGTACCGGCTATCACCACATTGCTGGGGAAATGGGCCTTCTGGCCAGGCAAGTATGTGCCGATTGCCGAAAAGAATGAGGAGAAACAGAACCAGTCTATGTAATGCATGGATGGGGTGAGATGGACGGCGGGGCTTCAAGCCTGCTGTCCATTTCTTTATTTTTATAACAATGAGAGTAGAGCTGTGTCTCCTCCTGAGATGGAATGGTGGAACTGTAAAATATCCGCAGGATGAGGCGTGATCCTTGTTTTCTTCGCATGGGGAAGGTTTACGTAGCCAAGGGTTATGGGACATAATAGAGAGAGCGTCGGCCTTGGGCAGACGGATGATCAACATCAATGGGACAACCAGGGGAAGGATGAAAGCAAGCATGACGAACCAACTTAATGTGTATTTTAACCATGACGGCGGCGTGGATGACCTCGTATCGCTGTTCATGCTTCTGCAAATGGACAATGTACATGTAACCGGCGTATCGGTCATTCCGGCAGACGGATATCTGGAGCCAGCAACAGATGCCAGCCGTAAAATTATCGATCGTTTCGGTACATATTCCGTAGAGGTATCCAAATCCAACTCCAGAGGGAAAAATCCATTTCCTGCGGCGTGGAGACTGCATTCCTTTTATGTAGATGCACTTCCTGTACTGAACGAGTCCGGCAAAATGGAAGCACCACTCTCTGCCGTTCCGGCTCATCAGCATCTGATCGAGAAAGTACGCAATACCGAAGGCAAAACGCTGCTTCTGTTCACAGGCCCACTGACGGACCTTGCGCGTGCACTCGACGAAGCACCAGACATTGAAGAGAAAATCGACAAGCTGGTATGGATGGGTGGCACATTCGAGCGTGGTAACGTAGAAGAGCCAGAGCATGACGGCACAGCTGAATGGAACGTATTCTGGGACCCGGAAGCGGCTTATCGTGTGTGGCAGAGCGGCATCCAGATCGATCTGGTTGCACTGGAAAGCACGAACAAAGTACCTCTGACTCCAGCCGTTCGTAACCGCTGGGCAGCAGAGCGCCGCTTCGAAGGCGTTGATTTCCTGGGGAACTGTTACGCAGGATGTCCGCCACTGGTGTACAGTGAGACGAATTCCACATACTATCTGTGGGATGTGCTGACAACGGCTTCCGTTGGACGCGAGGACATCGTGAAGAAGAAAACCGTGAACTGTATTGTCATCCCGGATGGTCCTAGTCAGGGCCGCACGGTGGAGCAAGCAGACGGACGTCCAGTACAACTGGTGTATGATACCGATCCGGAAGCGTTCTTTACGTACATGACGGATTTGGGTAAAAAAGCTGCTCCGCAGCGCTATTAATTCAGGCAGCCTTAGGGCGCCAACATTAAAGGTACAAAAATAAAGCCGCAGGCAGTGGTCTGGATATGGGGTTGAACCCCATGATCCCGTCCCTGCCGTGCGGCTTTTTGGTTGTGGGCTGATTTATATAGGTTGATAACAGCAATCGGAAGGTTGTTCTGTCATCGAAGTGGTAAGTGTGAATATTCTTTAGTTCAATCTATATGGTAATCTAGCTGCCCGCTATATTATAAATCGACCAATCAACCCGTTCAGCTCACTGGACAATACCCGCAGAGATTCGGCAGATGCACTCATTTCATCCATGGATTGCAGCTGGCTACCGGTAGCGTGCGATACCTTCTGGATGCTCGAAGAGGATTCACGCGAGATATGTTCCATGTCCTCCACAGAAGCGGACACTTCTTCTGCACTGGCAGACAGCTGCTCGGATGCTGCAGATACTTCATGCAGCCGTTCATTCATCGTTTCAATCCCGGTATGAATGGAGGTGAACGAACGGCCTGCCTCCTGAACGACAGCAAGACCAGACTGTACGGCAGATGTGCTGGCTGACATATGTTCCGACAACAAGGCAGTCTGGCGTGTCATCTCGGTGATCAATTCGGTTACATGCTGGGACGATTGCTCCGATTCCCCTGCAAGCTTGCGAACTTCGGAGGCAACTACAGCAAATCCGCTGCCATACTCTCCTGCACGAGCCGCTTCAATACTTGCATTAAGCGCAAGCAGATTGGTCTGTGAAGCAATACCTTTCATCAGGTGTGCCACCGATTCGATTTTACCCGAGTACTGCTCCAGCTGGGAGGTGGAGGCCACCATCTGCACATTTGCCTGATGAATTTTGTCCATACTTTCAATGGCTGTGTTGATGTTGGCTTGACCTTGAACTGCGTTATTGGTTGTTTCCTGTGAGACATCCGCGACCATGGAGGAAGAATTCGCAATATGCTGCATGCTGCGTGTAATCTCTTCCATGGCTACCGTAACTTCGCCCGCACGAGCCACTTGCTCGGCAGCGCCACTGGCCGTATGATTCGTATGCTCGGCAATACGCTGACTGGCTTCTGCAGTCGCCTGCGAATGTTTGGATACTCCTTCTGCAGCTTGTAACAGAGAATCGGAGCTTTGACGGATGCCCGTCATGACATCCCGGGTACCTGTGACCAGATGTTTGAACTCGGAAGCGAGCTGTCCCACTTCGTCCTTGCGGCTAAGTTCAACGTTGACCGTCAGATCACCTTTTCCGACTTGGGCAATCAATTTCTTGAGTTTCACCAATGGACGGGTTAAGTAGTGGGCGAATCCATACACCAACAAGACACTGAGCAGCACAATAGCCAAGGCTGTCCAGATCATGGTCATACGGTTGCGGGACATCAGTTCATAGACCGCAGTGGAGTCCAGATCTGCACCGACCAGGCCCAGCACATTTCCGTCAGCCCCTTGGATCGGCACATACGCTGTAATGGTGGCTCCATATTCATCCTGTGTGAGTTCGCCTCGCATAGGTTCATTCTGTTCAAAAGCCTGAAGCATTCCGTCATAATGCGTCTCTTCTTCGGAGCCGTAAGGGGAGAAGTCATCCTCTGCCACATCGGCAGCAGCCCCATCCACTACATAGAAATATGTATTTGTTCCATTTTCTTCGCGTGTACCGAGTGTGTACAGATACTTGAGTCCATTGGCCTCACGCAGCTGGCTGAGCTGCTCACGCAATGTGCCGTAATACGCTGTTTCATCCTGCCCTGTACTGAGTGGTGCGTACAGAGAGGTGTCAATTAATGCTGCTGCCCGTTCAGCCACAGCCTGTGCCTGCATCCCCATGGATTGCTCGACCAGCTGGGCCGATGAACGGTACATGGTAATGCCCAGAACCGCACCTGCGGCCAGCATCAGACAGGAAAAAAATAAAAAGATTCGCATAAACAAACTATTCATTGGTAAAAGTGCTCCCCCTTGATCTGTTGGATGAATCATCTCGTTTTCTCTTTACTTTGGTGCTGTACGTTCTTCTTTGTTTCGTATGTATATGTATTTCAATGTTCGCATTTCTACTCTTGAAATATCGGCATCCAGGCGATAAAGAATTAGCTCCCGGATCAATTTGATTCGGGAGCTAATTTCGTTTGAAACGATAAGTCGTTACATCGTTCCTCCGCCTTGGCGAATGGAGGCAGGAATCTTTTCAGGTCCCTGATTAATATATTTATGGATAAAAGAACCCACTTTGGCATCATCGAATTGGTCGAGCTTCATCGTTTTGGTCCATGCCGTCACGACGACTTCACTGCCTTCGGGAATATCCTTGTTGGGGACAGCCAGAATACCTGCTCCAGCTTCGCGGAATTTGGCAAGGTATTTCAGATGTTCTTTCAAATCCTCGCTTGCGTTCTCACGATAATAGATAATGATATCCCCATGCTCCAGATTGTGAACAAGGTAATTATAGCCAGGGAAGTCGGTGTAAAATCCAAACTTGATATCATGCGGGTTATGCGGACCTGATGTTGGGATTGTCATTTCATACTGGATTGGTTCCTCTGTATGGTCTGCCCCATAATATTTATCATCGGTCACATCGATGGTCGCGTTGGACGCCAGATCGGCCACATCATATTTTGTCCCTGCACCTTGTAGGAAGAAAAGGCCAAACGTAATAATCGACACAGCCATCAATGCATGTGCAACCAGCCGAAGGGAACGACTTTTCTTCTGGATGTCGGCCCGTTCTTTCTTTTTCATGTGACTCAGGATCTTGCCTTGTGTGCGTGATGCCCAGATATAGGCGGCGATGGAGAACAGCAACACGATTGCACCAACGATAAGCCATAGATAGGATGTACCTGCCTCGTGCTCCATTTGCATATGATTCATATGAGTCATGTCCATAGAGAGTTCCTCTGCTTTCTTTGTAAAATGGGATCATTACACTACACAATGTAGTGTGAGTGGCAATGGTGAACCTTCTCATTACGTAACGGGAGTTGCTAGATTCATGTTATTACGTAAATAAGAACATACCTGTTGCACTACACATTATAGTGCATGATACATACCCAGCGCAATGCTGCCTTAGAAAACCAAAAAAGACGTTCCCCGAGTGAGCAGGGAGCGCCTTAATATAAATCAAAAGAGTCAGGAAAATTTATATCTATTGGAATAATCATTTACACGAAAACGTAGAGGACAGAAAGAACCTGAAGAAGCGGAGCGTTTGCCTTTATCGCCAGATTTTCACTTTGCAAAAAGTGAATTAAAAAAAATCTGGAGATAACAGCGATCGGAAGGTTGTTCTGTCATCGAAGTAACAATTGTAAATAATCTTTAGTTCAATTTATATAATTCACAGACGACCAAACGGTGAAAGCATTAGGCCAATCAGCCCAATAACAATCTCACCCAACAATCGATACAGAATAAAGAACACGACCACATTGGCGATCAACACGCTGTACATGCTATCGATGGCTGCTTGGGTGCGATTCAGTGGATATTGGAACAGCACCGAGTTCAGAGCAACAAAGATAATGATATACGAGACAGCAAGCAATGAGATCGCGATGGAATACGAGATGATAATAAACAGATTCGCCAGAACAAGGGATACGACAGCAGGAACAAGCAATGTACCGAACTGGGCAACCAGTGTTTTGGGACGGAAGGTTATTTTTTCAATCTTCAGAATAGCGTACATCAGTGCAATCGAGGCAATCAGGATAATGGCGGTGAACAACAGCGGCCTTAAAAATCCACCAATGAACAAGCCGTCCATGCCTATGCGACTAAAGGTAATTAAGAAGTATGTAGAAGATAAGACTGCAATCAGCGCCATCGTCAGCCATCCGTTAATTGAATGCTGGTCACCAACAGTTTTCATCGTTTGATAGGGACGGGCCAATACGCTGAGAAAATAGGATAGATACTGTTTACTTACTTCTTTGGCTTGCTGAACTTTCTCATTCTGCACGATATTATTCCATTGATTGGAGCTGTTGTCTCCTGCTGAAGCATGGTCATTGGTGTTTGCTGATTCTGTTGAGTGTTGCTTCTGAGTTGAGACGGATGGTGTGTTGGATGGAGCGGGTGCCTGGGAAGATGTGGCCTGCGTACTGGACCAACGGGTGTATTTGGGTTCGGAAGAAGCAGCAGGTTCCGGATTCGGTACAGAAGTGGGCGAAGAGGTTGTTTGCGTTTGCGTTAGATTAGAGCCGCACCTCTCGCAAAAATGGGCATCTCCATTTTCATGATTACATACTGGGCATTTCATGGTATAAGCCTCCAATTTCTAGAAAATAAAAACATGTAAACATTGTGTCTCATTTTAACGGTTGATGACGAAGTTTGTCTATGTTTCGCAGGAATTAATACCGCTATAGGGAAAGTTGAAACGAAGACTCGAATCCTGTGTATTAAAACGGAGTTTAGAAGTAACAATAGTATAGGACTGACCTGCAGGCATATTAATGTAAACTTCACTGTGGTACAAGACGAATTGTTTTCGGCAGTTAATGCCTCATCGTTCGCTTTTATGTGTTATTATCATGTTAACTATATCTTTTGGGTTGCCTATGATCGTATATTTATGTATAATCAATCGTGTTAACACGTCGAATGTACGGTAGTAAGAGATGTGGGTGAGTTCATGGAACTACTGGACAGCAATGAGAGCAAGAAGAAGATGTGCCAGTATTATAACGAAATTTCGAAGGAACTGTTCGGATTTGGCACCACTCTCCTGAGAGTGACCATTGACCAGAATATTGTTACCTTCTACGCGAAGCACCGACGTTCACCGCGCTCTGACGCCCTGGAAGGGGAGGCCCCCGGCTTAAAGCTGGAAGTGGACTTCCGCATGTCTGTTTTATATAAGAAGAAATTCCGGGAGAAGCTCGAGCAACACATGGGTTTGCCAATTGAAGCTATATTGCGGGATTATGATGCGTCCACTCAGTGGGCGATCACAAATGTGATCCTGGAACAGGCCTAGGATGGATCGGCAGGATTGATTCTTGTTGATGCTTACGGGGGTTGTTAACCGGATTCATGATCAGGTTCCGTACAATTTCATATGATGGCGTCTGTCTTTGGATTGATTCTGAAGCAGAAACCGATGATGTACCGGCAGCGGGTGTCGCTTTCCTTTGTTTACGAAGAAAAGTGTTCTTGTTTATACAAGAGCGCTTTTCTTTTTGTTTTTTAAGTCGAACTATACACACTCAACTAACGTAATTTACACGGGCACTCGATGACAGAACAACCTTCCGATCGCTGTTATCCCCAGATTTTTTGATCCTTTAAAAGGTGAAATCCGGTGATAAAGGCGCACGCTTCGCTTCTTCAGGTTATTTCTGTCCTCTCCGTTATGTGTAAATGCTTAGCAGAGCATGTAAGCTAGTTCAACTTAATGGTTGGGTTGTTAAATCACACATATCAGGGGGAATAAGGATCATGATGAAAAAGTGGATTAGCGGTTTGGCAGCAGTGGCAATGACATCGGTATTACTTGCAGGTTGTGGCAGCAGTACAGAGGATGCAACAGGCGGATCAGGCAGTGGGGGAACAGCAGCTAACAAATTGGTTATCTCCACTTGGGGCTTCTCGGAAGATTTCTTCAATGAATCAGTATTTGGTCCCTTTGAAAAAGAACATAATATAGACATCGTGCTCGAAGTCGGCAATAACGCTGAACGTCTGAACAAAATTCGTCAAGGTACATCAAATGTCGATGTCATCTACCTGTCTGACTACTATGCGCAACAAGGTATCGATGAAGGTTTGTTTGAGAAAATCGATCGTTCCAAAATCCCAAATGTAAATGACATTTATGATATTGCCAAAGCACCACTTGGTGAAGATTATGGCCCGGCCTACACGGTTGGACAGCTCGGAATCGCTTATAACCCTGACCTCGTTTCCAAAGAAGTGACTTCATGGAGTGACCTGTGGGACCCGGCGTTCGAGGGGAACCTGACCATCCCGAATATTACGGCAACGGCAGGCCCGATGGTTGTGGATGCAGCTTCCCGTGTAGCCGGAAACGATACGTTTAATGAAGATGCGGCATTTGCTGAACTGAAAAAACTGAGCGGCAATGTGGTGAAATTCTATAGCCAAACGTCCGAATTCGTGAACATGTTCTCCCAAGAAGAGATTGCTGGCGGACCGATCATGGAAATGTATTTCAAAGACCTGAAAGCAGCCGTGCCTAATGCGAAGTTTGTTACACCTAGCGAAGGTGCATATGCAGTGATGAACACGATCAATGTCGTGAAGGGTAGCAAAAACAAAGAGCTGGCTGAAGAGTTCATCAACTGGCAGCTCAGCCAAGATGTACAAGCGAAATCTGCTAAAGCCAAAGTCGATTCCCCGGTAAACACGAAGGTTGAACTGACTGCTGAAGAAGCAGAAGGTGTAACATATGGCGCTGAAGTTGTTGAGAAGCTGAACAAGCTGGATATGGAATTCGTGAATCAACAGGTTAAAGGCTGGACAGATCGCTGGAACCGTGAGATTGCACAATAAACAACCGAATTTCTTAAAAGTTATCTTTGATCTATATAGGTTCAACTAAACTTTTTACACGAGAACGGAGAGGACAGAAATAATGTGAAGAAGCGAAGCGTTCGCCTAAAAGCTTTCTGACAGAAAGCTGCTTCGGAAGCATACGCTATCCCCGGATTTCCCCTTTGAAGAAGGGAATGAAAAAAATCTGGGGATAACAGCGATCGGAATGTTATTCTGTCATCGGAGTGGTAAGTGTAAATATTCTTTAGTTGAACTTATATCATTTGCAGCAAGCAACCATATCACCGCATAGGAGTTGAGAACGGATGAGTGAAGCGCAAAATCGCATCATTCTGGACGTGGACACGGGGATTGACGATGCACTGGCAATTTTGCTGGCCGTCAAAAGCCGGAAATTGGACATTCTCGGCATCACCACAGTCTGTGGGAACGTATCACTCCAGCAGGCAACAGAGAATACATGCAAAATTCTTGAACTCGCGGGTGCACCAACGATCCCGGTCATTGCCGGAGCAGTTGGACCCCTCACTCGCAAGTCGCATTATGAACACCGGGTACATGGACAGGACGGACTGGGCGGTGCACTGCCTGATCCGGCCGTGTCTAAGAAAGCCGAGGAAGGTTTTGCGCCAGACTTTATCGTGGAGCAAGCCAAGCAGTATCCGGGCGAACTGACATTAATCATGACCGCACCCTTAACGAACTTGGCCCTCGCGTTGATGAAGTGTCCTGAACTGCCTTCTTTATTGAAGGAAGTCATCTTCATGGGTGGTGTTGTTCGCGGACATGGCAATATTACACCGACTGCCGAGTACAACACCTACGCTGATCCGGAGGCAGCTCGCATCGTACTGCACGCAGGCATCGAGAAGCTTACTCAGGTCGGACTGGATGTGACGCGTCAAACATTGCTGAATGAAGCAACGATTGAGCGCCTCACAGATCCTGTAATACGTGCATACGTCGCTCAAAGCACAGAGATTTATATCAACCGTTATGAACAAATGAACGGCGTCCGCGCTTGTGCTTTACATGACCCACTAGCCGTGGGTGTAGCCCTTGCCCCGGAACTGGTAGGACGCAAATCGTATTACGTCGATGTCGAAACCGCCAGCCGCCTGTGCGATGGTCAGATGGTATGCGACTTCCAAAACCGTTTGGGTGAGCAACCCAACACGCTCGTCTGCGAAACTGTAGACGCGGAAGGCTTCCTTGAACTGTTTATCAACGCGTTAAACGCGTAGTTATGAACTTCACGGCATTGGAGTTCAGTCTAAAATCAACCCACCTAATTCGCTGGTAGTGTAGGGGACGAAATCGATTCTGAAGAAGCGAAGCGTTCGCCTTTATCCTTGGATTTTTCCTTCTACTAAGAAGGAGATCAAGAAAATCCAAGGATAACAGCGATCGTAAGAACGATTCGTAACCGGAACGGCTGGTGCGATAAACATGGACGTTTATTTTTGAAATGTGCGCCAGTGAAACGTGTGAATAAAACCATTTTACAAGTCAGGAGTATCGCGATGAAGAAATCAGTAATCTACTGGCTATTGCTGCCGGGATTCGTGTTTTTGGCGGCATTTATGATCATTCCGATTGTCCTGACGATCGGGTCGACGTTTTTCCAAGAAAACTCCTTCACGTTTGAAGGATACATGCATTTTTTCAGAGACCCATACTTTTTGAAAATATTGCTTACGACGCTGCAAGTTAGCGTG
Source organism: Paenibacillus sp. USHLN196 (assembly GCF_037144955.1). Lineage (NCBI taxonomy): Bacteria > Bacillati > Bacillota > Bacilli > Caryophanales > Paenibacillaceae > Paenibacillus > Paenibacillus sp. USHLN196. The sequence continues at coordinate 354,761 of NZ_JBBCYH010000006.1, read as the reverse complement.
GTCACCACCATCGTCTGTGTGGTGCTCGGATTTCCGACAGCTTATTATATCTCGCAGAAAGCGCCCCGCCGCAAAGGCATTTTGCTGGCACTGGCGATATTCCCGCTGCTCACGAGCCCAGTCGTGCGCTCGTTCAGCTGGATGATTATCCTTGGACGCAAAGGGTTGATCAATAACACCCTTGTTGGCCTGGGCATCGTGGACAAGCCGCTGGATATTCTGTACACACCGGCAGCGATGATGATCGGTCTGACGCACCTGTTCCTGCCTTTGATGATTATCTCTCTGGTGGGCGTGCTGGAGAACATTGACGGTGACCTGCTCAAAGCAGCACAAAGTCTGGGTGCATCACGCATTACGGCATTCCGCCGGGTCGTGTTCCCACTGGCTGTGCCAGGACTTGTGATCGGAGCCGTGCTTGTCTTTGTCGGAAGCCTCACGGCGTATACCACACCTGCCCTCCTTGGAGGAAAACAGCGTGTAATTGCTACGTTCCTGTATCAGAACGCCATGACCCTCAACGACTGGTATCTGGCCTCGGTTGTTGCCGCGATTATGATTGTGATTACATTTGTCGTGGTCGGTGTCATGAATAAAATGGCCAAAACTTTAAATCCGAAGGGGTAGACACATATGCGGGAGAAACATATCGGGCTGGGCCTGTTCAGTCTGCTGGTCTTTATCTTTCTGCTGGGCCCGCTTCTGATCATATCGGTCACTTCGTTTGAACCGGGAACGGTACTCAAATTTCCGCCGGAAGGTTTCTCCTTCCGCTGGTACGAGAATATTTTCAACACAGGCGGTTTCCTCCGCACATTCCAGACGTCCATCATCATTTCCCTGCTGGGGAACCTGTTGGCACTGGTGCTCGGAGTTCCGGCTGCATATGCACTCAGTCGTTACGATTTCAAAGGCAAGTCTGTGCTGAACGCACTGTTCCTGTCCCCGGTACTGATTCCGGGAATCGTGCTTGGTTTTACATTGATGAAATACCTGATCGTAATCTACCATCTGCCGATGTATCTCGGGTTGTTGATCGGTCATACGATTATCATGCTTCCATTTATCATTCGGGTTATTGCATCGAGTCTGTCTAGCTTTGACTTTGCAGTGGAAGAAGCTGCGCTGAGTCTCGGCGCGGGACGCGTAAGAACGTTCTTCACGATCGTACTACCTAACATTCGTTCCGGTATTCTGGCGGCGGTGCTGATTGCCTTCCTGGAGTCCTTCAACAACGTGGACATCTCGGTGTTCATGACCGGACCAGGGGTAAGCACATTACCGATTCAGATGCTGACGTATGTCGAGAATTATTTTGACCCAACGATTGCAGCGATTTCCGTGCTGTTGATGGTACTCACCGGACTCTTAATGTTCGTGATCGAACGGATCATGGGCGGATTTTCATACTTTACTAAACGTTAATTGGAGGCGCAGAACGCTATGGCATTGCTGACATTAGACCACGTATCCGTGGCATACGATAAGCAGACAATCCTGAAGGATTTTCAGTTGGATCTGGAAAAAGGTAAGCTGCTCTCCCTGCTCGGACCGAGCGGTTGCGGCAAAACAACTACGCTGCGCCTCATCGCCGGATTCCTGGAAGCATCGCAGGGCAAGTTTATGTTCGGCGGCAAGGATTATACGAAGGTTCCAGCGAACAAGCGGAACTTCGGATTTGTATTTCAGAGTTATGCGTTATTCCCACATCTGTCTGTCTATGACAACGTGGCTTTTGGCCTGCGGATGCGCAAGGTGAAGGACAAGGATATCTCTTCCCGTGTGATGCGAATCCTGGAAGTCGTTAACCTGAATGGATTTGAGAAACGTTTTCCACAAGAACTGTCCGGTGGACAGCGTCAACGTGTGGCGATTGCCCGCGCATTGGTCATTGAACCTGACCTGCTCTTGTTCGACGAACCACTCAGTAACCTGGATGCCAACCTGCGACTCAACATGCGGGTGGAGATTCGCCGGATTCAGCAAGAGCTGGGCATTACAACACTGTATGTCTCTCATGATCAGGAAGAGTGTTTCTCGATCTCGGATCAGGTAGCGATTATGAACAAAGGTGTGGTTGAGCAGCTCGACCGCCCGGAAACCATTTTCAAATATCCCGCAACGGAATTTGTAGCACGATTCATCGGGTTCCATAATTTCATTGAATTCGCAGAGCGTAGTGATGCAGGTGAATTGATTACGCTGAGCGCAGGTGGACGTACGTTTACTGCAACGGCGCATCCCGGAACAGCACGTCCCGGTGCACGCAAAGGTGCAATTCGCCCGGATGATCTGATCGTTAGTGGAGATACCTCTGCGGATGTGGTGAATGCATTGCCGGGGATTATCAAAGTCAGTACGTATCTGGGACGCAGCTATCAGTATGTAATCGAGACGGAGCTAGGTGATTTCACAGCAAATCAGGAGATGGAAACACCGTACCTTAGTGGGCAGCGTGTTAGCCTGATTTTCCCACAGGACAAGCTTGTATTGGTAGAGTAGTCGTGAATGTAGGGAGTAGCTTGAAGAAATAAGAGCAGCAAAGAAGGCATTTCATGCGATGATTCCGGCCGAGGCAGTGGTACGCAATCAAGTGCAGTGCATCAGATTAAAGTGCAGGTTCATTGTCCAGTCCGGATCGCGGTGAAATGCTTGTGAAGAAGGAGATTATGCCCCATGCGTGCAGATCAACTAATTGTGAATGTACATGTGTATAACAGTTATTATAAACGGTTTGAAATGAACAACGTTGCTGTACTCGACGGCAGATTCCTATATGTTGGACCCGGTGGACCGGAGATGATTCAGGCAGACGAAGTCATCGATGCGCGAGGAAGATACATGATTCCTGGCTTGATTGATATCCATCTGCATATCGAAAGCACGATGGTGACACCGGAAACCTTTTCCCATGGTCTGATTGGCTGCGGGGTAACATCCATTGTAGCGGAACCGCATGAGATGGCGAATGTATTCGGGCTGGAGGGTGTTCAGGAGATGATGGCTGCGAGTCGGGAGACGACAGTGGACATGTTCTATGCGATCCCAAGTTCCGTTCCGGCAACCCCGATGGAGACAACAGGTGGTTCGATCGAGATCGAAGATATGGACGTGCTGCTCGCCACTGGCGAGATCATCTGTCTGGGCGAGATCATGAATTATGTCGATGTCATCCGTGATCCGGAATGCAAGACGAACCAGATTCTACAGCATATCCGCAAAAACTATCCCGATCTGGTGATCGAAGGTCATACACCGAAACTGCTTGGACTCGATCTGCATCGACTGATCTACGCAGGCATCGATTCCGACCATACCCATCAGAGCATTGAGGGATTGCAGGCGCGGATTGCGGCAGGTATGTTTATTGAAATTCAGGAGAAATCAATGACCCCGGAAGTCATGGAGTACCTGATTCAACATGATGTGGCGCAGCATTTCTGCTTTGTTACGGATGATGTGATGCCGGATTCACTGGTGGAGCGTGGTCATCTGGATCATATCGTACGCAAAGCAATTCAGATGGGCATGCGTCCGGAAGACGCGATCTATGCAGCAACATCTACCCCTGCTTCCCGGATGAAAATGACTGATCGTGGCAGCGTTGCCCCAGGCAAAGTGGCCGATTATGTGTTGGTATCCAACTTGGATGATCTCTCTATTGATCAGGTGTACAAAAACGGCCGCAAAGCTTATGACGATTACGAACCGTATAAGCAGGAGCGCATAACCGGGCAGTTCCCACCTCACTTCTATAAGAGCGTACAGTTGGAGAAGCTGGGCGTAGCAGATTTTGCAATTCAATTGTCAGATCCGAAAGTCAGTGGATCAGGGGTTGGTCTCGCCAGTGAAGGGGAGTACCAATGCCGTGTCATGATGGTCAAGGATGGTTCTACTTTTGTGGAAGAGCATATTGCATCCGTTCAGTCCTCAGATGGCGAATTGCAGTGGGAAGAAAGTGGATATGCTCAAATCGCGACCTTTGAACGTTATGGAGTGAACGGCAATCGTGCACATGGTCTGATCGGTGGAGACACCATCAAACGCGGCGCTATTGCAACGACATACTCACACGACAATCACAACCTGCTGGTTGTAGGACGTAATCGTGAAGATATGATACTGGCAGCTAACACAGTGATTTCGAGCCAGGGTGGATTCTGCGTGGTGGAAGATGGCAAGGTGCTGTCCCATCTGGAACTTCCCGTAGGTGGCATTTTGACGGAAGAACCACTTGCAGTGGTGTCCCATCAAGTGAAGGAGCTGAGAGCAGCAATGTTGTCTCTTGGGTACGTGCATTACAACCCGATCATGTCGATCAGCACCCATTCTCTTGCGGTAAGTCCCGCGTTGAAGATTACGGACCATGGCTTGATTGATGTGAATGCAGGTAAAGTTGTATCGTTGATTGTAGAATAGATTTTATTAAAAAAAGAGCGTCACCCCATTTCATGACCATGAGTTGTGAGATGGGGTTTTTTTATGTATAAGAATGACTGTTTAATGATTCTTTGCCAGACAGAGGTCTCTGGCTATGGTTTATCCTAGAGAGGGCTGCAAAAAATCCTCTTTTGGACGGGACAAATGAATACATATATAGTAAGAAGAGAATGTTTGGAAGCAAAAGCAGGAGGATAGACACCATTATGAATGAAATAAATAATGCTAAAACCATATTTTTCGATGTAGATGATACCTTATACGATCACCTGCAGCCGCTTCGTGGCGCGTTGCAGGACGTTCTCGGCCTGCCGGATGATTTCCCTTATGCTGAGACCTATCATCGTTTTCGTTATTATAGTGACTGGCTGTCTGCTCAAGAAGATCTGTCGGCTGTACCAGAACCGGATGCCGTGGAGCGAATGCGTCGTCGTAGATTTGAGCTGACGATGGAGGAGTTTGGAATATCTTTACAACAGGGACAAGCTGAAGAGCTGCAAGCACAGTATTTGAGCAGACAATTTGAGATTGTACCTTTTGAAGGAGCATATGAGCTAATCAGAAGGCTTCAGGCAGAAGGTCATACTGTCGGTCTAATCACCAATGGAGAAGGGGAACATCAGCGGCGTAAGCTTGAAGCATTGGATGTGCTTAGTCTCGTGGACGAGCATCTGATCTTCATCTCCGGTACAACTGGTTATGCGAAACCAGATCGCAGGTTGTTTGAATATGTGAGTAAGCAGTCCGGGACAGATGCCCGTTCCAGCTATTACATCGGAGACTCGTGGCGTAATGATGTGGTAGGTGCAGTGGATGCAGGATGGAAAGTTATCTGGTTCAACCATCGGGAGGCATTGCCGGAGTCCGATCATCAACCTCATTTTGTAGCACGGAGCTATGAGGAAATCAGTTCTATTCTCACTTTTGAGCTCGTCCGAGTTTAAGGAGAATTATGTTTAAAGGAGCAGACCTGCTACCAGCGTGGTGCAGGTCTGCTTTTTATATTATACCTTCTATAAAGGCATCAATGATGAGGTGTCTAACTCTTCGCTTTCAATTACAATTGCCATTAGTCCAGTTGCTGTTTTAGTTTCGTGCCATTCATGTTTATCCCAGAGAACCGCTTCACCACAATGCACTTTGATGTATTCATTTGCTTTACCTCTAACCCAGCCCTCTCCGCTTACTATTAAAAGGAGTTGAGGAACCATAGCTTGGTGATAACCTATTACTCCATCTTTATCCAAGTGCATACATCCTATATGAGCTTCTTTATGGGTCTGCGTGATACGTGACATAACGAAATTAGAATCGAATTTGATAATCTTCTTACCTGACTCTTGTTTAAATTGAAATATCCTCATGTTTACCTCCGCAATAGTGACTAATTTAACTTCCTACATCGGTAACTATCCTTATGATGGGTATCATCCTATTCCATAAAATTGATGGAAACCCAATCAGGCGAGTTTATCATAGCTCTAATGGGTTGGGAACAATTTGCTAACAATCATCTTTTTCTAATTTCCTGTACCAATGCTTCTATGAAGCTGTGCTTCATGAAATCTTCATTTAAAAGAGTAGTTCAGAACCTTCCCAAACAGCATATGTGGTGTTATAATTAAAATAAGATTTAGATTAAGTCTAAATTAAAAGAAACGAATCAAAGCAATCCATATTAAAATTCAAATTCTATTTTTATATTCGAGAGGGGATAAATTCCATGAGCACAATCCAAACTACAAACAATACTTTTGCTAACAACACCACAGCACTTCAAGAGGTTCTGAACCGTCAGATCGCAGGTTGGTCCGTACTGTACACGAAACTGCATCACTTCCACTGGTATGTTCAAGGACCTCACTTCTTCACATTACACGCCAAATTCGAAGAACTGTATAACTTGGCTACAGCGAATATGGATGAGGTTGCTGAACGTTTGCTTGCTATTGGTGGACGTCCGGTAGCAACCATGGCTGAACAACTGCGTCTGTCTCCGATTGAAGAGGCGCAAGGCCAGTTGTCCGCTGAGCGTATGGTAGAGTCGGTGGTTGCTGATCTGCGTACGATGGTGAAAGTGATTCATCAAGGTATTCACGAAGCAGGAGAAGCAGAAGATAACGCAACGGAAGATATGCTGATTGGATTCACCGCTGCACTGGATAAAGAGGTCTGGATGTTAAACGCATTTCTAGGCAAATAAACAAAGTCACCCTACATCCTGACAACGATATGTAGAGTCCGTGAACAAAGTGTCCGTTCGCTTACAAATCCGGTGTGCTTGCCGTATAATGATGGCATTCAAGATGTACAGAATGGTGGAATGAACAATGCGGTCAGACCTGGAAAAATTGCAGGAAGAAGCTGAACGGTTTATATATACATGTTATGAAGAGCTGGGCCATTCGCGTGAAGACGCGCAGGCCCGGCTTGTTGCCGTTATGGGAGAAATCGAAGTAACGGGAACCTATGTGCACACCACAGATGAATTGGAGCAGGGTTGCAAAATGGCCTGGCGAAACAGCAACCGCTGCATCGGGCGGCTGTTCTGGGATAAAATGCGAATCGTGGACGCACGCCATGCCGATACAGCAGGAACGGCAGCAGAAGCTGTGCTGAATCATATCCATGTAGCTTCTAACGGAGGCAAAGTCATTCCGATGATCACCATCCTTCCACCGGATGGACCGAATGGAACTCCGATACGACTCTGGAATCATCAGCTTATTCGTTATGCGGGATATGAGACAGAGCAAGGCATTGTTGGGGATCCTGCTTCGGTGGAACTGACGAAGGCGGCGATGTCACTTGGCTGGCAGGGAGAAGGTGGCTCCTATGATGTCTTGCCACTCATTATTCAGGCAAAAGGACAAGAACCCGAGTGGTACGCTGTGCCCGAGGAAGAGATTGTTGAAGTAGCCATTGAGCACCCGGAGCGGGCGGAGATTGCCGATCTGGGCATGCGCTGGTACGGTGTGCCGATGATCGCCGATATGCGACTGGAGATTGGCGGTGTGTCCTACCCGGCAGCGCCGTTCAATGGTTGGTATATGGGTACCGAGATTGGCGCTCGTAATCTGGCGGACACGTTCCGGTATAACAAACTGCCTGCGGTGGCGGAAGCGTTAGGACTCAATACGTCGAGTGAAACAACATTGTGGAAGGATCGTGCGTTGGTTGAACTGAATGTGGCTGTGCTGCATTCGTTCAAAAAAGCAGGCGTGAGCATTGTGGATCACCACACGGCGGCCGCCCAATTTGCTATGTTTGAACAGCGAGAAGAGAAAGCTGGACGTGAGCTGACCGGAGATTGGGTGTGGCTGATTCCGCCAGTGTCCCCGGCGACAACGCATATTTTCCACAGCTCCTATCGCAATGAGATCGTGAGGCCGAACTTTTTCCGTCAGGATCAGGCGTATACCCTGAAAGATGACGTGGCATCTGCCGCAGAGCCGCGAAGCAGCGAGCAGCAGAATGCACAAGTGGAGAATCACCAGCCTCAGGCCGGAGAGGCACCAATGAAATGCCCGTTTGCACACTGAGTTGTGTAGGCGGGTTATTTTTTGCGATTATTTTTTCCAAACGAAGGGCTTCAAAATAGGAAGAAAAGAAGAATATTCTTTCTCTATATGGAAATATATAACACGCTTATAATAAGGTATGACTTCACATAGGGAGGGAATAATCCATGGGTTACATTGAAACGTTGCGAGGGTTGGTTGGCAATACTCCTGTTATTTTGGTGAGACCGAGTATATTGATCTTGAATAAGACAGGTGAGATTCTGTTGGTTCGACATATGGATGACACTTGGGGAGTACCGGGTGGATTCATGGAGCTCGGCGAATCGGTGGAAGAGTCTGCAATAAGAGAGATTAAAGAAGAGATTGGGATAGAGATCAAGAAACTTCATCTGTACGGCGTCTTCTCAGGAAAAGAGTTACATACGAAATTAAAAAATGGGCATGAATACTACAATGTCGTCATTGGTTATATTTGCACGGAATATGAGGGAGAACTGAAGCCAGATGGAGTTGAAGTTCTTGAAGCAAAGTTTTACAAACCGACAGAATTACCTGACAGGACGGACCCTTACTTAAAAAGAAAAATTCAAGAAAATGCAGAACATATCGCAGCATTATTGGGAAAAACATAATCGAGAGGTTGCCACCGAAATGGTTTCTCTCACGAGTTGTATAGCTAACGAACTGAGCGTGTCTTATAGGGCGGATTATTATGGAACTGTTAAATTAACGAACCTTAATAGCGTTATATCGGCATTAACTTGCCTGAAACCGATGCAGGAGCAACAAATCAAGGGAATAGCGCCTCTGTGATTCGTTAGTCTACAACCCTGTGGAAATTGAAGCGAATAGCACTTGCACAGTTCGTTAGAAATAATTATGCCAATTAAGGGATGTCCTCCGTCATATTCATGACTTGAGGGACATCTCCCTTTTGCGTTTACACCCGTTTTGTCTTGTACCGACTCCGCATCGCGGCCTGAACTACAATGGCAGCAGCAATCAGCACCAGATTGAACACAAAAACGGAATACAGCGACCCAACCTCCATCATTAGTGCTGCCACCAATGGCGACACGATGGAGCCGATCTCGGCCGCAGAGACGATTTTGCCTATGACAGAACTTCGACTCTCGTCTGGGATGTGGTCACCAATATGGGCAAAGAATGAATCCATGTAACAAGCCCCACCGACCCCACCAATCAGCATGCCAACGTAGACCCATAGATGGGAGGACGTGCTTAGAAATACAGCAACTTCAATTCCAATCAGGAACATGCCAAGCATGCAGAGCAGCAGGCGATCGCCCATCCGGTCAGAGAGATAACCAACAAAGGGAGCAGCGGCAAGCGTAGAAATCCCGGAGACGGTGAAGGCGAGACTGGTTGCAAAGGGGTCCCAGTGCATGATGTGAGCTGCATATAGTGCGAAATAGGTGAGAAATACCGCATAGGCACTCATCTCCAGAAAATGCACCGTACCGTAGCCAATCAGCTGTTGCCGCCGGGTGAGCCTTGTATACGCCTCCTGAGTATGCTTTGCATCAGACGGTGATGAAGATAAAGGAGGTGCAGTCGTTACAGTATGAGGATGGGAGTCACTAGTGGTGGAATCTACAACAGCTTCATCCGTGGAGAGTAGCGAATGTGTTGAGTGTTGCAAAGGTTCTTGTGTCACAGTAGCCGAAGGAATTAGATGATCACTTAACGTATCCCCAGATCCACGATTGGCTCTAGCTTGTGCTTTCGTCTTCATCCCCATCGCAGCGACAACGGCCATCAGACAACATATGGTCACGAGTAGAAAAGGCACCGACAAGGGCCAGTGCAGCGCGAGCCAGCCACTTATTACAGGACCGAGCACCATACCGCCACCCTCACTGCTGCTGATATATCCATTGTACAGGCCGCGGTTATCTATATTCCCTCCGTCCCCGATGATCGAACGCACAACCACGGTAAGACCGGTGGAAGCGAGCCCCTGCAGCAGCCGGAGCAGGCCGAATAACACCGCAGCAGTAGACAGCGCGAAGCCACCCATACAGACAGCGAGTAGTAACAGCATGAGGATGAGAGCTTTTTTACCACCTAGTTTCTTATAAATTGCCGCTGCAGGAATGCCACCAATGACTTTCCCCACATAAAAAAGTGCAAAAATAACCCCCATCATCCATCCAGACAGGCCGAATTCCTCAATAAATAAAGGAAACAGGGGCAGAATCATGAATCCGCCCATCTGACTTAGGAAACAAATCGTCATCAGCAAAGGCAGGTTACGACGAATATCCAAGAGCCAAGACTCCTCTCCCACATAAAATGGAATCCTATAATTCCTTCCTTCACCTCATATGGATGCGTAGATATCGACATATACCCGTAATGTATGCAGGATTTATGAAAATAAGAAGAAATGACACGTGGCGTTTACATCAAAACCATTGCGGATATACCTGAATCATATATAATAGATGGGTTATCAATAAGGAACATGGACGAAAGTGTACAGACTTAAGATGTACCTCAAGTATAAGGGGGCGATGTGAAGCATGTCAGAACAACAACCGATTATCCGCTTCGAAGCGGTGACTCAGCAATACGATCAGGATGAAGCCGTATTGAAGGCAGTCAGCTTTGAGATTGAGCGGGGTAAATTTTATACGCTTCTTGGCCCTTCAGGGTGCGGGAAAACAACCATATTGCGGCTGATTGCCGGCTTTGCGGAGCCGACACAGGGCAGTATTTATTTTAACGGTGCGCTCATCAACCGAGTGCCTGCCCACCAGCGGCAGGTGAATACCGTATTTCAGGATTATGCATTATTTCCACATTTGAATGTATTTGAGAACGTGGCTTTTGGTTTGCGGATCAAAAAGATGAAAACAGCTGAAATTCGCAGCAAAGTGTTGGAAGCCCTCAAATTCGTCAATCTGTCCGGTTATGAAAACCGGGAAATTGGCGAAATGTCCGGCGGACAACGACAACGTGTCGCGATTGCACGCGCCATCGTGAATGAACCTGAAATTCTCCTGCTGGACGAGCCTTTGTCAGCACTCGATCTGAAGCTGCGGACCGAAATGCAGTATGAGCTGCGGGAGCTGCAACAACGACTGGGCATCACGTTTATCTTTGTTACACATGATCAGGAAGAGGCGTTGGCGATGTCGGACGAGATCTTTGTCCTCAATGGCGGCGTGATTCAACAGAGCGGTACACCGAATGATATCTATGATGAGCCGATTAACCGCTTTGTGGCAGACTTTATCGGGGAATCGAATATTGTATCGGGGAAAATGAAGCAGGACTTTGTGGTGGAATTCGCTGGCGCACAGCACGAGTGTGTCGATCAGGGTCTCCAGCCGGACGAGCCAGTAGAGATTGTCATTCGTCCAGAGGATCTGGAGATAACAACCGAAGACCAAGGCAAGCTCAAAGTCAATGTAGACTCCCAGTTATTCCGTGGGGTGCATTACGAGATATCCACGTACGACGATGCGGGCAATGAGTGGCTTGTTCATTCAACCAAGAAAGCCGTTGTAGGCGCACGGATTGGACTGTATTTTGACCCGGAAGCGGTACATGTTATGCGCTTTAACGAGACCGAGGAAGAGTTCGATAGACGACTCGAAGCCTATCAAGAGGCCGCTCATGCAGACTAAGGCCAGCACACGCAATGCGTATCTGATTCCATATGTATTATGGATGGTGTTGTTCGTTGTGGCGCCGGTTCTGCTGGTCATCTATTACTCGTTCTTCGACGTCGAAGGCAACTTCACGTTTGGCAACTACGCCCGGTTCTTCACACCTGTGTACTTGCAGATGACGCTCAGTTCGTTCTGGTATGCATTTCTGATTACGGCCTTCTCGCTGTTAATCTCCTACCCGACGGCGTATATGCTAACCCGGACGAAGCACAAGCAGCTGTGGTTGCTGCTGATCATTCTGCCAAGCTGGATCAATCTTTTGCTAAAAGCATATGCCTTCATCGGCCTGTTCGGAACGTACGGCTTGACCAACTCTCTGCTTGAAGTCGTGGGTATTGGCACACAACAGATCTTGTTCACCGACTTCAGCTTTATCTTTGTCTCGGTGTACATCTTCATTCCATTCATGATCCTGCCGATCTTCAATGCGCTGGAAGAGATGAATCCATCCTTGATCTACGCGGCGCGTGATCTGGGTGCCTCATCGTGGCTGACATTCCGCCGGGTTATCTTTCCGCTGACGATTAGCGGTGTGAAATCAGGCTGTCAGGCTGTATTTATTCCTGCGCTGTCCCTGTTCATGATTACCCGTCTCATTGCGGGGAACCGTGTGATTACGCTGGGAACAGCGATTGAACAACATTTTCTCGTCACCCAGGACTGGGGGATGGGTTCTACGATTGCCGTCTTTTTGATTATTGCGATGGCGATTATTATGTTCCTGACTGGATCAGGAAAGAAGGAGGTGCGTAATGGGAAGAAACGGAAAGCTGTCTAACGTCTATCTAGCCGTTGTATTCGCCATACTGTACGCACCGATTGCGTATCTGATCTTCTATTCCTTCAATAGTGGCGGCCACATGCGCAGCTTCGAAGGATTCACGCTCGAATGGTACAGAGAGGTGTTCGCCGATACTCGGCTGCTCATCATTGTGCTTAACACATTTATTATAGCATTGCTGTCATCAGCGATCTCCACGATCCTTGGTGTAGCCGGAGCACTGGCGATCTACCATGTGCGTCGCAAACGGACCAAAAATACGCTGCTGTCACTCAATAACGTGCTCATCGTTAGTCCCGATGTCATCATTGGTGCATCGTTCCTGATCTTGTTCACCATGATTGGCATCAAACTGGGCTTCACTTCGGTTCTGCTGTCTCATATTGCGTTCAGTGTACCCATTGTCGTGATCATGGTGCTGCCAAAGCTGCAAGAGATGAGCCCAACATTGATGGATGCGGCACGCGATCTGGGCGCTGGTTCATGGCAGATTCTGACGCGTGTGGTGCTGCCATACGTGAAACCAGGTATTTTTGCTGGATTCTTCATGGCTTTGACGTACTCGCTCGATGATTTTGCAGTAACATTCTTCGTCACGGGTAATGGGTACTCTACACTCTCGGTAGAGATATACTCCAGAGCAAGGCAGGGCGTATCCCTGTCCATCAATGCGCTGTCGACCCTATTGTTCCTGCTGACGGTGTTGCTGGTCGTTGGATATTACTTCATTAACCGCCGTGCAACGCGGATTCCACCTGGAGGGAAGGGGCTGCGTCCATGAAGCAACTGGTACGGACATTTGCAATTGTATTCGTGGCCGCCTTTGCCCTGATGATCCTGGCTTCGTATCTGAACAAGAGTCAGGGGTATTCTGGCGGCAACACGCTGACTATCTATAACTGGGGCGATTATATCGACCCGGATCTGCTTAAGGAGTTTGAGGACGAGACGGGCATTAAAGTGATCTATCAGACGTTTGACTCCAATGAAGCGATGCTGACCAAGATTGAGCAGGGGGGAACCACGTTTGATGTGGCAATTCCTTCCGAATATGCGATTAGCAAAATGAAAGAAGAAGACCTGCTCGTTCCACTCGATCACAGCAAATTGACTCATCTGGACAACATTGATCCGCGGTTCATGGACTTGTCCTTTGATGAAGGCAACAAGTATTCCATCCCTTATTTCTGGGGAACGGTGGGGGTTGTGTACAATCCCGAACTGGTGGATGGATTAACGTTTGATAGCTGGAACGACCTGTGGGACCCGCGTCTAAAAAACCAGATCCTTCTCCTTGATGGCGCACGCGAAGTCATTGGTATGGGTCTCAACAGTCTCGGGTATTCCCTGAACGATACCAACGAAGATCATCTGCAAGAAGCGCTGAAGAAGCTGTCTACATTGACACCTAATGTGAGAGCGATTGTCGGAGACGAGATCAAGATGTTGCTCGCGAATGAGGAAGCAGCCGTTGGGCTCGTATGGTCCGGGGATGCGTCCGAGATTATGGATGAGAACGACAAGCTGGATTACATGGTGCCGGAAGAAGGCTCGAACCTCTGGTTCGATAACATGGTTATTCCAAAAACAGCGAGTAATATTGAAGGAGCACACCAGTTTATCAACTTCATGCTGGACCCGGATCATGCCGCTCGCAATGCGGAGTATGTCGGATATTCCACACCGAACGCCGAGGCGCTTAAGCTGCTGCCGGAGGATATCTCGGAGGATGAACGTTTCTATCCGGACGAGACACTGACAGGTAAGCTGGAGGTCTACGATAATCTGGGTAAAAAAATGCTCTCGCATTATAACGACCTGTTCCTAGAGTTTAAAATGCACAGTAAATAACCGCCAATAGCGTATGTACAGTTCGTTAGATCTGAAAAAAATAAAGGGGTGCTGCTCGTCATATCAATAGATGACGAGCAGCACCCCTTTTTTTATTACCTTCTTCAGAGCAATAGCTCAGGTCATGTTTTTTTCGTGAACACATTCACGGAGGGGACAGAACAAACGAAGGAAGCGAAGCGGTCGCCTTTATCAACGGATTTTCCCATTCTAGATGGAATTCAAAAAAATCCGGGGATAACAGCGATCCGAAGTTGTTCTGTCACCGCAGTGATCAAGTGGAAACGAATAAAGGGTTACATGCGCTTTTTGCGCCCCACCATGATCCATGCCCCACCCATAATCAACACAATGGCCACGAACGGTTGGATAAAGCTCAAGCTGCTCAGCATCGTGCCAATTGACATTACGGCGAAGAACAGCAGCGATATAACCGTTAGAATGTTGATGGGGATCAGCAACCATTTGTTCCGACCACCGAACCAGTATAATTCAAACAAACCAACAGCTACAGCCAGAATGAAGCCCGGCCACATCGTACCCCAGTTGTTAAACAGCATGGCAATCTGACAGACGATACCCACCGTGAGCAGCAACCCACCAGGAACCAGCAGTCCTACCCCTCTGCCAATCATGGAGAAGTACAGCCAGTGAAAGAACAGCCCGAGTGGAATCACGAATAACGTGGGCCAGAAGGTCGCAAAGATCGTACCCGGACCGAGTGAACCTCCCTGGTTCAGAATCAGGTACACGCCCAGCAAAATGAGAACAGGCGCAAGGATCGTACGTTTAGCCATAATATCTCTCCTTCTCAATACAAGATCAATTTTCCGAACAGTTGTATGTAGAGCAATTCTTTCGTTATTCACAGCATACCATGAACTGGAAAAGGATATCCTCCGCCTTTGGAGTTAAAGTAAACCTAGACCAAAGTCTAGGTAGGCAAATTGGAGAAACTATACTCCCTAGATGAGGGTGTAGTTGAACATGCTAAGAACCCACTCTGTTGAGAGTGGGTTCTGTCATTCTTTTTATCAAAAGCGAAGCTCGTTATTTCACCACATCTGAATGTTTCTTGCCCCAGCTGTTCACGCCGTCATCCTCAATTATGGAGATGGCTGCGTCAGCGATGTCGGGGTTCGTCATCAACTTCTCCTGAATACGGAACTTGATGTCATCCGCATCAGCCAGGCTGAGTCCTTTGGTCAGTTCAATCAGACCTTCCACATGATAATAACGGCCTTCCTGAATGATACGCATCATCTGAATATCGGCAACGTGTGTGTCTGCCAGAATGGTCTGGGACACTTTGTCCTCAATATCCTGCGGAGCCGCTACACCGATCAATCCGATCATATTATCATAACCGACACGGAAGGCTACAGCGATCATCAAGCATCCAATAATCGTCGTTACAATACCATCAAGCAATGCAAAATTGGTTAAGGCAATGACCACGACGGAGATCAACGCTAGAAGGGCACCAAGTACAGCCACAACATCTTCGTAGAATACGAGACGGGTTGGCGGTGCAGCACGGCCTACGTTTTTGATGGCAGCAGGGACCAAGGCAAATCCAGCGGCTTTGGGTGCACGTGCTTCTTTGAGGATTTCCTTCATGGCTTTGATCAGAATGGCCCCGTCGATCAGAATGTTCAAGACGAGCACACCGATGTTAATCCAGAGTCCCCCGGAATGACCAGCAGGATGCTGGAGCAGATGGATACCCTCATGGATAGTTTCATAAGCCATAATCGTCACGACAATAACGGCGATCATACAGAAAATGTTGATGACCCGTCCGAATCCGGTCGGGAAGCGGCGTGTAGGTTTTTTCTCGGACAACACACTGCCGACAAAGACAAATCCTTGGTTAATGGCATCAGCAAATGAATGCATCGCCGAAGCGAACATGGCACCACTGCCACTGAATAGGAAAGCCCCTCCTTTGCACACGGCAAGTACGGCATTCCCTGCCATCGCTACAGCGGAGGATGTATTCCCCTTTTTGACGAGAGACAGAAAGCTCTCAGACTTCGGTTGTTCAGCCACTTCGTATGTCCCTCCCAGATCAATGTATTAGGTGCAGAAAAGGCAATCTTATCTATACAGCATGTGCATTTCCACTAAATGTTATTATAACCGCTTTGACATATCCCAGCATTATGCAAAAAAGGTCATATCACCATATGTATCTCAGTATTCAATGGCCTCCAGAGCACGTAAGTTCCGGTTGGATTGCCGAGCATGCCAAACGTAATCCATTTCTTTTGAAACAGATACGGCTTGATTCGGGATCAAGCTCACGGAGCTCTTCTTCGGTATAATAATCATCCAGGCGGTTCTCCACCAGTGTGGACTGCTCCTTTTGAATCTTTTCCAGGGACAGCATGTAAAATGGCTCTTGCGCTGTTCTGGCATCCGATTCCCCTCCGTATGAGCTATTGAGATAATATGTTGAATGATATCCGAGTAAACTATGCCTAATTTCACCTCATATTATAGTTATAATCCGAAAAAGCACACAAGAATCAAGAGTCTTGTCTTCCTTGCTCCGATGGTCTCATCATTCAAAGCCGGTTGTTGCATAATCAGCATACCTGGTTACATCCACAGCTCCATCTATTAACTTCATGGAAGTTGCTCCTAACAACAAATAAAGCGTGAGCAACAGGAGCAATCCCTGTAACCCACGCTATATTTTTTATCTACTATATAAATGAGACTAATCTTTTACAAAGTCCTCTTTAATCAAACTTCCAGCAGGACAGACTAAGGTTGCCATACTGATAGGCTTTGAACAGGAGCGATGCCTGCTTGTTTTGATCTCCCGCACCCATAGCGAGCAACAGCGGTACAAAATGCTCCGGAGTAGGCACGGCGGCTTGAGCTGAAGGCGCCAGCTTGTCATAGGCGAAGAGAGACACCGTATCCCAACTCACCAGCTTGTCATGCAGCCAGTTGTCGAACTCTGATGCCCATGGGTCAACGCCGTTACTTTCCCAGTTCAACCGACGCAGATTGTGTACCGTTCCGCCGCTGCCAATCACGAGAATGTCCTGCTCACGCAAGGAAGCGAGCGCTTGTCCAACCTGATATTGCTGCTCACCTGTCAGATAGCGATTCACGGACAAGGCTACTACGGGAGTATCCGCATTCGGGTAGAGCAGACGCAGAACAACCCAAGCGCCATGATCCAGGCCACGGACGTCATCGGTCTGTACTGGAATCCCGGCTTCTGCAAATAAACGCTCCACTTCGGCTGTGGTCTCTGCATGTCCTTGAGCCGGGTATTTAATCTGATACAGCTCTGGCTGGAAACCGCCGAAATCATAGATGGTCTCGTAATTGGCTACCGAGGATACAAGCTGAGTAGTGGATTCCCAGTGAGCAGAGAACAATACGATTGCTTTGGGTTTCGGCAGTTCTTGTCCAAGTTTTTGCACAAACTCAGTGTACCCATTCTCCTCCAAAGCCAGTGAAGGGGCGCCGTGGGCAATAAACAGGGATGGCATCATTATGCATTCAGTCCTTTCGGGTCTTCGGCAGTCAGATTTGCATCCGCCCGAAGCCAGTGTTGGAATTGACGGTATAGATCGGGGGTCACCTGGTGCCCACCGTTGTAAGGTACATATGTGATGTGATCGGTATGTTGACGGAAGAAATCGGCGTTATCTTCACCCAGTTGGAGCGGGAATAGATGATCTTGATCTCCATGCGAGATAAACACAGATAGCTCCGAACCGGGTTGCAGCGTGTACTCGTCTTTCACAAATTGCGGGATGTACCCACTCATCGCTACAATGCCTTTAATTTCATCTCCCATCACCAGCGATAAAGTCATCGCCATAATGGCACCCTGGCTGAATCCGGCGATATAACGCCGCGTGGGATCAATAGCATATTTGGCGGACAGATCAACAATCAACTGTTGCAGTCCCAGCACAGAGGCATCATACAATTCACGGATAGGGTTGCCGATGCTTTTAATCTGAAAATAAGCATAACCACTACCCTGAACGATAGGCCCACGGATGGCAACAATAATAAAATCAGACTTCATAGGCTCCATTAAACGAAGCATATCTTGCTCATCTGATCCCATACCATGTAAGGCGAAGATTACGGGATAACGCTGATCTGGATTGTAATGAGACGGTAATCGGACTTCATGTATATAAGGAGAATTCATTGAAAACACCACCTGAAGAGGAATGAGTTAAATATATTGTTCTGATCATAAAGTTCACCAATATGAAATAAATATTCTTATTTATGAACAAAATTTATCATGGTTTCATTGTAGGGTCAATACTTTTTTTGTATGATGAATATATGTTGTTTATAAAAAATCTTGAATGGTTCTACAATAAATGCCGCTGCGCATGGTTCATATCTTATTCCCGAGGACGTGATCAGGATGTTAAAGAGTATCGTGCCTATTCTGAGAATATTTGATGAAAACAAGGCCAGAGAATTCTACCTTGAATACCTGGGTTTCCAATTGGATTGGGAACATCGATTTGAGCATGATATGCCCTTATATATGCAGGTTTCGCTCTATTCTATTGTGATTCATTTATCTGAACATCATGGGGATTGTACACCTGGAGCCGCCTTACGTGTGGAGACGGATAACCTGGATGCATTACATGGTGCACTTCGTAAGAAAGAGTACAAACATGCTAGGCCCGGTATAGAGGAGACGCCTTGGAATTCAAGGGAGTTGACCGTGACAGATCCGTTCGGCAATCGGATTATATTTGTGGAGGCACGCGCCGAATAAATGGAGGTTTATGTCTCAATCAATAGAAGGGGAGGGACGCGATATGGATATCGGCTTTGCTATTCGTACGATCCGCAAGCAGAAACAGATTACGATCATGCAGATGTGCGAGGGCACCGGGTTGTCCAAAGGTTTTATCAGCAACGTGGAAAATAACAAAACGTCACCTTCCATTGCTACGCTTGAAAGTATTGCAGATTATCTGGAAGTGCCACTTCCCTATTTGCTGCTGACACCGGAGCAACGGATGAACGTGGTGCGTAAGAACGAGCGCAAGGAAACGACAGCGGGAAGCGGACAGATCAAAGTACAGCAGCTTACAGCCAAAGGTGCGATGCGCATGTCCATTGTGGAGTTACCGCCAGGTGCATCGACCGGGGTTAGCAAACATGCCGGAGAAGAGAGCCATCTGGTCTTGCAGGGTAAGATTCGTGCGGAGCAATGCGAAGATGTGGAAGTTCTCGAAGCGGGTGATTCGTTTACCTGGAATGCCATTGTGCCCCACGAAGTGACCAATATCGGTGAGGAGCCTGCGGTCGTACTGATTGCTGTGTCCAAGGAGTTGGGTTTGGATCTATGGAATACATAAAGAGGAGGGAGCTTATGCTCCCTCCCACCTTTATCTATCTCATGCGGCCTATTGCGGATTGGTTGTCCAGATGCCTGCGGCTTTGACGAATACACGGTCGGACAGCTTGAGCGTTGCCAGTGCCAGTTCAGCTACATCTTCGGCTTGCATCATGCGATCTTCGTCTCCGATTTTCAGTCCGGCATTGGTCGCAAGCTCCGTATTCACTGTACTTGGTGTCAGCGCCGTTACACGAATGTTGGACTTGCGCACTTCCTGCATTAGAGATTCGGTCATGCCGAGTAGAGCAAACTTGGATGCACAGTATGCCGAACCTGTAGCGAATCCGCGCTCACCTGCAGTGGAAGCAATATTGATAATGCTGCCGCTACTTTCCTTGATCATGCTAGGAAGGACAGCACGTGTGACGTAATATGTACCCATAACGTTAACATGCAAGATGCGTTCCCACTCTTCTGGGTCCATATCCAGCAATGTGCCGAAGCTTGCGATACCTGCATTATTGATCAGGATATCCACCGCGCCGAGTTCCATCTCGATGGCTGCTACAGCGGCTTCTGCCTGTGTACGATCCGAGATATCTGCTACAGCACTGGTTACTTTCACACCGTGTTCTTGACTAAGAGACTGTTGAAGAGCCTGAAGATCGGCAGCAGTACGTGCGATAAGGCCAAGGTGCACACCTTCTTTGGCAAGTGCCTCAGCAATCGCACGTCCGATACCTTTACCAGCACCTGTGATGATCGCTGTTTTATTTTTAAGTTCCATGTGGGTAATTCCTCCTTAGAATTGGACTGGCATCTGATTATACTATATTACCCACAGTTCGGAAATTTGCTTCATCACTATTTGGTAATCTCGATGCTCCCGGAAGAGGTACGAGCTTTGATTAATTCCCGGCTCACCATTGGGGATTCAGGTACATCTACACTTCCGGAAGTAGCCTTAGCGTCATAGATTCCGTCAAAATCAGGTGCAGCTTGAATGAAAATATCTCCTGATGTTCCGGATGCATTAATCGGTGCAGAATGGGACTGCTCAATATGGATGCTTCCCGAAGTGAATTGAACATCGGCTGCGCCGTTTAATTCAGTGATCTCAATATCACCTGATTCGATCTCACTGTTTACATGACCTATTACCTGATCAGCAGTGAGGCTTCCCGATGTCTGTTTCACGGTCATGTCTCCATCAATCATGGAAGCGGTAATGTCACCCGAAGTTAGAGCCAGCTCAATACGGGGTGCCTTGATGTTTTCCAGACGAATGGAACCTGAGGTGTTATTCAGCTCAAGCTGCTTGGCACTCAGATCTGTCAGATTCCAGTCACTTGAAGAAGAATCCAGCTTAACCTCATTTAATTGGTGTCCTTCAGGCAGGGCCACAGTTATTGTGGAATCTCGATCATTCCAGTACAGGGTGAAAAACTGCAATCGTTCACGTTCTGTCTGAGACAGTTGGAATGTGCCGTTGGATAAGGTGGCTTGTTCGAAGCTTTTGACTACGGCAGGGTCCCATTTGCCATCCACTTCGATATAACCGTTCGAATCCGGGCTTACAACAAATTCAATATCCGCACTGAAATTAGCATTTATAATAATGTTCTGCAATTCATCCTCTTTGAAATCCCATCGTTTGGAGTAATTCTCCCGTTCATCTCCGAACTGAACTCCATAGATCGATGTTCCGAGCAAACCGATTCCAATACATATCACGGCCAAAGCAAGCCATTTTTTGGTGCTCATGCGGAAACATCTCCTTTCATCATGTTTTTATTCCATCTAATGTATTGAAGAGTGACGATTTTGAAGGCTTTAAAAACATATTTGGATGTGATGGCAAACAAAATGCCGACACCGAATGCACCAATCGCAACGAAGATCTCTGCTTTATCGAGTTGGCTCAGGAATACGAAATCCACAACCGCTGCCACAGGAGCCAATACCAGCAAGGACAGGCTGGCAATGATAAGCCATACGGACCACATAATGAGACCAAGAGGTATCCCTAGAATCAGATTCAGGAACAACAGGCCGATTCCGGTGAAAAAGTTGCGAGTGGCTCGGGTGCTGTTTCTGGGTGACCGCATTTCTTGATACGTCGGTGCATAGAACGCATCTGAACCCGGTGTATGGATGTCATACCGATCACCGAGTGCTTCCTTGGCGATTTCTTCCGGCTGTCCGAGTTCCCGAGCGATCTCCTCTTCCAGTCGGCCTTCTCTTAATCCGAGCTCGAAATGTTGATCATAGTCGGCGAGCAACTCAGCCCGTTCGAATGGGTCCATCGGCCGTAGATGAACTTCCATGGCTTTCATAAACTGTTGTCTATTCATTGGGGATTCCTTCCTCAATCAGATTTGCGACATTGCGCACAAATTCATTCCATTCTGTCGTCAGTGCCGTCATGTAGTCGCGACCTGTATTAGACAGTCGGTAATACTTGCGTGGCGGTCCTTCCGTTGATTCTTGCAGATAGGTGGTGCAGTACCCGTCATTTACAAGCCGTCGAAGCAAGGGATACAGTGCACCTTCAGCAACTTCAATATGTTTGGAGACCGCCTGAGCCAGTTCGTAGCCATACCGATCCTGGCGGTTAATTAATACCAGGACGCACAGCTCCAATACTCCTTTTTTGAACTGGATGTTCACATTCACACAGGTTCCTCCTTCGTAGCTTCATTTATCGCTAGTGTGTATTGTTCAGTAGTAGTGAATTCATCATAGCATTCAGTACTGATTAATGCAAGGTAGTGATTTTAAAATAGTTCCATGTCACGATTTATCCCGTATCTATTCGTTTGATGTTGATGCGCAGCCAAAACGGTTTGTTTAGCTATCATTCAGCATACGCAAAAACCGGATCGGTTACTTCCGTCTGGAGGCGGATTCCGATCCGGTCTGTGAGATGAATTTTTGTATCAGCGGTTTACAGATTAATCCCTAAGTGTCGGTTAATTCTGAGCGTCCAGAACTTTAAGGTCTTCCACAGCAGGGCCCTCAATGACATGACCTGCATAATCGAAGCGGGAACCATGGCACGGGCAATCCCATGAACGCTCGCCCTCGTTCCATTCGACTTCGCACCCCAGATGGGTGCAGGTGGTATCCACCAGAAACAGCTTGCCACTGGTGTCCTTGTAGGCGCCAGCCCGTTTGCCATTATGTCGAACGACAGCTCCTTCGTCTTCACCAATATCGCTAACATTTTTGTGAACAATGCCTACTTTACCAGAGATTAATTCCTTGGCTACATTGGCGTTCTCCACAATAAAGTTCTTCATGCCAGGATCTGCCTTGAATCTTGCTGGATCAAATACTTCAGCATGCGGATTGTCACGTCCGGTGATGCGATCTGCGAGAATGTGACCAGCCATGGTACCCGTTGTCATACCCCATTTGGCAAATCCAGTCGCGACATAGACGCGTTCATGTCTTCCGGTAATCGGTCCGATGTAGGGCACCTTGTCAATGGAGATGAGATCCTGAGCAGACCAGCGATATGGAATGTTGCGAATGCCAAATGTCTCCGCTGCGAACTGCTCCAGGCGTTCATAATGACCGAAGGTGCAGATGCCTTGTCCGGTTTTGTGATTTTCGCCTCCAAAGAGGATATGTTCTTTTCCGTCATGCAAGACAGTACGCAAGGAACGGGACGGTTTATCGTCCGAGATATACATACCGCCTGCATAGGGTTTCTCCGGTTCGACTAATACGGCGTAGGATCGTTCCGCGTGTAACCGCGTGAAATAGAATCCGGGATCATAGACAGGGAAATGAGAAGCCACGACAACATGTTCTGCTGTTACAGATGGGCCATCGCCATAGGTTCGTACATGCAGAGAAGCATCTTCCTCTACATCCGTAACTGTCGTATGCTCGTAGATCTGTACCCCGTGTTTTACGGCTGAATTGAGCAGGTAGTGAAGGTAGGCCAGCGGATCATATCGTGCCTGACCCGGCATGCGAATGCCTGCTCTTGCGGGAACCGGAATGGGGAGGGGATCGACCCACTCCCCAGGAATATTGAGTTTACCATAGGCAGTCAGCTCGATTTCCAGTTTTTTAATGTTTTCCTCTGATTGAATGTAGACGTATGCATCTTCCTCTGCCCACTGGCAATCAATCTGTTTTTCCTTTACCAGATTACGCATCCACTTTGCGGCATCGGCATTGCCTTCATAGTACATTCGAGCCTGTTCTTGTCCGAAATGATGCATAATTTCATCAAATATGACACCATGTTGTGCAGATACCTTGGCCGTGGTATGGCCGGTCGTACCATCCAGTACTTTTCCAGCCTCGAGCACGACCACACGCATACCTGTCTGTGCCAGCAAATAGGCTGTAGTAATGCCGGCAATACCTGCACCGATAATGGCCACATCAGCGGTAATATCTTCTGTCAGTTTCGGATAGCTATCGAATTCATGCGTAGCACGCCACAGTGATTCCGGGACCGGGGGCAGACCCGTCTTGGGCTGCTGGTTGTCGCTCATTTTGCTTCCTCCTTGATTATCTTCAATCTATCGAATGGGATGTTGTTCAGCGCAAGTCGTTATACTCTTATTCATGATGGCCAGACTGTTCCAGAAAAAAACGATACGATTCAGATTTTGCAGGGGGATGTTCACAATTTCCTGTGATGCACCTCTGTTTTTTTTGTTAAACATGCTATATGATAAGATTACCGAAACCGTTTTAGGTGTGGGAATAAAATAGAACTTACACAGCTATAAACGCTTATTAAAAAAGGATTAGTTCACCAAATGGGAGAACGAATACAGCCGAAATTATACACGTTTTTTAATAGGATATGTATTCGCTATCATTTTAACCAACTACCGATCACCAAAGGAGATTCCATATGACGACCAACCAAACGAAATATCCGTTTCAAGATACAGCACTAGAGTTAGACACCCGGGTGAAGGATCTTGTATCCCGCTTGACTGAAGATGAAAAAATTGAATCCATGCTGCAATATCAACCGGCAGTAGACCGCTTGGGTGTACCTGCATACAAACATGGTACAGAAGCAGCACACGGTCTGGCCTGGCTTGGAGAAGCGACATCTTTCCCACAACCGGTGGGGCTGGCGTGCACATGGGATGCGGATCTGATGAAGGAGATTGGTTCCGTGCTCGGAGACGAGGCACGTGTATTTTACAAACGCAACCCGGCAGTAAACGGTCTTACGCTGTGGGCACCTACAGTGGATATGGAACGTGACCCGCGCTGGGGACGAAATGAAGAGGCTTATGGTGAAGATCCGGAACTGACAGCCGAGCTGACGACAGCATTGGTCAAAGGAATTCAGGGTGACCATCCAAAGTATTACAAAGCGGTCGCTACCTTGAAGCATTTCCTCGCCAACAATAACGAAGTGGATCGCGGAAGTGGTTCGTCCAGCATTGATCCGCGCAATATGCGTGAATATTATCTGAAAGCGTTCGAGAAGCCGTTCAAAGAAGGCGGCGCACAGTCCATGATGACTGCGTACAACTCCATTAACGGTACACCAGCATTGTTGCATCCATTTGTGAACGAGATTGTCAAAGGCGAATGGGGCATGGATGGCTTCGTTGTAAGTGACGCAGGCGATGTGATGGGGATTAAGAACGATCATAAATACTATGATTCCCACACACCGGGTACCGTAGAATCTGTGAAGGCAGGAATTGATAGCATCACGGATGATGCTGATCTGTCCAAGCAGGCGCTGCGTGAAGGATTGGCACAAGGCACACTTACGATGGATGACATCGACAAGGCGTTGTTCAATACGTTCCGTGTGCGTTTCCGTCTGGGCGAGTTTGATCCGGAAGAGGGCAATCCTTACGCTGCTATTGGTGAAGAGTCCATGATGACGGAGAAAGCGAAAGAATTGTCTCTCAGAGCCGCGCGAGAACAAGTAGTATTGCTCAAGAACGACAAAGGCACTCTTCCACTGGACAAAACAAAAGCAGGTAAAGTGACTGTGATTGGTCAACTGGGTGGAACGGTCTATCGGGACTGGTATGCAGGCACCATGCCGTATAACGTATCCCCGCTTGAAGCGATCCGTGGCAAAGTAGGCAGTGACAAGGTGGCTTTCAAGGATGGCAATGATCGCATTACGTTAACTTCCGTAGCCAATGGGAAGAAAATTGGACTGGCGGAAGGTGAGAAATCACCTGTGATTGCTTCGGGAGAAGCGGAGACGTTTATGGTGTCCGATTGGGGCTTCGGAAGTTATACCTTGCAAGCCGAAAGCAACGGCAAATATCTGACAACAGATGAAGAGACCGTTACAGCATCTGCAGATGAAGTGTATGGTTGGTTCGTGAAGGAAGTATTCCACCTGTTGCCACAAGAGGATGGCAGTGTAGGTCTGACCACATGGAATGGCAAAACGGTGACTGCACCTAATGGTGGAAACGATGCATTCGCGGTGTCCGAAGAACTGAAAACCTTCGGTGCCACAGAGACATTCAAGCAGGATGTAGTTGTGAATGGACTTGAGGAAGCGGTAGCAGCTGCCAAGGCTGCGGAAACGGCAATTGTCTTTGTGGGTAACAATCCGCTTGTAAATGGTAAAGAAGAGATTGACCGTCCTAGTCTGGATCTGGCTGAATCTCAGCAACGTCTGGTTGAAGCGGTCTATGCCGCGAACCCGAACACGGTTGTGGTCATCGTGGGAAGTTATCCGTTCACATCCAATTGGGTTCAGGAGAACATCCCGGCTGTATTGTATACTTCACACGCAGGACAGGAACTGGGCAACGCAGTAGCTGACGTACTCTATGGCGACTATGCGCCTGCCGGACGTTTGAACATGACATGGGTACAATCAGTAGATCAACTGACCGACATCAAGGATTACGATATCATTCAATCCGGTCGGACATATCAATATTTTGAAGGTAATGTATTGTATCCGTTTGGACATGGTCTGACGTATGCGACGTTTAAATACAGCAATTTGGAACTTAGCCCAGCTCAAGTGGGTACAGAAGGCAACGTTACGGTAACTGTTGATGTAAGCAATACCGGTTCAATTGCCAGTGACGAGGTTGTACAATTGTACGTTCGTGCAGGCAAATCCCGGGTGAAACGTCCCCTCAAAACGTTAAAAGGATTCCGTCGTCTTCATATCGAAGCGGGAGCTACAGCAAAAGTCAGCTTCACCCTGCCTGTTCAGGAACTGGCCATCTGGGATGTAACTCGTGATCGGTATGTCGTGGAAAGTGGAACTTACTCTATTATGGTTGCCAAGTCATCCTCCGATGTTCAGCTGGTTGCAGACCTGATGGTAGAAGGAGAGACAATCCCTGCTCGTAATCTGGGTGTGGCTACTCGTGCCGAGAACTATGATGCTTATCTGGGTGTTGATCTGGATGAGAGCAAAGAGGGAGGAAGTGCTGTTCGCGTAATTGGAGAGCAAGGATGGATTGCTTTTAAGGATGCCGATCTGGTTAGTGGGGCAGCAGCAATTGAAGCGCGTGTCTCCGCAGAACAAGCAGGCGCTGTGTTGGAAGTGCGATTCGGCTCTCCGGAGGGTACGCTCGCAGGACGTGTGGAACTGGCACAAGGTGAAGCCCAGCAGTGGTCTACCGTGAAGGCGGAACTCACAGGTGCATCAGGTGCGCAGGATGTATACATTGTGTTGTCTGCAGGCGTGCGCATCAGTCACTTTGAGATTCGTTAAGTCAAATAACTCATGAAAAAGCCTCCGAATGCATTCGGAGGCTTTAGTTTGTTGTTTGCTATCAAACATATCTTTATTTCTTATCAAACGAAATCATTTTTTGCACAAATTGCTTCAATTGCTTGTTGGTTTCATTCAATTGCTCAATCGTGCTCATGAAATTGTTCACAAGCTCAGCCTGCTCTTGAGAGCTCGCAGTAATCTCACCAAGTTCATTCTCCATGCCTTGAATGGATTGCCGGACCGAGAGAAGAGAATCTTCAATACGGGCCGTCGCTTCCTTGGTATCGACAGACAGTTTGCGAATTTCTTTGGCAACAACGCCGAAACCTGCACCTGCTTCCCCTACACGAGCAGCTTCTATCGCTGCATTCAAGCCGAGCAGATTGGTTTGTTCGGAGATTTCACGAATGAAGCTGGCAACTTGAGTTACATTTCCTGATTTCTGTACGGCTTGTTTGGAGTTGTTCCGGATCTCTTCAGTTGTGGCACTGAGTTCTTCGGAGTGCGCGGCTACGTGCTGTACACTGTCAATTAACTGGTTGGTCAGATTTTCGGTAGCATCCATGAGCTGTTGCAGCTGGTCCTGGTCATCCATACTGTAGAGCAGGTTAAACAGGGCGATGACTTCACCTTGTTCGTTTTTAATAGGAATGAAAGCCACGTCAAAAGGAATGCCGAATAAATCTTTAGGGTAGTGATCGAATCGTTTGACTGTACCGCCGTTCAGATCTGCAAAATTTCGATTCCCATCCAACAGAGGATCTCCGGGTTGATAATTCAGTTGTTTTAACGATTCCCCTGCTGAGAAATAGAGGAATTTCTCATGGTCAATAACGGACAGAGTTACATCTTGACGGATGGTGTCTCGAAAGAAAGGCATACATGTAATTAATGCTTGAACAATATCCATATAAAAGGTTAATCCTCCCTGGCTACCTTATGTAAACGGTTAAATTTTAAAAAACTAAATAATAACTACTTATATAATATATCATCATGCAATAGAGAAGAAAGTAGAGAGAATGGATACAACCATTTCTTTCAAATAGGCGACTCTACGTCAAAAAGACACGAGTCCTTGGGGACTCGTGCCTACAACATACTGAGCTGTATCGTGACGACCTTTTGAGTGGCTAGTGTTGCACTGACATCAATCAAACGTTGATTCCGGCTGCCGCGGAAGGGCAGGGAGACATCACGCTCAGCTTCAACATATCGCCCGTCGATAATGACGTCGCACAACCGGGCAAGCTCCGCTCTCGCAGGGTGGGTAATCAGTTCTTCATATTCAAATCCGGTGTAGGCCCATACCGTCAGATCAGGACGTGCAGCGCGAAGCTGCTGAACCCAGGACGTACATTCTGCTGCCGAGAAAAAGGGATCACCACCACACAACGTAACGCCATCCAACAGGGGATGGGTCGTTACTTCATGCAGAATCTGCTGCTGCCGCTCCTCTGTAAAGGGCTCACCTGTTCGAAAGCTCCATGAATCCGGACTGAAGCAGCCTGGACAGGCGTGACGGCATCCACTGATGAATAAAACGGCGCGCAGGCCTGTCCCTTCATTCACCGATTCCGGAATGTAACCATACAGATTCACCGGTGCTTCACCCGATCCCGCACTTCGGCCTGCTTCGCAGCATTGAAGCGTACTTTGTAATCTCCAGTCAGATAACCCGTTACGCGGCGTAAACGCTGGAAGTGCACATGGTTCTCGTGAGCTTCGCAGCCTGGACATACATCCCCGATGACCCCTTCATAACCACAAGCAGGGCAGCGATCGATCGGGTGATTAATGGAGAAATATCCGATATCCTGTGCCAGTGCATATTGCACGATCCGCAGGAAAGCTGCGGTATTGGCTCGAACGTTCCCGTCAAGCTCCACATAGGAGATTGCACCCGCATTACATAACGTATGGAACGGGGCCTCCAGTTCAATCTTCCGATAAGCTGGAAGGGTATGATAGACCGGGATATGGAATGAATTCGTATAATACTCCCGATCATTAACTCCAGGAATGAGGCCATAACGCTCTCTGTCGATCTTTGTGAATTTGCCGGACAACCCTTCAGCAGGCGTGGCAAACAGGGTGATGTTCAGGTTATGCTGCTCGCTCATCCGATCACAGAACTCTCGCATGGTCCGAATAATGTTCAGCGCTTCACGATGTACATGAGTGTCCTGCCCATGATGACGTCCATAGAGAGCTGTCATACATTCAGCGAGACCGATAAAGCCAAGGGATAACGTGCCGTGTTTCAGCAGATCCGCAACGGGTTCATTGGGAGCGAGCTGCTCTCCACCTTCCCAGACACCCTCCCGCATCATGAAATCGGATGCCTTGGCAGGTTGCGCGGTCTGGATACGGTAGCGATGTAACAGACCGTTAGCAGCATTATGCATCACGGATTCCAGTGCGGTGTAGAATCCTGCCCGATCTGCAACGGCTCTGCTGCCTTGACAGATACCAAACCGGATGCCGAGCTTAACCAGGTTAATGGTGTTGAAGGACAGGTTCCCCTTGCCACTCTGACGATTGCGTCCAAACCGGTCAGCCAGTGTACGTGTACGGCATCCCATCGTGGCGATGATCGTATCCGGATCTTCTGGATGATAGAAGGGCAGATTGAAGGAGGCATCCACATTGACAAAGTTGGGATACATCCGCCGGGATGAACAGGTGACTGCGAGACGGAACAAGTCATAGTTCGGCTCGCCTTCAGCCTGATTGATCCCCTGTTTGCACTGGAAAATATGTTGAGGGAACACGGGAGTCTCTCCGTTACCCAGACCTCGGATCGTTGCTTCCAGCAACGAGCGTGATACCAACCGACCTTCCGCTGATGTACATAATCCATAATTCAGTGAAGTGAACGGGATCTGACCACCTGCACGACTGCTCATCGTATTCAGGTTATGAATCAGCGATTCAGCAGCTTGTCCTGTCTCCAGTTCAGTCTCTTCATAGGCGAAGGCATACGCCTGCGGGCACTGATTCTTCGCTTCGATGCTATCCAGATGAAGCTGTTCATCCCCGATCAGGACATTTTCACCGAAGAGACGTTGTCCTTTGCGGTAATGTTTGCGGAACGATCGCTGTACATAGGGAGCCAGATCCCAGTCAATCTTGTTGGCTGACACACCGCCATATTGACTGTTCTGTTGGGACTGGAAGATGATCGCAACCAAGGCCATGGCAGACATGATCGTCTGAGGTGTGCGAACCGATCCGTTACCTGTATTGAAACCTGCAGTCAGAAGACGGTCAAACGGGATAAAGATGCAGTTGGTCGTTCCGAGTGCATACTGGTCCAGATCGTGCACGTACAGATCCCCGTTCTCCACAGCTTGAGCAAGCTCTTCAGGCAGCACATGACGCAGAGCATGCCACTTGGCGGTCTCCGAACCGAGCCTGCTCATCTTGCCGCTGAAGGAGTCTCCGTTCAGATTGGCATTTTCCCTCAGCGTATCGGCGTCTTCTGCGCCAATAATTCGTCTTCCCAGGTCGGATAATAGATCGGATGCCGGTGGAGTGGCATACTCAAGCATGTTCATGTAAGGTTCCTCCTAAAATGATTTCGATATCATTCAATTTCCATATAACACTATATGTAGATTCGTCTTATCCATTTATAAACTATATGTGGTTGTTTGGGTGTGATAATGATCACATAGCTTACAGGACAAATTGCACTTTCCTTTAATTGCTGTGGATATAGGTTCCCAAAGTCTGAGCGGAAGCGTATAATTTCTAGTTATCCTGCAAGTATAATTTCCGAAGTCGGACAAGATGGACTCTAATCAATCTGAAAAGGCGTTCTTCCATAACTTTTCGTTTGTTCAACCATCCGTTTAAGACCTGTTTTTTACCGCAAATGGGCAATAAGCAGGAAGTATGATTCTCTTATACAGCTACGGTGTTAATCATATAAGTATAGATTGTGACAGCTATTCGGATTTTTAATGGCCCCTGTACGTGATTAATCATTCTGATATACAGATTTGAAAGTGCAGCTAAGACTAGAGGGGTGAATCATGGGGACGGCAGAAGGCATTACGAAAGGCTTCTATGAAGATATAAAGGAAGCGGCGGCCCATATCGTAGATGTATTAAGCGGTATATTAAAGGTCAATACCATTTTCGTTGCCACGAATGACGGGGTGACGAATTTCATTTTGGAGGCATTCAATCGTACGGAAGAGTTGATTGTTAAAGGTAGTGAACTTCCATTTGAAGATTCATACTGCAGCTTGGTATTAAAAGATAAACATGAAAACCTTACAATCCAGAATACATGTGAACATCCGATGACACGATCCATGGACGTCACGAGCGGACTTGGCAATCGTTTCTTCGTGGGTGTGCCCATCATGCGAAGATCTGGCGAAACATTCGGTACCATCTGTCTGATGGATAATCCTGATTATGTAATCAGTGAGACCGACATGAAGACACTGAAGGCGATGGCTGTATTCCTGGGCTATGTTGTGGATCTGGAGAGCACATTGCATGTTCAGGAGCGTAAATTGATTGATTCGGAACAAATGCAAGAGCAGCTCCAGGCAGAGAAAGAACGAGCTGAATCGGAGGCCATGACCAAATCACAGATGCTAAAGCTGATGAGTCATGAGATTCGCAATCCGTTGAACGGTATTCTGGGACTGACAGATCTGATGCGTACACCGGATATGCCTGAGGAGCAGTCAGAGTATGTGAATATGATCGAGACAAGCGGCAATATTCTGCTTTCCTTGCTGAACAATATGATGAATTTCAACATCAATGAGGCAGGTAAAACGGTTATACATGATGATCCATTCGATCTGGTAGGTACCATTGAGAATACCGTCTATCTCTATGCCGGGATAGCGGCTGGCAAGAACATTGAGCTGGGATTGAATCTTGAGCTGAATGTGTCGCAAGTATTCGTTGGTGATGAGATCAAGATCGGACAGCTGCTTGCACATGTCATTCAATATGCTCTCGATTCAACGCGTGAAGGCTCCGTCCTGATCACGGCAGTGGTGAACGAAGAAGACGCCGAAGAGACGGGTACACTCCTGATCAAGGTGAAGTACACAGGTCAGACGTTATCAGATAAGAAGATGCAAACCTTCAATAGCCAAGATGAGAATTTGAATATCCAAAAACTAATCGGAAGCAATCTGGGTCTGGCTGTAAGCCAGAATCTCGCGATTCTCATGCATGGCCGTATTAAGGTGAGTAATGTGAAGGAGAATGAGACGGAATTCCACATTGCCCTTCCGTTACGCAGATACTGGGAGTTACCTCAACTCGCAAGTATTCAGCAGAGGTTAAAAGGGAAAAAGGTGTTGCTTGCCAAGGACCCTGACATTCTGCAAGGTGTCTCTTCCCTGATGCGCAGATGGGAAATGGATGTGCGTATGACTTCAGGCTCGAGTGTAGCACGTGAGTGGATCAAGGAAGGCTTCAAGCCGGATGTGGCCGTTGTGGATATGGGACTTCTGGAAGGCGGCGCAGTGGATTTTGTACATGAGCTGAAGCAGCGCACGGAGAATCTGCCCGTCATTATTCTGGTTCCCTATGGCATGCATATTGACCTGCATGAAGCGGAAGCCTTTGATGCTGTTCTGACGAAGCCGGTCAGACAAGCTGATCTGTTGAATGCATTGAGTATTACGCTGCCTTAAATGAGCAGATAGATGAAGGAATATCATAATTGGCGCACCTGCTATAGGTGCGCTTTTTTGGTTCTGCTTTTGAATTTTCCATTTTCTGAGCCAAAACTCTTTTCATCCGAGCTGGTTACGCTACAATAGAATGTGAACTTCATCTTTATAACCAATAGAGGAGGATATGCAATCAATGGATTATCGCAGATTGGGTGGAAGCGGACTGAAAGTAAGCGAGATCAGCCTGGGAAGCTGGCTGACGTACGGAGGGTATGTGGAACGTGAAAATGCGGTGAAATCAATTGAAACTGCATTCGATGAAGGCATTAACTTTTTTGACACAGCCAATGTATACGAACGGGGTGCAGCAGAAGAACTGCTAGGGCAGACGCTCAAAGCCTACTCCCGTGACTCTTATGTACTTGCAACCAAAGTATTTGGCAAAATGGGGGATGGTCCGAATGACCAGGGGCTGTCTCGTAAACATATCATGGAGCAATGCGAAGCCAGTTTGAAGCGCTTAGGCGCTGAATATGTGGATATCTATTACTGCCACCGTTATCATACAGAAACACCGATCGAAGAAACACTGCGTGCGCTTGATGACCTGGTGCGTCAGGGCAAAGTATTGTATGTTGGCGTCAGCCAGTGGACTGCGGCTCAGATGGAAGCTGCTTTGGGTACAGCAGACCGCCTGCTCTTGGATCATGTCGTGGTCAATCAGCCGGTGTACAACATGTTCGACCGATATATCGAAAATGAGATTATTCCGCTGGGTGAACGCAAAGGCATCGGACAAGTCGTATACTCGCCGCTTGCTCAAGGTCTATTGACTGGCAAATATACGTCCGTTTCCGATATTCCGGAGAACAGCCGTGCTGCCAAACTGGGCTGGGACGAAGGTAAGATCAATGCAGATCGCATCGGGAAAGTTCGTCAACTGATTGAGGTGGCGGACAAGCTCGATCTGAAGGTTGGTCAACTGGCCCTGGCGTGGATTCTGCGCCAGAACAACGTATCCAGCGCACTTGTAGGGGCGAGTCGTCCAGAGCAGGTCAAAGAGAATGCAGCTGCTTCTGGTGTGAAGCTGGATGCTGCCATTGTTGAGGAAATTGAGCGCATCCTTGCTTAATCTCCTGTCAGCACACAAGCTCGGATGATAGATACTCATCCATAAGCAAAGGGATGTCCTGTGCGCCTGAATGGCGAACGAGACATCCCTTTTTTTAAGTGGAGCATGACAGGTGATAACGGGCTTTAAAGCGTAAGAGACAGAGAGCGAAGGGGTAAGGCACAGACGCGATTACGCCCTGTATTCTTGGCTTCATATAGTGCACGGTCAGCCTGCTCGAAGAAGTCGTTATCATCGTGGTCATCACAATGATCCGGATATACGGCTACACCGATGGATATCGTTAGACGTATCGTGTGCCCGTCAGGCAGGGCAAATTGATATTTCTCTACCCCTTGCCGGATCGATTCAGCGATAGCCATGGCCTGTCGGTGTCCACAATCGAGCAAGAGAATGGCGAATTCTTCACCACCGTTTCGTGACACGATATCAGTGGAACGCGCATGCTCAACGAGCAGTTGTCCGAGTTGCTTCAGAACTGCATCACCGGCAGAATGACCGAAGGTGTCGTTTACCTTTTTGAATCGATCAATATCAATGGCAAGCAAGGAGAGCTTTTGTTGGTATTCCCGGGCATGCTGAAGCTCTGATTGAAGTGATTTTTCGAACTGTCTTCGATTGCTCAGGTTGGTAAGATGGTCGGTAGATGCTCTTCTCTCCAAAAGAAATAACATTTCATTCGATTTATTAATAAATTCTGCGATGAAATAGATAAAGATTCCACCGACAAAGGAAATCGTCATCTGTAACGGATATACCTTCATTAATGAATTCATGCTGTCCGTGTTCAACATAAGAATAATAAAGATCAACGTAATACCCAGCAGGTTCATCGTAATAATTTTGGTCAGTCTGGACCAGGAAGCATAGGCGAAATATACACCGGACAATCCGATCAGAGTCATGATAAATCCTGCATCAATGGCAGAAGATGATATGCCGAACATCAGAATACGAAGAATTGAGATAACAAGTCCTGTAACGACCGAAGCCAGTCCTCCCAGATATACCGCTGCGGTAACGATGGCTAGATGCCGTAGGTCTACAATCGTACTTTCATTCAGAGGGAAGGAATAGTTCATGAGTACTGTGCCATATATGCCGAATAATAAGCCGCCGATCAACTGAACACGTAAGGAGGGAAAAGGCAATCGGATACTATAGAACTTGGCGATGATTCCGGACACATACATAAACGTAATCATGACACAGATATTGATGAAAAAAGTGCTTAACAACCGACATTCCCCCTTTTTACGCACATCCCTACATTTTATCTGAAAAATGGTGCAGTAGCGAACCATATTATCCCAAATTATTGAGGGGATTGCTGGGAAAGTTGTTTTTAATTCCATAGGCGGGTTGTGGGCGTGGATATTGACTTCATTATACAATGAGATTTATACTTAATCTAAATCAAAATTCATCCTCTTTAAATGGGAAGACTATTGTAAGTAGATGTAAGTAGAAAATCAGCGTCTGATTTCATA
This sequence comes from Paenibacillus sp. USHLN196, assembly GCF_037144955.1. NCBI lineage: Bacteria > Bacillati > Bacillota > Bacilli > Caryophanales > Paenibacillaceae > Paenibacillus > Paenibacillus sp. USHLN196. The sequence continues at coordinate 319,115 of NZ_JBBCYH010000006.1, read as the reverse complement.
TAAAATGCATTCATGATAAAGGAGAAATGGTTGTGAGAACTTTAAATCTGACGATACAACGGCAAGCAGTATATGATGTGGTGCGCCATTCGGAAGATCACCCGACAGCTGCTGAGGTAATGAATCGACTCGTGGAACAAGGATATAACCTGGCTTATGGCACGGTATATAATTCCCTTCGTTATCTGACGGACAAAGAATTGATACGGGAGCTTAAACTCGGAGAGACAGCAAGCCGATATGATGCCCGCATGGATGATCACCAGCACATTATGTGTGAAGTGTGCGGCAAAGTGGACGAGGTGATGACGGAGGTTCCTCCACAATGGATGAAACAGGTAGCTGAAGAAACCGGATATGCAATCGACCATGCTCATGTGGTCTTTGGAGGTGTCTGCGGGGAATGCAGAAACAAACGGATCAAGTAAAAATAAAGCTGCCTGGCCGCCGTTTACCCATTCGGGTTAAACCCGCCTTGTCCGATTCAACACCTCTTGTGGACAATTGTCCGGTTACACGACGTGTTATTCTGATCAGCCCGATGCCGGGGCAGGTACACGAACTGGTTAAGGCCTTGACGGATAGTTGCTTTGATGTGCTGGTCTTTCACCGCTGGGAACCGGATCTGCATGAACGCCTTGTCTTCGATCTGTTGATCTATGATCTGTCAGTTGCCGGAACTATCGATGCATTCGCTGGGATCAGCAGCCGATTGAACCGGGAGGCAGAACACACAACGCCATGTCTTTATCTGGTCGGTGAGAAGATGATCGGCAGCGCGAGTGGACCGATGCTTCAGGAAGAGTTGTTGGTGTGGCCTGCACGTCCGCAGGAAGCTCTTTACCGGGTTCAACGTATGATCGGCAACAGTCCTGCTATGCCCAAACGTGGATTTTTGCCTGAGGAAGGGCAGCGTATCGGCTTCAAGGATCTCTGGCTGGATCGTGAACGGATGAGTGTGCAGCGCGACAATAACCGGATTCATCTGACCAAGACCGAGTATGATCTGTTGCTCAAGCTGATTGATGCCAAAGGTGCAGTCATTTCCCGTGAGGAGATGCTCAGCGATATCTGGGAGACAGACTTTACGGGTGGAAGTAATGTGGTCGATGTTCATATCAAAAGTTTACGCAAAAAATTGGGCGATAACGCGTCTTCGCCGCAATATATTGTAACTGTAAGAGGAGTGGGCTACCGCCTGGCGGATTAGTCCGCTTTTTTTATATCTATCGCTCACGTATGTTCATGCGTCATTCATGATTGGATCAAGAACCTCATCGTAATCTCATGCGAACCTCATGCAACAGATGAATGGGACATGTTAGAATCAATTTAACAGTTAGATCAAGTCTAAATGTATATTTAAATCGAAGCCGAATATGATTTTAATAGTGGATATATAGCAGCTGTGAGACCCATTAGAGGAGGACGACATGATGACAGAACGTATGACAACCAATCAAGGTGCACCTGTAGGTGACAATCAGAATTCCCGCACAGCAGGCAGAAGAGGACCGACACTGCTTGAAGACTACCATCTTATTGAGAAAATAGCCCACTTTGACCGTGAACGTATTCCCGAAAGAGTCGTGCATGCGAGAGGTGCCGGAGCCCACGGCGTATTCACGCTAGAGCAGAGTATGAAGGCTTATACAACAGCGGACTTCCTGCAAGATCCGGGTACGGAGACCGATGTTCTGGTTCGTTTTTCGACTGTTATTCACGGAACGGGATCACCAGAGACTGCACGAGATCCACGTGGATTTGCCGTCAAATTCTACACACGCGAAGGCAACTATGATATTGTGGGCAACCATCTGCCCGTCTTCTTCATTCGTGATGCCATGAAGTTCCCGGACATGGTTCACTCCCTGAAGCCAGCTCCGGATACCAATATTCAGGACCCAGCCCGCTATTGGGACTTTATGACCCTCTCGCCGGAATCAACTCACATGATGACCTGGTTGTTCTCTGACCTGGGTACACCGGCGAATTATCGGGAGATGGATGGATTCGGCGTACATGCTTTCAAATGGATCAATGCACAGGGACAGGTCCACTATGTGAAGTATAAGTGGGAGTCTGCACAAGGAGTTCGAGGCTTCTCTCGTCAGGAAGCTGCCGAGGTACAGGGCCAAGACTTTAACCATGCAACCCGTGATCTGCGTGAACATATCAAGAACGGGCAATACCCGCAGTGGAAGCTTCAGGTACAACTGTTGAAGCCTGAACAGATGGATGATTTTGCCTTTGATCCACTCGACCCTACGAAGACCTGGCCTGAGGATGAACTCCCATTCCATACGGTAGGAACCATGACCCTGAATCGAAATCCGCAAAACTTCTTTGCTGAAGTGGAGCAGGCTGCGTTTTCTCCTAGTGCGGTTGTACCTGGAATTGAGCCTTCTGAAGATAAATTACTGCAAGGACGCTTATTCTCTTATCCGGATACACAACGTCACCGGCTTGGAACGAACTATTTGCAAATTCCGGTCAATTGCCCGTACGCACCCGTTCGTAATCATCAGCGTGATGGACTTATGAATGTGAATCAGGACCCATCTCCGGTGAACTATGAACCCAACAGTTCCGGGAACAGCCCGCAGGAAGATCCGGCATACCGGGACAGTCAGATGCCATTGAAAGGGCACGTTACACGTGAGAAAATCGAGAAGACGGATGATTATACGCAGGCAGGGGAGCTTTTCCGTTCATTTACGCCTTTAGAGCAGCAGCATTTGCTGGATAATCTGATCAATGACCTCAAGGGTGTATCTGTTGATATTCAAATGCGTGCGCTCTGCCACTTCTTCCGGGCGGATGGACAGTTTGGTGGACGTTTGGCCCATGGACTTGGCGTGGATATTTCTGCACATATGCCGTCACAGGATAGAAAATAAATTGCAGTCTGTATAACATAATATAGGCTGATATTTCGGTGAAGACCGGGCAGAACCGTGAAATTGCGGAACTCCCGGTCTTTCCGCTTTTTTGGTGAAATGGAAAACAAATTTACAAATCATTTACATAAAATAGCTGACATAGAGGTTGACTTCTCACTTGATGGCACTACAATGAGTAGTGTGAGGGGTGTCAGAATATGAGAATACACAATTTCAAAGTGGGTGAGCGTGGGCTCAACCGATTTTTCGGTCCGCTGGAGGCCAAGATCATGGACATTTTATGGGCTCGTCCCGGCAGCAGCATCCGTGAAGTGCAGACCGCACTTGAACAAGACAAAGACGTCAATTTTAATACAGTCATGACCGTAATGAATCGGCTCGTAGACAAAGGACTGCTTGGCAAGTCTCAAAAGGGCAGAACATCTTTGTACCAACCGGTACAGAGCAAGGAGGAGTTTATGAACGACCAATCCAAGGAACTGTCACATGAGTTGGTGGATGAATTCGGAGCGCTGGCATTGAATCATATGCTGGATGCCCTGGATGAAGCAGATGCGGGTCTGATTGAACGCCTGGAACAGAAGATCAAGCAGTGGAAAAAGGATAGCGATTAAGATGTGGAAGGCCCGCTCGAAGCTGTTGTTTACCGTCGGGTTTGGCATTCCGTTACTCGTGTTCATGCAGATGTTCATGTACGCGATGTACAAGATTTTTGGATGGGATATCCCGTTTAATCTGCTCTGGCTTTGCAATCATTGGATGAGCCGACTGGGTTGGTTATCCGTGGGGCATTTTCTGCTCGCACTCGTCTTGCTGACATTCGCCGGAACAGGCTGGTTGCTGATGGTTCGCATGATGAAGACCAGGGCAGCCGTGCGTAAACTCCGCTCCATGGAGATCCGGGCACTGTCCTGTGAACTGGAGTCGAGGTATCACCATCTCGGACAGCCCGGATTCATTGTCGTGGACAAGCCATCCCCAGTTGCATTTACAATTGGTTTATGGAGACCTTGTATCGTACTCTCCACAGGGCTTCTAACGATGCTTGAGGCAGAAGAGGAGACTGCGGTTGTATATCACGAAGTCCACCATCTGTGGCACCGTGACCCACTGAAGACCACGCTGCTGTCGGTGTTTGCAATTATGATGCCTTATATTCCCGTATTGAAGCATACGTCGAAACATTACAATATCGTCAGAGAGATTCTGGCGGACAATGAGGCCATTGAACGTACAGGAAACGCGGCAGGTATTGGCAGTGCTTTGCTTAAGCTGCTTCGTGCTTGTCCTGAACCGTGGGGAGCAAAAGAACTAACCGTTCAATCGTCATTTGCGGATACGTCGGTAAATGTCCGAATTTCACGTCTGCTGGACCCGGAACAGGACGTCACGCTGAGATTGCCACGCTACGCCGTTCTGATGTCGGCTACCGTTTTCCTGTTGCTGTCTATCTTGTTTGTATGGTCCATTGGATGAATTAACTTAGCTAAATGTGAGGTCGAGTATAACACTAGGAAGGAAGATGAACATGAATAATAAAAGTGTAGAGATTGGATTACTTTTCTCAAGGATTATGATCGGTTTGATCTTTGTATTGCACGGCTGGAGCAAATTCGAAGGTGGAATCAGCGGTACAGTAGGTTTCTTCGAAAGTATCGGTATTCCCGGATTTCTTGCATCCGTTGTAGCCATCATTGAGTTGGTGGGTGGTGCGGCGATGATTTTGGGTCTGGGTACACGCGTGTTTGCGGCTTTGTTTGTCATCGTGATGGTTGGAGTTCTGTTTACAGCCAAAATGGGTGAGCCGTTCCTGAGTGGTACTGAGTTAGATTACCTGCTGCTGGCAGGGTCCCTGACTCTGCTCTTCACAGGAAGCCGCTTCCTGGCTGTGGATTATCTTATCTCCAGACAGGGGAACGCTCGCCAGAATGTGAGTGCTTGAATCCAATAACCTGCATTGAAGCTCTCTATTGGCCAGCCCGGTTCCGAAGTTGTATTCGCGAACCGGGCTGATCGGTAGGGAGCTTTTTGGTTTGGACGACAAGCCTTTGGTTTGATACAATGAGAATAAGTATGCTACTAAGAAAAAATAAGGAGGATGCAATTTTATGATTAACATCATTCCATCCGATGCCCGCTCCAGCTTTGACCGAGGCTGGCTTCGTGGCAGTCACAGCTTTTCCTTTGGAGAATACCAAGATCCGGAGAATACCTCGTTTGGACCGATGCGGGTAGCGAACGACGATGTGATCGCGCCTGGTCGCGGTTTTGGGGCTCACCCGCATAGTGACATGGAGATTGTATCCATCGTACTGAACGGCAAGTTGCGACATGAAGATAATCTGGGGAATGTAGCCGTTACAGGCTTTGGTGGTATCCAGCGGATGTCAGCAGGCAGTGGCATGATTCATACCGAACATAATGCATCCGATACCGAAGAAGTACGTTTGCTTCAGCTCTGGTTCATGCCACAGACAAAAGGGTTGGAGCCCTCCTATGAGACCACATCATTTGATCCAGCAGCATTGGCAGGAGCGCTTGTACCTATTGTATCGCCAGATGGGGGACCAAGAGTGGCAACCATTCATCAAGATATGACGATCTACCTCAGCCGATTGGCCAAAGACAAGACGTTAACCTTTAATCAGGATACGGGACGTCGCATGTACATTTTCTCCATCGAAGGAACGTTGGGATTGAATGGGGAGTACCTGTTGAATGAAGGCGACACGGCTCGTGTGGAGCAACACAGTTCCATAGAGCTGCAAGCAAACGAAGATACATTCTATATGATCATTGATTTGCCGTAGATGGGTGTTGGAATAAACTCCAAGAACAGAGGAGGATTATACGTATGGCGCAACAGGAATGGTTTATGGTTAAGCATGCGGTGACTGGTCGAGGTTTGGCAAACAGCAAAACAGATACACTGTCCTATCGATTCCAGCAGGAGGGCACAGGTTTCGTATTTACCGTGACGGGTCTGGACGAGCAGACCGTGGAACAGATCCTGGAGCTCAGACAAGAACTGAATGTATTTCGATTCGTCCAACGCAAGGATCAGCCCCTTTTGAAGCACTGGTACTACGTAGAGGGTGAGCGAGTAGCGTATGACGAGGAGCGTCACACGCTACGTATCTATGCGAAGTCAGAAATTCGTTATGTCCCTGAAGATTATTTTGCCGATTAACGTGTAAGTAACGATAGAATTGGAACATCCCAGAAGGTCTCTGTGAATACAGAGGCCTTTTTGCTGTTTGTATTCGGAGAATGCATTCTTCATTTTGCAAAAAAGACCACATAATTCCCTGCTCTCTGGCACAAGCTACCTTGTATAAAAAACAGAGCGGAGGGACGGCATATGGCAGACAAAACATCAGGGAAAGACAAGTCCAGAACTTCGGGATCAGCTTCAGAAGAAAAAAAACATGTTCCTCTGGGACTGCCGTCCCCGCCTTTTCTGCGGCAGCCGATCAGCGCAGTACATGAGACTCAGATTCTGGCGATTAAGGAGATCTTCTCCGAATGCTCGGATGTGGTTTTCCGTAATGTCATGATCACGCCTGAAGTGAAAGGGCTGCTGGTATACATCGAAGGTATTGTTAATTCGGCTGATATTCAGGATCACATGCTGCGTCCGATTATTCGTGGATTGATACAGCAGCGTACAGACGAACCTGATGTTCCACTGGATGATACACGCGTAGAGCTGACGCAGGTGAAACGAGTTGAGACTTGGGCTGCTGCGACAGAAGGTGTCCTTGCATCCTCCGCACTTCTGTTGGTCGATGGAAGTGCCGAAGCCTGGATGTTCAATGTCAAAGGTGGCGTAAGACGCGGTGTGGAGGAACCTCAGACGGAATCGGTCATTCGGGGGCCGCGGGAAGGATTTACGGAAACATTACGAGTGAACACAGCATTATTACGCTTCAAATTGAAGACACCTGCCCTCAAGATGGTGAGCATGACGCTGGGTACCGAAACCAAAACCGATATCGTTCTGACTTACCTGGAAGGGATCGCGGACCCAAAGCTGGTCCAGGACGTTAAGGAGCGCCTGGAAAAAATAAAAATCGACGGCATCCTGGAGAGTGGGTATATCGAGGAGTTAATTGAGGATCATCCGTATTCTCCTTTTCCACAGATGCACTATTCGGAGCGTCCGGATACAGTAGCAGGCAATCTACTGGAAGGTCGAATTACGATAATGGTCGATGGTACGCCATTTGCACTGATTGCCCCTGTCACGATGTGGCAGATGCTTCAAGCCAGCGAGGATTATTATGAGCGATTCTTTATCAGTAATCTGGTGCGCTGGATTCGCTTTTTGTTCGTAGCCATTGCGTTATTCCTGCCAGCACTGTACATCGCTATTACGACATTTCATCAGGACATGCTGCCAACCACATTGATACTGAGTATTGCCGGGGCACGGGAAGCTATTCCTTTTCCGGCACTGGTTGAAGCTCTCATCATGGAGCTATCCTTCGAGGCACTTCGTGAAGCAGGAGTCAGGTTACCGAAAACGGTTGGGCAGGCCGTCAGTATCTTGGGTGCACTTGTAATTGGGCAGGCAGCCGTTCAGGCAGGGATTGTATCTGCACCGATGGTTATTATCGTATCCATGACAGGTATCGCTTCATTTACGATTCCGCGGTTTAATTTTGCGATTACCGTTCGTCTATTGCGTTTTCCAATCATGTTACTGGCTGGCATGTTTGGACTGTATGGCATCGTGATCGGTCTGGTCCTGATTTCGGTGCATCTGACCCAGATGACTTCATTTGGTGTGCCTTATCTGTCGGGTCTTAGCCCATACAGCAAAACGGATACCAAGGATATTCTCATTCGTGTGCCGTGGTGGAAAATGATCAATCGTCCATCTACCGTCCATGATAACCAGAAACGGATGAATGAGAAGATCAATGGTTCCCCCGAAGCAGAGGAAGGGTGGTAAACCCATGCAATTTATGTATAAATACCGGGCAGTTATAGCTCTCTTGTTATGTACCTCTCTCATTTCAGGTTGCTGGGATCGAGAGGAAATAAACGATGTTGCCTTTGTAATTGGTGTCGCTATGGATAAGGAGGAACAAAACTACAGATCCAGTCTGCAGATTGCTCTTCCAGGACAATCTGGTTCTTCGGGTAGTGAAGGAGGAGGAGGAGGCACAAGTGGTGATAAATCCTGGTTCATATTGTCCAATACAGCCAAAACCTTTCACGGAACATCTCTAGAAGGGCAAAAGGCGCTCTCACGCAAAATATATTACGCTCATCGGCGTACTCTGCTAATCGGTGAGGATTTGGCGAGGGAGGGCGTTGCCCCTATGCTGGATTTGATGACACGTTATCCGCTCAATCGTTTCTCAGCGTTGCCGGTTGTGACAAGAGGAGAAGCATATAAGGTCATGGATACTGATGCACCTATAGAAAAATTTCCATCTGAGATGGTACGGGAATTGTGTTTTTTAAATATGCGAAATCCCCGCTCGCTCAAGACGTTTATAGATTCCATTCTTAGCGAAGGCGTAGATCCTTTTCTGCCCATAGCTTCGGTTGTTGACACTGTGCCCAAGAACTGGAAGGACCCCAAAACGAACATCAAGATGGATGGATTGGCCATTTTCAAGAAAGACAAGCTGGTAGGCATGATCGATAAAGCACCGGCAGATGCACTGATTCTGGCCATGGGTGAGGCCAATGCACCAGAGGTTATGGTCGAGGCTCCAGGGGGAGAAGGAGATATATTCATTAAACTGAACGAGAACAATTCTTCGCTGCATCCCAGTGTCAAGAATGACAAGGTTAAGGTGAGCATTCAAATGTACGCCAAGGGAGTTATTGTCGATAACGAATCGAATTACGGTGACCGGCGGGAGGATGAGATATTAAAGTTAAATGACGCCATCCACAAGAAAATAAAGTCAGATATTGAGGAAGGCATCCGATTGGTTCAGCAGAAGTATCATGCCGATATTCTTGGAATCGGTCGATCTATCCATCAGCACCTGCCGGCGGAATGGGACAAGATGAAGGATCGATGGGAAGTCATTTATCCTGAAGTTGAGGTAACCGTTATTCCCCATGTCATTATTGAAAATGTAGGAGTAATCAATAAACCGATCGGTGTCGTGGAGGAGGAGGTCGTACATGATTAAACCGCTTTTGTTTACCTATCTGGGCATGGCAATTGTGGTCATCTTGATGGATTTCAGACATATGAAGCAGGCAGCAGCCATTAATCGCTGGATATCCTATGGTCTGATTGCATTGGGAACGGTCATTTGGTTCTATGTCACTCACTTGAGTAAAACGGTTTTTGTCACGGTATGGATAAGCCACGTTATTCAGCGATTTTTACCTTTACCATAGATTGCAGATTAACTGACGGAAAGGAGGTATTGTATGAATCAGAGTGTGACCCATCGGCAGATTGTGCTGCTCGTGCTGATACTCAGTATTACAGGTACGCTGATTCAGCCCCACGCTCAGGCCATTTTCTACGCGGAGCAGCATGCTTATCTCTCGTATGTGCCCGTTGTTTTTGTGATGATAGTATCTCTATGGTTAATAAGTCGGGTCCAGCGACGATTTCCCAATCAGGATCTGTTCGAATCCATTGTTCAGCGATTCCCGTTTTTGGGGAGAGTAATGGGATTTCTGTACATTTTATTTTTTTTCTTTGTGTTTGCAAGAGATATCCGACTATCAGGTGACTATATAAGTATAACGCTACTGGAGAACACACCCATTTCCATCATTGTATTATCTCTGGTGGTCATGGGCGTCTTTATCGTTCGAGGGGGACTCGGTTCCTTAATCGGAATGGCGGAATTGTATGTTATGCTGTTTCTGCTGATCTCGTTGATTATACCTTTCATGCTTATTCAGCAGGTAAATATGGATAATCTCATGCCATATTTTCATGTTGATGTTGCAGGAGTAGGCAAAGGGAGTTGGTACATATTTTCTTTTTATGGAGAGATGATTGCATTGCCATTTGTAGTCAAAGGAAGCGATTTTCGTTTCAAGTCGGTTCTATGGGGAATTATCATCTCTGCACTCCTAATGATGCTTATCCTTGTGGAGACGATAACTTCGATCGGAGTCCCTATTGCTTCCAGACTGGTATACCCATCCTATGAGCTGGCAAGGCAGCTGCAAATCAGTGATTTTCTGGACCGGTTTGACCTTGCGCTGGCAGCAGCAACCATGCCGACCATGATCACGAAGATTGCATTTGATCTATACTTTGTCTGCTGGGGACTGAAGCGGATGATTCCGAAAGTGTCGGGAAAGATGATGACAGGCCCGGTGGCCTTGGTTGGATTCGTATGTGCTTTCTGGTTCTTCCGAAACGCGATTCAGCTCAATCGTTTTACCCGGGAATGGACATGGATTGCCATTGTTTTTGAAGCACTGTTCCCTCTCGTGCTGTTTCTTTTCCTTCGTCCTCGCAAAAAGGATACAGATGAATCTTCCGAACAGAAATTCGGAGAGCAATCCAAGCGAGAAAAGCAGGAAAAGGAGCAGAAATCGGCTGATTCAGGAAAGGATGGGGAGAAGAGACGGAAGGATTCCCATGGTGGGGAGCTCCAGCCTTCCTGATACATTCCATCAAAAATCGTTATAGATGAAACGGCCAAAAGAGGGGAAGCGCAGTTTCCCTTCGCAGAAGTACCCTGTATACTGTAGTCAGACTGATGAACATTCGGCTGAACTAACGGGGGGAACATGAATGGCTCAACATTTGGCAGGTGTACGTGTAGCATTGACAGGACCACGAAAGTCGAAAGAGATGTCCTTACTGGTTGAAAAAATGGGTGGCATTCCGCTTGTGCGACCGGCACAGGGAACGGTATTTCTGGATGATCGGAATATCAGGGATGGTCTGGTATCCTGGATCTCGGACCCACCAGACTGGGCGGTATTGACCACTGGCATGGGTCTGGACGCGTTATTTGAAATGGCTGAGGATATGGAAGTTGCGGGAAAATTACTGGATGCACTGTCGGAATCCTCAATTGCGGCCAGAGGATACAAGACGGTGAATGCACTGAGAAAGCGCAAGTTAACGCCGCTAGTACGGGATGACGATGGCAGCACCGACGGGCTCATTCGTGAATTCGCCCCACATGATCTCGCAGGGAAAAAGGTGATGTTGCAGCTTCATGGAGAGACAGCTCCCAAACTCGTTGCATGGTTAGAGGAACAAGGAGCAATCGTGCGCCAAGTGCTTCCTTACCGCCATGTACCACCGGAAGAGGCTGAACTGGAACAGCTTTTGAATGAGATTGTACAGTACGAGATAGATGCTGTTGCTTTCACAAGTGGACCACAGGTTAGATTTCTGACGCAATATGCGGCATCGCAGAATAAGCTCGAATCGATGCTGGAAGCTTTCAGACAAGGTGTAATCCCTGCGTCTGTAGGTAAAGTGACGGCGAATTCGATGCGAGAAGAAGGCATTGAGGCGCTGGTGATTCCGGAGGAAGAGAAGATGGGCGCACTCATCGTTGAACTCGGGCGTTACTTCGCAGCGGGACATGCGGACAAGATCCGCAAATAGCAGCAAAAACAGTCGAGCAATGAGTATAAACGAATTCAATCCTTCGGCAGTTTGATGATTCAAAACGAGTGGTATATGCATATGTTATTCCGGGTTCTGATCTGATTTTTGGATCAGGACTTTTTTCTGTTTTGTCTGAAAATAGAAGAAGAGACAAGTATCATAAGCATGGACATTATTTCCTGAGCGGTGTTATTATGAAGACAATATTGATGAAAACAAGCAAGGTGCTCTTGCGTAAAGCAAGAGGTAACAGGGAATCGGGTGAAAGTCCCGAGCGGTCCCGCCACTGTAATGGTGAAGCCCTTTTTGATCCAAGTCACTCGCATAGCCGGGGAAGACAGAAAAGGAAGCTGATGATCCAGAGCCAGGAGACCTACCTTGCATGTGTCACCGAACCCTTCGCGGAAAGGAATGGTGTACGAAGAATCAGGAATTGGGCGAACGAGCGGTTCGCCCGGCTGGCCCCCTTGGGCCACATAGTCACAGGATTCCCTCTGGGAGTCTGGGACTGTGTTCTTGAGTGTACGTACATGCGTATCCCATCCGTTATAAGGATGGGATTTTTTTGTTTTCCATGAAAGTGATGCCCCTACGATCTCCAGTGTTGGAAGGATAGAAGCAGAGGAATAATTTAACAGAGCTGGAAATTGAACACGCTTAACAGTTGGGGAGAAGGTCGGCATAGCCGTCCTTCTTCACTGTTTAATCCGTACGACAAGTGTGATGAAGGAGGAGAAGCAATGCAAGGTCAAGGCAAGCTGCTAATTATCGGGTTCGGTCCGGGGGCGATGGAACACATCACGAAGCGGGCACTCGAAGCACTTCAGGAGAGTGAGGTTATTATCGGATACAACACGTACGTGGATCTTATCCGACCTCTGTTGAAAGGGCAAGCAATTGTGCGCACGGGCATGACGGAGGAAGTAAGTCGCGCGCAAGAAGCGGTCCGGCAGGCAGAGATGGGCAAGATCGTTGCTGTAATCTCCAGTGGTGATGCAGGTGTATATGGCATGGCGGGTCTGGTATACGAGGTGCTTATGGAGCAAGGCTGGAAGCCGGATACAGGTGTTGCTGTTGAGGTCATTCCAGGTGTGTCGGCCATTCAGTCTTGTGCTTCACTTCTTGGTGCCCCCGTCATGCATGATGCATGTACGATTAGCCTGAGTGATCACCTCACGCCGTGGGAGACCATTATTCGCCGGGTCGAAGCCGCAGCATCAGCTGATTTTGTCATTGCTTTGTACAATCCACGCAGTGGACGACGCACACGCCAGATCGTGGAGACACAGGAAATGATCCTGCGTTATCGTGACCCACAGACCCCGGTAGGTCTGGTGAAGAGTGCATATCGTGAGCGTCAGGACGTTGTCATGACCACACTGGAGGATATGCTGAATCATGATATCGGCATGCTGACGACGGTGATTATCGGCAACTCCTCGACCATGATGTACGAAGGACTCATGGTCACCCCGCGCGGGTATCAGCGGAAATATACGCTGAACACCGCGGAACAGTCGCTCAGACCTCATGAGCGACTTCGCACGGAAGCCGAGCCATGGTCGCTCGGCGCAAGGGAAGCCCGCGCTGCCGCCTCCGGCGAGGCAGCGGGCGAGAGCGCGGCCAGCGATGCATCGGCCGCGCAACCACAGGCGGAGCCAGCCCTTCGCGGCGCAAGCACCGGAGCGGGCACGGCTCCGCAAGGGCAGCCGCCCGCTGGCGCCGGGGCTGCTGCCGCTATGCCTGCGGCAAGCCCGGCCGGCAGCGCTGGCACCGCCGTGCTTGCCGTCGAGCGACCTGCATTCGCGGCGGCAGAGGCCGCTCCGCGCACAGTCGCAGAAGCGCCACGCGCCGGCGCAGCTGCACTCGCCGCCGAGGCGCTGACGCGGCTCGCGGCAGGGGGAGCGCTCGCGAGTGAATCGGCGAGCCGCTGGCTGGACGCAGCAGCGCCGAGCCACACGGCAAGTGCGCCGCAGGCTGCGACCGCAACGGCGGTACGCACCGCGCCCGAGCCTGGGCGCAAGGCACCGCTGTTCGAAGTCGGCGTGTCGCCCGGCGTGGGCAACAAGAAATTCACTGCCGCCCAGATGGCGCTGCTGGCGCAGTGTGCAAGTGAAGACGGCGAACTGGAGTACACGCCGGAACACCAGATCATTTTGAGAGTGCCGACTTTTGAACCTGAATCGCTGGTAGAAGAGCTGCGTGCAGCGAATTTTATCGTTGTACCGATTGGAGATGTCATCAAGGTAAAGGCCTGTGACTTCTGCAACATGGAGAAGGATGATGCTGTCCCGATGGCAAACCATCTGCAGGCGGTGATCGGCGGACTGGGTGCACCCAAAGAAACGAGTGTGGCACTGAATGGCTGCGGCATGGCATGTTATGGGGCAGTGCTGGAGGATATCGGCATCGTGTATCGCAAAGGTGCATATGACCTATTCCTCGGCGGTAAGAAGTTCGGACGCAATGCTCACCCTGCACAGCCCGTAGCGGAGGGAATTCCGGGTGACCAGATTGGTGGGATTGTGGAGCGCATTGTGGCAGATTACAAGGAAAAAGGCCATCCGAACGAGCGATTCCACAAATTCTTTAAGCGGGTTGGCGTGATTCAGGGCTTCCGCCATGTGGATGCACCGGTCACTGTGGAAGTAAACCCGATATGCGGTGACTAAATCTTAATTAAGTCCTTGATTAAGTCCTTGACTGAATCGCCTCCTTCGGGGAGACGTGATGGTGTAGCTTGTCAGGACGTATCTAATATTTCGCAATATTCGCTGGATTTCAGCTGACATAGATGGATTGATGTTTCGAGTAATGTATCGAATGGAATGCCAGAAGAATGAATATGAAAAGCCTGATCTGTGGGTCAGGCGGGGGAGGAATAACAGAAGATGGATGCAATATTGTTGGTGGGACACGGGAGTCGTGACCCCGAGGGGAACCGGGAACTGAAGGAGTTTGCAAGTGAGGTAGCAGCGAAGGCACCGGAGAATACGTTGGTGGAGACCTGTTTTCTGGAGTTAACCAGACCGAGTATTGCTGAAGGCGTTACCGCTTGTGTGGATCGTGGGGCAACACGTGTCGTGTTGGTGCCGATCATTCTGTTTGCTGCCGGTCATGCCAAGATTGATATTCCTAATGCCATTGATCGTGCCAAGGCACGTTATCCGCAGGTGGAATTCGTATATGGTCGTCCTATCGGTGTTCATGAGAAAGTCGTTCAAATTATGCAGACCCGTCTGCAAGAGGCACAACCTGTACTCGTGGCATCCCAAGGCGGAACAGCGGTAGCAGCTCCACCTGCTCCAGTGACGGATGAGGAGACCGCAGTATTGGTGCTTGGACGGGGAAGCAGTGATCCGGATGCCAATAGTGACTTTTTCAAAATGACCCGGATGTTGTGGGAGAAACTGCCTTACAAGTGGACGGAAAGCAGCTTTATTGGCGTGACTCAGCCCTCATTCCCGGATGGATTAGAGCGCTGTCTATTGCTGGGTGCGAAGAAAATTATTATCATGCCTTATTTCCTGTTTACAGGCGTACTGATCAAGCGCATTGATGAAATGACTGCGGAATTTGCAGCGGCACATCCAGACATTCAGGTCGAGGTTGGCGGATATTTCGGATTTCACCCGAAGCTGGTTGAACTTGTACTGGAGCGGGCCCATGAGGGGTTATACGGACGCGTAACAGCCAACTGTGACAACTGCCAGTTCAGACTTGAAGCAGCCAAACACCATCACCACCATCATGATCACGACCATGGGCATGACCACGATCATCACCATGATCACGACCACGACCATGATCACCATCATCACGATCACGAGCATAGTCACGATCACCATCATGAACACAGCCATGCGCACAACCACGATCATTCGGATCATGATCACTCGCATCATCCTGATGAGCATGACCATCAGCACGTACATACACACGAGGATCACCCGCATATGCATGACCACGATCATGATCACACTCATGCTGCCGTCGATCGTCAAGCATCACTCGATTATCATCATGATCATGATGAAGAGTTGCATCATACGCATCACGAGCACGAAGGAACCGTACAGGAAGATGCTTCTCCCGATCAGGCTGAGGTTGCAGCAACTTCAGAGCAGGTGAATCGTCCATGATCTTCATGTTGTGTGGTACGAGTGATGCAAGGGAACTAGCTTTACAGATTCAGCAGCAAGGAACAGACGTGCTGACTTCCGTTGTAACCGACAGTGCGGCGCATAGCCTAACAGAAGCCGGATTACCCGTTCGTACAGGCCGTTTGACGGTGGAGGCAATGGTGGAACTGGTGCGTGAAAAAGGTAGCCGTGCCATCGTGGATGCAAGTCACCCATTTGCCGAAGAAGCACATGCCAATGCCATGGAAGCAGCGAAACAGGCGGGGATTCCATACATTCGTTATGAACGGACAGGCCTGGCATACGATGATCATGCGTTACTTCATGTTGTATCTTCCTACGATGAAGCGGCACTCAAGGCCAAAGAGCTGAAGGGCTCCGTCATGCTCACCACAGGTAGCAAAACGTTGCAGATCTTCACCAAGCACCTGCTCGGTGATCCGGACATTCGTCTCGTTGCCCGCATGCTCCCACGTCTCGACAATATGGAGAAATGCGGTGAGCTTGGCGTGGAACAGCGCAATATTATTGCGATGCAGGGACCTTTTTCCCGTGAAATGAATGAAGCCTTGTACAAGCACTATGCGACGACTGTAATGGTTACCAAGGAGAGCGGCAAGACCGGAGCAGTGGATGAGAAAATCCAGTCTGCACTGGAGCTGGGCATTCACGTTGTGCTGATTTCACGCCCCGAGGCTGAATTTGGGACGGTGTTTGATCATTTTGAAGGTGTACTGGATGAGCTGAAGCGCGTATTGGTGCAGTAGAACACCCCGATAGTCTTAATTTGAATAACGAATATTTGAATGACACCACTACTTGAAGGAGTGAAACGCATATGGATTTCAAAACGGAATTTAAACCGTTGACCGTACAACCACAGGAGATTGAGGGCAAAAGCTTTGAGATGATCACGGAGGAACTGGGTGAGCATCCTTTCACGGATGAGCAATATCCCGTGGTACAGCGTGTTATTCACGCCTCGGCTGACTTCGAACTGGGCCGTAGCATGGTGTTCCACCCGGATGCCATTCAAGCAGGAATTGCAGCGCTCCGCGCCGGACAATCTGTCATTGCTGACGTACAGATGATCCAAGCTGGCGTAAGCAAGGATCGCATTCGCGGTTTCGGCGGAGATGTGCATGTACATATTTCGGATCCAGATGTGATGGAGGAAGCCAAGCGCTTGAACACTACTCGGGCAATTATCTCGACGCGTAAAGCAAATCAATTGTACGAAGGTGGAATTTACGCCATTGGTAACGCACCAACAGCACTGCTGGAACTGATCCGTCTGGTCAAAGAAGGGGAAGCCAAACCAGGCCTGATCATCGGTATGCCAGTAGGATTCGTATCCGCAGCAGAATCCAAAGACGAGCTGCGTAAACTCGACATCCCGTTTATCACCAACATCGGCCGTAAAGGCGGAAGCACCATCGTCGTAGCGGCTCTGAACGCCATCTCCCTGATGGCAGTAAAAGCTTAATCTTTAAGTAACCGCCCATAGGGTATTGGCCAGCGTTAACGAACCGTATAGATCTTATATTGTGGATTATCATCCATTTCATATTTTAACGAACCTAAGTAACGCTATTCCGGTGAAAAACGCCAAAAAGCGTTGGAAACATCACCTTTGTAATGAAATAACGTCTCTACGATTCGTTACAATTTTCGTTTGTAGTATTTGGCCCCAATAGCGTCTCCTCGGTTCGTAAAAAGGTAGATGTCATCGAAAAGGCATACATCCATGTTCGCATGACTGAAACGAATTTCATGGGTAAGCTTGGTTCACCGTTATAAGGTGGTTAATCCCCAAGTATCGCTCATCTGCAAAAATGAATAGCAGAAGCACAAGCACAAAACCGCGTAACTACATTCCATGCCATCTCCTAGTGGCATGGAATGATAAGTTACCCAAATAAACCTCAGGGCATTGTTTAGCCCATGAAGTGGCATTAAGCACTGTGCCAGGTGGAGGCAGACGCAGGTAGGAACGAGGGGACAATCGCGATCATAAAAATGATCCGGCCCCGGGGTGGTCCACCAAAGAGGTGAGTTTCCAGATAACCGCAACACCGCGTAACTACATTCCATGCCAAGTCCTACTGGCGTGGAATGATCAGTTACCCAAAACAAACCTCAGGGCATGTTTAGCCCAAGAGGTTGCACTGCGTACTGTGCCAGGTGGAGGCAGAAGCAGGTAGCAGCGAAGGGGACGGAATCGATTCTGAAGAAGCGGAGCGGTCGCCTTTGTCTCCAGATTTCTCCCTTTAGAAAAGGGAATCAAAGAAATCTGGAGACAACAGCGATCATAAGAACGATCCGTACCCGTAGCGTCCACCCAAGCGCCCAAAGCCCCACCCACGTACGCAGCGTAATGCCACCTCATTTAAACTAGCTAATTAAAGGACGGGAGGTTCAAAACCCATGGTAGGCGGCAATACCCCAGACCCCGACAAACCAATGCGTTCCGGTTTCACCACAGGAGCGTGCGCGACAGCCGTTGCCAAGGGAGCCACGCAACTCCTGTTAACAGGTGTTACGCCGGCACAGGCCGTGGTTTCATTGCCTGCGGGCTTTGACCACTCGTTCGAACTGATCGAGCAGGAACTGACCGATGGCGTAGCGACCTGTGCCACCATCAAGGACGCGGGGGATGACCCGGACGCCACGCATCGGGCGAAGATCATCGCGCATGTGTCGTGGCGAGACGAGCCTGGCATGGAGCTGGATGGGGGAATCGGCGTAGGCCGAGTCACGAAGCCCGGACTGCCCGTGCCTGTAGGCGAAGCGGCAATCAACCCCGTTCCACGCCGCATGATTACCGAAGCGGTTACCCAGGTGCTTGCCGAACATGGCACAGCCAGAGGGGTGCGGGTCGTGATCAGCGTGCCGGAAGGCGAAGAGATCGCCAAGAAGACCCTGAATTCACGGCTCGGCATTCTGGGCGGCATCTCTATTTTAGGTACACGCGGCGTGGTCGTTCCGTTCTCCACCTCTGCCTACAGAGCGAGTGTAGTACAAGCTATTTCCGTTGCTCAGGCATCGGGCTGTGAACATATTGTGCTGACGACGGGCGGTAGTAGTGAGAAATACGCGATGAAGATGATGCCGGAGCTGCCGGAGGAAGCTTTTATCCAGATGGGTGACTTTGTCGGGTTCGCTATCAAACACGGTAAAAGACTGGGCATGAAACGCATCAGTCTGGTCGGAATGCCAGGCAAATTTGCCAAAGTAGCTCAAGGCGTCATGATGGTGCACTCCAAGAGTGCGCCGGTGGATTTTGGATTCCTTGCGTCTGTGGCCCGCGAGACCGGAGCTGGAGACGAACTGGCGCAAGCGATTGAGGAAGCCAACACGGCGACTCAGGTAGCAGATATGATGACTGAAGCGGGGTACTTGCCCTATTTTGAAAAGTTATGTACATATGCTTGCCAGCACTGTTTGGAACATGCGGGAGGCGGCGTAACCGTGGAAGTGATATTGGTTACGATGAAAGGAATGGAACTGGGGAGGGCGGAAATCAGTGAACTCGAAGACAGCAACTGGAGCAAAGAATCGTAGAATCCGCATTATCGGCGTGGGTGAAGAAGGCGCGGCAGGATTGACAACAGATAGCCTGAATCTCATTCAGGAGGCAGATGTACTTGTGGGCGGAGAGCGTCAGCTGCACTATTTCCCGGCATTTGCGGGTGAGAAGTTAGCGATCAAGAGTGGTTTAAGCGATCTGGTTGTGAAAATAAAAGCCTTGCAGGCCACACACAACGTCGTTGTGCTTGCCTCGGGAGACCCGCTGTTCTACGGCATCGCCGGGTATTTAGTGCGCAAATTAGGCCCGGATCAATTGGAGATCCGGCCTAATCTCAGTTCGCTGCAGCTGGCATTTGCCCAGCTTGGCGAGAGCTGGCACGATGCTGTGCTCGAAAGCGTGCACGGACGCCCGCTCAAGGGCCTCGCACAGCGCATCGATGGCAAAGCCAAAATTGCGCTGCTCACGGACGAGCACAACAGCCCCGCTGCGATCGGGGCATATCTGCAACAGTTCGGCATGACCGAGTATGATGCCTACGTTGCCGAGAACCTGGGCGGGGCAGACGAGCGTGCCCGCCATTACACCCTGGACGAGCTGGCGGCAGCAGAATGCAGTCCGCTGAACGTCGTGATTTTGCTGCGCCGCAAGGATGCACCTGCGCCGCGCCGGGGATTCGGTTTTGCCGACGAGGAATTCCATCAGCGCAAACCGGAGAAAGGCCTGATCACCAAGCGCGAGGTCCGCGCATTCAGCTTGGCTGAACTGCGACTTGGCGTGGATAGCATTGTGTGGGATATCGGTGCTGGCTCTGGCTCGGTGGCGGTAGAATGCACGCGGCTCGCGCCGCAGGGACAAGTCTTCGCCATCGAAAAAAATGAAGGTGACCTCGTGAACATCGAGGCCAACCGGATCCAATTCCGGACAGACTTCACCGTCCTTCATGCCAAAGCACCAGCAGGGCTGGACGAACTACCGAATCCGGATGCGGTGTTTATTGGCGGCAGCGGCGGCGAACTCGCGCAGCTGATCGCCTTGTGTGCGTCCCGGCTACGCCCAGAGGGACGCATCGTGGTGAATGCAGCGACCATCGAGACGCTGCATGACAGTATGAAGGCCATGCGCGAAGCAGGCTTGGACGCATCCGTGACGTTACTTCAGACGGCGCGCAGCAAGCCGATCCTGAACATGACCCGTTTTGACGGATTGAATCCGATTTACGTAATCACAGGACAGCACGGAATAACAGAGGAAGCGGAAGCTGGAGCGGCAGAATGACTTTTCAAGGACAGGACAAGGGGGAAAACAACATGAGTACGGCAGCAGTAGGTACGCTGTATGGCGTGGGTGTCGGGCCGGGAGACCCGGAACTGATTACCGTGAAGGCATATCGGATGATTCGGGAATGTCCAGTGGTCGCTTATCCGAAGAAGCGCAAAGGCGGCAAATCATATGCCCATGAGATCGTGGAACTGTACGTGAACCCGGAAGAGAAAGAGATGCTCGGCCTGATCTTCCCGATGACCAAGGATCCGGTTGTGCTTGAACGTGAGTGGGGCAAGACCGTTGAAGCATGCTGGGGTGCGCTCAAGGAAGGCAAGAATGTGGCCTTTGTAACCGAGGGTGACCCGAACTTGTACAGCACATTTATTCATCTGGCCCGGCTGATGCGAGAGCTGCATCCTGAAGTGCCGATTAGTTCAGTTCCAGGTATCTCATCCGTGTTGGGTGCAGCGGCAGCGCTGGATATCCATCTGGCAGACGGAGACGAGCAGGTGGGCATTATTCCGGCTACGGCAGATAAAGAAGCGATGAGGCAGGCGATCGAGCATCACGATACGATTGTATTTATCAAAGTGGCGAAGGTGCTTGATCCGATGCTTGAATTGCTGGACGAGATGGGACTCGGCGGCAAAGCTTCGGTCGTTACCAAAGTCACTTCTCCATATGAATTGGTCTGGCGTGATGCCCGTGAACTAAAAGGGCAGGAGCTGGAATATCTAAGCCTGATGGTGGTGAGCAAATGAAGACATTGGAAGCGAAAGTCTACATTGTAGGTGCAGGCCCGGGTGACCCGGAACTGATTACCGTGAAAGGTTCGAACATTTTAAAGAGTGCGGATATGGTGCTGTATACAGATTCACTCGTGAACGATGAATTGATTGCTACCGCGAAACCCGAAGCAGAAGTGCTGCAAAGCTCTGGTATGGATCTGGAGCGTCAGGTCGAGCTGATGTGTGAAGCCACTCGTGCGGGTCGCAGTGTAGCTCGTGTGCACACGGGTGATCCGGCGATGTACGGCGCAATTCTGGAACAAATGGTACTGCTGAAACAGCAGGGTGTAGAATATGAGATCATTCCGGGTGTAAGCTCGGTCTTTGCTTCAGCAGCTGCGCTGGGAGCTGAATTGACTGTACCGGAACTCACTCAGACCGTAATTCTGACGCGTGCAGAAGGGCGCACACCTGTGCCTGAGCGGGAGAAGCTGCGTGATCTGGCATCCCATCACTGTACGGTGGCGCTCTTCCTGAGTGCGACTTTGGCGAAAAAAGTCGTGGTTGAATTCCTCGCCGCAGGCTGGAGCGAAGATACACCGGTGGCAGTGGTGCAGCGGGCGACATGGCCTGATCAGAAGATTGTACGGACTACGCTTGCCAATCTGGCAGCAGATCTGCGTGCCGCAGGCATTACAATGCATGCCATGATTCTGGCGGGCTGGGCACTTGATCCCGACCTCGTGAACCGAGATGCCCACCGTTCCAAGCTGTACGATAAATCTTTCACCCACGGCTATCGCAAGGGAGTGAAGTCCGGTGAGTAATCCGTTTGCAGCCGTTGCCATCACGAAGCATGGCGTGGAGATGGTGCGTAATCTGGCGGGGCAGTTCCAGGGTACGGACGTGTATTATATGAGCAAGTTTGCTCGTGGGGATGAAGAACAGTTGGGTTATGAGCTGTTCGAAGGCTCGGTGAAGCTGATTTTGCCTGATTTGTTCAAACGATATAATGGCATTATTCTATTCATCTCTTTGGGTGCGGTTGTGCGTATGATCGCTCCGATTCTGGTGGACAAAAAAGTCGATCCCGCCGTGCTGGTCATTGATGACCGCGGTGAGAACGTCATCAGCGTGCTGTCTGGTCACCTTGGGGGCGCGAATGAGTTGACTCGTCAGGTCGCAGAGGTGCTTGGCGCACGCGCGGTCATTACGACGGCTTCAGACGTGCAAGGCACCATTCCGGTAGATATGTTTGGCCGGGAGCTGGGTTGGATCGTGGATAGCTTCGACAAGGCGACACCTGTCAGTGCTGCTGTTGTGAACGAAGAGCCTGTAGCTCTCATTCAGGAGACAGGGGAGCGGAACTGGTGGAAATATAACAAACCTGTACCGGATCATATTCGCGTCTTCAACAGCCTGGAGGAAACAGAATCATTCCCGTTCAACGCTGCGCTGGTCGTCAGTGACCGCTTGCTTTCGGCAGAAGAAGAGGAACGTTTTCTCACCAATGGTGTATTGTATCGTCCGAAAAGCCTCGTGCTTGGCATGGGCTGCAATCGCGGCACATCTGTGGAGGAATTGGAGCAGGAAGTCCTCGCCACCTTGGAGGAGTTATCCCTCTCCGTGAAGAGCGTGCGCAACATTGCCACGATTGATCTGAAAAAGGATGAAGAGGGCTTGTTGGCCCTATGCGCTAAATACGGGTGGGAGCTGGTGACCTACACCCCTGCGGAGCTGAATACGGTGAAGCTTGCGAATCCTTCCGAGACGGTATTCAAATATACTGGAGCATATGGCGTAAGTGAACCTGCGGCGTTGCTCTCTTCGGGAGCTAATCATTGGTTGCTGGAGAAGAAAAAGAGCGGCAATCTGACGATCTCCGTAGCACGGATTTCATTTGAGTAGAGATATGCATGAAGTGAATCTACTTTACACAGGTACTGCGATGACAGAATAACCTTCCGATCACTAGTGTGTATTAATCTTAACCGCATCGGTATATGATGCGGTTTTGTTATCTCGAAGAAAAGGTGGAATTGACGATGACCATTGCAAATCGTAACGCCAGACCCCGACTGATCATTGCAGGCACCGGAAGTGGTGCAGGGAAAACGACAGTAACCTTGGGGCTGATGAGAGCACTCGCCCAGCGTGGTTTGAGTGTACAAGGGTTCAAATGTGGCCCTGATTATATTGATCCGACATATCATACCGCCGTTACCGGCAGGCCATCACGCAATCTGGATGCATGGATGACTTCACCTGAGTATGTAAAGGATACGTTCGAGAAGGCCTCGGCTGGACATGATATATCCATTATCGAAGGCGTTATGGGCCTCTACGATGGCAAAGATCCGCTTAGCAATACAGGCTCGACTGCAGAGATTGCTCTGGTCACGCAGACCCCTGTGATCCTGGTCGTGGATGTACGCAGCATGGCTCGCAGTGCGGCCGCGATTGTTCTTGGTTTTCAACAGCTGGAGCCTGAATTACATATTGCCGGAGTGATCGTCAACCGTTGTGGAAGTGTGGGTCATTACACCATTGTGAAAAAAGCCATTGAGCAGATGTGCGGCATTCCGGTGGTTGGTTGGCTGAAGCGGGATGAAGACATGTCCATCCCCGAGAGACATCTGGGACTGGTGCCTGCCATTGAGCG
The DNA here is from genome assembly GCF_037144955.1 of Paenibacillus sp. USHLN196. NCBI lineage: Bacteria > Bacillati > Bacillota > Bacilli > Caryophanales > Paenibacillaceae > Paenibacillus > Paenibacillus sp. USHLN196. The sequence continues at coordinate 295,310 of NZ_JBBCYH010000006.1, read as the reverse complement.
CGGTGAACTGGAACCGTTATTTCAGCGGGCTGCCGATGTGTTAATGGAAGGCACTGATCTGGATCTTCTGCTGGAGCTCGCAGCAAGCGCCCCGCCGCTTCAACAAGAAAAAGGGAGTCTTGCCGCTACTACCCACACGGATTCGGCTAATGCTGAATCAGGCTCGAATTACGATTCACAATTCGATTCAGTGATCCACGTTAATAATCGACATGTATCATATGGAGTACAGCCTGTCATTGCCGTTGCGCGTGATGCGGCGTTTAATTTCTATTATCCCGATAATCTGGAATTGCTCGAAGCGGCCGGGGCTCGATTACAATACTTCAGTCCGCTCGCTGGCGAAGGCATTCCAACGGATGTGGATGGCGTCTATTTGGGCGGCGGATTTCCAGAGGAATTTGCAGCAGTGATTGCAGGAAACATGGGTTTCCTAGGAGGACTTCGTGAAGCAGCGCGTTCGAACATGCCTTTATTCGCAGAATGTGGTGGCTACATGGTACTCGGGGAAACGTTGACCGACCGAGAGGGCGTTACTTTCGAGATGGCGGGCATTATCCCCGCACAGGTGCAGATGCAGAAGAAGCGAGCTGCACTTGGTTACCGTGAAGCGAGTGCGGTTGAGGATTCCTTTTTGCTCAAAAAGGGTGAAGTACTTCGGGGTCATGAATTTCATTACTCCACAATGACCTATCGTGAAGAAGAAACGATTCCTTATGCGTATGAGACCAAGGGGTTGCGTGGCTTGAAGCAAGAAGGGTATGCTGCCGGCAACATCGTGGCGGGGTACACGCACGTTCATCTGGGCTCTTACCCGGCAGCCGCTCGAAGATGGGTGGAACATTGTTTAGCCTATCGGCAGGAGCGATATGGGTCAGGAATAATAGCAGAGCAATAAACCGCTCAATTCAATAAGCAGAATGGCTCTAATCTCGCTTTTACCTCATGAGTCTTTGGTCGTGAAGTTGGGGAACCCCATTCTGAATTAAAGGTTTTCAGATGAATATGTGGAATGAGTTAAAGACAGAATCATTGGCGAGGGAGGGACAATATGATGAGAACCGTATGTGTAACGGGTGCTGCCCGGGGGTTGGGACTCGCTCTGACAGCACAGATGCTGAAGAGAGGTTATCTCGTGTATGCGGCCGGTCTGGATGTGGAAGATTCCGAGGGGATTCGTGTGCTTGCAGAAGCATACCCTGATCATCTGCGGGCGATCGAACTGGATATTGCGGACGACCTGTCGGTAGCTCTGTTCACGGAGACATTGAAGCTAGGTACGAATCATCTGGATATGCTGATCAATAATGCGGCTATACTAGGAAGTATTACGGATCATATCCGCGGGCCGTTGAATATGGCGGAGATGGCTGAAGTATTTAATGTAAATACTCTTGGCACACTGCGTGTGACTCATTCTCTGTTACCCCTTCTTCTTCAAGGTCAGACCAAGCTGATTGTTGATATCTCTTCCGAGGCTGGAAGTATGGAGCAATGCAGTCGGGATGGATGGTTTGCCTATTGCATGTCCAAAGCTGCTTTGAACATGCAGGCATGTCTTGTGCACAATGGTCTGAAGGATGAAGGCGGACAAGTGATGCTTGTGCATCCCGGTTGGGTACAGAGTTATATGCGGGGAGAATTGGATGCTTCTGCGGATCTCACGCCCGAGCAATCTGCACAGCATATCGCAGTACTTATCGACCGCCATGAGCAGTTTAAAGGAGATCAGCCCGCATATGTGGACTACAAGGGAGACACACTTCCCTGGTAGTGGTTGTATACAGTGAGGTGAACAAGAAAGGAGATTGATTGAATGGATCATCGTAAAAAAGCATTACTACTTGGCGATTATACGCATCCGGATTGGCACCCGCTTCAAGGTGTGGATGCAGAGATTAGCCGAATTTTCCATGATACTATGACTGTTCAGTGCAGTGAGAATCGGAATATGCTGCTGCAAGAAAATATAACCGGGTTTGATGTATGTATCTCATACATGGACGATTGGAAGGGGAAAGTCTCTCCACAGCAGACAGCAGGTTTGTTGTCCTATGTAAGTAATGGAGGTGGGCTGGTCATTATACATAACGGCATTTCGCTCCAAAATCGTTATGAACTCAAACAGATGATCGGTGCCAAGTTCCTGCATCATCCGGCTTATGCACCGCTTGAATTCACTGTAACGGCCGAAAGCCATCCAGTGACGGAGGGTATTTCGAATTTCACAATGGAAGAAGAACCTTATCAGTTCGAGTTTGGTTCTTTTGCCGAAACGAAGATTTTGCTGGAATATCAATCCGAAGAAGGACCGAAGCCTGCGGTTTGGGCACATCGATATGGTATTGGACGTATTGTTTATCTGATGCCAGGTCATCATGTGCCGTCTTTTGCGCACGAAACGTACCGTAAATTACTCCTGCAAGCAGGCAAATGGGCTGCGCGTTACGTCTGATCGGACGGACATCTTTGCATGCAGAGTATAAGGGGTATAATATAAAGATCAACGAAGAGGAGGATGACAAAAATGAGCGATTTGTTCAAAAAGGCGATCTCGTTAGGGCTTGGTCTTACTGTCGTAAGCAAAGAAAAAATTGAGAAAACCGTGGATGATTTGGTCAAGCGCGGGGAACTTGCGCCCGGTGAATCCAAAGCTTTGGTTGAACGTCTGCTGGAACGGGGCGATGAAGAGCAGGGTCAGTTCAAGAGAATGATTCAGGAACAGGTCAAGCGAGTGCTTCAGGAAGCTGGTGTGGCATCCGAAAGTGATGTAACCAGTCTGGAACAGCGCGTTGCTGTCCTGGAGAAAAAACTTGCCGAACTGGGCCAATCACCACAACTCCAACCTGATGAATCCCCGGCTCCACTTGAAGTTCCTCCTCCTCTCAAAGGAAACGAGATCGAGTAGATGGCAGTGCGAATCAAACATGTCGGCAGATACCGTGAAATTGCCATGGCGCTAGTGCGTCATGGCTTCGGTTATATGGTCGAGGAGCTGGGTTTGTTCCAGCTGCTGGCTCTGCCCAGACGGTGGATGTCACGTGAAGCACATACCACCAAAACGCTGAGTGAACGCATCAGGCTTGTGCTGCAGGAGCTGGGGCCAGCTTTCGTCAAGCTGGGGCAACTCGCAAGCACAAGGGCAGATCTATTGCCTGAGTCTGTCATTCGCGAGCTGGTGAAGTTGCAGGATCAGGTCCCACCGTTCTCTTCCGAGACGGCACGGGGTATTTTGGAACAGGAATTGGATACACCGCTGGAGGAGATCTTTTCCCGGTTCGAGGATACCCCTGTAGCTGCGGCCAGCATTGGACAGGTGCATCTGGGCAAACTTCGAAGCGGTGAGTCGGTAGCCATCAAGATTCAGCGGCCGGGTATATCGCGTATTGTGCAGCGTGACCTGGATATCTTGCGTGAACTGACAGCCATGGCGGAGAAACGCTGGGACTGGGTGAAGCAATATCAGATTCCGCAAATGGTAGAAGAATATGCTCAGGCACTGATGGCTGAACTGGATTATACGGTTGAAGGCCGAAATACGGAAAAGATTGCACAGCAATACCAACAGGACAACAAGGTCAAAATCCCGACAATTTACTGGGATCAGACTTCATCACGTGTACTCACGATGGAGTATATCGAAGGCATTAAACTCAATGATCGTGAAGAACTGGTGAGACGCGGCCATGATCTGAATAACATTGCCGAGCGGTTGGTGGATTCATTATTGAATCAGATCTTTATTCAGGGATTCTTTCACGCTGACCCACATCCGGGCAATCTGATGGTATTAAAGGATGGACGTCTTGCTTTTATAGACTTCGGTATGGTGGGCAGTCTGAGTGATGAGATGAAACAACAGCTCGCTTCGCTTATTATTGGGTTAATGCGCAAAGATACGGACAGTATGATCCGGGCAATTGAGAAATTGGGCATGATGCCAGATGACATGGACCTGCGTGGACTTCATGTGGATTTGGACAAGTTGCGTACCAAATATTACGATATTCCCTTTTCCAAGATCAGTGTGGGTCAGGCGTTGAATGACTTGTTCGGCGTAGCCCAGAGGCACCGTGTGGTAATGCCTGCCGATATTCTGCTGCTCGGCAAATCGTTGCTGACAATGGAAGGTGTCATCGAACATCTCGATCCTTCCCTGAGCATCGTAGATATGGCCGAGCCCTTTGGCCGGAAGCTGATCAAGGAACGTTTTAGCGCAGGAAGAATCAAGAATCGGTTGTTCCGTAGTGCAGCTGATATGGCTGAGAGTGTCATTGGTCTACCGGGGCAGTTAAGGCAGTTATCATCCATTATTAGCAAAGGCAAGCTGAGGCTGGAGATCAGTGTTCCTGAACTGGATGCACTCATGCGCAGAATGGACCAGATCAGCAATCGGCTATCTTTCAGTATTGTGTTACTCGCTTTTTGTATCATCATGGTGGGCTTGATTATAGGTTCGTCGATCAGTCATCAGTCCACGATGCTGTGGGATATTCCGGTCATTGAGATTGGTTTCCTGGTGGCGATTCTGATGGTGGCTTTCCTGCTCTATTCGATATTCAAATCGGGAAGGTTCTAGCAACAGCATGACATCACAAGAATACCCGTAAAGAGACTTTCTCCAAAGGATCTTTGCGGGTTATATTTGTAGTATTTTGCATAATTCCGATAGATGAAAGGGGATAAATTGTTTTGAAAAAGATGTTCAGCAACCTTGTTCTAACGTTTCTAACCGGAATTCTCGCATATTATGTAGTAGCACGGACTCAAACCCTAAATGCGATATGGGTCAGTCTAATAGCCACTGGCATTGTGGCTATGTTCTATCTGCTAGCGTTTTGGATGAAGAGAAGTCGACAAACTAAAAACTAGAGTTGGTACGGCAATAGCTTTTGCATATTTGTATGTGAATAGAGCATTGATGAGTAAATTATAGAAATATTAAGATAATAGAAGAAAAGGTTCTATTTTTTCGCCTTAACTGTATTAGTACATATCCGCTCCTGTGACTATAATAATAGGTCAGTACATTAACGGACCCGGTTTTTCTGAGAGGGGAAAACCTATTGGCATCAGGATCAGCTCCTGATGTGTCGCACGAGTAAGACAACTGAAGGCAGTAATGGAATATCAGCGGTACACACTGGAACGGAAAAGACGTGAGTGCTCATTAACCCGTCAAGGTTATACAGATGGTTAATGATGCAATTCAGGCAAGAGCATAGGTGAATGATACGGAGAGGGATCCGTTGTTTTGTGCTGTCCTGGGTAGTTGGTTAGTGGTGTACGGATTCCGTTTCCCTTCAGTAGGATTGTCCAATATGAGGGATACACGTAGGAGGAACGGCAAAGAACTTATGAATACGTTAAAACAACAATGGTTTGGCAACATTCGCGGAGATGTGCTGGCAGGCATTACGGTAGCGCTGGCGTTAATTCCGGAAGCCATTGCGTTCTCCATCATTGCAGGTGTTGATCCGATGGTCGGGTTGTATGCTTCGATTACGATTGCAATTGTGATCTCGATTGCAGGTGGAAGACCCGGTATGATCTCGGCAGCAACAGGAGCCATGGCGGTACTGATGGTTGGACTCGTCAAGGATTATGGGGTGGAATATCTTTTTGCAGCAACGATATTGACGGGAATTATTCAGTTTATTTTGGGTATTTTCAAGGTGGGGCGATTCATTACGTTTGTGCCTCATTCGGTACTGACCGGATTCGTGAACGCACTGGCTATACTAATCTTTATGGCGCAGTTAACCCATTTCACGGGAGCGAATTGGATCATGTATGCGATGGTGGCAGGTACGCTGGCGATCGTCTATATTTTGCCAAGGTTTTTCAAAGCCGCACCGGCTCCGCTGATTGCCATTATCGTGATGACGATCATTACGGCGATGTTAAATCTGGATGTGAGGACTGTCGGCGATATGGGGAACCTGACCAGTACATTGCCGATGTTCCACTTGCCTAATATTGCATGGACTTGGGACACGCTGATGATTCTGCTGCCCTATTCATTCACTCTGGCACTCGTCGGCTTGCTGGAATCTCTCCTGACCGCTACCATTGTGGATGAGATGACGGAGACCAAGAGCAGTAAAAACCGCGAAGTACGCGGTCAGGGGATTGCCAACTTCATTAACGGTTTGTTCGGTGGTATGGCGGGCTGTGCCATGATTGGGCAATCGGTGATTAATGTGAAGTCGGGCGGACGCGGAAGATTATCCACGTTTACCGCAGGTGCGTTTCTCGCGATCCTGTTGTTGCTGCTCAGCGGAGTGGTGAAACAGGTGCCGATGGGTGCGCTCGTCGGTGTAATGTTTATGGTGTGTATCGGAACATTCGACTGGAGTTCCATCAAAAATATTGCCCGTGTGCCGCGGGCGGAAGCCTTTGTCATGATCGTGACGGTGGCAATTGTGGTCTATACCCACGATCTGTCGATCGGGGTCATGGTCGGCGTTGTGCTCAGTGTGTTGCATTTTGGCTGGAAACAGACCAAGATTCGCGTACAGGCGAGCCAGGAACAAGGGCACAAAGTATATCGGGTTCACGGCCCGTTCTTCTTCGGTTCTTCGTCCCGGTTTGTGGATGAGTTTGATGCAGAAGCCGATCCGAAGGAGATTACGATTGATTTCGGAGGGTCGCATATCTGGGACAATACTGCGGTTGTGGCTATTGGCAAAGTGAAGTTCAAATACGCGAAGCTGGGCAAAACCGTGCACCTGCGCGGGTTGAACGAAGAGAGCACTCGCATTCTTGAACGGAGTGGGTTTGCCACAGCCGGAGGGCACGGTTCTTAACTTGGTTGGAACGAAGTAAACAACGAATAGATAACATAGAAAGATACCTTGTAATCAGCGGCGCACTTTTTCCGGATTTAATCGGGGAGAAGGCGTCGCTGTTTTTATTATAGTTTGAGGTGTGCACTGCTTAGCAGTAGTTCTTGTTCTAGTTGATGATGATCTTGTTGTAGCTGTAGCTCATGTAATTGTGCTGAAGCTTGTGCCTTCTCTGATTGTATGTAGGGTTCTAACGAAGCTGGCACATCTTAAATGGGGTTATTTCATGTTTTCGTTATTCTAACGAATCTCAGACATCTTATTTTGCTTATTTCGCCAATAATGAAGCCGTTCCGCGGATGTTTCCGAGTAATAAGGTGGCTGGAGTTCGTTAGAAATTCCATACGGCTCTAATTGACGGAATAAGGTGTCCTGGATTTGTTAAAGATTAGTGGTTCGAGGGAGTTTCATCGTGAGAGTTAAAAGGCAGCTCCTAGAGTACGTTACAAAACCTTCCTCAAACTCACTTGGTTGAGACAAGTCACGCTAATCTCGAGATTTTGTGCTACAAGTTAGGGTGTAACGCTGTATCCCCTTTTGTTTTGCTTGACTAACGTGTAAACTACAGGGTATGGAGAAGAAGAGCAACGAGTGGATTGCTTTTTAAAAAATTCATTTCATAATCATGATTGATATAAGGAAAGCTAGTCTTGATTGCAGATACTGAAGTCTTTATGAAATGGACTTATCTAAATGAATATACAGAGGTGTAACGATTGGCAAACTTTGAACAACTGGGCATTCGCCCGGAATGGTGTGAGATCCTGAAACATCAGGGCATCACCGTGCCGACTCCGGTACAGGAGCGTTCGATTCCGGTACTGCTGGGTGGACGCGATATTATCGCCGAGGCACAGACAGGCACAGGGAAAACGCTGGCATTTTTGCTGCCGATTATTCAGAAAATTAACGTATCCGACCGTTCGCCGCAAGCGCTGATTATCGCGCCTACGCGTGAGCTTGCGCTGCAAATTACGGAAGAAGCGAAGAAGCTCACTGCTAACGACGATAAACTGCACGTGCTTGCCGTATACGGCGGGCAGGATGTGGACAAGCAACTGCGTAAATTGCAGAACGGTACCCAAATCGTTATTGGTACACCAGGGCGTCTTCTGGATCACCTGCGCCGTGGCACGTTGAAGCTTGATAATGTGAAAAAACTGGTGCTGGATGAAGCCGACCAAATGCTGCACATGGGCTTCCTGGACGATGTGGAAACGATTCTTAGTGAGCTTCCACACAGACGTCAGACCATGCTGTTCTCAGCAACAATGCCGAAGGGCATTCGCAACCTGGCGAAGACCTACATGAAAGATCCGGAAGATGTGAAGGTATCTTCCCAATCTGTTATCCCGATCAAACAAATTCGCCAGCAAGTGCTGGAATGCACGGATCGTGGTAAATTAGAAGCACTTCGCGGCATGATTGATACGTATCGCCCATACTTGGCGATCATTTTCTGTCGGACCAAGCGTCGTGCATCCAAGCTGAACCAAGATCTGCGTGAAGCAGGTTATGCAAGTGATGAACTTCATGGAGATCTGTCCCAATCCAAGCGTGAGAACGTGATGAAAGCGTTCCGCGATGCCAAACTGCAAGTGCTGGTTGCTACAGATGTAGCTGCACGTGGACTTGATGTAGAAGGCGTCACGCATGTATTTAACTACGATATGCCGCATGATGCGGAAAGTTATATCCACCGGATTGGTCGTACAGGCCGTGCAGGCGGTACGGGTCTTGCTGTAACGTTTGCAACAGAGCACGACAGACCAGAGCTTGCACGAATTGAACAAGGTATCGACCAGAAGCTGTCCCGCATCCAGTGGACGAGTGAAGGCCCAATTGCTTCGACTGGAGCAGCTAGACGTTCCATAAACAGCCAGGGAGATGACGAACGTTCAGGCGGACGCTCTTCCGGGACAGGCAGTGCCCGTCGCGGTGCAGGCCGTAACGATCGCAGAGATGGCGGACGTGGGGGGCGTGGTTCCCGCGGCGGCGAAGGCGGTCGCAGTGAAGGTGGACGCAGTGGTGGGCGTAGCGGTGGCCGCAGCAGCGACAGCAGTCGCGGTGCAGCAGGCCAAGGTGGACGCGGTGCGGGTCGCAGTGGCGACGAGCGTAGCGCAGGTCGTGGTTCCGCGCGCAGCAGCGACAGCAATCGCGGTGCAGCGGGTCAAGGCGGACGCGGTGCAGCTAGCAGCGGCTGGGCTGGCCGTAGCGCCGACAAGCGCAGCTCCGGGCGCAGCAGCGAAGGCTCTCGCCGTCCGGAATCCGCAGGACGCGGACCGGCGAAGGGTGACCGTCGCGATTCTCGTCGCGGACGGTAAAGATTTCGGTGCAAGCGGCGATGCAGCCGCAATTGCACCACACCATGCCATGCCACAGAGATTGGCATGGCGAATAGCATGAGAGGGTTCCGGTACAGATGTACCGAACCCTCGGAACAAGGGTTGCGACGGAAGCACGTCGCGGCCCTTTTTTCTCCAGAATAGAATATGGTTACTGCTTATTGCTCTGCCATAAACTTCAAAACACCTCATCCTAGACCTAAGGATGGGGTGTTTTTGGATTAATTCTTATATCATTAGAATCATAACATTCGATACCTGTTGCCGATGTGCATGCAGGGGTGGTTGAAATTGCATTCGTCTATATACACGGAGTGAGTTTGCACTAAACTACGTTTTTCATTCCCAATATATCCTTGCTACACGTGAACGTCTGCGTACTGATCCCGATATTTCTCGTTATACACCCGGCCTACCGACTCTGCCAGTCCCCCGCGTGCTTTACTTGGATAGCGTTCAATCGTGTGATACAGCCGCATGAATCGATCCTTGGGCATAAAGCGGGCGTAACGGGTAATAAGACTAGGGAATAACTCAATATATTTGCTCTTGCGCACAGCAGCAGCAGCTACGGCTGTAAGAATCTGAATTCCATTGTGGAGCTGTAAAATGTTCACTTCATAGGTAGCGATATAACGAATCGCATCTTCACGAATTAATTCCGGCTTAAGTCGTGCAATCTCACCGATATATTCAGCCAGTAGCCGCTCGAAGCTGTGTAGCAGCAAGGGCTTGAGCTGCAGATCCATATCACTACGCAGGACAAAGGATTGTAACAATGCAACCTGTTGCAGTCGAACTCGGTCGTTGTAGACAAGTGAGCCGATCTCGCGGAGCATCTCATAGGCCAGTGCTTCATCCTGCTTTCGGGCTTCGGCGACCAGAGCCCAGTTGCGATTGATGCCCTGTCGGATGATTTCCTCATCCTGTTGCAACATGCGCTTCAACTCGCGCTGCTGTTCTACCTCGAACGAACGTCTCTGCATGAAGATCAGTAAGGCCAGAAGCAGCAGGGAAACGCTGGCTGCCGCCATGGTCTGATCTATGGTCTCACCGAAATAGGTAGCAGCTGCACCGAACAATATCGTAATGAACAAGTCGCGTGCAATTCGGCGTTTCACACGAGAAGTCGCCTTCGCCTGAACGGAATTCAGGGTACCCCGGCCACAGGCCGTGCACTCCTCTTCCCACAGGCAGGTATACTGTCCACAACGGGTGCAGACTTGCAACTTTTCATAGGCATAGGTCGTTCGTTGAAATGGTCTTATGGATACAACTAGTTTAGTACTCATGCTCAATCACGCTCACCATTCAGAATAGTGTAGAGGGTACGATCCGTGTCTTCGCGGGAGATCGGTTTCCGCCGATGAAGCTGGAGTGCAAAACCCTTTATCATGACAAAAAGAAACAATATGGCGAGGCATCCGTATGTAACCATAATCCGTTCCCTTCTATGGCTTGTAATCAAGCGCTGTTATATTGCAGTTTGCTGGCAATAACTATATCATATTTCCATAGTTGGTACTTTTGTGCCAGTTACAGGCGTGAAATCGTCGATTTTTGTCAGTCATTACAAAACTGTAACTCAAGATAGGGGTGCTTTTCAGAATTTATTAGTAGACTGTTAAGATTTCCTTAAGGCTTGACGCCTATAATAAACTATTCCCATTTTAATCTCAAACGTGAAGGAGTACACCCAATGCTGCGGACACGCAAAATACGCTGGCTCAGCGGAACGATGGTTCTGCTGGCAATTCTAACGCTACTGCTACCTCAGGCGTTGCTGCCACAAGCTGCAGCGGCTCAGGCACAGACAAGCGGAATCGATGCGGTACTTGTAGCCGATGTAAGTAACTCGATGAATACAAGTGACCGTGACAAGATTAGTAATGAAGCCATGAAAATGTTTATTGATATGCTGCCCGTCCAGGGGGACAAGGTAGGGATTGTCGCTTATACCGATCAGGTGGAGCGGGAAAAGGCTATGCTGGAGATTCAGTCCGATGCGGACAAGAGCAGCCTGAAGGATTTTATTGATCAGCTCGGCCGGGGGCCATATACAGATGTCTCTGTTGGTGTCGCTGAAGCCGTCAACATACTGAATCATGGTGCAGACCCATCCCACTCGCCAATGATCGTGCTGCTGGCGGATGGCAACAATGACTTTAACAAAACCAAAGGCCGTACACAGGCACAATCTGATGCTGACCTGGCAAAAGCCGTGAAGGAAGCACAGGATCAGGGTATTCCGGTGTATACGATTGGACTGAACGCCGATGGCAAGCTGAACAAGAATGCACTCGCAGACCTGGCTCAGCAGACCGGAGGTAAATCATTCATTACCGATACGCCGGATGATCTGCCTCAGATTCTGAGTGAGATCTTCGCCGATCATGCCAAACTGAATGTTGTGAAACTGCCCTCTGTAACGGGAAACGGCAGTTATCAGGAAGTTACCGTGAACGTACCGAACGATAGTGTATTGGAGGCAAATATTTCGATCATGTCCTCGAAGCCGGTGGAAGTGCAATTGACGGATCCATCCGGACAAGCCGTGGATCTGAACTCGGATGCAGCCAAGCTCTCGACGTCGAAAAGTTACTCATTGGTGAAGCTGTTGAAACCCCAAGAAGGAGACTGGAAACTTCGGGTAAAAGGGGCTCCGAAAGACAGCATCGATATCAACCTGTTGTTCAACTATGATCTTCAGCTCGTTGTGGACCCAATTAAGACCAAGTCCTATACCAAAGGGGACAAGGTTGATCTTGCAGCCAAACTGGAGAATGGCGGTCAGCCACTTCAGGATAATGACCTGTATACGGATATGAAGGCCACGCTGGTTGTGAAAGATGTGGATACAGGCAAAAGTGAAGAACAACCGCTGGAAAACACAGGTTCTGGTTTTGCCGGAACGTTTGAAGTACCAGACAATCATAACTATGAATTAGTCATTCGTGCAGAAGAAGACAGCTTCTACCGTGAAAGTGCGCCAATAACGATCAACGCCAGTGGAGCAGCCGGAAGTGGAACTCAACCGACAACATCAGGCGGTGAACAGGATAAGCCGTTTCCTTGGTTACCTGTCATCCTAGGTGTTATAGCCCTGATTGTGGTCGGTGTGGGTGCTTGGTTCCTGATGGGCTTGCTGAAACGCAAAAACCGGGGGTTTGTAGGTCAGATGGTTGTGGAAATTCGTGATGAGAACACGGGAGACAAGTCCTATCCGCAATATAAAAAGCTGGTATCCTTCCGGGGCAGATTCCATCTGCATCAGTTGTTGCAACTGGACCCCGAGCTGAAGGAAACCGAAAAATATGTATTTACGCCCAGCAATGGGGATCGAATTATAATTCGTAACACCGCTGGCGGTACGCTGGAGAAATCCGGTCGTGCAGTCGATGCAAGCTCAGGCGTTGAACTGAAGAACGGTGACCGACTGAGCATCCCGCTGCAACAGGCGGACAAGACCATTTTGATCGAGTACTTGGTTTAACTAAAGGGAGGACATGGAATGAAACCGATTGTTAGAGAACATATTCAGCAACTGGATGTATCACTTGGCGGAGGTATTGTCAGTGAGAAAATCAGAGTCGATACGATTGATAACCCCATTCTGATTATCGGTCTGGGAGGAACGGGAATTGACGCGCTGCTGCGCCTCAAATATCAGATTAACCGTCGTTTCAAGCTGCCACAGGACCCGGTATCCAAGAAAAAAATGGACAAGCCGGACAATGTGGAGTTTCTGGCTTTTGAGACGAACGAACAGGATCGTGCCAAAAAGTATAAAGGGATCGGACTCGATCCGATTAATGAATTCGTGCTGCTGTCCAATGCCGAGATTGGCGGACTTCTTCAGAACCGCAGTGTGCTGGAGCCGTACATTACGGACTGGCTGTCTCCGGAACTGAGCATCACGGATGGCATGAACGGTGCCGCAGGGGTGCGTCAGGCTGGACGTCTACTCCTGTTCACCAAGATTAATCAGGTCGTGCAGGCCATCGATAAAAAGATCAAAACCTTATCTGTAGGTACCAACAAAAAACTGATGGTGTTCCTGCTGACAGGCTTGTCCGGCGGTACAGGCAGCGGTTGCTTCCTCGATATCTCCTATATCGTGCGCGGCATTATCGAACGGGATCACGGCTCTGCCGGGATTGACCGCGTGAATACGCTGGGCTACCTGTTCACGCCAGACGTGAACCTGTCCAACAAAAGCTTGAGCGAACACACTCGTGAATACATTCGCAAGAACGGATATGCTGCACTCAAAGAGCTGGATTACTGGATGAACGTGGATAGCCGCGGTGAGCGGTTTAAACAGAAGTACGGCAATATTTTAACCGTCAACTCACCACTGCCGCCATTTAACCTGTGTCATCTGATCTCTGCGACGAATACCGAAGGTAAATTGCTGGAGAACGCCTACGATTACTGCATGAACGTTACGGCCGAGAACATTACGAACTTCATGGCAAGTGAGGAGAAGCAGTCGGGTGAGGAGTTTGCGATCCATGACTATATCAGCAACATTCGAACCAACATTGCACAGATGAACAAGGTGTATCCAGCTAACTATGATTACAACATCATCGGTGCTTCTTCGGCTGTACTGCCGATTGAAGAGATGACCACGTATCTGGCTTACCGGATGTTCGACAAAATGAACACCATGTTCTCCAAAGCGCCGAACCAGGAGGATACCGAGAAGTTCGCCCGCAAGCTGGGCATTGATCTCGAAAGTGTGGTCAAGTCCTTTGAAGCCCGTGTGCCTGAGCCGCTGCCTGGTTATCAGAACAGCGAACGTCTATCCTATGGCAACGTGGTGAAGTCACAGGTTGTGAATATGGACACCGAACTGGAGCAGAACTTCCTGGCGCGTGCCCGTGAAGAATATATCAAGGCGAAGAAACAACTGCCTGGTGAGATTGCGGGACAGTTCACCGAACAGATCCGGCGTATGTTTTTGCATCCCGAACAAGGTCCGTTCTATGTCTCTCGTCTAATTTATACGGAAAAAGGCTTCTGTGTACTGAAGATGATTCAGTCGTACATCGAAACCCTGCGTGAGAATGCCTTCCGCATTCCGCGTGATATTGAAGCAGCTCAGGAGCAGTCCGAAGAGAAGCTGGGCGATGCAAAGAGTGCATTTGTCTCCAAAGAGAAGAAAAAGAATGCTTATATTGAAGCAAAAATTCATGAGTACTGGCTGCACGCTGACGTGGAACGCAACGATCAGATGATCGAGTTCTATGAAGATCTGTATGAGTTGCTGAACCAGGAAAACAGCCGCATTTATAATGTATTTACCGAAACGCTGAACGCTCTTAGCTCGATATTCGCCAAGAATGGTGATTTGCTGACACGCGGTGAAGAACAAGCCGATCACAAAGGCAACAAGACATATTACTGGAACGTGGTAAGTGTACCGGATATCGTCAGTGTGGTGGACGGGCTGCTGGACAAGCGCGATACGGATGATCTGATCCGTGACTTCTCCCGTGAATTGCTGGAAAACTCCAGCCAGTGGGTGAAAGAGAACGAGATTGATATCGTCAGCTCCATCTCTGACTTCCTGAGTGAGAAGTTCGGTGATCTGATTACCCGTTCCATGGAAGATTTCCTGGTGATCAAATATGGTCAGGATGAGTCAGTCGAGAAATTCGTGGAACGTTTCATTGCTGGCAAGTTGGATGATGAGGCCGTTCCAGTGTTCAATCTGAGCAACAGTACAGGCAGTCTGCATTTCCCTTCATGGGGATTTGTATCGGTACCGGCACAGGCACCAGGCATTCTGAAAGGGATTCGCAATTATCAGAACAATGCGGTAGGCAAATCTCATTTTACCGTCAAGGAAAGTGAAGTGCGTAACCGGATATTCTGGCTGAACACCCGCAACGGGGTACCTCTTTTTGTCTATACACCGCTCAAAGTATATGAGGAAAGCTATGAACGTACCATTTTGGATAAAGAAGGCATTGGTCGACACTTGGTACAAACGGAGAAAAATAACTGGACCTATCTGCCGTCTCCGATTCCGGAAAAATCATGGGGAGATGTGTACGAGAATGCCCGCGTGAAGCAGTATAACGCCCGTGTGCGTAACGAATTCGAGCAGGCGCTTGGGTACAACATTGTGACAGCCAAATCCATTGATGAGAATACAAGTAACCGGTATGCGATTGTGACAACAGAAGCGTTTGATTTGTCTGCCAAACTGGGAGCCTACGACATGCGTCTCACGTCCAGCACGCCGAACCTCGGCGAAGTGAAGCGGGCCGTGATCGAGCTGAAACGACTGCAATCCGAAGGGTTGCCGCGTGTGGGAGTTAAGGATATTTTCGGCAGTATTAATGAAGATATGGCCAAAGAAAACCTGGTACGCTCCCCGCAGCTGATCGCGCGCGTACGAGAGGAACTGGCGAAGATGAATGCCATCTCGGCCAAAGTTGCAGAACTCGAAGGCATTCTTGCCCAGTACCAGGACGAAGAGCAGTGGTATGACCGCTTCATCGAAGCGCTATATACCGACACCATCGTCAAAAAAGGTGCGCTCTACGTCTATGACCGTGATCCGGAAGAAGACGCATGGGAGCCATTCGCTAACCTGATGAAGAGCCGTAACTTTGCCGAGTATGAAGTGTTTGGTAACTTCCGCGGCCTGGCGGAAAAAGACCGCAGTACACTGCTGCGTAAAGCCTCCCGTCGGGATAATGATCTGACGGCTTCAGAAGATATCACCCCATTGCTGACGAAGCTGGATGATCTGGCTGCGCTGTTCATGGAATCACGTGATCGTCTGGAGTATGAACGAGTAGAACTGGCTAACGGAGAAGACATCTATCAGTTCTACAGAACGATGTCGTCGAAGCTGAACGACATTCGCAGAAGGCTGAAGTAAGATGGCGGCCGGGATGGAGTTGGGCTCGAGCAATACCCTGAAGCGCGATCTGGAAAAGTACGCGGTACAGTACGCAACAGAGCAGGAGCGCCAAGGCAGCCTGGGTGATGGACGCAGCAGCATCCATTACCCGGCCTTGTTTCTGTTCGTGGGTGATCAGGTTGCACCTGCCGTGTCTGCCGTGAGGGAGATTAACCGGTTGAAGTGGGATAATGGAGACGGTGTGGTCTACGTTCAGATTGGGACAGAAGATCAGGAAGCAGATCCGGGTGAAACGAGGAATGATGGCTCATCCGGTGACGACGGACAGGTAACTCTGCACCGCTTGCCACTGTCCACTGGGCAGAAGGAGCGACCGTCCAAAACACGGCGTAAGGATGTGCACCGCAGTTTCCATGAATCGGATCAGACGCTCTACGATCTGAATCGTACGCTTCGGCGGGTCAGTAACCGAATTGCCGAATATGGACGGTTATACTCGTCATTTGATCGGATTTACGTTACGGTGGTAACCAGAGCGGATGATCCGCTGAATGTATTGTTGCCAGAGCTCACCAAGCTGACGGAGACCATTTTGTCCCAAGCCTTCAAGTCGGTGCAGACGGATCTGCATGTATTGGTCAGTGAGATGGAACAGGTGGATTCCTTCGGGTATGCCAGCGCAGCAGGTCTTGCTTTTCTGAGGGAACTGGATTATATGCAGTCCTTGGACTACACGTTCAGCGGTAAACTGCTGGTGACGGAGGATGGGATCTCCATTCCGGTTACACATCCCGCGTCTCCTTTATTCGATCTCGTCTATATATTGTCGGACAAAAATGAGCGTGGAACTGGCGTCCCCGGTGGTTGGATCGAGAATGCAGAGATTATCTGCCGAATCTGCCTGCTGAAGAACCGGAAGCAGGATACGGATCACTCGGGTACCGTTTTAAGTACCGGAGCGAACACGTACAACAATACATCCTTTAAAAACAATATTCGTACCACCTCTGATCAGCACGGTTATGCAAGCGCGGGTTTTGCCGAGATCAGGCGGCCCAACAAACCGATTGCGCTGACGGTGTTATATCACCTGTATCGGTATCTGCTCGCACGTATGCGGCAGGAGCCGGATTGGAGCATCAAGGACAAACTCGCTTTTTTCGGACTGGATGCGGCCTCGGTGGAACGCAAAGTCGAAGGTCTGCTGCCCGATGAAGATCTGGTTAGTGGCATGAGCGGCATCATGACGCATAACGTTGGTTTCTCTGAGCTGAAGCCACTCTCCCTACGTGAAGCGGAGAGAGTGTTGTTCGGACAAGGAGCCGAGTCATACTTCCGCGACAACGTAGTACGACTCGTGGAGGAACGTGTGCGCGAGCGCAGCTCTAGCGGTTCCCTGCGCCGTCAGGCCGAACAATCCCGAGTGCAGCATCCTGAGGTTGGCTATTTCCAATGGGTAGCCTGGAGTGACAGTGAGCCTGGCAGTGTACGTGAAGCGTTGCTCGGACTGATTCGGGATAAATCGATGCAGCTTGAATTGGCACGTGCTCTGCTGGAGCAACGTCAGCAAGAGCGTGTGGAAGATCAGTCGTTTAAACGAGCGTTGTTCCGTGATAAACAGAATGTACGCAATCTGATTGACTGCATGCTGGAGCGAGTGTATGTACCGAAGGTAGAATTACTGCGACTGGAAAATGAATTACATCTGCTGCGTATCTACGATACAGAGATGGAAGAACTTCACCATCTCAGTCGCCATGTCACAGCAGCACTTGAAGCACTGGAACGCACATTGCGAGATACAGCTGTCCAAAGTATCGCCGCTGCGGATGAATACATCGGCCAGAACGTGATGGAGTACTACGGCAAAGTGACAGAAGAGCTAATCATTGATTTGGAGGCCAAGCGCGGACGGGATGTATGGTTTGAGGACCGTTACATGGGAGACATGAACCGGCTCGCAACGGAAGGCGATGACCGTCTGCTGAAACGTCTGATGGAGGTATGTCACTCGTTGCTGCTTACGGCCGAGCCGCTGCAATTGCCATTTGAAGAAGAGCTGTTGCAACGGGCCAATGTGACGATTGCCTACGGAGACAAAGACGTATTAACCCGGGATGATCTGTTCCGCAGGTTGTACCACACGCTGGAGGATCAGGCGGTTGTTCGGGTACGGGTATTCGATTATACGCAGGAACATCGGTATGAAGAAAAGTACTTCTTTGGTGACCATCATAGTGCTTTCATGGACTACGCGGCACATGCCGAAGAGACGTCACGCATCTACAAGCTGGGTGTGGTGTACGAAGAACGCAGCAGTGGTGTGGAGAAGCTGAATCTGATGGGCGGTTTCCATCTGGAGGATCTCATGGTGTATCGGAACGGTAAGGTATATTATGACTCCTATACGGAGAATGGCTATGAACTTCACCCCGCAGGTCTGGTGGAGAAGTTGTCGCCCATGCGTTAAGACGTCGGGGGTGTCATGACACCCTGCTACAATCTTGTATTAACTCAGCCTGCTTACGGCTGGTATGGAAAGGATGCATGTAGACATGCAGCGAAAAATCAATCTTCTCCTGGTCCTGTTCAGCCTGATTGGCGGTGCAGTGGGCTTTGCGGCAGGAGAAATCATGCTGCGTCAATGGCTTGGGGAGATGCCGCGTCTGTTGCTGATGGGATTATACTTTGGCGTACTGGCGCTGAGCGTTGGGTTGTTCTGTTTAATCGCAGAGATGATCTCACCCAAGCTGAATGGCGCTTCATGGAAGCTCCGGTATCTGGGACTATCGTGGAAATTGCTTGTTCCGGCAACACTGGCTCTATTGTTTGTTGTTGGACTCGCCCTGCAATTGTTGTACCAGATCAATCCGGGCGGTGCGAAGCAAGTAAAAGATATCGTACTAATGATCGACAACTCGGGTAGCATGAATGATACAGATCCGGATAACGGACGCTTTGAAGCGGCCAAGACACTAATCAGCCAAATGGAGAGTGACAAACAGGTAGCTGTCATTACATTTGATGACCAACCGCAGTTGTTACAGCCGTTTATTGCGCTGGATAGTGAAGCGGCCAAGAATGAGGTTTATAGCAAAATCGATGGCATTGTCACAACTTCGGGCGGCACCAATTTTGATGCCGTGCTGCGGGAAGGCATGGAACAGATTCAGGGCAAACAGGACCCAAAACGCGGTACCGTCGTCATCTTGTTATCCGATGGCTTCAGTGAAGCGGATACGACCGATATTTTGTCCCAATATAACAACGAACAGATTTCCATTAATACAGTCGGCCTCAGTCTGGTGGACCCATCAGGAACGGATTTGCTGCGTAATATTGCCCAGCAAACGGGTGG
Source organism: Paenibacillus sp. USHLN196 (assembly GCF_037144955.1). Classification (NCBI taxonomy): domain Bacteria; kingdom Bacillati; phylum Bacillota; class Bacilli; order Caryophanales; family Paenibacillaceae; genus Paenibacillus; species Paenibacillus sp. USHLN196. The sequence continues at coordinate 275,876 of NZ_JBBCYH010000006.1, read as the reverse complement.
CATGTACTATGATGTACCGGATTCCGGTGATCTGAATCTGGCATTCCAGCAGATCTACGATACGATTGATGAACGGACGCTGGTAACGGAGCGTACAGGCATGATGGAACAGAGCGTTTATCTAGCGATTTTCCGTGTAGCAGCCGTGTTACTAATCGGCGTGGCGCTGGGTGTGTCGCTTGGACTTGTATTTGATAACCGTCATCTCGCGCTCAGCTTTGGCATTGGTGGTGCGGTGTCGGGTCTACTGGCAGGGTTGCTGCTGGAATGGGGACTCGACGGTTCGAACGTGGGTGATACATTCGTACGTCTTGGTGCGATGCTCATCTTGTCTGGTGTGCTGACCCTCTTCTCCTGGATTGTTCCGATTAAGGAGAACACGCCGCGGAAGAGCCGGGGTCGTCGTGAAGCTGGCGGCGGAACTTCTTCTGCCGAAGGGTTTGGTCAGAGACCAAGAGATACACGCAGCAAAGGATTCTAACGTCGGGAGGTCAATGGAAATGCGGTTTACGGATGCAGACCCTTCGACACCCTTGATTCGAAAACTGACACTTGCGGTGGACGAAGGACGTTGTACACTTCGCTGGCTCTGGCCGGAACGGGTAGAAGCTGTATATGTCGAGCGGCTGGAGCTGGATATGATGAGCGATGATCGTACCGGGGAAGAGCCTGCACAGGGCAAGCTGAAGCTGTACACGAGAGAGGAATACAAGGCGAGCAATGGTTACACGGATCGGATCACAGGTTTTGGTGCCATCAAGTACACGGTGTATGTGTGTCAGATGCAGGACGACGGGCCTGTGCTGATTCGTCAACGAGACGAGGAAAACATGGTGATTGCAAGCGCAGGGAAGGCGGATATCCGCTTTTCCATTCGCTACAAGAGCGGTTTTTTTCAGAAACGAAAAAGTGTATTGATCACCGTCACAGCGGAAGTACCTGTTCCAAAGGAAGCACTCTGTTATGTTCGCAAGCAGGGCGGGGTTCCGCTGAATAAGGAAGATGGTACGGTGTATCCTTTTGTGAGTGATTTTGCTCCCGGAAGAAATGAGCTGCCGCCCGTTGAAGTCGCCAAGGATGATTATGTGCGATTATTCTTCACGGACGGACCAAAGTATGGAGCTGCCTATCGGCTTATATCAGACTAGATAGTTGGACTACCGATGGGAAGGTTACTCTGTCATCGTAGTGCAAGTGTAAATCACCTTAGTCTGACTGATCAGGGGAGGGGAGTGGCTATGAGCTTTTTTAGTCGGTTTTTGAAGAGACAACAGCCGGAGGAACGTCCGCTGTTTTACGATATTGTATGCCCTTATTGTTTCAGCAAGTTTTCACCAGAAGAGGTGGTGTTCCGCGCCGCCCATCACCGCGATGATGACGAGGACTACGCACTCGGGGAAGATGCAAAGTTGAATCGGTATCGCGAAAGATTTGGACTTGATACGGTATTTGATATGGAGGCCGTATTGGCTCCACATGATGTACCGGAGGAACACCGTATTTATTCCGATAACATCGTGATGGGTCTTAACGATCGGTATGGTGTCGTTACACGCCGCCGGTTGTGCCCGCAGTGTCACAATGAGCTGCCTGTTACGGCGGGTAAAGCACCGAGCAATATCATATCCATCATTGGTGCATCCCAGGTAGGGAAATCCGTCTACATGACTTCATTAATTCATACGTTGCAGCATTATACGGCCGATCATTTTGACGCGGCTTGCATGCCACTGAATGCGGAGATCAGCCGCCGGTTCCGTGCGGATTATGAAGAACCGTTGTTCGAACGGGGCGATCTGCTGGATTCCACGCAGAAGGAGAAGTTGCAGGAGCCGTTTATCTTCCAGTTTGTGTTCAAGGACGAAGATAAAGCTCCGCTGACGCTGGTGTTCTTTGACGTCGCAGGTGAAGGTATGGTGGAGCAGGATTATCTCGGACTTCACGGGCAGCACATCAAGAACTCGGCAGGCATTCTGTTTATGGTGGACCCGCTTCAGATTCGTTCAATTCGGGACAAAATCCGCATTAACCTCGGCAATGAGCCGGGAGAGTGGACACCACGATACGATGAGCCACGTGACGTGGTACTGACGATGTTCGGAGATTTTATCGCGTATCAGGATAAAGCCAAGACCAATATTCCAACAGCCGTTGTGCTTACGAAAAGCGACATGCTGCATTCCCTCAAGGATGAAGAGGGCGATTATATCAAATCCAACAGTAATGTCTTTCGCAACATGGTGCACCGCGATTGGTTCGACTTAACCGAGTTCGAGAATATCGACGGGGAGATCCGGCGTTTTATCGAGAAGGTGGATCGTCCGTTCAAGGGCACGATGGATGTGTACTTCAAGGATACAGCCTATTTCGCAGTATCTGCGTTGGGCAGCAATCCGGTGGATATGAAATTGCAGGGTGTGGTTAGCCCGATCCGCGTGGATGAACCCTTCCTGTGGCTGCTGTACAAGCTGAAGTACATTGAGGGGAGAGTGGGATGATGCGTTCTTCCGTAACCCCGCCCATTGAACAACAGTTGTATACCCGAGAGCGGCGCGGGGTGTTTCGCACAACAGAGGGGTTTGATACGGTTGCGGCATCGCCGGGACTGGACCCATCTTTTATCAAAAAAGTGCTTCACCCCTACTGTGTCTATGACGCTCCAGCGGAGCTAACAGGCCGTAGCGAGAAGGACGAGACGAAGTTTCCGGCTTCCATTCACCTGCTTCATCTGGAGAGTGGAGAGACGATCCTTGGGCAAAATGTGTACCAGTCTGCGGATTTCACCGGGCTGCGCAGTGCCTTTTTTGCACATAATTACGTCTTGTCTCCCGAACGCTCGGAAGAGCAGATGAAACAAGGCGGCTGGCTGGATGCCGTGTTCGCCACGTCCTATGACATCGAACAAGGTACAGTTCTGCCGGCGCTTGCTGAATTGCCTATATCACCTAGGAGCGGACAGGGTGGGGCGACCGATGCTGGCGTAGGATCACCAACCCAAGTGCTGAGCGCTTTGAAAATGAACGAAGTGCTGTTCAAGCGCCTGCTCTATGCGGTAATGCAGTCTGTAGCGACACGTAGAAAAGTATACATTGCGCTGGACCTTCCCGCAGAGGAAGTGACCGCAGGGGCCAAAGGATTGTTACGTTTGCTGTACACGGCGTTACCCTACGCATTCCGGCGGCAGCTGGGATTCATGACGTTTGCCAAGGAGCCACAGGCCAAGAAGGGCATTCACGTCCAGTTTGTAGAGCGTGGTACACTGCGTCCGAAAGACCGGAACACGGAGAAGGATTTCACTTTTGATCTGGTATCCGGGAGAGTTACGCATGCAGATGCATCTGTGGCGAAACTGCCTTATGCGGAATTCGCCTGGTACTTGTTGCAGGAACCTGCTGCGGCGGATGCGTTCTATACGTTTGCCGATGAGATGCTGTCCGGTATGGAGCCTGGACGGGAACTTTCCATTGAAGCATATGGCGAACTATCGGTGTTCTATGGTCTTGAACAAGGCATGGAAGACCTGTATCTGGATAACAAAAGCCATGTCCTGAGTGGTTTGCTAACCTATCTGAAGCCGGAAGGTGGGTCCAAGCAACGTTCACGTCTGAACGAGCTGTTCCTGACTTTGCTTAGCCGGGAACTGGACAGTGTGAAGCGCGAGAATGTACCCGAAGAAGCCGTTGCTGCTCGCATTGGAGAATATTTTAGTGTTGCTGCGCCCGTGGTACAATCCCGGATTGTGGACTATTTCATCTACGGTGTAAATAATGCCCGTGCCCAGAAGCGTATGCGTGCTGTGCAGGAATTGTATGCTGTGCTGGATCGGGATCCGCAGCTGAATCGGGCTTTCTTTGATAAAGTGTTGGCCAATGAATCGCTCACCAAGTTATTGTTTGAGCCTTATCTGGACAATCAGTTGAAACGCACGGAATCAGCAGCAAACGTCGTGGAAGTGATCCGAAGTTGGGTTACAGCTCATCCATCTGCGATTCACTACAACTACTTGCTGGAGCGGACAGCCAGTGAGCTGCGTGAACGATTATGTTCTGCGCCTAATCCGGTACAGTCTGCTAATGAAGCCCTACAGCGAGTTAGTGTGCTCGACCGGGTATCCATGGAAGATACGTATGATACAGGCATTACGGCACGAATAGGTCAATCTGAAGCTACAGCCCGCCCTAATCGAAAAGGGGGTTCTCCAGCTGCCAGTCAAGATCCGGCATATCTGGAGGAGTTAACTCGCCTTGCGGACAAGCTGGCCTATGTCATTAACCTGTTTATGATTCAGGATCTGGATCTGGAACGGGTTGATCGTGAACAGCTGTTAAGCATCGATATTTTGCAGCATGGCGATGAGGTTCGGGACTGGGCGGCACGCCAAGGTTCCGATGTATCCGCTCGAACGAACATGATGCTGGCTGCAAGAGCATGGCTTAGTGGTGAGGGGAATGACGAAGAGCAACTGGAGACACTCTCCCTGGCGGAGCGCAATGAACTTCAGCGCTGGACGCGTCGCTGGCTTGCCGGAGAGCTGCAGGCTCACCCGGGAGTAGCGGCCTATGAAGCTTTGCCAATGGCTTTTTATCGAGGAGGAAGCGGCAGCAACCGGTTGGATTATCCTGGCCTAATTGAATTTGTTCGTAGTCATGCAGATCGTATCCAAGGGTTGTATCCATTCTTCGAATGGTCAGGGAATCAACGGATGTTTGTCCGGGGTTCCAATGCACATAAAGGATATGCGGATGCCCTTGTGGCCTATTTCAAGTCCCATGACCGTGAAGCTTTCAAGTCGAAGTCGGCTTTCAAACCGTATTACGCGAGAGCAAACAAGGCGATGAAGCCGGCCTATGACCGTGCCAAGACCGAATTGTCTTCTCCTTTGGTGCGGATGCTAACGGGTAAAAGGAAGAATCTGTTCGGATTAATCCTCTTGATCCTGGTTCTGGGTATTGCTGGCGGTACATATGCATGGATGAATTCTGTGGAGCCGCCAGCGGCATCCCCTCCTACCACCGAGGAGCCTGTCATTCCGGCTGAACCTGAGGTACAGCTCGCGGAGCAGATTGCTTATATGGTTCCTGGGAGTGAACAGGAGGGTACGGAATCCGCTGCTCAATTGGTCATCCGATTCAGGAATGATACGGGAAGTGATCAGTTTAAGCAAGGATCACTCCAATTGATGATGAAAGATGGCAGCACGCAGGAATTAGATTCAACAGGCAAGTGGGAGAGCTTTAATCGGAATGAAGAACCGGATACCCAAGATGCCTCCGATGGGGGTTCAGGAAGTGCTTCCGAAGGAAGCGCGAATGGTTCTTCAACGGGAAATGCGGGGAACACAGAGCAGACGGAGGATGGCGATCAGCAGGCAGATCCTGCTAACGATGCTACAACGGATACAGGGACGAATGCATCGTCTGATGCTGCGAGTGGAGACACGGATCAAGGCACCGAAGCAGATCAAGCTACAGGTTCGACCTCGCCTGACACATCTGTATCCAATGAACAGGATGCGACGAATTCTTCACAGATGTCTATTGGAGAGGCAGATCGTCTCTATCCATATGGATTGCAGATCGATCTTCCAGCCGATATGGATGCCGAGAGCATTGTCAGTGTGAAGAGTACGCAGGGCAGTATGACGGTGATCCAATTGATGCCGCAGCCGAAACTGTAAGTTATTTCATCTGAGCATGTTGCATAGATTCATGGAGTGTCTTCTGATGAAATAACAAAAAAAGCTGACTTCATACCCTAGTGAACGAGAGTGTGTAGATGACCTTGAACTTGAATTTCAAGGTCATCTTTTTTTGTTTCAAATGTCGGATATAGCCCATTGCATAAAAATAAATCAGTCATTCACAAATCGGACACAAAGTTTGTGATTCAAGAGTTCGAGAGATAAGCAGAAGTGATGAAATGCGCGTGATGAATGAGAAAAGCTCTCATATGTATTTGGGAAGAATGTCTGCAATTTGCTTCAGAATGACTGAATAAAGCAAGAAAAGAGCAGAGAATTTGGTTTTTTATGTTGACAAATGATAATGATTATCAGTATCTTTAGTGTAGAAGATATTTGAGCCGGAAATACACTTAATTACAATTTCGTTTTCGTTGTCTATAGCCGGATTACATAACCGGGATAAATGAGAGAGGGATGATCGCATGTTTCGTCTGGAGACGACCAAGCTGGATATCGCTTATGAGGAAAGACTAATTGTAGAGGATCTGAATATTCAGATTCCCCAAGGAAAAATTACAGCACTTGTTGGAGCCAATGGTTCAGGGAAGTCGACCATCCTGAAAACGATGGCACGTATTATGGCTCCAAAAGCAGGTAATGTATTGCTCGACGGGAAGTCCATCCATAAGCAGTCTACGCGTGAAGTTGCCAAGCAACTTGCGATTTTGCCACAGAACCCGACAGCTCCTGAAGGACTTACGGTTACTGAACTGGTATCCTACGGACGTTTTCCTTATCAAAAAGGATTTGGTTCCATGCGTTCTGAAGATAAACGTATGATTGAATGGGCTATCGAAGTGACAGCCATGACTGAATTCCATGATCGTCCGATTGATCAACTGTCCGGTGGACAGCGTCAACGTGCCTGGATCGCCATGGCACTTGCCCAAGAAACCGACATCCTTTTCCTGGACGAGCCGACTACGTTCCTGGATATGGCTCATCAGCTCGAAGTATTGCAATTACTGGAGCAGCTGAATGCCACAGCCAATCGTACCATTGTTATGGTTGTGCATGACTTGAATCATGCTTCCCGCTATGCACATCACATGATTGGTATCAAAAAAGGTAAAGCCATCGCTCATGGCTCACCTGTGGAAGTTATGAACTCGGATGTGCTTCGTGAAGTATTTAACATTGAAGCAGATATCGTGATTGACCCGCGTTCCGGTGTACCGCTCTGCTTGCCTTACGCTCTTGCAGGTGAACGCCAACAATCGAAAACACCAGACCAGATGGTCATGAACAGCGCGATGGTTCATGCAGGTGGACGGACAGAACAACGCGTTCAAGCGACAGGAAGTTAACGAAATGGGCCATACGTGGTCCTTACACTATAGAATGAAGCCGCTGTGCGTAACGCACGCGGCTCATTCGCATTCATGGGAGGTTTGCAACCGATGGGAGCAATTAACTACACGTGGTTAGAGCAATATGGACGTATAACGACCGGTCCGGTTAACGAACCGGTTTTTGGCATGCCTCTGACATTGTTAAGACATCCGGAGAACGCAAAGCTTATGCTCGAAGCCTATAATGAGCATCTGCGTGCGGATTCTCTTCGCTCTGCTGCTGTATATTTCATGCATTCGGTGCGTGGTCTGCTGCTCGGAATTCATTACATGACATCCATTTGTGATACGTCGGTAGACATCTCCCTGAAGAATGTCCAATTGCAGTTGGAGGTTCAGGAAGGGCGCCCCGTAATCCATTTTCAACTTGCAGATGCAACTGAGCGTGCCCACCCTGGTTCAGTAGACAGCAGTGTTGGAGCTGTATCTCCTTGGCGGAATGAGTTACTTACAGCATATTACGGCGAACAACTGCGTCCCATGATTGAAGGCGTGGCACTTGCCGGAGAAGCGAACACCGGTCAGATGTGGGCACAGCTCGCATCCATCCTGAGATGGTTCAAGACAACCGTAGTGAAGATGGACATTACAGAATCAGAACGAGAAGCAGTGATTCAGGGGTATGAGCATGTCATCGCCATGCCACCGGAAACTCTGGGGTTACGCAAGAACTTGCTGTCATTCAAACCGGTCGAGATTGCTAATCCCCATCAACCTGGAGAGACCATGCTGATGAAGCCGACATGCTGTCTGCACTATCAAGTGTATGGCGGGCAAAACTACTGTTACAGCTGTCCCAAACTAACCAAGGCAGAGCGGCAAGAGCGGTATGATGCCATTGTGGCTGCCAAGTCAGGTTAAAGTAACCCTGAGCATTGGTATGGGTAGACCGGGATTTGGTAATCGCATCGGATCAGGTCTATAATAATAGGACAGGCTGTAGAACATTGGATCTCAACGTGCTCGCAACAGCCCAAACCAACGTATGTCATGGGAGGAATCAGTCATGTCCGTATATTCATATCAGGCGGTAACCACCGCGAATCAGGAAGTCTCACTGGATCTGTATCAAGGTAAGGTATTGGTCATTGCCAATACAGCCAGCAAGTGTGGACTGACCCCGCAATACGGTGAATTGCAAAAGCTCTACGATCGTTATCGCGATCAAGGCTTGGTTGTACTGGGGTTCCCTTGTAACCAGTTTGGAGGGCAAGAGCCAGGTACAAGTGAGGAAGCCGAATCATTTTGCCAGATTAACTATGGTGTGAACTTCCCGGTGTTTGCCAAGGTAGATGTGAATGGTGAGGAAGCACATCCCCTGTTCCAATACCTTAAAGAGCAACAACCCGGCGCAGGTGAAACAAGCGACATCCAATGGAACTTCACCAAGTTCCTTGTTAATCGTGAAGGTGAAGTGGTAGGTCGTGTTGAACCGAAAGAATCCCCGGAAGCTATGAGTGCAGAAATCGAGAAATTACTCGGTTAAACCATGAACGTTAAGAAGCCTATCCTTGATTATGCGAGGATAGGCTTTTTTTAGATGACTTTACATACGACGTAGATTTAGCTTCTCATCAGGTAGATGTAGCTCCAGGATCAAGGCAAGGGCTTACTTAATGTGTAATAGCCTTGATCCGAGGCCAGCTTAAGTAGGTTACGAGCATAGCTTCCGGCCCAGGAGTAGCCGTGCCTTCGTTCCTCACTGATGTCCAGAATGTTCATATACTTCATACCATCCCGATCCGCGTAGAAAGGCACATCTTCATCCACGTTATAGAAACGGTACCAGATTACACTTCCTGCGTCCGGTTCAAAATATACGGGTCCTTGCCGGTTATATTTGGTTCCATTCTCTCGCACCGTATCGAACCATCGCAGAGCCCCTTTGGCGGCTTGTTCAATCTCGGGAGTCTGAGGCCTGGACATGAGAAAAGCAGTAATTGCCACCGACTCTGATCCCGACTTGGAAGCTAATTCATACGCTCTGCCCGTCACAGGAGCATAGGTCACAGGATCATGCTGCACACCCCAAATGGTGGGCTGACCATCATTGATAATTTGCGCTTTCAGCGTATATTCAATCCCTTTGTCCAGCGCTTTCTTTAGCTTGCTGCGATCATTGGAGGTCCATATATCGTTGTTAAACCCATGTCTTCGCTCAACAATATCGTCTAACAAAACCATCGTCTGTACCATGGCATTGTCGTTGTAAGTCACCGCGTCAGAGTAATTACTTCGTTTGGGATAGACCTGTGGCCATCCTCCAGATGGATATTGGGAGATCAGGATAAAGTCCACCGCTTTGCGAACACTGTTCTTAAAGGCCAGATTGCCGGTTTTTTCATACATGTCAGCCAGAAAGCGGATCTCGGAAGTTGTTGCATCATTATCGAAGGTACCAAGTTCAATGCCATTCAGGTCTTTCCAGCCTGATCGTGCTGTTACTCCATCCCAGGGGGCTGCGTACTGCTCTTTCATGTCTTTGTAAAATCCTCCGTGAGGCATTTGCCACGAAACGATATTCAGGGCGTAGGCCGTATCTTTGGCCAGATCGCCAGTTGCAAAATGACTGAAATCCCTGAACTTCTGAAGCAGCGAAGACACATCGGTACCTGCTGGGACTTTGGAGGACAGAACCTCGGTTTTAATCGTAACGGGTGGAGAATCTGCAGAAGCAGAAGCGAAGGGGATCGCTACTCCAGTTGTCATCATGGTGATGGCAAGCGTAACGGGAACCATGCGGAAAGCAACAGACATTGGACTTTTCTTCAAATGAACGCCTCCTGAACGAAATAAGATCTGGTGGTTTATTTACATAAAATCCATTTAAAGGATCAATATTATTGTAAGCGCTTACCGATTTAAAAATCAACCCTGTCATGAAAATTGAAGCCATTTATTTTTTGTACAAGTAAAACATGAATGCAGGAGACGCCGCTAACTTTATGCGCCCATATAGGGATTGCGGAAGCCATTACATAGCATAAACTGCCCTAGAAACGGGGACAATGAAATCAATAAAACGAAGGGAAGAAAGGCTTAAACAAAAGGGAATAACTTCTTACGACAAACTTTTTTTGCTTAACCTATTGCAATGTGAAAAAGATCACATTATAATGAGTGTATAAAGTGAAATAAATCACATACACAGTATCGATTAAGAAGTGAAATATTTCACAACCACAATAACGTTATATTCAAACTCATTTATATATTTCGAGGAGGAACTTTTAATGAAAATCGCAGTTATCGGATGTACACACGCAGGGACCGCAGCCATCGTAAATACCGCCAAATTGTACCCGGATGCTACCATCACGGTGTATGAGCGCAATGACAATATCTCCTTCCTATCTTGTGGCATTGCGCTCTACGTAGGTGGGGTCGTGAAAGACCCTGACGGCTTGTTCTATTCTTCGCCTAATCAGTTAGCAGAGCTTGGTGTTGTAACCAAGATGCTTCATGAAGTGACGGCAGTCGATGCCGAGGGCCATACTCTTCAGGCTAAAAACCTGAAAACTGGGGAAGAATTTGAAGATACGTTTGACAAACTGATCGTGACAACGGGTTCTTGGCCTGTCGTTCCGAAGCTTGAAGGCATCGACATGGATAACATTTTACTTTGCAAAAACTACAATCACTCCAATACGATTATTGAAAAAGCCAAAGATGCCAAACGCGTTACCGTTGTAGGTGCAGGATATATCGGCGTAGAGCTGGTTGAAGCTTTCCAGATGAACGGCAAGGAAGTTACCCTGATCGACAGTGTGGACCGGATTTTGAACAAATACCTGGACCCTGAATTCACAGATGCGATCGAAGATACGTTGACTGGACGCGGCATCAAGCTGGCTCTTGGTCAAACGGTACAGAAGTTTACTGGAGAAAATGGCAAAGTGACCAAGGTGATCACGTCCAAAGGTGAGTTTGAAACCGATCTGGTTATTCTGTGCATCGGCTTCCGTCCAAATACAGAGCTGCTCAAAGGCCAAGTGGATATGCTGCCAAACGGTGCGATCATCGTGGATAAATATATGCAAACCAGTCAAAAAGACGTCTTCGCTGCGGGTGACAGCTGTGCTATCCATTACAACCCGACAGGCAAAGCATCTTACATTCCACTGGCGACTAACGCTGTGCGGATGGGTACACTGGTAGCCCGCAACCTGGTTCGCCCTACGACACCGTATATGGGTACACAAGGAACATCGGGTATCAAAATTTACGAGCAAAATATCGCGGGTACCGGGATGACGGAAACGTCTGCTGCTGACGAAGGTCTGATCGTGGAATCTGTGGTACTGGAAGACAGCTACCGTCCGGAGTTCATGCCTACGGCTGAGAAACTGTTACTCAAAGTGGTATATGAGCAGGCTACTCGTCGAATTGTCGGAGCACAGGTGATGTCACAGGTTGATCTGACTCAATCGATTAATACGATCTCGGTCTGCATCCAAAACAACATGACCGTAGATGAGCTGGCCTTCATCGACTTCTTCTTCCAGCCACATTACAACAAACCGTGGAACTTCCTGAACACGGCGGGTCTGCAAGCACTGCCTCCAATAGAAGTAAAAGCACCAGCAATGGTGTAAGGAAGCCATAAAAATACACAAAGACTGGCGAGCATATCGTCAGTCTTTTTTTGATTTTTGTATAAAGTTACATCCTAGCATGCGCTATATATCTTGCTGTCAGAGTCATTGAATGACAATCATGAATAAAGACTTTTATAATCAACATTGTGATAATTTGCACAAAGTTTTACATAGGACCAAGATACAATTAGGATATGGCGTTCGACGCGTAACTAAGGAATTTCCAAATGGTTTTGTTTCAATGATGAATGAACAATGAAGGAGAGGATGAATGATATGGCAGCAAAAACACCTCTTGAGGTTGCACAATATACGGCGCAAACAGGAATGAAGAAGGCTCAATATCCGGTATCTTCTGTACTGGTGCTCAGTTTTCTGGCAGGGGCTTTTATCGCGCTGGGTTTTCTACTGGATATTCGAGTAATTGCTTCTGGGCCAGCAGAGTGGGGAAGCTTGGTTAATTTGATCGGTGCGGCGGTATTCCCAGTTGGATTGATTATGGTGCTCATTGGTGGTGGCGAGTTGCTGACGGGAAATATGATGGCTGTTCCACTCGCGACAATTGCACGAAAATTATCCGGGGGCAGCATGTTGAAAAATCTGACGTTAGTGACGATTGGTAACTTTGTTGGAGCTTTGTTTGTCGCGTATGCGTTTGGACATGTGCTTGGTCTGACTGGAGAGGGTGTATATCTGGCGAAAGTGGTGGATATGGCTGGACATAAGCTGCATGATGGATTCCTGCAGGCTTTTATCTCCGGCATCGGCTGTAACTGGCTGGTTGCGCTGGCCGTGTGGTTATCCTATGCATCCGATACGATGAGTGGCAAAGTACTAGGCATTTGGTTTCCAACGATGGCATTTGTGGCGATTGGATTCCAGCACGTTGTGGCCAATATGTTCCTCATTCCGGCAGCGATCTTCGAAGGCTATTATTCATGGGGACAATATGTAATGAATTTCATTCCGGTATGGCTCGGGAATCTGACTGGTGGGGCTCTGTTTGTAGCCGCAGCTTATTGGATGGTGTACCTACGTGAGTTGGAGCCAAAAGTGAAGCCAGAGATAGCAACATCAATCGAACCTATGGAGACGGAGGCTAGAGCGATGTGGAGCAAACAAGCATAGAGGGCATTGCGTAGCATGTGTGCACGTATTACAGAAGTGAAGACGATTCTGATCTTCTCGTTTCATGGCGAATATGCTGTGACGGAGAAGGTCGGGATCGTTTTTTGTATGGGGTCCTTGTTGGAATTCAACGCAAAGCAAATTCGCCATGACAAGGTTCGGGGGAACGAAACCTGTTCATGGCGAATTTCGGGAGTGGTCCATGATATGGCATGAGGAGGAAGTGGGGAAACACTAGCCTAATGCCTTATTTTTAATTTACCCCTGAATTCTGAAGTTGAATCAAACGACAAAACATTTTTTTGAAAATAATTTGAAGCTGCTATAGCGGCGAATATTAGGCGAAAATATACTGTTCTCTTTACGTGATAACCTCGAAGAAGATATGATATAGGGATAGCTTTTAAAGAGGGGGAGCCATACGATGATCGATCAGGAGAATGGGGTATTTGCAGCGGTATGCCCGCTCGATTGTCCGGACACTTGTGGTCTGTTATTACATAAAGAGAACGGTAAAATTGTGAAGGTAGCTGGCAATCCGGACCATCCGATAACGAAGGGTGCCATCTGTAATAAAGTCAGAAATATGACCGAGCGGGTGTATCACCCCGAGCGTCTACAATATCCGATGAAACGTGTAGGAGCCAAAGGCGAAGGCAAGTTCGAACGAATGAGTTGGGATGAAGCGATTCGAGAGATTACGACCAAATTCACTGCATTGTCCGAGACCTACGGCCCGGAGAGCATCCTGCCCTACAGCTTTTACGGCAACATGGGCATTCTTGGCGTAGACGGCATGGACCGACGTTTCTTCAATGCGCTAGGTGCGAGTGTGCTGGAGCAGACCATCTGTAATGCGGCCGGAAATACTGGCTGGAAATATACGATGGGCGCCAACCGGGGAACAGTGCCGGAAGATACGGAGCACTCGGATCTCATCCTGGTATGGGGCGGTAATATCGTCAGTACGAATATGCATCAGGTCGTTTTGGCGGAGAAAGCTCGGAAGAACGGCGCCAAGATTGTCGTAATCGACGTTCATCGTAATCGTACGGCCCAATGGGGCGACTGGTTTATTCCGCTGTACCCGGGCACGGACAGCGCACTGGCGCTGGGTTTGATGCATGTTCTGTTCGAACGGGGCCTGACGGATGAAGCGTTTATGCAAAAGTATACGGTGGGTCATGAGGCACTGCGTGATCATGTCTGCAGTTACACGCCTGACCGCGTTGCACGCATTACGGGCGTGCCGGAGGAGACGATTGTGGAGCTGGCGGAATTATACGGCAACGCCCAGGCCGCCCATATTCACATCGGCAATGGCCTCCAGCACCATGATAATGGGGGGATGAACGTACGTAGCGTTGCATGTCTGCCTGCCATTACAGGGCAATGGCTGAAGCAAGGCGGCGGTGCCGTTCGCACCAACAGTTACGCGAGCACGAATAGCGACGCGCTGGAACGTCCGGAGCTGCGGCAGAATCCGGAGCCGCGAGTGGTGAACATGAACCGGATTGGTGAAGCGCTGCTGGAAGCGGAGCAGCCAATCCGGGCCATGATGGTCTACTGCAGTAATCCACTGGTGGTGGCACCGGATACCGAGCGGGTAGAGCGAGGTTTTGCAAGGGAGGATCTGTTCACGGTTGTGCATGATCTGTTCATGACGGATACGGCCAAATATGCAGATATCTTGTTGCCAGCCACGTCATCATTTGAAGCGACGGACCTGTACACCTCCTATTGGCATCAGTACGTTCATCTGCAAGAGCCGGTGATTGCACCGATTGGGGAGAGCAAGAGTAATGTGGAACTGTTCTCCCTGCTTGGACAGGCCATGGGGTATGACCCTGTGATCTTCGGAGAAACGCCGGAACAGATGATTGAGGACGCACTTCAGGGAACGGACAACCCCTATATGAATGGAGTCACGTTGGAGGGACTGAAGGAACATCGATTCGTGAAGCTGGATATGACGCCACATGCTGCATTTCTGGATCAGCTGCCCACACCTTCAGGCAAAATTGAATTGTATTCGGAGACGATGGAACAGCGAGGGCTTCCGCCACTCCCTACCTATAGCGCGCTGGTTGAAGGATATGATGGAGAGAATCCGGCTGGACCTGCCGATACCTATCCATTGATGTTTCTATCGCCGCCAAACCATAATTTTCTGAACTCCACCTTCGGTAATTCAGCCAAACATCAGCGTTTGGAAAAGATGCCTCTATTGCAAATGCACCCCGAGGATGCCATCCGTAGAAACGTGGAGGATGGCGATGCAGTGGTCGTATGGAATGATCGCGGGTGCATCGAACTTACCGCCAAGGTGAGTGAAGCCATGTTGCCAGGAACCGTCATCAGCCAAGGCTTATGGTGGGATGGTGACGGCAAGAAACAGCGAGCGAATTCACTGACGTCCAATCGGTTGTCGGACATGGGGAACGGGGCTACCTTCTTCTCGGCCACTGTCGAAGTGAAGCGTCAATGAGTGTGCTTGCAGCGTGATTTTTTTGAGGTAAGATGAACAAAGGATATAACTTGAGTAGGGACTAAAGAGCAATAGATGTAACACTTCCAAAGGCCTTCGTTCTGGCTGGTTATGCCGTCAGGGCAAAGGCTTTTTTGGTATGTTAATACGTTTTTATGGTACTAAGGAGAATGGATTAGAGATGATGAGATGGCTGGATAACTATCCAAAAGAAGTGAGAATATTTTTATTAGCAAGTCTGGTTAACGCAACAGGCAGTGCACTGATGTGGCCGCTGACCACCATGTATGTGTTTGATGAGCTTGGACGGACGATGGCCAACGCCGGTTTTGTAATCCTCATTCAGTCCCTGGGTGGCATCTTCGGACAATTGCTCGGCGGTTCGTTATATCACCGGGTAGGCGTGAAGAAGCTGATCATTGGATCACTGGCGCTTAATGCGTTAGGTTTGTTTGCGCTGCCCTGGATTAGCGCGTATTGGGTTATATTTATATGTGCGATGGGCTGGATTGGCCTGTTCAGTTCATTGTCGCTGCCAGCGATTCAGGCCTTTATTGGCTTCCGGTTTGCGGAGCGACGCGGTGAATTATTCAATATTATCTATGTGGCGAACAATATCGGGGTGGCAATTGGTACAGCGCTGAGTGGTTTTCTGGCTGACTTTTCCTATCACCTCAGCTTTGTACTGAACGGGGTGACCTCAGCCGGGTTCGCGATTTTCTTCTGGTATTATCTGTCGCGAGTCGAACCGGATCAGGGGGAAGTACATCTGACCAAACGCAAAACCGTTCCCGATGGGCCTGGCGTCTGGGCACTGCTGGGCAATACCCGATTATATCTGTTTATGAGCTTGGGCGTGCTGTTCCTGTTATTCGGCAATTCCATCTGGAACACAGGCGTGTCCCCGTATATCATCTCTGAGGGTATGGAAAAAAGAATGTACGGTCTGCTCTGGACCCTGAACGGGGTGCTGATCTTTGTGGGACAACCTTTTACCAGCTGGGTGAAACGGACCATGGCCCGTACCTCCACTGCCCAGATGACGGCGAGTGCGGTATTCTATGGCATGGCCTACATTGTCATGATTACCATGTACAGCTATCCGGGCATGGTGCTTGCAATGGTACTTGCCACGTTTGGAGAGATGCTGATCTCCCCTGCGACGCCTGCCTTTATATCGGAGCATGCAGGCAGGGCAGCACCTTTTTACATCGGGATATCGGGTGGGATCGGTGCAGTTGGACGGGTTATCGGCCCCTATGCGATGGGGGTTATGTATGACAAACAGGGACTTATTCCTGTAGCGTGGCTGGCAACCGGCACAGCGGCGATTGCGGTACTTGGTTTTGTATTACACGCGGTGTTGAACCGTAATCGTGAGGTGAAGGAGTATGGGATGGACGCCTAACAGATCTCATCGGGTTGGATAGGATGCGGAAGGAAGAATGAGTTGAAGTGGACGGTAAATCCACTTTATTCGGTCTGCTCATCCGTAAATTATGGTTGACAAAAAAATATATTTATGCTATAATTTACATATAAAATTATTCCGTATATAATAAGATTCTCCTGGCCAGGGGAATCTTATTTTTGTTTGTAAGGGAGGAATAAGTATGAAGCAAAATGAATCCAGTATCACATCATTGATTTCGACTTTTGGCCGAGCCTATCACAGCCAACATGACACCCCCCTCATTTTCGATGATTTTTTGGCGAGATTGCTGATTTCTCCTGAAGAGTTTTCAGATATCAGCAATAACATGGTTAGAGGCATTCATTTTTTCAACCCGGATATGGCTCACGAGCTCAAGGACGACCCGGAAAAGGTTCTAAAATGGATTACCCAGGTACAGTTATCTCCAATAACTCTGGCTCGGGCCGCTTACTGTGAGCATGTACTTTTGCATGAAGTCGCGTTGGGATTGAAGCAGGTAGTCATTCTTGGCGCCGGGATGGATACGTTTGCTTTGAGGCATCCGGAATTGGAGGACACGCTGGAGATCATTGAAGTGGATTATCCGGCTACACAGCAATTCAAGAAGGAGCGGCTGAATCAGGCCGAGCTGACTATTCCGGACAATCTTCACTTTGTACCCATGGATTTTACGCGTGAGCTTTCGAATGACAGCTTGGCTCTTGAAGGTTTGAAGAAACGGAAGACGTTGGCTAGTCTCTTGGGTGTTTCGTATTATTTGCCCCAAAATGATCTGTTTAACGTGATTCGTCATGTGTTTGCGAACCTGCCAACCGGAAGCTCTATAGTTCTGGATTATGCAGATGAGCACCTTTTTGAGGAAAAAGGAATGTTTAATCGGGTTGAAAATATGGTTAAATTGGCTGCAATGGGTGGTGAGCCGATGCAATCCGGCTACGCATATGTGGAGATGGAGGCCTTGCTTGATGAAGCAGGGCTGCTTATTTATGAGCATCTGACTCCCGAGGCGATTCAGGAACAGTTTTTCCAGGATCGAATCGATCATCTAAGGGCATTTGAAACGATACATTTCATTCACGCAGTAAAAAAATAAATCGATCCGGGCATGTATGGTCACCTATATAGCCCGCATTTGCATAGCAGCGGCAAACCTTCACCCTGTGGCAGGGTGAAGGTCGTTTGGTTTGAACAAAGGACCAGCATAAACCCTGATTCGGTAGCCAATAACTTCGTACGTGATACAAATGTTCAACAATCAGACTTGTTAGGGTTCAATTCCATGTCATTCAACGTTCTCCTCTCTATTTGAGCATAATGCCCATATAATAGAATGGAACTGGTTAAAGGCAGGAGGATGCATACAATGTACAAGGTTTTGCTGGTTGATGATGAATTTATGATCTCGGACGGGATCTCCAGTGTCGTGAACTGGTCCCGATTAGGAACAGAACTGATCGGCATTGCTCAAGATGGATTGGAAGCGCTTGCTTCAATTGAGCGGCAACGTCCCGATATTATCATCTCGGACATTCGCATGCCGGGAATGGATGGCTTACAGCTGGTTGAAGCAGTGGCGGAGAAGTATCAGGATATCTCATTCATCATGCTCACGGGTTTCACCGAATTCGAATATGCGAAGACGGCCATGCATTATGGAGTGAAGCACTATCTGCTCAAGCCCTGCAGTGAAGAGCATCTTGTACAGGCTATTAGTGAATTGGTTAGTGAGAAGCGGGAGTTAACCGATCAGGAGCGTTTTGTGCAGTCGATCCAATATAATCTGGAGCGTGTACTGCCGCATGCCAAGGAATATTTTCTGAAAGAGCTGGTCACGAACAGAACATACGGGGTCAAGGAATGGAAGTATTTCGAGGAATTATTCGATGTACAGTTTCAGGATCAGCGTGTGCGGTTGTTGCTGGTAGAGATTGAGGGAGAGCATGAGTATTTGCACTTGTTCGCGGTCAAGAACATTGCCGAGGATATTTTTCACAATCCCATCTTAAGTGCCACGGTTGGGGGGCATGTGCTACTAATCATGGAGGACAAGTTGTCTGAAACGCAGTTGTTCCATAATATCGATGAGATTCGCGCCACATTTACCCGATATTATCATGATGATCTCACGATTGCGCTGAGCGAGCCAGGAGATCTTTCGCAGGCACGCCATTTGTACATGCAGACGCTGGTCTATCTCAATTACCGATTCTATCTCGGTGAGGGCAGTCTTATTATGGAGCGGGATATTTACTCTCCCGGGGAGCACAGTCTTCCTGAATTCGAATACGATCCGGAGCGGATGGTTACTGCAATCAAGGCTGGACACTGGCAGGAAGTTGGAACAGAGCTGAACCGGATGTTTCAGCTGCTTGCCAGCTTGCGATACGATATTTCCCAAACGAAGTCCTATCTTATTCAGATGTTTATGGAGATGATTCGACTCAGTGGCTCTGCCGAGATGAAAAGGTATATGGATCAGTTGCCAGGCATGATTGAAACCAGCACGCTACATTCTTTTCAACAGTTTCTGCTTGCCGTCGCCAAAGAAATCACCCTGCGTCGCTACGAACAACACCGATCCAGACAATCGCAGATGGTAGGTAGTGTGAAACAGTTGGTAGAGAAACGCTACAGGGACGAGACACTGACACTCCAGTCCATCGCCGGGGAAATATACATGAATCCAGACTACATCGGCAAAATGTTCAAAAAAGAAACCGGTGAGAAATTTACGAACTATGTGTTGAGCTACCGCATCCGTAAAGCATTGGAGCTTTTGGAGCAGGACGGGAACTACACTGTATCCTCGCTTGCTGAACAGACAGGGTTTGGCGCCAACTGGCCGTATTTCAGCAAAATGTTCAAGAAATACACGGGCTTCTCCCCTTCCGAGTATAAAAAAGTACCTTAAGACCAGCGTTGGTACCGGCTTCTGCATAGCTTACCTGTATATCCGATCTACATCTAATCTGTGATCGTGCCCTGTTTGCCATTCATCGGCAGCAGGGTCTTTTTTTGTCGGACAGAACTCGGTTTTGAACATCCATTTACCGGAAATGAGCATGGGAAGAAATGGTGCTCGCTTCTATCATTAGAAGTGTCATGTTAGTGAATCAATACCGAGAGTGGAGGGCGAGTGGATGGAGCTGAATCGAAGCCGGGGGATTGAACCTGGGCGTTTGAAGCCAGCTGGCAAATGGAGTTCGGTGAAAAAGGAACTTGTCCACAACAGATACGTCTATCTGATGCTCGTTCCTGTTGTAGCCTACTATCTGATTTTCAGCTATGGTCCAATGTACGGGCTACTGATGGCATTTCAGGAATCCTACAACCCGATCAAAGGAATCTTGGCAGGCGAATGGGTTGGATTTGACAACTTCACCATGTTTTTTGAAAGTTATTATTTCTGGCGACTGATTAAGAACACACTGATTTTGAGTTTTTACAGTATTGTGTTTGGTTTCCCGGCTCCGATTCTACTAGCACTGCTGCTGAATGAAGTCCGGAAAAAGTGGTTCAGAGGCGCAGTACAGACCATCAGTTATATGCCGCATTTTATTTCGGTTGTCGTCGTGGTCGGAATGTTGAAAACGTTCTCATCTCTGGACGGTGGGTTATTTAACGTCATTCGTGACTTTTTCGATCTGCAGCCGATTATGTTTCTGGCGGAAAAAGATATGTTCCGTCCGATGTACATCCTGTCCAACATATGGCAGGGTGCAGGCTGGGCTTCGATTATCTTTTTGGCGGCGCTCAGCGGGATTGATCCGCAGCTGTACGAGGCTTCCAAAATTGACGGTGCAGGTCGCTGGAGACAGCTGCTTCATATTACACTGCCAGGCATTATGCCAACGATTGTGATTATGTTAATTCTGCGCATGGGGGCAGTGATGAATGCAGATTTTCAGAAAATATTGTTGATGCAAACGGCACCGACCTATGAGACATCGGATGTCATATCCACCTTTGTGTATCGATCGGGTATTTTGGAGGGGAACTATACGTATTCAACCGCCATCGGACTATTTAACGGCGTCATTAATTTCGCGCTGCTCATTATCGCGAACGCGATCAGCAGAAAGCTTAATTCAACCAGTCTATGGTAATCGGAAGGTGAAGCGATGAAACAGTCTATAGGGGAACGACTTTTTGATGTATTTAATACACTGCTGCTCTTGGTGATCATGGTTTTATGCTTTTACCCGATGCTGTACGTGTTCAATTCTTCAATCAGCGACCCGGACCAGATGCTGCGTTCCCGTTCACTGATGCTCATTCCTGAAGGTTTTCAGCTGGGAGCGTACAAGTCGGTATTTCAGGATACTCGCATCTATACGGGATACATGAACACCTTGTTCTATGTTGTGGTGGGTACCGCCATCAATCTGCTCATGACTTCGCTGGCTGCATATGGGCTGTCACGCGGTGATCTGATGGGCAGAAAGACGTTGATGAAATTAATTACGTTCACGATGTTCTTCGGCGGGGGTATGATTCCGACTTTTCTGCTGATTCAGAATCTGGGCATGGTGGATACCCGTTTTGCGCTTATTATTCCGGGTGCCATCAGCACATTCTATTTCCTCATTATGAAAACAAACTTTGAGGGCATTCCGATTAGTCTGATCGAATCGGCGAAGCTCGATGGCGCGAATGACTTTCTGATTTTGTTCCGTATTGTGCTGCCCTTGTCGAAACCGATCCTGGCGGTCATGATGCTGTATTATGCGGTTGACCATTGGAATGATTATGTCGGACCGATGCTCTACCTGCGCAGTCAGGAGCTATATCCGATCCAGATTATTATGCGTGATATTCTGATCAGCAGCAGTACAGAGGCCATGGGTGCGGGCGCCGATACCGGCTTCGCCATTGGGGAGAACATCAAATATGCAACCATCATTATCTCCACGCTGCCTATTATGCTGGTATATCCGTTCATTCAACGTTATTTTGTTCAGGGCGCTCTAATCGGCGCTGTGAAACAATAAAAATGTAATCTATGGAGGCGAATGGTGTGAAAAAAAGAATGGGGTCCATCCTGTTGTCATCGCTACTTACCATGTCTTTATTAGCGGGTTGTACAGGTGATAATGAACCAGGTACCGCAGAGCCAGCAGAAGGAACAGAACCTGCAGTTCAGGCGTTGACCGAGATTCCGCTACCGATTACAAGTGAGCCATTTACCATCGACTACTGGCGCGCCAATGATGCCAAACTGACGGCTTCCTTGAACAATTTTGGCGATATGGCGGCTTACAAGGAAAAGGAGAAGCTAACAGGCATCCAAGTGAAGTTCACACATCCCCCGCTTGGACAACAGCGTGACCAGTTCAATCTGCTGATCTCCACAAAGGAGCTGCCGGACGTCATTTATTATAACTGGGCAGATGCCGTTGGCGGACCGGAAAAAATGATCAAGGATGGCCGAATCATCCGGTTGAATGAATTGATCGACAGTTATGCACCGAACTTGAAACGGATAATAGAATCCGATCCGGATGTGAAGAAGCAGATAGCTCTCGACGATGGGACAATCTATATGTTCCCGCTGCTGAAGCTGGATGCGTTGAAGCTGAATGCCACTTCCGGTTTAATTATGCGCCAGGATTGGCTTGAACAATTAAATCTCAAAGTACCTACGAACATTGATGAGTGGTATACGGTGCTTAAGGCATTCAAGGAACAGGACCCTAACGGCAACGGCAAGCCAGATGAGCTGCCATTCACCGGAAACTGGGGGCCGGGCAACCTGACCAAGCTTCATGATTTTGCTGCGGCCTTTGGGGTAATTGGTGGCTTCCAGATGAATGGAGACAAGGTGGAATTCGGACCGATTCAGCCGGGCTACCGTGATTTCTTGGAGACCATGGCCAAGTGGTACAAGGAAGGGCTGATTGATCCCGAGATCATGACCAATGACGGGAAAGCGTTTGACTATAAGGTTACCAGCAATCTGGCCGGCGCATATCAGGGTGGTGTATTCAGTGGCATGGGGAAATACTTCAATCTGATGAGAGATACCGATCCGAACTTTAACGTAACCGGCGTGCCGTGGCCCGTATCTCCGGATGGAACTTCTTATGCTACCTTCAATCTGGAGAATAAGGTACTAAGTTATGGTGAGGCCATTACGGCTTCCGCAGACGAAGACAAATTGAAATACATTGTTCAGTGGATGGACTACAACTATAGCGAAGAGGGTAGTGATCTGTTCAACTTTGGTATCGAAAATGACAGCTATGTTCGTGACGGGGAAGGTGTCAAATTCACAGATACCATCATTGATAATCCGAACGGTCTGACGTATGACCAGGCACTGGCTTCCTATGCCTTATCCATTATGGACGGTCCAATTAATCAGGATAGCCGTTACCTGGATGCCTTACTTTTTGACGATGGACAGCGCGCGGCGAATGCGGAATGGATGAAAGCAAGCTCTGCTTTAACGCTTCCCCCAATTCGTTTGTCAACAGATGAGGTGACCACAAGTACATCCATCATGAGTCAGGTGAATACGTATTTGAATGAGACGATGACTGCCATTATCAGCGGACAGAAGCCAATCACCGAATTTGACACCATGGCTGAAACGATCAAGAGCATGGACATTGAACGGGCGATTGAGGTTCATCAGGCTGCCTATGATCGATATCAGTCCAAATAATACGTAAGAAATCGAGCGCTAAAACTTTGGGAAAACCTTCCTGCATGTGATATACCTAGTAGTATCACGTGGTTCAAAGGAGCGCTTTGGTCATGACAGCCTACCGAAAACTGAGCATCAAAATGAAAATGTTTCTGATGATTATGTCCATGATGGCGTTTATCATCATCCTGGCGTTTGGGTCCTTGTACTATACGTACTCGGTGTATGACAAACAGCTATTTGATAAGTCGTCCCGTCTCCTGAACCTTTCCTCTTCTACAGTGGATGTTGAACTTCAAAAGTTGGAAGCGTTATCAATAAACATGATTTCCGATACGCAGATTCAAAGAGCTTTGAAGTCGTTGCTGGATGACGATAGTGCATATTCAAGCTTTATTGAACGTAAGAAGATCACGGACCGGTTATGGGAACATATTAGTGGGGCTGCACGTTATGTGCAGTCCGTTCACCTGATTGATTCCAGGGGAAGAGTGAATAAATATGGCGAGACACTCACCGTATCCCAGGAAAAATATGATCGGATGATAGCGGCTGCGGAGCAGGCCAATGGTGCAGTGAGATGGTTATACCCGGATGACGATGATCCGATGCTGGTTATGGTACGTCAGGTGCGAGCCTATGAACCGATGACCCTGGAACCGGTAGGTATACTGTTTCTGCGTATTAATATCGAGCGACTCGTTGAGGAGTATGCGGGCATTGACAGCCAGGACAGTGACATTATTTTAAAAGCAGGCAGTGAAGTTGTCTATCCCTATCGCCAGCTTCCGGAAGCGGTGTCCGCCGGACTGAATCCACTTCCAGGCAGTGGGGGATATGAGATCAAGAATCTGGATGGGAGGGAGATATTTCTTTCCCAGAAGAAATCCTCTTATACCGGCTGGGTTTATTACAATATGGCCTCTTACGATGAAATTTTTGAACGTATTATATGGTTGAAAAATATACTGATTGTCATCTATCTTATCGCAATTCTGGTCGTGCTTGCGCTCGGCATGGTCTTCGCACGCAGTCTGACGAGGCCGATCAGGCAACTCATCAGTCAGATGAAGGAGGTTCAGTATGGTGATCTGGAGAACATAGATGCCAATCTGTCCATTCCAACACACCACCACATGGATGAACTGGGATTGTTACAGCGCACGTATCGACTGATGATTACACATATTAATACATTGATCAAAGAAAATTATGCAAGCCAGCTGGTCATTAAGGAAACGGAGTTTAAGGCGTTGCAGGCACAGATCAATCCCCACTTTTTGTATAATGCGCTGGATTCGATCCATTGGCTCGCCAAAAAGAACAGGCAGGAGCAAATCTCCAGTATGGTGCTGTCACTCGGATATTTGCTGCGTTCCTCCATCAGCTTCAAGCAAAATATCATTACCATCGCTGAAGAACTGGAGATCGTCAACCATTACATCACCATCCAAACCTACCGTTTCCGGCAGCGGCTTGATTTTCGCATGGATGTGCCCGCTCCCTATCTGGGGTGTGCCATTCCCAAGCTAACCCTACAGCCCCTGTTGGAAAATGCCATTCAATACGGATTGGAACCACAGGTTGGATCATGTCTGATTCGAGTGTATGCCGAAATGTCAGGTGGCAGGCTAGCCCTTATCGTTGAGGATTACGGTCCTGGCATGGAATCTGAATATGTGGAACAAGTGCTTCGTGGAGAAGTGAAAACCAGAGGTACAGGTATTGGATTGCTGAATATCAGGGAGCGGGTGCGTCTAGCTTTTGGCGAAGAATACGATGTTATGCTGGAGAGCGAGCCGGGGCGTGGAACGAAAGTAACGGTACTGCTTCCACCACCATCACCAGGTCAGGAGGAGAAGCTATGAGAAGATGGATGCGAATGATAGGCATGCTCTGTCTTATACTGACTCTTCCTGGCTGCGTGAGTCAATTGGATCAAAGGCCAGGCATGATTGTGGAGGAAGAACCGATTACGCTGCGAATCGCTTGGTGGGGCGGGGAGTTCCGCAACAATGCAACGATAGCTGTTATCGACCTGTATGAGAAGTTGAATCCACATGTGAACATCGAATACGAATATAGCAGTTTCAACGAGTATTGGAGAAAACTTGCCCCGCATGCAGCAGGCAATGCGTTGCCCGACATTATCCAGATGGACATCTCCTATCTATCGCAGTACAGCTCGCTGCAACTGTTGGAGGATATGACGCCGTACATGCAGAGCGGACTGATTGATACAACAGATATTGAGAAGGAACAGCTGGAGAGTGGTAGCCTGAATGGAAAAACCTACGGGCTCAGTTTGGGGGTTAACGCCATGCTCAGCATCTATGATCCGGAAGTGTTGAAGGCCAATGATATTGAATTGCCAACGGAGACGTGGACATGGGCGGACTTTGACCGGATGGGCGAGCAATTACTGGAGAAGGGCATCTATTTGGGAACCTATTTCACACCGGAACAGTTTTTCGCGTATTACTTGAGACAGTATGGTTCCAAGCTATACGCAGAGGATGGCAAGGGATTGGGTTATGAGGATGATGGGCTGTTTATTGAATACTTTGGCAGGATGCAGCAGCTCGCGGAGAAGAAGCTTATTTTTGCACCGGATATCTGGACATCAGACATTGGCAAACCCGACAACGACCCGTTTTATCTGGGAGAGGCTTTGTTTAGCTGGGGGTATTCCAACCAATTTATCAGCACCGCTCAGCGTTATGGCAAGCCATTAACCATCTCCCCGATGCCTGGGCCAAACAGCCAGGAGGGGTTGTTCTTGAAGCCAGGCATGTTTTTCTCCATGGCGGGCAATTCCAGACATAAGGAGGAGGCTGCCAAGTTCATCAGCTTTTTCGTGAATGATTTGGAAGCCAATCTGCTGCTCAAAGGGGAGCGGGGTGTGCCCGTCTCATCCAGTGTCAAAGAGCGAATGAAGCTGCTGGTTGAACCGGAACTGGCGCAGGTGTTTGACTATATTGATTGGGTTGCCGATCACAGCAGCCAGATGGACCCACCTGATCCTGTAGGTGCAGCCGAGGTGACTGCGGTGTTACGTGAGTTGTATGATCTTCTGCTGTTTGGCAAAATTACGCCTGAGCAGGCGGCGATTGACTTTCGTGAGCGGGCGAACGAAATACTGGGTGGGAAGTTATATAAATTGAACTAATGGTTATTTACACTTACTACTCCGATGACAGAACAACCTTCTGATCGCTGTTATCCCCCGATTTTTTGAATTCCCTTTTTCAAAGGGGAAAATCCGGTGATAAAGGCGAAGCATATGCTTCCGATGCAGCTTTCTTTCAGAAAGCTTTTAGCTCCGCTTCTTCAGGTTATTTCTGTCCTCTGCGTTCTCGTGTAAATATGTAGTTCAATTTATATAACGAATAGTAAATATAAAGAACAACCTTCCCTCTAGTACAGAGGGAGGGTTGTTCTGCTGTTGTTGTAGTGACTTATTTGTACTACTCATATATTGAACTTATAGCTTTTAAGTCTTATCTCTAACCAAACTGGGCTTGATGCAGTCTACTGTAAGAGCCTTTGCGTGCGAGTAGTTCTTCATGGCTGCCTTGTTCAGCTACGCTACCGTTCTCCACCACCACGATGCGATCGGCGTGTCTGATGGTCGCCAGTCGATGGGCAATCACCAATGTCGTACGTCCTTGAGCCAGCTCGGACAACGCCAGTTGAATGGCGGCTTCTGTCTCGGTATCGAGCGCGGAAGTGGCTTCATCCAGAATGAGAATGGGCGGGTTTTTCAGGATCATTCTGGCGATGGATAGACGCTGCTTCTGTCCGCCCGACAATTTCACGCCACGTTCACCAATCATGGTGTCCAGTCCATCTGGCTGGGATTGTACCAGCTCTTCCAGTTGGGCCCGGCGAATGGCTTGCCAGATTTCCTCATCGGAAGCATTCAATTTGCCGTATGCAATATTTTCGCGAATTGTTCCGTCAAACAGGAAGATATCCTGCTGCACAATCCCGATATGGGAGCGCAGTGATTCCAGCGTCATGTCCTTCACCGGAATGCCATCAATGGAGATATGTCCCGCATCCACATCGTAGAAACGTGGGATCAAACTGCATAGCGTCGTTTTTCCCCCGCCCGAAGGTCCAACCAGGGCAACCGTCTGGCCTGCTTGAATATCCAGATTAACCTGAGACAGCGTAGGTTTGTGTTCTCCATAAGAAAAGGTAACGTTATGGAAAGCAATATCGCCTTTGACATTCGGAATTGGTTTTGCCTGTGGTGTATCTTCTACATCCGGTACAGCTTCAAGCAGCTCCAGGTAACGTCTGAATCCGGCGATGCCTTTGGGATACGTCTCGATAACGGAGTTAATCTTCTCGATGGGTCCGAGGAATACATTGGACAGCATCACAAAAGCGATGAATTCCCCGTAGGTCATACTGCCTTGAATGACAAACCAGGTTCCACATACCAGTACAAAAAGTGATACAAATTTCATCAGAATGAAGCTAAGTGAAGAGTTCCAAGCCATAATGCGGTAGGTGATCAGTTTGGTGAGTCTGAAACGTTCGTTGTTCTCGACGAAACGTCCTACTTCATGTTTTTCATTGGCAAAAGCTTGTACCACACGGATGCCGCTCACATTGTTCTCGACCCGTGCATTATAATCGGCGATATCCGCAAACATGCGCTTGAACGCCTTGGACATTTTGCGACTGAAATACAGCGACAGGTAGATCATCAGCGGCACGATGATGAACGTCATCACAGCGAGCTTCCAGTTGATTCCCAGCATAATCCCGAAAGCTCCGGCGAGTGTCATGAGGGCAATGAACAGGTCCTCGGGTCCGTGATGCGCGATCTCACCAATATCCATCAGATCGTTGGTCATGCGGGAGACCAGATGACCGGTCTTATTATTGTCGAAGAAGCGGAAGGACTGCTTCTGTACACGCTGGAACAGTTCACGCCGCATATCGGATTCGATGTTAATGCCAAGCTTGTGTCCCCAATAGGTGACTGCATAATGGAAAAAGGAACTAAGCAGGTAGATGCCGAGCAACCCGACACACGCCGCTAAGATCATGGACCAATTGCCAGCCGGAAGCAGCTGATCGACCACCCGGTTAACGGCGAGTGGAAAGGCCAACTCCAGCAGAGCGGCGGCGATGGCACAGGAGAAGTCCAAGATAAAGAGCCTTTTGTAAGGACGATAATAAGACATAAAACGGCGAAGCATATGTAAGTCCTCCTTGATATGACACAAATGCCCGAGCAGGCTGATCAGGGCGTGTCTCAAAACTCGCTGAAGTGCATCTTTTACCGCCTTTTCGCCCCCTGCTGCGTCACTTTCCCTTGACGTGCCCCGGCACGCCTGCGGAAAACTTTCTTGCTTGGAACGAAAATTCGGCAAAATTTGCTTCCTTCGGAGTTTTCAGACGCGCCCTAGCCTGTCCGGACACCTGGATTTATGCTTATGTTATTTACGGTTTTGCTCTGCACGTTCTACGATCATATCGGCGAATTCTTCAGCCTGACCTTGAATCGCAATCGGGTCGAAGTACCAGTAACGGTCTTCCAATAATTCATACACCTGATTGTTTTTCACAGCCGGCAGGGATTGCCAGATGGCATCACCTTTGTAATTTTTATTGTTCTCTCCAACGGTTAAGAAGATATGATCCCCTGCATAATCACCAACAACTTCACGCGAAATCTCTTTCCATTGGGTATCGCCCATCAGTTCTTTTTTGGTGATTTCGAGTGGGGCAAGTTGCAAAGCACTGTAGACCGCTTGTCCTCCTCGACCAAAGTTGTCTCCATATCCATAATAACTCTTGTCGGATACTTCAAGGATGGAGAAGGTTTCCTCCGGTTTGATGACTGTTTTCACCTTGGCGCGAGCGGCTTCAATTCGTTCATCGTACGTTTTCAGCCAAGCTTCGGCTGCTTCGGATTTGTTCATCAGCTCTCCGAATCCCCGGATTTCGTCATGTACATTGGTGAATGTACCATACGGAATGACCACGGTAGGTGCGATTTTTTTATAACTTTCAATCTCTTCGGCTTGATCAGAGTAGGTAATGATCAGATCCGGGTTCAAGGCAATAACCTTCTCCATGGATACCGCTGCCCGATCACCGATACTTTCGATGCCCGCCACCTGATCTGCATAGAACGGGTTTTCCAAATAATATTGAACAGCCCCAACGGGTTTCACACCCAGTGCGAGCAGATCACTTACGTACATATCCGTGACGATTCGTTTCGGTTCAGCCGGAATTTCAACATCCCCGCTTAATGACTTGTAGATCCGTGTAGCATTCGAATTGTCCGAACCGGACGACGTGTCTGTGTTCGTCTCGGAAGAGCCGGTTGTCGTTTCTGTTCCCGCTGCCGATGTCTGTTCAGTGGCAGTCGAGCCTGTACCGCTGCTACAAGCAGCCAGAATCATAATAATGGCGAGCATAAGCAGCAAGCCGGAAAAGCGTTTTTTTGCAGCAAACATATTATTGTTCCCCCTATGTATAATCAATAATGATTATTATTCTCATTAATAACATAGAGGAAGATGTGA
Source organism: Paenibacillus sp. USHLN196 (assembly GCF_037144955.1). Taxonomy (NCBI): domain Bacteria; kingdom Bacillati; phylum Bacillota; class Bacilli; order Caryophanales; family Paenibacillaceae; genus Paenibacillus; species Paenibacillus sp. USHLN196. The sequence continues at coordinate 245,926 of NZ_JBBCYH010000006.1, read as the reverse complement.
TATTTGTACATGGACAACTATGATCACTACAGCATGGACAATTATGATGTCAGGTGACGCATGATATGCTGCAACTGCTCCATAACGGACAGGGGATCGAATCCATAGAACATGTCGGCATCAATCTCGTATACACGTCCTTCACGAACGGCGGAGAGGGTGCCCCATGATTCCTGATTCAGCAGGCTATCCAGCATTTCTCGTTCGGTGAGTTCCTCAGGGTAGGCAACAAACATGTGATCTGCTGCATACAAGTGAATCTCGGACAACGGAACATGAACGTACCCCGTGAGTAACTGTCCATCCTGCTCCATACGTGAGGGTGGAGTGAAGCCCAGCGATTGATACAGCACATGAGAAGCTCTGCCCCAGCCATGACCGTAGATATAAGCCCCGTCTTCTCCAATAATAAACATGCAAACGGCGGACCCTCGTGTTCCTTCCATCTGTTGGTCCAACGTATGATTGGCTTCTTGCTCAAGTTGCTGATATCGGTCTAACAACGCTTGTGCATTGGACTCCAGCCCAGTAATTCGGCCGAGATGAAGAAGCTGCTGCTGCCAATCGAGTTCCTCAAAGGGCATCAGAATAGTCGGTGCGATCAGACGCAGGTTATCGGAAGCGGGATGCGGTGCATAACCGACAATGACATCAGGATGAGCATTGGTAATCAGATCGGTATGCTTAACCAGCTCATATTCGGAATGCTGTTCAAAATCATGACCATGTTCACCCAATTTTTCTTCCATCCAGCTGGCTACGGCCCCCATGTGAGGCGTATGGCCCAATGCCAGTAGAGAAGCGGTGTAGTTATAAGTCAGAGATACGATCCTTTTGGGCATTTTCCGGTAGTGTGTTGGTGCTGAGCCAACCATCTGTTTGAATTTGCGGCTCAGATAGAAGGTGTCCCTGTAGCCTGTCAGTTGTGCAATTTCCTGTAGCGTAGGGTTCGCGAACAACAGATGCTCCTGAGCCATCCTGATTCTGAGACGGGTCACATATTCAACAAACGTAAGACCCGTATGTTTTTTGAACTCTCTTGAAAAATGCTCGGGACTCACATTCGCATCGCGTGCCAATTGTTCGCGAGTCAGCGGATGCGTGTACATCTGATGGATATGTCTGAGTACAGCATCGAGCCAGGAGTGATCTTCATGAGCAGAATGAGCTACATGATCCCGCAAAATATCCAGTAATTCATAGAAAAGCATATGTGGCCTGAAGGGGCTCGAATCATGGCCTGTCGAACTTGCTTGAATCAGCTCTACTGCCCTGTCAGTGAGCGTCCGGCTCGCAATGGGGGCTGGTATCCCGAAAGGCCAGAACAGCTGTTCATTTTCAGTGGAATCAAAAGCAATAGCAATGCCCTGTATTGGCGACAGAGAGCCGCGGTTGTTCTCGTGCTGAAGCAGACTTCCGGCTTGACGGACGACTGCAGAGCCCGCATTTAATGTCAGTTTGCCCTCTGCACTGATCAGCCTGGCCTGGCCAGCAGTAATGACGTATAGTACATGATGTGTGCTCCACCATTCATCTGTATGGGAGAACGCCTCGCGGTCGTGAAGTTGAACCAGATGGCGCAGCTTGAACAGGACACCAGGGATGGACTGAATTTTCTGCAAGGGAACTGGGCGCGACAGCGATTTTTTAGGATAAGTTGGTTTGGATGTATGCATTAAATAACCGTCTCCTTACATAGGTAGCAAGGGCATCATTCGTCTTATGCCCTTCGTATACTGGCGGAATTCTCGAATCTGAACTATTATGCAGTATATACTATAAACGAAGTGACGGGGATGGACAGATTGAGCATTTTATATTTTTCTGTGGAAAATGGATAAAGTGGTTGAAATCGCTATCAACACCGACTATAATGAAAATGTCGAAACGTTTCAATCTGACGTTTGCTACCCGTTTCATTGTGTTAGGCAATAACGGTTCATAGGACGCCAGATTGAAAGACGGGTCATAACCATCATTATTGGTATAGATTGGAATGAGGAACATTTAACAGTAGTACCCTAAGGATGGAGACAGGGATTTTTTTTGAGAATACCTCGAAACGTTTCGATTGATAGCTATACCATTGATATGTAAAATGATTAATGAACGATTGTACAGGATTTAGTGGTTGTTAAGACCGTGTACCGTATAAAATGTAGATAACCTTAGAATTTGTTTTAGTTTAGAAGGAGCGAACGTGGAATGGCAACGATTAAGGATGTGGCAAAGCTCGCAGGTGTAGCACTCTCGACTGCTTCCTATGCGCTGAGCGGGGATAGCAAGGTTAGTGCCAAGACCAAGGCTAAAGTGCTTGAGGCAGCACGAGAACTGAATTACCGCAAGAACGGCTTTGCCATGGACCTGAAACGGAGCCGGACGAACACCATCGCTTTGATTCTGACAGATCTGTCAGGTCCGTACTACTCGGAGTTGATTCGTAGTGTACAGGATGTAGCACTTGCGAACGGGTATGATCTGATTGCTTGCAGTTCCATGGGTGGACGGGATTCAACAGCAGTACGATTTTTGCGTGAAAAAAGAGTAGATGGAGCCATCATCCTGGCGCATAACATTCATGATGATATTCTGGTGGAATCTGCCGGTCCTCGTTTTCCGATCATTGTGATGGATCGTCAGCTGTCGAGTGACCATCTGGTCAACGTGCTGGTGGATGGAGAGCAGGGCGGTTACCTTGCTACCCGCCACCTGATTCAGGCAGGACATCAGAAGATTGCATATATCAGCGGCCCATCCAACTCGTATGACAATGCACTGCGTTACCAAGGGTATCTGCGGGCGATGCGGGAAGCGGGACTCGAAGAAAAGTCCAAATGGCGTCTGAACGGCAATTTTGTACGTGAGGGCGGATACAGTGCGACCAAGATGATGATCATGCAGGGCGAGCTTCCCTCAGCGGTATTTTACGGTAACGATGAGATGGCGATTGGCGGCCTGAAGGCATTGGAAGAGCGTGGTGTATCGGTGCCGAATGATATTTCCGTGATCGGTTTTGACGATATTCAGTTGTCCGAATATGTGCGTCCACCGCTGACAACGATACGCCAGCCGAAGCATGAAGCAGGGTCGCTTGCAGGACATCTGTTATTCCAAATGCTCAACGGAGAAGCGGTGGATCCATCGTATACATTAACGATTAATATGATCGAGCGCAGCTCTGTACGTTCGGTTTAGAACGGGTCTGGAAGCGAAGAATTGCCTGCATGCTGAAGTGAAAGTTTAATGATGGGGTTATCGTCCGGACGGGCTGTAAATGGCCGGTTTGAAGAGGCCCCTATTCTTTTTCAAATGTATCGAAACGTTTCGATTTTAACTAATTCAAGGAGTGAACCTTATGACAACGATGATTAATGAACCGATCCGGTTGAGTGCCGGAGAGTTATCTTTTACCTTTTTGAACAGTGGAGACCTGTATCAGGCCACATCCGGCACAACCATGCTGAATCAGTTGCTCAGCAACCAGATTGATGGATCTTTGAACAACCTGTACCTGCGTGTGCATGAGGGAGAGAAAATTAGCTCGTTCCCGCTGCTGGGTGTACGTTCGAATAGCAAGGTAATTACAAGCAAGGCACAATCCAGCAACCAGTTGATCTGGGAGGGTACAGTCCAGCTGGAAGGTAATGAACAAGGCATTGGCTACCAGGTCGTATTTACGGCTACACCGCAAGGTGTCTGGTTCTGGGATGTGAAGCTCACAGGACAACAAGATAACGTAGACGTGGTGTACGGACAGGATGTAGGACTTGCTGATCCGGGTGCGGTACGCAGCAATGAAGCTTATCTGTCACAATACATCGACCACACGGTATTTGAAGATGAAGCCAAAGGTTATGTCGTTTGTTCCCGTCAAAACCAGCCTCAGGGCGGTGCATTTCCATATATGCAACAAGGTTCCCTGACCAAAGCAGTCGGTTACTCCACAGACGGATTCCAATTCTTCGGTCTGTCGTACAAGGAAACGAATCAACCAGAGGGCTTGAAGCGCCCAATGTTGGCGAATGAGACGTATCAGTATGAATTTGCCTACACGGCGCTGCAATCTGAACTGCTGAATCTGAACGGAGAATCACAGGTAGTGTTTTATGGACTAGCGAAGCCTAATCATGCCGAAGGAATCTCTGCACTGGAATTCGGGGATGAAGTTACTGCAGCATGGAATGAAGTACAGGCTCTGACTGTGGAGAAAGGTGACATGTTGGAACAGGTGAAACTGTCCTCCTTCCTGGGTGAACCACTGGTAACACTCGATCTGACGCAAGATGAGATACATGATCTGTTCCCTGATCGTCATCAGGAAGAGCACAGCGGTGAGGAACTGTTATCCTTCTTCACAGGCAGCTATGAACATATCGTTCTGAAAGCGAAAGAATTGCTCGTAGAGCGTCCGCACGGTCACATTCTGATGAGTGGTGGCAATGTGCAACTTGGAGCACAGGTTATTACGACAACGTCGTATATGTACGGTATTTTCAACTCACAGCTGGTTATTGGTAACACCAATTTTAATAAAATGATCAGTAATGCCCGCAATGCATTGAACGTACCGAAGACGGCTGGACAACGCATTTATGTGGAAATGGACGGACAATATCGTCTGCTGACGATGCCTTCCTTGTTCGAGATTGGCTTCAACTATGTACGTTGGATCTACAAAACCGAATCCGATACGATCATCGTGACGAACTATACAGGGGCACATACTACGGAATTAAGCATGAACGTGCGCTCCACAAGTGGTACGGCATACCGTTACCTGGTAACAAACCAGATTACGATGAATGTGAATGAATACGAGTATCCGCTGCATATGACGCAGGATGGCGATACTTTGATCTTCAAGGCTGATCCACAAGCAATTAGTGCCGGAACGTATCCGGATCTGCAATACCGCATGTCGGTGAATGGTGCAGCTGTAAATGTAGGTGACGAAACGCTGCTGGCAAGTGGTATCCGCAGTGGGTCTGCATCTCTGGTTACGCTTAGTCTTGAAGCAAGTGCTGAATGGACGCTGAAGGTACAAGGGGTATTGGAAGGCCAAGTGGATAGCGGAGTGGCAGTGGGCTCAAGCCTGGCGTTCGAAGAGGAAGTGCAGGCATACCGCGAGTTCTTCGCGGGTGTGATGAACGGTTTCCGTTTGTCTCGTGGAGAAGGTCAGAGTGCAGAGGATCTGTTCAAAGTAAACGCGCTTGCTTGGTGGTACACCCACAATATGCTGGTTCACTACTCCGTGCCTCACGGTTTGGAGCAGTACGGCGGTGCAGCTTGGGGTACGCGGGATGTGTGCCAAGGTCCGGTAGAGTACTTTATGGCTACGCAAAAATATGAGCAAGTTCGCGATATCATCAAAATGGTCTACACTCACCAATACGAAGATGATGGCAACTGGCCGCAATGGTTCATGTTTGATAAATACTTTGCGATTCAACAGGAAGAAAGTCATGGTGATATCATCGTATGGCCGCTGAAAGTATTGGCGGACTACCTGACAGCAACTCGCGACTATGCAATCCTGGATGAGAAAGTACCTTATACTGTCAAGCATAGCTTTGGGTTCACGGAAGAGACGGCAACTGTACTGGATCATGCGAAAAAAGAGATCGAGTATATCCGTTCGCACTTCCTGCACGATACATTCCTGTCTTCCTACGGAGATGGTGACTGGGATGATACGCTCCAGCCAGCCAATGCACAGCTCAAGCAATACATGGTGAGCAGTTGGACTGTAGCATTGACGTATCAGTCCGTGAACGTGCTCTCGCAAGCCCTGAAATACAAGGATGCAGACTTTGCACAGGAGCTGGACGTGTTGGCTCAAGGCATCCGTGAGGACTTTAACCGTTACATGCTGGGCACAGATGTGATTCCAGGCTTTGTATACATGGAAGAAGCCGACCAAGCGAAGCTGATGCTTCATCCAACAGACACAGAGACAGGCATTCAATATCGTCTGCTGCCAATGACGCGCAGCATGATCGGCGAATTGCTGAATGCGGAGCAAGCTGAATCGCATTATGCCTTGATCCGTGAACAGTTCCTATGCCCGGATGGGGTGCGTCTGATGAATCGTCCAGCTCAATATGCTGGTGGTGTAAGCACACACTTCAAGCGTGCAGAGCAAGCGTCCAACTTCGGACGTGAGATTGGTTTGCAATATGTTCATGCTCATATCCGTTACGTGGAAGCGATGGCGAAGCTCGGCAAGACAGATCAGGTGTGGAATGGTCTCGCGATGATCAACCCGGTTGGTATCGGCGAGGTTGTACCTAACGCGGAGATTCGTCAAGCGAACTCGTACTTCAGCAGTTCAGACGGCAAGTTCAATACGCGTTACGAGGCACAGGAACATTTTGACCAGCTTCGTAAAGGGACTGTACAAGTGAAAGGCGGATGGAGAATCTACTCCAGCGGCCCTGGAATCTACATGAACCAGCTGATCTCCAACGCGCTTGGTATTCGTCAAGAGGGCGGCGATCTGGTCATTGACCCGGTATTGCCAGCTGAGCTGAACGGCATGCAATTCGAATTCGAGTATGCAGGTGAGCCGGTGACGTTTATCTATCACTTGAACGAAGGTGCTGTGAGCCGTGTAGCGGTGAACGGCAAGGACATTCGTACCGAGCGTACAGCGAACCGTTACCGTCAGGGCGGGGTCAGCATCTCACTTGATGAGTTCAGACAAGCACGCAGTGCAACTGAACGTGCAATTGTTGATATTTATATGTAAGAAATGAAAGTTCTTTACATTGTTATTGGAACGAATTCCTGAAATATAAGCATATATGCACCCCTTAGGTAGAATAGACACTGGAGAAATCTCGAGATTTCATCAATCAAATTCTAAGGGGTGTTTATCTTTTTCTTGATTTCATTAATGTCTAAATAGAGTTTTAGTAAGAAGCCGATTAGTATGCCTATTCCAATTATTGCACCTACAGTCCCTAATAAAATTAAGATATATGAAATTATACAACCCAAGATCATTAAACCTACCAATTTCATTGTGTGTCACTCCTTTAAATGGTTGTCTTAGACTTAGTTAACTATACTATTATTTGGAATTATACCCGAGACTATTTCTAAATATGTGACCTTTCCGATAGAGACAAATACGAGCGGAAGGTTATTGTATCATCGAAGTAATAAATATATTATTCTTTAATTCACTTTACATAGTTAGCGCAGAGTATGACTCAATGGATGAGGGGAAGATCAATGAATGGAGCCGTATTGGGAAGATAGATTTGAAATGGAAGGGAAGATTTGGGGAGAAGTTCCGAGTGAGATTGATTTCAAGCGATAGCCATTTTCAAGCAGCACGAACGATGATGTAAAGAAACACTTCAAATACTTTACAATCTCGGAAACTGGTCATTTCAAAGAGCAGCTTTTTTATACTCATGAGAGTAGCTCTTGGATAAATATAAGATACATTAGTGTTTCAAAAAATAAACCAATATGTGGCTATTATTTAAATTTAATAGCTAAGAGGATGGCATTATAATTCAGTGTCATCCTCTTTCATTTTGCGTTAAATCCTCTCGACTTTAACACAATAAAATAGGGTGGGCCTCATTGTCTAAGTATAAATCTATTTATTTCATTTGTGCGCTCTTAGGGATTCGGTGCTCACCGCAGTGGAACTGCCAGCAATGTATGTAATAGCTCATTATGCCGCACATGCTTCGTTACGTATCCCTGTTGCTCCAGCCAGTCGCATAGTTCACCCAGCAGAGGGAAGTGACGCTCGCGCAAGGCAAGCAGCTGTTCCTCGTGTCTTGATAACTCAGCTTCACGAACATAAGCCTCGCGGTGAGCAGCATCGATAAACATCAGATCGGTTAGACCGATACGCCCGCGCGAGGTTAAAACACGCTGCATCTCCTGTAATGCCAATAGTTGCTGATCTGAACTCAGATGATGGAAAGCGAAGCTGGACACGACAAAGTCGAAGGAATGATCGGTAAAAGGCAGAGCCAGAAAATTCCCAAGCTTCACATGCATTTCGGGATATTTGGTGCGACATCTGCGCAGCATCTCCCGGGACTGATCGATTGCGGTCATGTCTGCGCCGTTCTGTAATAGTTTCCCGGCCAGATTCCCCGTGCCTGTGCCTATATCAAGTCCCTTCTCACCAGGGGCGGGAGAGATCCAATGAACTATCTGTTCGAGCCCCTCATCATAGTTGTGATACAGATAGAAATAAGGCTGTACCGCATCATTGGAATCGCTCGGCGCGGAAGTGTCTGTATCTTGGTATGAATGTGTAACTCCATGCTCATGGCTTGCAGGCGATGCATTGTCCGAACGATGCCTGTCCTCTGAATGGGGTTGTCCAGTACTGCCTCTGCCTTCCGCCTGCACTCGCTGATCATGGATGGCTGCCTGCGTATCATAATTCCACCGATCATGCCAGTTCTGCCTTGCTTCACGCAGGCGACGGGCACTGTCCGCGAGATCGTGCAGATGGCTGACATCCAGCGGTCCGTCCTGACGATTCAGGTCTATCATGCGCTGGGTTGTATCCATCATACGTTTCAACTCGATCCACTGGGCATACATGACGGCCTGTTGCAGCTCCAGGTATTCTTCCAGCCGCTGCTGGTTTCCTTGATCGATCTCTCCGATCGCGTGTGTAATATCCTGTAGGGACATGCCAATCTCACGGAGAGCCGCAATGGTCTGAAGCCGCCAGATATCATTCTCGGTATAGGTACGATACCCGTTACTGGACTGTTTGGCGGGTAGAATTAACCCTTTTTCCTCATAAAAACGAATGGTTCTCGCCGATATACCGAGTCTGCTTGCTGCCTCTTTGATATTCATCATGCATCCCCTCCTTCTCGAACCAGTATAAACTATGACGTTAGGGCAAGGTTAAGCGATTATTTCATTTTGCGAAAAGGTTCAATATCGAGTGGAATTTTAGTCAAAGCTGAGGCTATGCTACAATATATAGAACAAAAAAACTTAAATAGTGAAGTAAACGAATAATGTCTTCCTATTCCTAAGTTTCTTAACTTTCTTAAATCTCCCGACGTTGTAACGTACAGCGTTGTCGACTATAGCACGAAAGGTTGAATCATTATGCTTACCAGCCATACATTTACGATTCGTCCATCTGAGATTAAAGATGCAGCCCAGCTAATGGAGTTGGACACCCTGGTATGGGACAAACACACCTCACCTGCACCGATGCAGTGGCGGTCCAGACAGCAATATCTGCAGCATTGTCCGCCAGGCAGCCAGTTGATTGCGGTGCAGGGAGAGCGGGTATGTGGTTATGTGGGCTTTAATCCAGCCACAGGTATGCCGGTCAATCGTCATGTCTACGAGATTCATATTGCAGTTCACCCTCATGATCGGCGTTGTGGCATTGCTACTGCTTTGATGGATGCCATCAAGCAGCATGCGGCCCAACAAGGCGTTCGCAAGCTCAGGCTGCGCGTACTATCCAGCAATCCGGGAGCAATCACGTTTTATACACAGTGTGGATTTGTGACGGAAGGCAGGCTGGTGTCCGAGTTTTATATCGGAGGCAAGTATGTGGACGATATTCTTATGGGTTATTTTATCCAGACCAAATAGAAACTAGCTGAGGAGGAGGAACAACGATGGACATGGGACTTCAAGGTAAAAAAGCACTGGTGCTGGCTTCCAGTCGAGGGCTGGGCAAAGCGGTAGCCGCTCAATTGGCAGCAGAAGGTGCTGACGTCATGCTTGCCAGCCGGAGCGAAGAAAAGCTCGCAGAAGTGAAGCAGGAGCTTCTGGCGCTTGGTGGTGGTGGACGTGTGGAATATTGTGCAACCGATGTGACACGCAAGGAAGATATTGAGGCTCTGATTCACAAGACAGCGGAGCTGTTTGGGCAGATTGATATTCTGGTGAACAATTCGGGGGGCCCGCCATCGGGTTCATTTGAGTCACTGACCGATGAAGATTGGGAACGTGCATTTGAATTAAATGTACTCAGTTATGTAAGGCTGATTCGCGGTGCTCTTCCTTATATGAAAGAAAGCGGTGGACACATTGTGAATATCGCTTCAACTTCGGTGAAGCAGCCGATTCCGGGTCTGGTGCTGTCCAACACGTTCCGTACTGGCGTTTTCGGATTGGCGAAGACCTTGTCTCAGGAGCTAGCTCCATACGGTATTTTGATCAATACAGTGGCACCAGGACGTATTGCAACAGATCGAATTCGTGAGCTGGACGCAGCACGGGCTGAGCAGAACGGAATCAGTGAGGAAGAGGTATCTGACCAGTTCCGTAAAGAGATTCCACTAGGACGTTACGGTCAACCGGAGGAGTTCGCCAAAGCGGTGGTATTCCTGTTATCCGGAGCCAATACGTACATCACGGGAACCTCCCTGATCGTGGATGGTGGTATGGTCCGAGCACTATAAAAGTCATGGATACAATAAAATACCCTCTGTCACCACATGACGTGGAGATAGAGGGTATTCCTGTTATTCCGATATGTTGGGAGAGATCACTCCTGATTTATTATGTAGGCGAATTAGCGTAAAAGTTCCCATTCATGCTGCAGCATGCCGTACACTGCATGGTTCACGTATCCCTTAGGCAATTTCTCTGCCTGACGAATGACACCTTCGAGAACGAATCCGAGTCTTTCAGGGATGGCGCGACTCCGTTTGTTGTTGGTTGCTGAGCGAATCTCGACGCGATTCAAATCCAGGGTCACCAGTGCATAATCAACCAGAACGCGACAAGCACTTGTCATCAGACCCTGACCTTCGAAGCCTTTTCCAAGCCAGTATCCGATGCTTACCGAGCGGTTGGTCCAGTTAATCTCTTGGAATCCGATGACGCCTGCAAGATCCCCTTTTAACCATACTCCGGCGGTGAAGCCGCCATTTTCAGCACCTTGTTTTAACGCGTTGGTAATAAAGTTCGAGGTGTGTTCCACTTCTGTCACATGATCCACCCACGGCAACCAATGTCTCAGTTGATCCCGCGAGCGATCCGTCAGTTCGAACAGCGGTTTGGTATGTTCCATGGCCAGTGGCCGGAGTTCGGTATATTCATCCAATGAATAGGTAAACATGAATGCAACCTTCTTTCCTTATTAGTATAGGTTGTTCAAAAAAGTCCACTTTTGATTACGAATCATGCCTAGCGGCATGATCAGCATCGAATATGAAATTCAGCCGAAATGTCCGTTGCTCACGTAGTTTCCTACGCTCCGCTACTCCATTTCTAGCTTCATTCCATCTTCTCGGTACTGAAAACCAGACTTTTTGAACACGTATTTGTAGTGGATTAACGGGAAGTCTTGGGCAACTTTTGCTCCAGTGCAAACAGGTCTTCTTCCATTGAGGCCATGCGTTGATTGACCGTTGTGCGTGCGTCACGGAGTGCCTGATTATATATGTAGGGAGCGAGCTGTGTCATGAACAGGTCGAGGACACCCCAGGCCGCCAGATCACCCAGTTCTTCGCCACGTTCCTCTTCGAAATACGACTGGATGGTGCGAACGGCTTCATCCTGCTGTTCTTTGGTCAGTTTAAGCGTGTTCAATGGGAAACCCTCCCTTTAATTTGATTTTAGAGGTTGTTCAAAAAGTCCGCTTTTGATTACGACTCATGCCTAGCGGCATGATCAGCATCGAATATGGAATTCAGCCGAAATGTCCGTTGCTCACGTAGTTTTCCCTACGCTCCGCTACTCCATTTCTAGCTTCATTCCATCTTCTCGGTACTGAAAATCCAACTTTTTGAACACGCACTTTTACTATCATGCTACATGATTCGAGCGAACCCGTCAAAATGGTTTTGGGCCTATTTATGCAAGGCTGATCCTGACTTTGGTGTCGTTCTTTATTGAACTCCTCCCCCGTTAAAGGTATATTTAAATGAAACGCGTACGAAACTTTCCAAGAAAACAGTTTTTTTCAGGAAATGACTTCGTTATAAAGGAATTATAGCCGGAATTGCTGCAATTCCCGAAAGCTCCAATCAATTCATGAAAGGTTTGATACCTGTGGACAATCGTACAACCCCACCTAACTTTATCAAAAATATTATTACCGAAGATCTCCGGTCAGGGAAAGTCCAGGAAGTTATTACCCGTTTCCCTCCGGAACCGAACGGTTATCTGCATATCGGCCATGCCAAGGCGATCTGGATTAACTTTACGCTGGGCGGCGAATTTGGCGGCAAAACGAATCTGCGCTTTGATGACACGAACCCGGTCAAGGAAGATGTCGAGTACGTTCAATCCATCCAGGAAGATGTGAAATGGCTCGGATACGAGTGGAACGAGAAACGTTTTGCCTCGGATTATTTTGATGAGATGTACAACCGTGCTGTCTTGTTGATTGAAAAAGGAAAAGCTTATATCGACGACCAAAGCGCCGACGAAATCCGTGAAATGCGCGGAACGCTGACGGAGCCGGGCAAGAACAGCCCGTACCGTGATCGTTCGGTGGAAGAGAATCTCGACCTATTCACACGTATGCGTGCAGGCGAATTCAAGAACGGAGAGAAAGTGCTGCGTGCCAAGATCGATATGTCTGCACCGAATATCAACCTGCGCGATCCGGTTATTTACCGGATTTCACATGCACACCATCATAACACCGGCGACAAATGGTGCATCTATCCAATGTACGCCTTTGCTCACCCGCTCGAAGATGCAATTGAAGGTGTAACGCATTCCCTCTGCTCTCTGGAGTTCGAGGATCAACGCCCATTCTACGATTGGGTTATCGCTGAATGTGAGATGGAGAGTAAGCCGCGTCAGTACGAATTTGGCCGCCTGAACCTGTCCCAGATGGTAACAAGCAAGCGGAAGCTGAAACTGCTCGTGGACGAAGGCCATGTGGATGGATGGGATGATCCACGTATGCCGACAATTTCGGGTCTGCGCCGCCGGGGATATACACCGGAAGCCATTCGTGATTTCGTATTTGAGACAGGCATCTCCAAGAGCCAAGGGGTTATCGACTTGCAAACGCTGGAGCACTTTGTACGTGAAGACTTGAAACTGAAAGCTCCGCGCACGATGGCTGTTCTGCACCCGCTCAAAGTGGTCATTACCAACTATCCTGAAGGACAAGTGGAATGGCTTGAAGCTGAGAACAATGTGGAGAACCCGGAGATGGGCAATCGCCAAATTCCGTTCTCCCGTGAGATTTATATTGAACAAGACGATTTCATGGAAAATCCGCCGAACAAATACTTCCGTTTGTTCCCTGGCAACGAAGTTCGTCTGAAACATGCATACTTCATCAAATGTAACGATGTGATCAAGGATGCAGAAGGTAATGTGACCGAGATTCATTGTACCTATGATGTGGAGACAAAGAGCGGCAGTGGATTCACTGGCCGTAAAGTCAAAGGCACGATCCACTGGGTAGAAGCAACTCAAGCGGTACCTGCTGAATTCCGTCTGTATGAGCCTTTGATCTTGGATGAAGCACCGGAAGCAGAGGTCGAAGTGGCAGTAGCTGGGGCTGAAACTGAGGTTGTGGAAGAGCAACCGGAGAAAACGTTCCTGGATCAATTGAACCCGAACTCCCTTGAGATTGTTAATGGGTATGTGGAACAAGAGATGAAGGAAGCGAATGCTCAGGATAAATTCCAATTCTTCCGTCACGGTTACTTCAGTGTAGATCCAAAACATTCCGAGCCAGGACGCCCCGTATTTAACCGGGTCGTATCCCTGAAAAGCTCGTTCCAACTGCCAAAGGCATAAGGCCGATGGATAAACTTAAAGTCTGTTCATCAGAGTGCTGGTAAGCAGCCAAGTTTTAAGTTAAAGGAAGGGCATCCTTCGTCATGATCATGGCGAAGGATGCCCTTTTGTTTTTCTGGGTAGTTTTAGACTGAGCATACAATACGGCATGAACATGAACATGAACATGAGCTGAGGCCATAGATGTACGTATGAGGTAAGAATCTAACGAACCGAGGACATGCTATTTAAGTGTATTTGGGCATTCCAGCAGCGTAACGAATCGTAGACACCTTAATTCCTCGTTAGGCTTGTCCTTTTAGGGTTTTTAACATCTTTTATGCAAAATAAGGTGGCTGTGGTTCTTTAGTTTTAGAAATTCGTGAAATTATTGCAAATAAGGCGCCTAAGATTCGTTAGGAGCAACAAACCTTAGACGCCTTTTCTCTTTACTGCACCTATTCTTAATCTTTTGTTTCGGTTTTTTGTACGCTGATGTTACACCCTAACGTAGAGGACAGAAATAACCTGAAGAAGCGGAGCGTTCGCCTTTATCTCCGGATTTTACCCTTTAAAAAGGGAATCAAGAAAATCCGGAGATAACAGCGATCAGAAGGTTGTTCTGGCATCGGAGTGCGCCAGTGTAACTTTAATCGTGCAAATATCCCCCTGCAACAAATGATTATCTGTCCTCATCCATATTACCCATCTCCGTCAACACAACTGGCTGATAGCCATTGCGTCGATTCGACAACCACATGATGCTGAATCCGACCGCGCCGATGAGCGAGAAGAATACACCGATGCTATACATGATTTCCGCACCGAAGCTCTGGAACAACCAGCCACCGAACAGACCGGCAATGACGCCGGAGAGACCGCCCCAGGCCATCGTGTAGACCGCTTGACCGGAAGAACGATAAGGTCTTGGGATAAACAGCATAGTCAGCTGCGTACCCACATAGAAGTACCCACCGAACGTAATGGAGTGCATCAGCTGAATGAATACAATCTCCAGCGGGTTGTTAGCCAGTGCCATGAGCTGCCAGCGAAGTGCAAACAGCACACTGATCAGGATAAGGGATGCCAGGAGTATGCTCATTTTACGCTTGAGTAAGCGGTCCAGCAGCAGAAATACACCGACTTCGAGAATGGAAGAGGTGAAGATGGCCCAACCGACCATCTGTTTGTCGCCACCCATCTCTACGATATATAGTGACATAAATGTGCTGTTCATCGCATTGGGCACCGACACGAGTACACCCAGGCCGATAAATGTCATAAAATATGGATTGAACATGACTTTGCCAAACCGCCGAAAAGTAACCACAGGTGTATCCGAAGCGATCGGCTGTCTAGGCAGAAATACGGATAATACAAAGGCGATAACAATCATGCACGCAAATATAATGGATACACTGCCGCTGCCAAAACGGTCAATAACCGGTCCGGCAGCGACGGCAGTAAGTGCCCAACCGAGTGAACCCCATAGCCGGAATGCCCCAAATTTCTGGGTTGTACCATCGATATATCCGAGAATCAGGCTGTTCGTTTGGGCGAATAATGGACTTTGGAAAAAATAAAAGAAAATCATGGCTACATAGATCCATGTATAACTGGGCGCATAGAACACACCTTGGGCGAGCACAAATGTGCCTCCCATCATAACCATCAGAATGATGCGAATATTGCGGGATTTATCGCTCCAGAAACCCCAGAACGGGTTGGCGAACAAAGATACAAAGGGTCCAATCGCCATCAGACTGCCAATCTCCAGTTTGGTCATGCCAATCTCTTGCAGGTAAAGCTGCAGGAATCCGGCAAAGATCGAGATGGCTCCATATATGAAAAAGTTATATAGTTTCAGAGAAACCAATGAGGGATTGCCTCTCGAAGGTACAGGTCTGTCCAATTAAGCCATTCCTTTCAAATGCATATTGTTCAATGTATCATTTGTTGAAAGGGGATTCAATGCATAGCGAACGTTTTGAAATTGATGCAGCCAAACACATATTGTGATCGGAGGGAGGATAACAACATGAACACGCGTGAATGGACAGGCATTATATTGGCAGGAGGGTTATCCAGCCGCATGGGGGCCAACAAGGCCATGCTCGAACTGAACGGTTCTGTTGTACTGCAACATGTGACGAAGGCCATGAGACCCGCCGTATCGCGTATCATCGTAGCTGCCGGACCCAACGTGACAACTTACAGTGAAATGGGCTACGAATGCGTTCAGGATCGCTATCCGGGGAAGGGACCACTCGCGGGTCTCCACGCGGCACTGGAAGCTTCTGATACAGAATGGAATCTGGTCTGTGCCTGCGATATGCCGCTCCTGCAAACGTCTTTCTTTGATGGAATAAAAAAACTGGTCGAATCGCATAACTCTTATTCTGCTATTGTTCCACGCGTGGATGGACATGTCCACCCTCTTGCAGGGGCTTATCACAAGCGAGTGCTCCCTGATCTGGAGCAGCGCCTGATACAGGATCATCTTCGAGTTATGCGATGGCTTGAAGAGATCGGTTGCTTTTATGTCGAAGCGGAAGAGCTTGAGAGAGCAGGCGTTCATCAACTAGCGATGCAAATGAGTAATATGAACACGCCGGAAGAATACGAGCGTATCCGTAATCAAGATTCTGGACTCGA
The DNA here is from genome assembly GCF_037144955.1 of Paenibacillus sp. USHLN196. NCBI lineage: Bacteria > Bacillati > Bacillota > Bacilli > Caryophanales > Paenibacillaceae > Paenibacillus > Paenibacillus sp. USHLN196. The sequence goes on along the minus strand of NZ_JBBCYH010000006.1, from coordinate 229,555 downwards.
TTCCGATCCGTAGGATACAGGATCGCCTGATGCGTCTGCATGATGATTGCGATATTGCAGCGGACTTTGGCCTGTCCAGCGCTTGAATTGTCTGCTGAAATGGGACAGATGGGTGTAACCCAGCTTCCACGCAATTTCACCGAGCGACAGCTCTGGCTGTTCGATCAGTACTTTGGCTTCCTGCAACTTCAGGCTGGACAGGTAGGCCCTGGGTGATCGCCCGTACACCTTGCGAAAGACCTGTAGACCATATCCCGGGCTGATGCCAAACGAGGATATAATCTGCTCGACTTTGACCGTGGACACACTGTCTTCCTTGATTCGAAGCTGGGCATGGAATGCCTGCTTGATTGCTTCCGCAATAGCTCCAGCATAATGCATGGCCGTTGGGGCTGGTGTGTGTGAAGCAGCAACAGAATTGGCGGCCTCCGGCTCATTGTCAGCGGCTTGGGACAACAGGGCGAACAGTTCAAACATGCGTGCCTGCATGATCATTTTATCGGTGGACGTGTAGGCTTCAGATACGTTAATCATGCCCATCCAGCTCTCCAGCACTACACGCATCTTCCTATTATCGGCCGTACCTGCAGCGTAGATTCGGCTATGCTGTGATATCAACTTCAGGGTAAAGACAGGATCATCCACATTAAAATGAGCACTGAAATAAGTCATGCCGTCCGTGGATACACATTGATTCGTATGTTTGAATCCGGGCGGAATGAGGAGAATGGAACCTTCCTCCACGGTATAGGTATAACCATGAATCACACTTTCCTGGGTGCCTTCAATAATCAACATGATCTCAAAGCCCGGATGTGATTCCTCCGGCATCGTCCATCCATATGGAACTTGTTGGCTGTGCGCACCATAGAATTTGATGTTACAGTCGATAATAGGCAGCCAGTGGGCCAGTGTATGGTGAGGCATTTCTCGGAGCTGTGATCGAATATCCATCATATTCACCTCGGAAAAGGGTAAAAACAACTCGCCTTGTACAATCGGCACCCGTAGTATACTTCATTATAATCAGTTTAACGCGAGCATGGATAATCCATGGGACACATCAGCGTAGTGGTTACTGAACAATCCAAGTTCTTCAACCGATAATAATGTAAACGCTACCATTATGGGTTGGAATATGTCAACTCATATGCAACGCAAGAAAACCACATTTCTCGACAAAAAGGAGATTAAATGATGGATAAATTATTGTATGGCGTAGCCTACTATGATGAATATATGCCTTACGAAAGATTGGACAAGGACATTCAGATGATGAAAGATGCAGGCATCAACGTGGTCCGCATTGCAGAATCAACCTGGAGTACTCATGAACCGCAGAATGGTGTATTTGACTTTTCTTCTGTAGATCGTGTGCTGGATGCCATACATGAGGCGGGGATTCAGGTCATCGTTGGCACACCAACGTATGCTGTTCCAACGTGGATGGTCAAGGAACATCCGGACGTGCTGGCTACCACCTCTCAGGGACCTGGTAAATACGGCGCAAGACAGATTATGGATATTACACACCCAACCTATCTATTCTATGCCGAACGGATCATTCGCAAGCTAATCTCTCGGGTAAGCACACATCCAGCGGTTATCGGTTATCAGACAGATAACGAGACGAAGCATTACAATACGGCCGGAGATAATGTGCAACTGCAATTCGTCAAATATATGCGGAACAAGTTCAGTTCTCTGGATGAGCTTAACAAGGAATTTGGTCTCGACTACTGGAGCAATCGAATCAATAGCTGGGAGGACTTCCCGTCTGTTGTAGGAACGATCAACGGTAGTCTAGGGGCTGAATTTGCCAAGTTCCAGCGACAGCTGGTAACTAACTTTTTGGCTTGGCAAGTGGGGATCGTGAATGAATACAAACAGGCAGGACAGTTTGTTACCCAGAACTTTGACTTCGATTGGCGTGGATTTTCCTACGGCATTCAAGGGGATGTGGATCATTTTGCCGCATCAAAACCTTTTGACATCACCAGTGTGGACATCTACCATCCTTCCCAGGATGATCTGACCGGCATTGAAATTTCATTCGGTGGGGATGTGGCGCGTTCGACCAAACAATCGAACTATCTGGTACTGGAGACCGAAGCGCAGGCGTTCTGGCATTGGGTTCCTTACCCGGGCCAGTTACGTCTACAGGCATTCAGTCATCTGGCATCGGGAGCGAACATGGTCGCCTACTGGCACTGGCATTCGTTGCACAACTCCTTTGAGACCTATTGGAAAGGACTACTCAGTCATGACTTTGAACCGAATCCGGTGTACAACGAGGCCAAGACGATTGGCAGGGATTTTGCAAGACTGAGTCCGAAGCTCGTGAATCTGAAGAAAAAAAATCGGGTGGCGGTGCTGTTCAGCAATGAGGCCCTGACATCAATCAAGTGGTTTGGTTTTAACTTCACCAGTGACAAGAACTACAATGACGTGGTGCGCTGGATGTACGATGAATTGTACAAGATGAACATGGGCTGTGACCTCATCGATCCATCGGTTGAGAGTTATGCGGAATATGATGTGCTCGTTGTACCTGCTCTGTATGCAGCTTCGGATGCACTGTTGGAAAAATTAAATCAATTCGTACAGGATGGCGGACATATCGTCTACTCGTTCAAAAGCGGATTCACAAATGAGCATATCAAGGTACGCTCTACCCGCCAGCCCGGCCTGATCAGTGAGGCATGCGGGATCAGCTATAACCTATTTGTAGAACCAAAACATGTCTCGCTGCGCGATGATCCGTTCGGGGTTGGTGAGGAGCAAAACCAGGTTCACACCTGGATGGAACTGATTACGCCGACAACGGCTGAAGTACTCGCTTGGTATGATCATGCACATTGGGGTGAATATGCAGCAATTACCCAGAATGCCTATGGAAAAGGCAAAGCCACCTATGTAGGCTGTTACACCAGTTCTGCGGTGATCCGTAAGGTGTTGGAACGTGTCATGAAGGAAGCGGGTGTATGGGGAGATGATCAGGAGCTGGCTTTTCCCATCATTGTGAAGACAGGTGTGAACGATCAGGGGAATACGATTCGCTACTATTTCAATTATGCAGATGAGGCAACATCCTTCGTGAATGCTTATGGGGAAGGGACTGAACTTCTGGCAGGAACCCCGATTGCTGCAGGAGAGATGATCGAACTGGAACCATGGGGCATACGGATCATTGAACAATAATAGGAAATAATAAATTTAGGTATATAAGTTGAATTTAATATGTACACGTTAACGGAGAGGGCAGAAATAACCTGAGGAAGCGGAGCGTTCGCTTTTATCAACGGATTTTCCCCTTAGATAAGGGAATCAAAAAAATCCGGTGATAACAGCGATCAGAGGGTTGTTCTGACCACGTAGTGATCTCGTGTAACCATTCATTCTATTGTATAACGTGATATTTTAACATTTCCAAACGAATATAAAGACCAAAGCGCCCTCGGCTTCCATGCTGGGGCGTTTGTCTTATTTTAGCTCAGGAGTGGATGCGCTGTGTTTACCGAATGTTATCGGAAGCTGACAGATCCTTTCAAACGCAGCATTCGCAATAAATTGATCCTTACCATGACGCTGCTGGCCGTTCTGCCTGTCATAGCCATGACCGCCATGGCAGCCGAGAATACCCGCTCTTCCATGGAAGAGGAGATTATGGAGACCAACCGGGCGAATATGAACTGGGCCTCCATCTATCTGGGTGAACAGTTCGCCCGCATGAACAATATTATCTATTCGATTCAGATCAGTGACGAATTGCATCAATATCTGGCGTTGAACCAGGAAGCGCCGGCAGCCAGTCGATTTGATGAACAGAAGGCTGTGTTCAACATGTTGAACAGTGTATACTATTCCGCTGGCAATTATGTATTTGGCGTTGAACTGTACCTGAAAGAATTGGACACCCTGTTCACCTTCAACTCCATGGATTCTCGCATCAAGGCAGTATCGGAAATTCCGGAAGGGTATCATGAGCTTTTTGCACAACATAAAGATTTTACGATTATCAATGATCCGGACGATCCACAAAAGTTTCACATGACCCGCAGCATGAACCGCTTTGAAGATCAGGCACAGATCGGTGCCATCAGTCTGGAGGTCAAGTGGGCTGAGTTCAATCAGACGCTGGAGCTGCTGGATAGCCGTGGAGACTATGCGGTATACATTGCTGACAGCGCGGGCAGTCCGGTCTATCAGCCAAACCAAGAGATTCAGCCGTCTGCGGAAGCGCTGGAGAAATTGGCAGGCACGAAAGAAAGTTCGGGCTTCATCCGTACGTCCAAGGAATACGTATTCTTTCATTCCATTGAGCCGTCAGGACTGCGTGTGATCAAGATTGTACCTGCCCATGTCGTTAACGAAAGTGCCTTGGAAACGATGAAATACGGATTGGTTGTGGGTGGCCTGGCCACCGTCATATCTGTGGGACTAGCTGCGCTGGTGGCCTGGCGTACATCAAAGCCCATTGTCAGACTGGCGAATTCCATGAAGGGTATTCAACTGATCAAGGACAGGGAAGTGGTACGAAGCGGCCGGGTAGATGAGATTGGTCTGTTGGAGAAAAATCTGCACGGCATGGCTAATCGTATTCGGGAACATATTCGCGACAACTACCTGATGAATCTGGAGAAGCAGACGGCCGAACTCAAAGCACTGCAATCCCAGATCCATCCGCATTTCTTGCAAAATACGTTGCAGATGATTGGTGGCATGGTCTACTCGCAAAAACCGGCAGACAGTTACAAGGTCATTCGAGCCTTGAGCGAGATGTTTCGTTATATTGTGCGAGCGCCTGATGGGCTTGTGCCCCTGCAGTCTGAACTGGACCAGCTGGAGCATTATATGCTGATTCAGAAGCAGCGTTTTGCCGGCAGGCTTGAATATACCCTGGAGATTACTGGGGAACTTCGGGCGTGTTATATTCCCAAGTTGTCTCTGCAACCGATGGTGGAGAACGCATTTTTACATGGTCTGGAGAAGAAGCAGGGTGAGTGGAAACTGGGCATTGAGGTCGTCTGCGAATCCAAAGATGTAACCATTCGAATTCGTGATAATGGCGTGGGTATGGATGCTGAGAAACTAGCGGAGATGCAGTCCCGACTGGAGCGGCTTACCTGGGAGGCAGATCGGGTGTGGAGTTCAGGCACGAGTATTGGACTGGTCAATGCAGCTTCACGAATGGTGATGCATTTTGGACCTGAATACGGGATGAACATGGAAAGTGAATACGGACAGGGGACAAGCGTTACGGTACGAATCCCCTGCAATACAGGAGGCGAAGCCTTGTGAACAAAGAACTGTACAGAGTGCTGCTGGTAGATGATGAACCGTGGAACCGGGAGATTCTGCGCAACCTTGGAGATTGGAGTGAGCTCGGCATGACCGTTGCAGGTGAAGCAGAGGATGGTGAGCAGGCCATACAACTGGTCAAGCAGCATCAGCCTCACATTATCATTACGGACATGCGCATGCCCGGCACAGACGGTGTGGAGCTGTTACAGACGTTGAGCGGACAATACCCACAGATCAAGGTGATCGTGGTGAGTGGATATGACGACTTCAATTATGCCAAACACGCAATCCGCCATCGGGCTGCTGATTATCTGCTTAAACCGGTGAATCCGGATGAACTCAATGGTGTACTGGCCAAATGTGCAAGAGATTTGGAAAAGGCTGAATCTACGCCTGAATCATGGGAGTCGTATCCCTCTGCGTTTGCTGGTGATTTTTCTTTGTTTCAGCAGCAGGCTCGCCTGCGGTTTAATGACCTGAACGTTCAGAGTCTGCGTGAGTGGTTCCAGCAATTGCAGCAGAAGCTGGAACGATGCGAGATTAACAGACCTCGGCAGCTTGGAAGGGTAGCCTATGAATTACAGGCTTTGTTGGATGAACTATGCGTCTCCAATGGCTTGTACGAGCGGCCCGAAGCAACGGCGCTACCTCCTTCAACAGCGCTGGCTTCCATCGAATCCACGATCACATGGATTTCGACTCCATACTATCAGGCTTTGGAGCAGCTGATTGCGCAGCGCAAATTTAAGAACAAGCTGAACCTGGACGAGGTGAAGCAATACATGGAGCAGCACTGTATGGAGATGATTACCCTGGAGCAGCTCGCCCAGATCTTTTTTGTCAGCAAGGAATATCTCAGCAAGGTATTTAAGAAAGAGTATGAGGTGAACGTGACCGACTATGTTGTCCAATTACGTATGACGAGAGCGAAAGAGTGGGTGATGGACGAACAGATTCCGTTCAAGCATGTTGCCGAGATGGCGGGTTATGAAGATGTGTCCTACTTCTATCGGGTTTTCAAAAAGCATTTCGGAGTATCTCCTGGGGAGATGCGGAAGGGACAACCTCGTATGTCAGGCAATTCAAGCAACAGCACGGAATGAGTCGTTCGAGAGAGCATTTGCGGCAGGATTAAGGTTTAAAATAATCCAATACACAAGTCTAATTTTGTCCAATGGAGCGCTTTCATTCTCTGATATATAATGAGCCTATGAAAGACAAACCAGTTACACACCGGGAGGTCATAAGAGATGAAAGTATGGAAAAGCGTAGCAAGTGCGGTACTGGTCAGTGTTCTGCTCGCAGGTTGCGGTTCCAATGCAGGAACGGACAATGGGCGGGAGGAATCGGCATCAGGCAGCACGGTATCACTCAAAGTATTCGTTGCACAACCTCGGCTGAAAGAACACTACGATAAATATATAGAACAGTTCAAAGCCAAGGAGAAAGCAGAGAAAAACATTGAGGTGAACGTGCAACTGGAGATGCCGCCAGCGGACAATGCCCCTCAGATTCTGAAGACTCGTCTCGCCTCCAATGATGCACCGGATGTGTTCGCCCTGCATGCAGTCAATGAGATTCCACCATTCAGCAAAGCGGGTTATCTGGAAGACCTGTCGGGCCAACCTTTTGTCGATAAGCTGCTGGATTCGGTTAAACCTTCCATAACGGATGCGGAGGGCAAAATCGTAGCTGTTCCATTGGAAACAGTATCATGGGGCTATCTGTACAATAAAGATATTTTCGAAGAGCAAGGGCTGGAAGTGCCAACGACGTTAACGGAAATGAAAGCGGTCGTGGAGAAACTCAAAGCAGCCAACATTACACCGTTTGAACTATCCTACAAAGAAGCCTGGATTCCGCAATTATTCCTGCCACTTACCGTGGGTGCATTAACTCAGTCTGAGCACAAAGACTTCGTGGAGAAGATGAATCAGGATCAGGGCTCCTTCTCCGATATGAAAGCATTGTTTGATATCTTCGATCTCGTCAATGCCAATGGAACGGACAAAGCGCTGGAAGTGGGCGGAGATGATGGTTCAGCAGCCTTCGCATCAGGAAGCGCCGCAATGTGGATTCAGGGACCATGGTTTGCCGAAACCATTCTGAAGTCCAACCCGGACTTGAACTTTGGTGTAGCACCCATGCCGATCAATGACAATCCGGATGATACCAAAATCAATCTGAGCACCTCCACTTCACTGGCAGTATCGTCATCTAGCAAAAACAAAGAAGTGGCACTCGATTTCGTGAACTATATTCTCGATGACAAGGATTCAAGTGCATTCTTCGAAGCACTCAAGTTCAATCCGATTGCCAAGATCCATGACTTCAAGAGCTTCCCGTGGGTAGACGATGCTCAGAAATATGTGAGTGAAGGTAAAGCATATGAGGACCCATCCCTCCCTCAAGCGGTGAAAGACGAGTCAGGCAAAGCGTTGCAAGGCTACTACTCTGGGCAATTAAATCAACAGCAGGTTATCGATGCGCTCGACAAGGCGTGGAAATCCTACAACAAAGTCAACAAGTAAGGAGCTGTAAGGAATGGAGTACCTGCTTTTGTTTTGTTGACAAAATCTCAATGGGTTTGGGAGTTTAATCAACAAATGAGCGGTACTTTATTTCGTTACAGTCTCCAAGCAGATGATATGGCAGGCAGAACGTTCTTCGTTCCCTCGTTTACGATCATCCGCTTCGAGTGAAAAGGGGGAGAACCAATGGCTACGAATGTGTTCAAGAAGTATCTGTCACTGCTCGCGTTCACTGCGCCTGCCTTTGTCATCTATGCAATTTTCCTGCTGTACCCTACGTTTAGTGGCATGTTCTATAGTCTGACAGATTGGAACGGACTTAATCGGGATTACAGTTTTATCGGTCTGGGCAACTTTGTGGAATTGTTCAAAGAAGATCCTGACTTTCTGAACTCCCTGTGGTTCACGATGAAATATGTAATATTTATGCTGATTCTGCAAAATGGAATTGCCTTGCTGCTCGCCGTGTTGATTGAGTCACGGACGCGCAGCAAAGGGCTTTTCCGGACCCTGTTCTTCATGCCTAACATGATTAGTACGATCATCAGTGCTTTCATGTGGACATTTATCTTTACTCAGGTGCTGCCACAACTCGCACAGAAACTGGCCTTTTCGTTCCTGGACCAGCAATGGCTGGGTGATCCGAAGTTTTCATTTTACTCCATTCTGATCGTATCGCTCTGGAACGGTGTTGGGTATATGATGATCATCTATCTGGCTGCTCTCCAGGGTGTGCCAAAAAGTCTCAAGGAAGCGGCTGTTATTGATGGGGCCAACGCATTCCAGGTGCTGCGCAATGTGGTGTTGCCGATGATTACTCATGCTGTGACCATCTGTTTCTTCCTGACACTGAACGGAGCATTCAAAGTGTTTGAAGTGGTGTATGGACTGACAGGTGGTGGACCGGGCAGAGCCACGCAGGTTATCACGATGAACATCTATGAAGAAGCGTTCTCCAATAACTTCAGATACGGCTATGCGAGTGCCAAATCGGTTGTGCTGTTCATCATCGTACTCATCTTTACACTCATCCAGATCACCGTCATGAAGAAGAAAGAGGTGGAAGCATGAGGATGCAACGACTGAACAGTTATCTGATTCGACTGCTGCTGATTCTGGGCTCTCTCGTCGCTATGCTGCCGATCTACATGGCGGTGGTGAACTCTTTCAAAACACAGGGTGAGATGTTCCAATCCTTTCTCGCGCTGCCAACAACGCTTCACTGGGAGAATTATTCGGACGCGTTTAACAAAATCAATCTGCTGGGCAGTTCGATGAACTCGGCGATTGTATCCTTTCTGGGGATCGGGGGAATTGTCTTCTGTGCCTCACTTGCGGGATACAAGCTGTCACGTACCTCCGGACGTTTGAGCAACCTGATCTTCTTCCTGTTTGTTGCGTCCATGTTAGTACCGTTCCACTCAATCATGATTCCGCTGACACGGGTAGCCAAAGGCATGGGGGTGCAAGGAAGCACGTACGGGTTGGCCTTGATCTATATCGGGCTTGGTGTGAACATGGCAATCTTCCTCTATCACGGGTTTGTGAAGTCTATTCCGCGTGAATTGGAGGAGTCGGCTCAGATGGATGGATGTAATGAGTTCCAGACGTTCTTCCAGATTATCTTCCCGCTCTTGCTTCCGATCACAGTCACCATCGCGATTCTGGACTTCCTGTGGATCTGGAATGACTTCTTGCTGCCACTGCTCATGCTGACCGATGTGAATCGTTATACGCTGATTCTGTCCACGAACATGCTGTTTGGTGAATATAACAAGGAATGGCCGTTGATTCTGTCCTCCCTGGTACTGACTGTGATTCCGGTTATTCTAATCTATGCGTTTTTCCAGAAGTTCATTATGGAGGGTATTGCGGAGGGTGCGGTCAAAGGGTAGAACATTCAAAGGAATCCCGGAGCGCAGCTGGTATTTGCCCGTACTGGTATTCGGCTAAACTTACGAAATTTACGCGAATAGCCTTGATCTGAAGGACATGGTCCTTCCAGGTCAAGGCTGTTTTTTGGTTGTGAAATCAGGGAACTGCATTCGTCGAAGTCAGGAGCCAGAATCCATAAGCCTCTGGACAGCTTCTGCAAGGCATTGTAGCCCAAGCTCCATCTCATCAGGTGAAGCATACGCGTAAGAGAGCCGAATGTGACTCGCATCCAGCCGGTCATACAGATAACCCGGGTGGATAAGTACATTTTGCTCCAGACAGGTATGGAACAATTGGTGGATAGAGAGCGGAGAGACAGTGAATTGCAGCCAGATGTAAAACCCGCCAGCGGGTATTTCCCACTCCGCAATGTCATGAAAGTGATGTTGCAACAGATCCAGCATGATATCTCTGCGTCTGCGTAGTTCGGGGCGAAGGCGTTCCATGTGTCCAGCGTGATGTCCTTCTGCGAACCATAGGGCAGCAGCTTCTTGTGCGAGTGAACTGGTGCCATAATCGGTCTGCATCTTGATATCTGCCAGACGGCGAATGACCGGCTCTGGCCCAACCAGCCATCCGAGGCGCAGTCCAGGACTGACTGCCTTTGACAGAGTACCCATATGCAGCACCCGTCCTTCCTGGTCACGCGCCTTCAGCGATGACGGAGGAGGTGTATCCAGCCACAGATCACTGTAGGCGGCATCCTCCAGTATGGAGATGCCTAGTGTTCGAGCCGTGGTCATCAGTTCTTCCCGGCGGTGATCACTCATGACAGAGCCGGTGGGATTGTGAAAGCTCGGGATCGTGTAGAGAAGCGAGATGTGGTCTTGATCTTTTACATGCTGCGCAGCATCCTCCAAACGTGCAATGTGCAATCCTTCGTCATCCATCGGGATACCACTCATTTTCAACCCTGCCGATTGAAAGGCGTGAATGGAATAGAGATACGACGGTTTTTCCAGCAGAACCGCTGATCCGCGAGGGAGCAGGCCGACCGAAATCAAGTGCAGTGCCTGAAGAGAGCCGGATACGATCAGTATGGAATCTGGAGAGGCCTGAATGCCAGTCGTCTGCAAATGGGCGGATAAAGCCTCACGAAGCTCCAGGCTTCCTTGAGGTTCCAGGTAGTTGAGTGTACGAGAACGCCGGGACAGGGAGTGTAGAATGTCGTTAAAAGCATCCTGAGGCATCAGCTCCGGGGCAAGCTCCCCTGTACCGAGTCGTATGATGCCAGGCCGGAATTCAGCCTGATTAATCTGCTGGATCTCGGGCAGGTTGGGATAATACCAGCCCTCCTCGATGGCTTCGTTCCAGTTGGGCATGGCTCCGTGAGCCATACCATGCCAGCCGGAGCCAGAAATATAGGTTCCCCCGCCATGCCTGCCTTCAATCAGACCTGCGGCGGCCAGATTATCCAGGGCAGTGACCAATGTACTGCGGTTCACCCCCATGGACTCAGCCCATATTCGCTGTGAGGGGAGACGATATCCTGCTGACCATTCGCCCGTTATGATTTTCTGGCGGATATAGGCTTCAATCTGACGATATAAGGGCAAATCGAGAGAGGGGTTCGGCTTCCAACCCATGCTTAGCCGGGAATCGGAACGTTCCATGACGGCAGAATCACCTCCGTTTGAATTTGTAACAAACACTATATCATTTGGTTGGGTCTGGTGCCATCCAAGTGGTTGGTTACGTTATGAATGATCTCCCCTAATATGGAGGACAGAGATAAGGGGGAAGAACGATGGAGGTTGTTATTCACGCAGTAGTTCTGGCATTTGGCCTGATTTTGCCACTGGGTGTGCAGAATGTATTTATTTTTAACCAAGGCATGAGGCAAAAGCGTTATATACATGCCCTGCCTGCGGTAATAACGGCAGGGGTCAGTGATACGCTGTTGATCGGGGCAGCCGTCGGAGGGGTGTCGCTCATTTTGCTGCAGTGGCCATTACTGGCGAATGGGTTGTATGCAGTAGGAAGCTTGTTTCTGCTTTATATGGCATGGAGTATTTGGCGGTCGTCCGAATCTGTGCAAGGTTCGCAGACGGTCATGTCAGCAGGACGACAAATTGCGTTCGCCGCATCGGTATCTTTACTCAATCCGCATGCTCTGCTGGACACGGTTGCCGTGATTGGCACCAGTTCACTTCAGTATGAAGGGGTGGAGCGCATTTATTTTGCCCTGACAGCCGCGGCTGTATCTTGGATATGGTTCATGGGACTTGCAGGCGCAGGCAGGGTGATTGGCAGAACGGATCGTACTGGACGCATCAGTCTGGTGTTCAATCGATTGTCTGCTCTAGTCATGGTCGGTCTGGCATGCATGATGCTATGGAAGCTCATCTATTCATAGAAGGACCGTGATATGGCTCCTATTGTATAAAATAAAAAAACTCCCCGTGACGTTAACATTGCGCGCGGGGAGTTAAATATGTTGCTTCATTTCATTTGAATGATTGGAATCGGATCTATTCTGCCTTCAGCAACATGGATTCGATAACACTTTCAGATCCTGGCTTACGCTGTTCAACTGATCAATGAACTTGCTGAACTCGGTTACGAGCTCGACTTGTTAGTTGCTATCAGGGAAAGTAAATTTATCATTAATCTATGAAAACACGACGAAAAAGCAGACGAGAACTTTGAGTTCTGGTCTGCTTTCGTATAATAGCGTCGGTTATGCAGAGGTCGTCGTGACGTTATGGATATACATTTGTGCTATACACACGCTATCGTTATATTACGTGTTATCCGCCAATCTGGGACATGCGCCGTACCGTCGGCGTGTGCGATTGCATTTTTTGTTCCAGAGCCAGGGCCATCTCGTGATTCTTGGGTTTCGTACCCAGCGCTTTGAGGAAGAGCGCCGCCATGGCATCCGGATCATCCACGAAGCGGCGAACATTATACTCATCTGACCAGTAAAGGCAGGCTTTGATATGTCCGTCAGCTGTCAGCCGAAGTCGGTTGCAATTGTCGCAGAAGTGATCGCTCACGGGATGAATCAATCCGAATGTGCCTTCGGAGCCCACAATTTTCATATTGCGTGATGGGCCATTGCCCGCAGGGCCTGTTGTATTTTCTACCGTCCAGCCTGCTTCAGCACATACATCTGTCACGGCTTCCAGCGGCAAATAAGATTTGCGCCATGAATCCGAAGCCTGTCCAATCGGCATATATTCAATAAAACGCACATGAAGAGGTTGATCAATCGTCATTGCAATAAAATCCTTGATCTCATCATCGTTAATACCCTTCATCAGCACAACATTCAGCTTGATCGGAGCAAGGCCAGCGGCAGTTGCAGCTTCAATGCCTTTCAGCACCTTGTTCACATCTCCGCCGCGGGTAATCATGGAGAAGCGATCAGCGCGCAGGGAGTCCAGACTGATGTTAATCCGGTTCAACCCAGCGTCTTTCAACGCTTGAGCTTGTTTGTCCAGCAGAAGAGCGTTGGTAGTCAGTGCAATATCGTCAATCCCGTCAATCGCCGAGATCATGCTGACGAGCTTGTGCAGGTCCTTACGCACCAGCGGCTCGCCCCCGGTGAGTCGTACTTTGCGCATACCCATCGGGGCAAGCACTTTCAGCACCTGTGCTATTTCTTCGTAGCTCATAATCTCATCATGTGGAGCAAACTCCATGCCCTCTGCAGGCATGCAGTACACACAGCGTAAATTACAGCGGTCCGTAACAGAAATACGGATGTAGTCATGTATCCGGCCAAATGAATCCTGAAGCAATTCCATGCAGACCACCCTTTCATCGGTTCAGATTGGAGATCTTCTATTATAAATGATATGACAATTTCAAAAGGAACAGTTGCATCAAATTTTAGCTATTTCTCCAATCCGCGTCAACGATGACGTCAGATGACAGCATTTTTGGCGGGGTGGTTCAGATGGAATTGTCCCACGAGTTGTTGCAGGAAGACCGTAATGGCCTCCACATTATTCGAAGAATGCTGAACCTGCAACATATCATGGATCAACTCCATCATCTCTGCTTCTACCTCAGCGGAAGTCGCCCGATTTTGATGGCTGATCGCAGCAATATTCTCCATTAGCATGACCACTTGATCCACGACTTGTGTGCGTTCAGGTTCTTCAGCGGTAGCATTTTGCAGAAGTTGCGAAGCGGCCTGAACCAATGTCGATCCTTCAGCCAGCACCTGATCTCCCTCTGTGATTAATTGGGATGCAGCTCCTGCTGCAGTTGAGATTCGGTCCAGAATCTGATGGATATCTTCAGTAGAAGAGCGGGATACATCGGCCAGCTTACGGATTTCCCCCGCCACAACCGAGAACCCTTGGCCATGTTCGCCCACGCGTGCAGCTTCAATGGTAGCATTCAGCGCGAGCAGGTTGGTCTGAGCTGAAATTTCATCAATGACAGCCAGTGCACGGTAAATCTCTTTCATGGTGTCCATGAAGGACAGGATGGTACGGTTGGTATCGGATACCGCTCCGGAGATTTGGGTCATTTTGTCACCGATTCGTTCCACTTCCTGTTGGGCTACGCCGATCTGTTTGGTTGCAGATGTCTCTAGTTGCTGCAGCGTTAGGCGCATGTGATCTGCAGCGATCTTGGCCTGATCGAGATCTTCCAGTTGGGTGCGAATGGCCTGAATCATCGAACCAAGCTTGTAGTTCACACGCTCAGTTGTACCCTGGGTTGTCTCTGTTGAGGTTCGCATCTGATACTGGTTGTCCATAACGTCTACCGTGGCAAGTTGTACCTTCAGCATAATGCCTTCCAGAGAGTCAATCATGTTGTTGATCCACTTCGCGAGTTCACCCGATTCGTCTTGGGCAAAGTCAGACGTATTCAGGCGCTGTGTTAGATCACCTCTGCCTTCGGCATTGATTCGAATAAATCGGCTGATGCGGCGCAAGTCGTCATGAACCCGTCGATATTGGCTGCGATGCAGCCGTAATGCAGTGAAGAATCCGAATAACACATTAACAGCGGCCATTGCTGCTGCGCTCCACCCACTACCAGTGAGGGCGTAGACAAGAGCTGCTCCTGCAACGCCTGACAAAAGTGTGAAGAGACTGTGCTGCTTGAACTGGCGCCAGCCGATGCTTCGTATCCGATACACTTCCTCCAGATCCCCTTCACACATCATGCCCCAGCGATCAGGACAGTGTGGCAGCTGGAAGGTGATGCCTTTGCCGATCACAGAAATATGGCGATAATCCGAGTAGCCGGGAAAAGCTACGAACAGATTGGAACCATTCTGAATGGTGTTTGCTACTCCGGGGTGTAGTTCTCCGGTCGATGGATCAGTGAACATGAGTTCCAGCTCGGTATGCTCCTTCACGGAAACGATGCCCCAATCTGTGGTGACACCATCTTTCAGATTTTCCCCATGTGTAAAGGTACGATCCTCGAAGCGGCTTCGAGACAAGGCAGTACCGGGCTGCAGATGAGGCCGTAATCTCGACTCAGCCATAAAGAGATAGTTGTCACCGGAATCGGGATAGATATGGCCTGATTCTCGTTGAATCAGGTCACCCAGGACATCTCCAGGAACACGGCTGCATAATGAACCGACGTATCGACCTTCCTGCAGAATTGGGGTGATAAACAGCAAGGTGACATCATCGTGAAAAGCGGACGAGCGCGGACCAATATCCAACGTCAGTGGGTCGGAATAAGGGCCATACAAACACTTTTTCCCATGATGATCTGCTCTGGAATACTTCAATCCTGGTCCAATTAATGCTTCTTGATCTTCATAGATCTGTCCAATATGTTTCTTATATGTAGAGAATACCACCTGATTCTGTTCGTTCAGCATAAATAGCTCTGTACTATCGACGGCTCGATTATAGCTGGATTGAAACCATGCATCCAATTTGCTTATATGAGATGAATCTGGCAGCACATCTTGGGGGCGAACTGACTGTATTTGATGAAGCAATCGATCCAGGTGATTCCATTGTTCCTCTGCCCAGTCCATCATCAGCTGGCGCCTCGTTTCGGCAATCCCCTCAAAAATCTGTTCCACATCTTCCTTCATATGTGCGTTCAACCGATACGATCGCCATAGCGGCAAACCTTTTCTCCATCCCAGCCAATCAAACATCATGACCACCCCGATTTCTGGATTTGCAAGCTTCGTTCTATTGATCTATGGACACTCCTGTGTAGTGGTTGAACCGGAATCATGATACCGCATTCATCATTCCGCAGCCTGCCCACTCTCAGGTGGAAGTCCTTATCGTTCTATTCAATCTTTATACAAGAAAACGAACAAGAATACGAGGGGATATGTCATATTTTCCGAATATTCATTCAATAAATACAAATGATCGTACGCTTATTGTTAGGTGAAACATATGTTAGCTTTCTACCAAGGAAACTCACATGAATGCATCTGAGAATGGATCTCATTTTACATTGTGTAACATGAACGGGCCCATACTCAAAACACACTGTATAATGTAATCCCCGCCCAAAGCGATATAGTATTATCTAACAAGCAAAACCTGTTACGTTCGTGTATATAAACCTCCCATTCAGCCTTGGTGTGCAATGCAAACAACTTCTCACAAAGGAGAATGCCCATGTCCTCCATAACCTCAGCTACAGTCCCCGAAGCCTGCCATATTGATGTTGATCATGTGTCCGTTGTCTTCGGCACAGGGACACAACAAGTCACTGCCTTGTCGGATGTTACATTCCAGATTCAGTCCAATGAGTTTGTCTCCCTGCTGGGCCCTTCTGGTTGTGGCAAGTCAACCTTGCTCCGGCTGGTGGGTGATCTACTTCAGCCCACCTCAGGCACTGTTCGCATTGCAGGTCAGGAGCCTGAACGGGCCCGGCTACAGCGACAGTTCGGCATCGTCTTTCAGACACCAGCCTTGTTCGATTGGCGCACCGTTCGTCACAATGTGGAATTGCCCTTGGAGCTGCTCGGTACTCGCCGAAAGGAGTGCCGCCGCATTAGCGGTGAACTGCTTGAAATGGTAGGGCTATCCCGCTTCGCCGACCATTATCCATGGCAGCTCAGTGGCGGGATGCAGCAACGTGTATCTATTGCACGTGCCCTTGCACTTGATCCGCCATTGCTGCTCATGGATGAACCCTTTTCCGCCCTGGACGAATTCACCAAAGAAAAGCTTCAATTGGAGCTGCTTGAGATCAAACGCTCGACAGGCAAGACCTTCCTCTTTGTCACACACAGCATCCCCGAAGCCGTATTTCTATCCGACCGAATCATCGTGCTCTCGGCACATCCGGGTCAAGTACATTCCATTCATTCCGTCAACCTGCCTTCCGAACGTCATAGTGAACTGAGAGAAACAGAAGCTTTCTATCGCATGATCACGACCATTCGCAATTGCTTCTACGAGGAGCGTGATGACTCTCATGTCCCTGCGATTCTTTAAACCAGGCTATCGCTCCTGGGTCGTCATCTGGATTGTGGCCGTATTGGTGCTGTGGGAAGCAATCGCCTGGATGCTCCAACTGTTCCTGTCACCTCAGCAGGCGGTGTCTCGCCTTCCTTATCTGCACGATGTCCTTGCAGCCCTGTTTCGTTACTCGGGTACACTCGCAGAGCAGGGGGCTGTCACGTTTGGCAATGCAGCCATTGGTTTCGCAGGGGGAACGCTGCTGGGTCTGGGTCTGGCGTTGCTCATGAGCGCGGCTGTCTGGCTGGAGCGCACGTTATCGCCATATGTAGTCTCCTCACAGATGGTTCCGGTCATTGGACTCGCTCCGATCGTGTACGGCATCATCCACAACGCGGAGTGGGCACGGATTGTTATGGCGGCGTATGTCACCTTCTTTCCGATCATCATCCATACCTTGAAAGGATTGAAAAGTGCAGCACCAGAGCACCTGGAACTGATGCGTTCCTGTGGAGCTTCACTGACCGCGCGTTATATCAAATGTCTGCTGCCCTCAGCACTGCCGGGACTATTTTCTGGGTTGAAAATAGCTGCTCCGCTGGCGGTAACCTCCTCCATCGTTGTGGAATTGATGGGGGCTCCCGATGGACTCGGCGTCCTGATGGTCAGTTCGTTATATTACGGCCATGCCCAAGTTGGCATGTTCTGGGCAACCATTATACTTAGCATCGGCATTGGCCTGATCTCGTATCTGGCCATCAGTCTGGCTGAACGTTGGTTGACTCCCTGGCAGCCTGAATTCAGGGCCAAAGGAGGTCAGGCCACATGAGTGAAGGTAGCGTGTTGAGCCGGAAAAGTGATGAAGGTGTGGCGATTGCTGCTGTAACTGGCGCGGCTACGACCCTCAATGGTTCACAGACGGCAGCTGTCCCAGGATCGGAAATTCATGGACAACGGGGACAAGCCGGAAAGGCCAGATCGGGCTCTGGCGTTCGCGGACGATCGGTTGCACTGAGTATGCTACCTTGGGTTGCGGGTGTGTTGTTTCTCGCCCTCTGGCAGCTCAGGTTGTTTCATTGGATATTCTCGCTTGAAAGCTACCAGCTGCCTGTGCCTTCCGCGATTGCGGCATCCATACAGGAAAATGCCAATATGCTCTTTCGTTACGCGATGTACAGCGGAACCGAAATGCTGGTTGGCTTCCTGCTCGGTTCCCTGCTGGGCGCTATGGCGGCAGCAGGTGCATCGTTCTTTCCCACAAGCGGCAGGGCGGCGGTTACGGTTTTGTCTGCGCTGAACGCGGTCCCCATCGTGGCCCTTGCCCCGATTATGAACAATTGGTTCGGTGACGGGATCTGGTCTCGTATTGCTGTTGTCACGGTGATTACGATGGCAGCCATGGCTGTCAGCCTGTTCAAAGGGCTGACTTCAATTCAACCGCAGTACAGTGATCTGCTGAGTGGCCTTGCTGCGAGCAGGATGCAGTTTTTTTGGAAGCTGAGACTGCCTCACGCCATGCCTTCCCTCTTTGCCGGTCTAAAGATCAATATGTCGACCAGTATTATCGGGGCCATTGTGGGTGAATTTTTCATCGCCTCCCAAGGGCTCGGGTACTTGCTCTCGGATCAAATTCGACTGGCGAACATGCCCTTGGCCTGGTCCTGCATTGTCATCGCCGCCGCGCTCGGTATTGTGTTGTATGAAGCGGTTGTCCTGGCAGAAAAGCGACTCATTCCGTGGAATCGTGCACGCACAGATCAATAACGTTCATCAGGGTACCCACCATAGATAGATCGTAATACCTGATTGAAAAATCGTATATAAACAGGGGGTTGTTCTGTACATGTACAAAACGTTGAAGCCGGGTTTGCTGGTATTGGTCTTGTTGGTTGTTACGATGCTGGGCGCATGTTCTACGAAGTCCGAGCCGGCGGCTGAGCCTGTCGCTGCGAGTTCAGGAGGGGCGGGAGAAGCAGATCAACCGTTAACCAAAGTGAAAATTCAGCTGAAATGGGTGCCGCAGGCGCAGTTTGCCGGGATCTATGCAGCGAAGGAAAAAGGATTTTTTGCAGATGAAGGCATTGATGCCGAGATTATTCCGGGTGGTCCGGATATCGTGATTGAGCAGCAGGTGGTCAATGGTGCGGCCGATGTGGGGATCACGGGTGTAGACAGTCTGCTGGTCAGCCGGGATAACGGCCTGCCGCTCGTCTCGCTCGCCCAGATCTCACAGAAGAGCAGCTATCGTTTGATTGCGAAGAAGTCCCTGGGCATTACCGATCCGGCTCAGATGAAGGGAAAGAAGGTCAGTACTTGGTTTGGCAGTCAGCAGTTTCAGGTGCTCGCGTTCATGGAGAAGAATGGCCTGGACCCGAAGAAAGACATTGAACTGGTGAAGCAGGGTTTCACAATGGATCAGTTTTTCAACGATCAGGTAGATGTAGCTACGGCAACGATCTATAACGAATATCACGTGGTGCTGGAAAGTGGAACGAAAGAGTCGGATCTGGATGTGTTCAACATTGAAGATGCCGGTGTTGGCATGCTTGAGGATACGCTGATTGCGAAGAAGGATTGGGTAGACAGCAACCGTGAGCTTGCGGTCAAAGTGACCCGTGCCATTCTGAAAGGCTGGAACTATGCCATTGATGAACAGGATGAGACAGTGGATATCGTGATGAGTAATGTGACGGATGGCAGCACCACTCGTGAACATCAGGTAACGATGCTGGAAGAGATTGCGAAGCTGATTCGACCGGAAGGATTTACGGAGCAGCAAGTCGGCAGTTTTGTGGATGAGTCATTTACCCGGACTGCGGATATTGCACTGAACTATGGCCTGATCAAAAAAGCCGCCAACCTGGATGAAGCACTGGAGAAAAGCATTTATGAAGAAGCGGTGAAATAAGCGTGTGGAGGAGGATGACGAATGAGTTCTGTGGATCAGCAGCCTCAGCCGCTTGGCGGTACGAAGGAAGAATGGCTGGAGAAAGATCGCAAATACGTATGGCATCACATCTCACCTCATAACGATCATCCGATGATTGCAGTAAGCGGGGAGGGTAGCTGGATCACCGATCAGGATGGTACGCGTTATCTGGATGCGATGTCCGGACTGTGGTGTGTGAATGTGGGGCATGGCCGTGAGGAGATTGCGAGAAGTGCCTATGAACAGATGAAAGCACTCGCTTATGTACCGATGACGCAGAGTCACGAACCGGCGATTTTGCTGGCGGAGAAGCTGAATGACTGGCTGGAGGGGGAGTATCGAATATTCTTCTCCAACTCAGGTTCAGATGCGAATGAGGTGGCTTTCAAAATAGCCCGCCAGTACCACCATCAGAATGGTGAGCCTACTCGTCACAAATTCATCTCCCGTCACCGTGCGTATCACGGTAACTCTATGGGAGCGCTGGGCGCCACCGGGCAAGCCGCCCGCAAGATTAAATACGAGCCGCTCGGCGTGGGTTTCTCTCATGTTCCACCACCGTATTGTTACCGCTGCCCGTTTGGACGAAACAAGGATGGATGCGGACTCGAATGTGCAACCATCTATGAAGAGGTGATTCGTTGGGAAGGTCCTGAGACAGTTGCCGCAGTAATTATGGAGCCGGTGATCACAGGGGGCGGCATGATTGTCCCACCGCCGGATTATATGCGTACTGTGCAAGAGATCTGTCAGCGCTATGGCGTGCTGCTCATTGTAGATGAGGTAATCTGCGGTTTTGGCCGCTCTGGGCAGAAGTTTGGTCATCAGAACTATGGTGTGCAGCCAGATATTGTGACGATGGCAAAAGGCATGACCAGTGCGTATTCACCGCTATCGGCAACGGCAATGCGAGCCGATCTGTATGACACGTTCCGCGAGCCCGGACCGGATGCCCATTTTCGCCATGTGAATACATTTGGCGGGAATCCCGTGTCCTGCCGGGTGGCACTGGCGAATCTGGAGATTCTGGAACGAGAGAATCTGGTCAGCCGGGCGGAAGAACTGGGATATTTGCTTCGTGAGAAGCTGGAGCCATTGCTCGAACTGCCTGTTGTGGGGGATATCCGTTCATTCGGATTCGCCTGTGGCATTGAATTGATTGAAGCAGACGGTTCTCCTGCGGAGGCGGATAAGGTAATGAAGGTACTTGCCAGTTGTAAAAGGGACGGCATCCTGATTGGCAAGAACGGCGATACCGTGCCGGGGTTTGCAAACATTTTGACGATCTCCCCGCCGTTTGTTACCACCGAGGATGAGTTGGATCTGATTGCTGGAAGTTTGCTCGTTGCACTTCGTAGTCTGGATGCAGGTTAGTTGCGATAGATGGATAACACACAAGGAGGCGAGGGAGGATGCAGACCACAACAGGCAAACTCATTAATCAGCTTCGCTTGAATGAGCGAATTGAGCAGTTGTCACAGATTGGCCGAATCGCGGAGACGGGTGTCTGCCGACTTGCCCTGACCCCGGAAGATATGGATGGCATCATTCAGGTTCGTCTTTGGATGGAAAAGGCCGGTCTGACGACACGACTTGATGCCTTCGGCAATCTGATTGGTCGTCTCGAAGGTGCGGATCAGGCGTTGCCGATCCTCATGATTGGTTCCCATATCGACTCTCAGCCTTACGGCGGTCGATATGATGGAGCGATCGGTGTGCTCGGTGCACTGGAAGCCGTGCAATGCCTGGTCGAAAGTGGCATTCAACCCCGTATGCCAATTGAGGTGATTGCCTTTTGCGATGAAGAAGGTTCCCGTTTTAACAAAGGCCTGTTCGGCTCACGTGGTATAACGGGTCAGTTGGAAGAGGGTGAACTGGAGCGGCAGGATAAAAACGGAGTGACCCGCCGGGAGGCGCTGGAAGCCTTCGGCTGTTCTCCTTCGGATTTTGAAGAAGCGATCTACCCGCCAGGTTCCATTGGCAGTTATCTGGAGCTGCACATTGAGCAGGGACCAGTGCTTGAGGCTCTGGATGCTCCAGTAGGTCTGGTGACAGGCATCTCGGGCCCACTCTGGCTTACGGTGACGATGAGAGGCATGGCGGGTCATGCTGGCTCTGTTCCGATGGGGATGCGGCAAGATGCTTTGGTAGGCAGCGCCAAAGTCATTGCGGCGTTTGACGATATGGTGAGAGAAGACCCGGAAGCTCCAACCGTAGGTACGGTGGGAAGTCTGAGGGTATTTCCAGACTCACGGAATATCATCCCGGAGGAAGTTAGCTTCACGGTGGACTTAAGAGATATGGAGATGGAGCGCAGGAACCGGTTTGAAGCCCGATTGATGAACATTTTGGATGACGTAAGTTCCCGATATGGTCTAACTTACTCGCTGACAGAGGATACGAACAGTGAACCGCGATATTGTGCTGAGCCGATCATGTCGGTGATTCGTTCATCCGCGGAAGAGATCGGGGTTGCTCTCCCAGAACTGATGAGTGGTCCGTTCCATGATGCGTTGGCCCTTTCGCTTGTGTGTGATTATGGCATGATCTTTGTCCGCAGCAAGGACGGCATCAGTCATCATCCCAGCGAATATTCCTCCCCTGAGGATATTGGACTGGGCACGGAAGTGTTGTATCGCACCATTCGGAGGATGTGCAGTGGAATGAACCAACCAATCATTTTACCTGAGGAGGCGTTGTGACGTTATGGGCAAAATCAGCATCGGATTAATCCAGGCTTCACATGGAATTGAGGGTTCGGCTCCCGTGGAGGTGCACAAAGAAGCTGCGGTTCAGAAGCACATTGCGCTGGTCCGTGAAGCTGCTGCAAGAGGGGCCAAGATCATCGGGTTGCAGGAAGTATTCTATGGCCCGTATTTTTGCACAGAGCAAAATCCCAAATGGTATGCATCTGCTGAACCGGTACCGGAAGGACCAACGACCAGACGTTTTCAGGAGCTGGCAAAGGAGCTTGCGGTGGTGATTATTTTACCCGTGTACGAGGTGGAGGGCATTGCTTCGTATTACAATACGGCAGCCGTCATTGATGCGGATGGTTCATATCTGGGGAAATATCGCAAACATCATATCCCGCATGTGGAAGCGGGTGAGGGCACGAATGGGTTCTGGGAAAAGTATTATTTCAAACCAGGCAACCTCGGTTATCCGGTATTTGATACAGCCTACGCCAGAGTCGGCGTGTACATCTGTTATGATCGTCATTTTCCGGAAGGGGCACGATTGCTCGGGCTGGCGGGGGCAGAAATTGTGTTCAATCCGTCCGCTACGGTTGCGGGTACATCGGAATATCTGTGGAAACTGGAACAGCCCGCTCACGCGGTAGCTAACGGCTATTATGTAGCGGCCATCAACCGGGTTGGCGTGGAAACGCCGTGGAATATGGGTGAATTTTATGGACAGTCGTACCTGGTCGACCCGCGAGGCAGAATGGTAGCGATAGGTAGCCGGGATCAGGATGAGGTCGTTATTGGCGAGATGGATACGGAGATGATTCGTGAGGTGCGCAATGTGTGGCAATTCTACCGGGATCGCAGGCCGGAAACGTACGAACATCTGGTTCGTCTGTGAAGTAGCTGGAAGCTAGTCCAGAACAAACTTCAGGAGGTGCATGACATTGATGAACAGCTCAGGAACAACGTTATCCGATTATGGGTGGGAGAGTCGTTTTGCCGAGATGAAACCCGCCATGACAGGAAAGGAAGCGATGGAGGAGTCGAACCGCTGTCTGTACTGTTACGATGCACCTTGTATCAAGGCTTGTCCAACCGACATTAATATCCCTTCGTTTATTAGCAAAATATCAACAGGGCATCTGAAAGGATCGGCCCGCACCATCATGGATGCGAATCCGGTTGGAGCCAGCTGCGCACGCGTCTGTCCCACAGAGGAACTGTGTGAAGGCGCATGTGTGCTGAACGAATCGTCGAAGCCGATTCGAATAGGTGACTTGCAGCGTTACGCCACTGATTGGGCACGAGCGAAGAACGAGCCGTTATTCCAGGCAGCACCCGCCAATGGGAGAAACGTTGCTGTTGTGGGAGCGGGTCCTGCGGGACTGTCGGCGGCACGTGAACTGGGGCGGGCAGGATATGAGGTGACGATCTACGAAGCCAAACCCAAAGGCGGCGGGCTGAATACGTACGGCATCGTATCCTTCCGTTTGCCCGAATCGGTTGCGCTATGGGAAGTGGAGCAGGTGGAAGCGCTGGGTGTGCAGATCCGTTATGGGGTGCGCATCGGTGTGGATATCCCTGCTACGCAGTTGCTGGAGCAACATGAAGCGGTCATTCTGGCATGTGGCATGGGTTCAGTACCCATGCTGGGCATTGAAGGAGAGACACTGGAAGGCGTCTATGATGCCATTGAATTGGTGGAGTCTACAAAGCAAGGTGTTCCACCCGCGTTGAATGGTCTGAAGGTCGCCGTTATTGGCGCGGGCAATACGGCGGTAGATGCAGCGACCTGTTCGGTACGTCTTGGTGCCGAGCGGGTGCAGATGTTATATCGGCGCGGGGAAAGCCAGATGACGGCGTATGCGTTTGAATATACGTTTGCCAAGCAGGAGGGTGTGGAGTTTCGCTGGTTTACGATGCCGCAGCGTATCATTGGAGACGAGAACGGTCGGGTTCAAGCTGTGGAATGCGTGAAAATGGAGCTGGTTACCCCGCCTGGCGGTGGGCGTGCATTGCCTGTGCCTGTGGAGGGATCGGAGTTCATGATTGAATGTGATACGGTCATCCGGGCGATTGGGCAGCATCGTCTATTACCATTAATTGAAGCGTTTGGGCTTCGTCACCACTGGGGTGTTGTCGAGATCGAGCCGCATACGTACCGTACCTCGCATCCTCAGATCTATGCGGCAGGCGATGTTATTTTTGGTCAGGGCCAGGGTGAGGCGATGGTTGTATCGGCCGCACAGCAGGGTAAGCTGGCTGCCGCCGCAGTCATGAAGGCGTTACCTGGACAGGTGGAAGAGACGGCATGAGCAGTTCATCGAATCCTCGTTCCCCTGACGCGCTAACGAACCCTACACACCTTATAGTGGCAATTATGGAGAATTGAAAAATCTAACGAATCTCATACGTCTTATTTTGTTGAAAACCGTTGAAATGAAGCCGATATGAGCGAGTACAGCAAAATAAGGCTACTACGATTCGTTAGATTTTCAATTCACCGCATAGGGGCCGAATAAGAGCTGTACGGTTCGTTAGAATTTAGGTGCTATCCAGAAACACCATTACTACGCATAGAGCCTGTGAACGACCAAATATGCAGTACAACGATATAAATTGAACTAAACATTACACGAAACGAAGAGGACAGAAAGAACCTGAAGAAACGGAGTTAAAAGCTTTCTGAAGGAAAGCTGCATCGGAAGCATAAGCTCGCCTTTATCCCCGGATTTACCCTTTATAAAAGGAATCAAAAAAATCTGGGGATAACAGCGATCGGAAGGTTGTTCTGTCATCGGAGTGTCCAGTGTAACTAGTGAGTTCAAACAACACCAAGGAGGGATCGTTATGGCTGACTTATCCATTAATCTGGCAGGTATTCGATCACCCAATCCATTCTGGCTGGCTTCTGCACCACCGACCAATACGGGGTATCAGGTTCAGCGTGCATTCGAAGCGGGTTGGGGCGGTGCGGTGTGGAAGACACTGGGTGAGCCGATAATCAATACATCCTCCCGTTTCGCGGCGGTGCATTTTGGCGGACAGCGGGTGGCGGGGTTTAACAATATTGAATTGATATCCGATCGTCCACTGGAAGTGAATCTGCGGGAGATTGCCGAGACCAAGAAGCGTTTCCCGGATCGTGCGGTTGTCGCTTCACTGATGGTAGAGCCTACGCGGGAGAAGTGGCATGAGATTGTGAAAAAGGTGGAAGCCGTCGGTGTGGATGGCTTGGAGCTGAACTTTGGCTGCCCGCATGGCATGGCCGAACGTGGTATGGGAGCTGCCTCGGGTCAGCAACCTGACCTGGTCGAACTACAGACGATGTGGGTGAAGGAAGTGGCGACCACACCAGTGATCGTGAAGCTCACGCCGAATATCACGGATATTACAGCGACTGCCCGGGCAGCCGTAAGAGGTGGGGCGGATGCGATCTCCCTGATCAATACGATTAACTCTCTTGCAGGTGTGGATCTGGATTCGTGGAATACCGTGCCGCATGTGGGCGGCAAAGGAGCACATGGCGGGTATTGTGGTCCAGCGGTGAAGCCAATTGCACTGAACATGGTTGCTGAATGTGCGCGTAATCCTGAGGTGGGTGTACCGATCTCAGGAATTGGCGGCATATCCGACTGGCGGGACACAGCAGAGTTTCTGCTCATGGGTGCTACAGGGGTTCAGATATGTACCGCAGCGATGCATCACGGATTCCGCATTGTGGAGGACATGATTGATGGTCTGAACGATTATTTGGATGAAAAGGGTCTGAGCAGCGTAGCAGAACTCGTAGGTCAGACGGTTCCGCGTTATTCGGATTGGGGCAATCTCGATCTGAACTACAAAGTGGTCGCCCGCATCAACCGCGATGTTTGCATCAACTGCAACAAATGCCATATTGCGTGTGAGGACACCTCGCATCAGTGTATTGATATGTTAACTGACCCATCCGGTTCCTATCTGGAAGTGGTGGAAGAGGACTGTGTTGGCTGTAATCTGTGTTCGATCGTCTGCCCAGTGGATGGGGCGATTGAGATGGTTGAACTTGCACCTGAGCAGGAACCTGTAACCTGGAATGAACGTCAGTCTGCGATTGCCCTGCTGCAATCGGTCAGAGATCAATCAACCAAGGAGGCGATATCATGAGTACTCGCAAATTGATTCGTAACGGTGTTTTGGTCACAGCGTCGGATACCTTTGAGGCAGATATGTTGATCGAAAAGGGTAAAATCACACAGATTGGCATCGGGCTTATCCCAGACGAACAAACGGAAGTCGTGGACGCTTCCGGCTGTTACGTCATTCCGGGCGGGATCGATCCGCATACGCATCTGGATATGCCATTCGGTGGAACGGTTACCGCAGATGATTTTGCGACAGGAACGGCAGCAGCAGCCTTTGGTGGTACAACGACGATCATTGATTTCTGTCTGACACAAAAAGGCCGTCCATTAATCGAATCCCTTCAGGAGTGGCATGCCAAAGCTGAGGGTAAAGCCGCCATCGACTACGGTTTTCATCTCATGATTGGCGAGATGAATGATCAGGTGCTGGAAGAGCTGCCGCAGATCATTGAAGAAGAGGGTGTATCATCCTTCAAGGTGTTCATGGCGTATAAAAACCAGTTTCAGGCCGATGACGGGATTCTCTTCCAGACGCTGCAAAAGGCCAAAGAGTACGGCGCACTCGTGATGGTGCATGCCGAGAACGGGGATGTCATTGACCTGCTGGTTCGACAGGCGCTCGCTGAAGGGCGCACCGAGCCGATTCATCATGCGCTGACTCGTCCATCCATGCTGGAGGGAGAAGCAACAGGGCGTGCGGCGCGTCTGGCTGCACTTGCGGATTCACAGCTGTATGTCGTGCATGTGACCTGTGCGGAAGCGGTGGAGCAGATCGCACGTATGCGTGAAATGGGCTACCGAATCTGGGGGGAGACCTGTCCTCAGTATTTGACTTTGGATCAGTCGATTATGGATCAGCCAAACTTCGAGGGTGCAAAGTATGTTTGGTCACCTCCGCTGCGGGAAGTAGCGCATCAGGAAGTGCTGTGGAATGCATTGAAAAGCGGTCAGTTGCAGACGATTGGCTCTGATCATTGCTCGTTTAATTTCAAAGGGCAGAAGGACTTGGGCAAAGATGATTTCAGTAAAATTCCGAACGGGGGGCCTGTCATTGAAGATCGCCTCAGCATTCTGTATTCGGAAGGTGTAGTCAAGGGGCGGATTACGCTCAATCAGTGGGTCGATCTATGTTCGACAAGAGCGAGCAAGTTATTTGGATTATTTCCGCAGAAAGGCACTCTGGCTGTAGGAACAGATGCGGATATCGTTATATTTGACCCATCTGTCAACAGGGTGATCTCGGCAGATACGCATCATATGAACGTGGATTACAGTGCATTTGAAGGCTTGCAGGTAGAGGGATGTCCTGTGACGGTGCTGTGCCGCGGGGAGTATGTCATTCGAGATCGGCAGTATGCCGGAACAGCAGGGGCAGGCCAATATGTGAAGCGCAACAAGTATGATGCAGGTGCACCCATGCCGATGAAACAGCCCGTGACGGCAGTGAATGGAGGGAGAAGCTGATGTCGGATCATGATGTGTTTGAAGCGGAGAGGATCGCTATAGAGCGAATGGTTGCACAGGGGTATCGGATCTACGCGGTACGGGAACATCTGGAGGGTGCACACGTCATATGGGGGCACCCGGATCTTCCCGAAGAGAAACAAGAGCAATACGTGGGTACGGCGTCTGGACGGAAGTGGTTCAGTCACATCCTGATTCGCCAGCTTCAGGAGCAGCGGGGAGCATAGACCATGCTGGAGTTCTTCATGCGATTGGCCCATGAACGTACTCATAGGCGTAGATGGCAAGTTCGATGGCAACCCTTTTCTCGGGGAGGATATAGTCTTCTCCCAAAAGGGCTTCGATTTTGTCCAAACGGTGATACAGCGTCTGTCTAACGATATATAGCGCGGTGGCCGTCTCTTGCTTGGAGCAGCACAGGACCAAATATTGCTTGAGTGTGCGCAGTAGCTGACCTCCTTTCTCTACATCGTAACGGATGAGCGGCCCCAGATATTCTTCAATAAAATCATCCAAATTGCCACTTTGCTTCATACTGGCGATGATGCGATAACAATGAAGGTTACTGTAAAAGGGCTGCTGCATCACACCGATGTCCTTCTGAATTCGCAGTGTCTCCTTAGCGGATTCGAGGCTGTCCTTGAGACGGGAGAGATCCGCGCAGCTATGACCGATACCGAATAGGCCTGAGAAGAGGCGATGGGTCTGTTCCTGCTCGTGCTGCTGCAGCTGTTCGATGCAACGCCATAGATTGCTTTTACGCTGAGATCCGGGTAGTGGGTCGAGAATGATAAGAATGATCTGATGGTTCAGAACTGTGCTGTAGAGGGTGAAGTTCTCCCGTGCAAAAACCGACCGGGCGACGATGTTGCGTTGTATCAATAACTTCTGTAGTCTGAGGCTGTCTGTGTAGGCGGGGCTGCTGTCGAATAAGATAATGGTGGCTTTGCCTTTTGCGAGAAGGGGATTAACGGTAGATACATATTCATGGATTTCCTTCGTGGAGTGATGTCCGTTAAGCCAGTCAATGACCCACATATCTTCTTTGTAGCGACGTTTCTCTTCCATGTACTTGGTTCGCATCCAGTCCTGGGCAATCGCTGCTGCGCAACGTTCCAGTGCCTGAATGACGAATTCATCCGAGGGTGTAATCGGTATGCTTGAATCGTGATCCGGCAGTTTTTGATGCATGAGCACAAGATCGGCAAAGGTGTAATCCAACGCCTGAACAGGCATGCTGAGTGCATGCAATGTGTTATCCGTGTATGCTTTTAACGCTGAGGTATCCTCTCCTTCCGAATGTCCTCGTTGCAAAAACCAATCCTGCCGACGAGTCTCCAGCTGCTCTGGAGGGCAATAGGGAATTGCACTTGCTTCTCCTTCAAGTGGATATAACGCCACGGCATATCCGGTTGTACGTGACAATAATCGAAGCAGGGGTTGTACCCCGTCTCCATTCAGAAGAAGTTGGTTAAACGAGGTGGTGAGACTGTCGAGTTCGGCAATCATCCGCTGATGACTGCGAATCAGGGTAAAATGCAGATCTTGCGTAATATCAATATAACGGACTTGTTCACGGAACCAGATCAGCGGGAAATCCGCTGCGACTGCAATTTCTTTCATCGCACCGAGCTGCGACTTGGTGTGATCCCCCAGTTCCATACAGAGTCCAGCAGCCCCACGTGCAATTAACTGACGTAGAAAAGACAGGCCATGCTGCTCACCTTCCTGCCAGCCAATGCCTGTCGTCAGCACCAATTCCCCGCCATTGAGCAAGTCCCCGACCTCAGGAACTTCCATGATATGAACCCAGCGAACATATCGCTCCAATGCGCGTTCACTGGCCAAGACTTCTGCCTTGCGAAATACGGGACGTTTTAACATGTCTCTGATCTGAATATGAAGCATTGTCTCCCCCACACAACCACCGTCCTTCCCCAATTACATGTGATCTATCTGGAGTCTGGAATCCGTCAACTTACATAATTAATCCATATTATAATTCTATTTACAGCAGGTGGGCAGAAATCTCACGTTCATTTGTTCCAAATGACAAACGAGTCTGCACTTTTTGTGATTTTGATTAAAATGAAGCTTTTCTATGTCAGTCTATGTCTCGTGTGAATTTACATAAAAAAAAAGCCCCTTAACATCTATCGGAATTTAATTATTCCAATAGTGCTAAGGGGCGAGAGGTTGGAGAGTATAGTCTGCATTTAGGCTGTACTCAACCCGTTACATGAGCACGACTCTCTACTTCTTAATCTTCGATTCTTTTCTTTTTAAATTTCATCAGGAACTCATACACAATCGGTACGATAACCAGTGTGAGCAGCGTGGAGCTGATCAGACCGCCGATTACGGTGATTCCCAATCCTTTTGAGATGATACCCGCACTCTCTTCGAGACCCGTTACCAGTGGCAACAGGGCACCGATGGTCGCGAGAGCGGTCATCAGAATTGGACGCAGACGAGTTGCACCGGCTTCCAGCAAGGCTTCACGGGTAGGCAGACCCTCTTTTTCCTTGTGAATAACACGGTCGATCAACACGATGGCGTTGGTGACCACGATGCCGATGAGCATCAGTCCACCCATCATGGCGGAGACGTCAAGCGTACCACCAGCGATGAACAAGCCGACCATAATACCAATAACGGTAAATGGCAGGGAGAACAGGATTGCGAATGGTGCCAATCCGCCGCCGAATGTAACAACGAGCACGAAGTATACAATGGCGATGGCTGCCAGCATGGCGAGACCCAGTTGAGTAAAGGTATCATTAATCTGTTCGGTTGTACCACCGAATTTCACTTCAACGCCATCAGGCAGATCCAGCTTGTCGATCTCAGCCTGTAAATTGCTCGAAGCTTTCTGTACATCGGAAGCCAGGATGTTGGCTGTTACTTGTACAACAACCTTACCATCAATTTGCATGATGGAGTTCGGGGATGTACCTTCTTCGACTTTGGCAACATCTTTGATTGGTACTTCGATGCCAAGCGGTGAAGTGACGGTTTCATCCTCAATCTCATCAATACTGCTGAATGTTTTGTTGTCTGTCTCTACATATACTTTATACGTTTTGTTATCAATATCGACTTCCGTGAGCACAGGACGTTCCCGTGCCGGGCTCAGCGTCATAGCCAATTGGCCTGCAGTCAGACCCAGGGAGCTTAATTTCTCTTGATCTGCCACGAGCGTATACTGCCCGTAGGTGTCAGCGAGTGTAGTATCTGCTTTTTCAAAATTATCCGTATCCGCTTCAACCAGTTTCAGAATTTCATCCGATACAGGTTTGAGTTGCTCTACATTATCGCCATAGATGGAGAGGCTCAGGCCGCTGCCACCCAGACCGCCGGACATGTCGAGCTCATTCCAGGTTCCTACGGTAACTTCCTTCTTCAGACCTTCGACAAGCTGTTCTTTCACTTGAGCAAAGTCTTTTGTATCTTCGTTATATTCGATATAGAAGAGTGCTGAGTTTCCGCCACCGCCACCCATACTGCTCAGTGGGTTCGTGCCGCCGATGGAATATTGCATTTTCTCCAGACCCGGTTGTTCCAGCAACCACTTCTCGGCAACGAGTGCTTCTTTCTCCACATCTTCACGCAAAGCTCCGGTTTGTGGGCTGTACGTAATAGTCACGTATTTATCCTGTTGTTCCGGCAAGAAGCTTGCACCGATGAACGGGTACAGGAATAAACTGCCGACCAGCAGAATCACTGCAATACTTACCGTGATGAGTTTGTGTGATAATGTCCAGTTCAGCAGGCGTTTGTAACCTTCTGCCATCTTGCCTGGTTTTTCTTCGTGATTCTGCTTGTTCTTCAACCCTTTACGGAACAGGGTATGCGCGAGCATCGGTACGAT
Organism: Paenibacillus sp. USHLN196; assembly: GCF_037144955.1. Lineage (NCBI taxonomy): Bacteria > Bacillati > Bacillota > Bacilli > Caryophanales > Paenibacillaceae > Paenibacillus > Paenibacillus sp. USHLN196. The sequence goes on along the minus strand of NZ_JBBCYH010000006.1, from coordinate 197,343 downwards.
GGTAATGGCAACGATCAGGGATGCCAGCAAGGCGAATACCATGGTCAGTGCAAATGGCAGGAACAGCTCGCCCACCATGCCGCTTACCAATGCCAGTGGCAAGAATACCGCAATCGTTACGATTGTGGAAGAAAGGATAGGAACAAACATCTCGCGAGTTGCTTCGCGAACAAGTTCACGGCCTTTCAGTTTCTCACCTTTGAGTGTTAATCTGCGGTAGATATTCTCGATAACAACGATGGAGTCATCGACAACCCGTCCGATGGCAACCGTCATGGCACCCAGCGTCATCATGTTCAAAGTAATATCCATCATATTGAGCGCAGTCAATGCCATGAGCAAGGAGAGCGGGATCGAGATAATGGAGATAATGGTTGAACGAATATTACGCAGGAACAGCAGGATGATCAGGATGGCAAACAAGGCGCCAAATACGGCTTTGCCCAGCATCGTGTTCACAGAGTCCTGAATCGGTTTACCTTGGTCAAGCAGTACAGTCAAATCAGCATTTTTGAACTGCTTCTGCAATTCTTCCGCTTTGTCTTTGACTGCGTTAACGACATCAACCGTGTTGGCATCGTTGGATTTTACAACGGAAATACCGATCGATTCCTTGCCGTCTGTCCGGGAAATGGATTCCGCTTGACCGATGACTTCGATCTTGGCAATTTCACTTAGTTTTACAGTTGGAATGCCAGGTGCGTTGGCAGCGCCCGATGGACTACCTGCACTGGCATTGCCGCCAGCAGCTTGCCCTGCAGCCTGGTCTGTTCCTTGTGCAGAGCCAGGAGCGGTACCTTGACCAGCTTCACCAGTTGGCGCTCCAGAGCCTTGTGGGGCTGCACTTGCACCATTGCCTGTGGAAGCTCCTGCACCGCCGGGTACGACTGGAATGGCAAGGTTTTTCAGATCATCGATGTCGATGATGTTTCCATCTACGACAACGGCTTTCTGGGATTTATCCAGTTCGAACAGTCCAAGGGGCACACGAATGGATGAACCTTGAACGATACCGTTTACCGTATCTTCGGTCAGGCCCAGCTCGGCCATTTTGGCTTGGTCAAACTTCAATTGAACTTCTTTCACATATTGACCGGACACCTGAACCTGAGCTACACCGTCAATATCTTCGAGTGCAGGTTGAATATCCGATTCAACCAGTCGTGTCAATTGTTCCAGGTCACCACCGTCCTTGTCGGACAGGCTCAGAGATACAACCGGGAAAGAGTTAATACTGAACTTGGAAATGGTCGGCTTCTGCACGCTGTCAGGCAATTGTACTTCATTGAGTGCCTCACGAACGGTTGCCGTCGCGTTGGTCAGATCTGTACCATAATCAAATTCGAGTGTGATCGATGCTGCATTCTCCATGGAAGTGGAGGTAACGGTCTTCACGCCATCCACATTGCGCAGTTTTACTTCCAGTGGCTTCGTGACATCTTCAACAATTCCCTCCGGTGCAGCCCCCGGATCAATGGCAGTGACATTCAGAAACGGTACGTTGATGTTCGGGATCGTCTCTTGTTTCATCGTCAATCCGCTGTACAAACCTGCGAAAGAGATGATAATCGTCAGAATCCAAATCGCAAACTTGTTGTTCAGTGAAAAATTAATAATACCTTTCATACGATGGTTTCTTCTCCTCTCTGTTTCTCCTGTTTATGTGTGTGACGAGTCAGCCTGGATGAACCGGCTATACATGGCATCCAGAATATGCTGAAGCTCGGAGTGCAAAGATTGAATGGCAGTTACGTTCTCCAGATTGTGCATCATGCCCAGAATAATGGCACGCCGTGGCGTGAATTCCATCATCTCCTGCCTGAGAATGGCAATGGTTTCAAGTGCATCATTCTTCGGTTGTCCAGCAGGCAATTCGGAAGCAGCGATGTCCTGCATTTGTTTGATAATATGAATAGGATGCCGCATCACCGTAGAGTCTGGATGGGGTTCGGTAATCCAGGCAGGCCAGTCCTCCAAAGGAATCAAAGGCAAAGGTCGCTGCTTAAGAAAACCGTGTGCTGCATAGTCCATCATTTGCAGCAAATTTGTTGCCATTTTGGTAACAGTAAGGGACGGCATCTCCGTAAACCAGATCTTGACGTAGGAGAGGAACAGCCCCTGTGTCAGCAAAATAAGGTCAATCGTGTAAGGTTCAATCTCCGATCCGTACTGCTCCTCCAGCTTATCCTTAAACCAATGTAAGGTACGTACCTCCAGATCTCTTTGCAGCGGATGGCATTGTTCCTTGCGTTGCTGTTCATCATCCATCATCATGCTACGCATCTGTACTCGCAAAAACTCCTTCAGTTCGGCAACATGGATGAGCAGTGTCTCGATCTGCTTGTGCAGACGTTCACGTGAGGTAAGGCTGGTTTCATGCTCAATCTGCGTCATCTCGTCCATGAGCGTGTACATGCAGTACTCCAGAGTACTGGCTTCTAATTCCTCTTTGGATTTGAACATGATGTAGAGACTGCCCTTGGACATCCCGCATAATTCTGCAATTTCTTGCATGGATGTTGCAGCACTGCCTTTGGATGAGAATAGCTTGAGTGCTGTAGTAATGATGAGTTTTTTCTTCTCATTCATCTCATGTATAGGGTTCATTAACGATACATTCACCTCATCAGGGAACTTGTGAGTTCTTGAATTGACTTTAAGGTCAAACCAAGTATAAACGATCTGGTTGAAAGAATTCAAATGGGAGTGAATTGGAAAAAGAGAGTGAGTTAAGAAGTGATATCGGTATAGTGATATGAGGGTGAATCAAGGAAGTAGGCATAACAAGTGAGAAGTTGCAGTCTGTATGTAAGATCGTAATCCCATGAACGGGTAAGCTAATTTTCTTCACTGAAGGCATATAGGGCAAGTAGCGTTCTCTTTCTCATGATGACAACATCCTTTCTTACGTAGCAAAGTATAAAGAGGTTCCCTATTTATATCATTCCCCAAAAAAGACGACTTCCTGATCGAAGTCGTCTTTTTTATATTACAAAATTCAATAGATATCATAATGGAAGCTAAGAATTACACGATAACGGAGATTGCAGAACCAGCTTGAAGAAACGAAGTGTGCGCCTTAAAGCTTTCTGGAAGAAAGCTTCTTCGGAAGCATATGCTATCACCGGAGTTATAAAGTGTAACTTCATTTCGTTCCGTTAAGTGATCAGTTTCAGACCAACGGCTGCCACCAAAATCATCGCAATAAACAGGATACGCTTCGCTTCTTTTCGCTCACCGAACAGGAACATGCCTGTTAACGTACTGCCGACCGTCCCGATCCCCGTCCACACGGCATACGCTGTGCCCATGGGAATGGACGTCATGGCGTAGGACAACAACGAGAAGCTGAACACAAACGACACCAGCATAAGTACGATATAAGGCCATCCTTTCTTGGTGGAAGCACCATTAATACCGATTACGCCGAAAATTTCACATATCCCTGCACCTACAATTGCCATCCAAGCCATTATACTGCACCTCCTTTGGCTTCTTGCTGATCCGTAACCAGCTTCAGTCCGATTACGCCGCAGAGCAGCAGCCCGATGAGCAATACTTTGGCCAAGCGGAACGGCTCACCGAACAGTACCATTTCCGTAAGGACAGTACCCGCCGTACCAATTCCCGTAAAGACGGCATACACCGTACCCACAGGCAGTCTTTTGGAAGCGGCAATGATCAGTCCAAAGCTGATCACGATGGCAATCCCCGTCAAAGACCATTCCCAGGCATTCGAGGCATGTTTCAGCCCGCTCACCCAGACAATCTCAATAATTCCACCGATAAATACATATAACCAATTGCGGTTCATGATGTTGAATCTCCTTCCGGCACAACGCTTTGTGCCTCTTCGTTCAAATGATGAATGCCATGCCAGAAGACAGGCCAGGATGCTTCCAACCGTCTCTTGTAGCGACGGGAACTTCCATAGATAATCTCCACGGTAATCCCGTCGAGGAACGTCATAAATGCAATAGCGGCTTGTTCTGCTGGAATGGCTGGAATATCACCATTACGCATTGCCCGTTGCAGCAGACGAGTCAGTGCACGTTCCATGCCATCGATAAACGGATACACCTGATCCATCACTTCGCCATATAGAGAAAGGGGTGGGTAAAAACAATTACGCAGCATTAAACGAGCCGAAGCATGGGCATTGTATTCTTGTTCGAACCAGATCAACAAGCCTTTCAGCCTCTGCTCCAATGGGAGATCCGCATGATCGCGGAAATATTCCAGTGTGTGCCGTTTTACCTCGTGAAATGCAAACGCCAGTGTGTGTAAAAACAAGTCATCCTTGCAGCTGAAATGTGCATATATGGAGGGTTTTTTAATCCCGACTTCATCAGCAATAGCTCTCAGAGAAGCTCCCTCATAGCCATCTCTGGCAAAATGGAACAGGGCTGCATCCCGAATGGATTGTGCAGTCATTCGATCACCTTCCTAACGGTCGTTAGGTAATTATATTTTCACACATCACATCGCCTGTCAAGATGAAAATATCCGCCTGCACATTAGCGTACAGACGGATATGACAGGTAGGAGTTTAGTTTCTGATCAAAAGGTCGTAAAACCGAGAATCAGTTGCAGCTTATATAGGATGCCCTTCAAAAACGTTGTCTTCTCCTGAAATTCATCCAGTTCTAACGTGAACTCGGCATCATTATTATTCCAAATACGCTCGAAATAATTCGCGATATCTAGCGTGAACTTATTGTCTGGAGGTGCAGCAACCCATAGATCATTCTCCAGATTGTAGTCATTCATGTTTCGGGGGGTGAAATTGGTTGAACCCCCCAGAACAATATGATCGCCGGTTGCTTTGGCAAGATAGATCATCTTGGTATGGTATTGCTCCTTGGTGGTGTTATACCAGCGAATCTGTATTTTTCCATCGGATTTATCATGCAATTCGGCGGCGACAGGACGGTTCGGGATGCCGATCTTTTCCTGACCAAAGGCATTTTCATTTGGATCAAGCACAAGACGGATCTCGGTTCCGCGCTTTGCCGCTTCAAGCAGGGCTTCCAATACTTTTGGAGAAGCGACATAGAACATGCCCATCCATAAAATATCCCCTTCATTCGCTTGATTGATCTCATGGAGTACAGCGTCATTCACTTTGCTTTCAGTCAAATAGCGAATTCTCAAATCTCCCGTGTTCGAATCCGTGGAAGGCGCGGTGTAGGATGGAACCTTCCCTCCGCCTGAGATATCGAGTACAGCTTGCTCTGACTGAAGAATGTCTCCAATAATTGGGCCTGTTACTTCAAATGCGACGTTCGAGTGATAGGCACTCGCATCATGGATATTGCCTGAAGAGACAATCGCCGTCTTTTCACTAACAACAACTTTGCGGTGGTTTGCCTTCACATTAAGCAGTTTCAGATAGGAACGCACGGTTACATCCGGACCATCCGTGGCCATCAGGTTCTTGATCCATCCGTCCCCGGATTGCCCAAACCATTGAAAGAAGGTTCGCCAGACCGCAGAGTATACGGGAGTTGAATCACGCAAAGGGTCCACATCGGTGATGACCACGTGAATGCCTGCTTGTGTCATTTGTTCCAGCAACGGATTGGGTGCAGAGTTATAGTTGGTGTTTACTTCATCTGTAATGAACCAGATATCCATGTCCGGGTGCTGATTTTTTTTGGCGACCAGAGCATCGGTGAATTCTGCACTCACAGGTGGGAAGTTCTGTCCTTTGTGTTGATAGTTGTTGAACAAGAACATATCCACCAGGACAAACTGCTCTGCTTCCTCCACAATTTGCATCATGCGCTGGAAGATCTGTTGTTCATGCTGCATTTGTCCGTCAGAGGAAGGATAAGTGAGGTCGTGCAGGAACTCGACTTGATCCACACGGTATTCTGGACTTTCATAGGAAATGCCCGCTGGTAATGGTTTGTAGGTTTGATAGAGCATGACGGCGATAAGCCATAGGATCAATAGGACGAGTCCCGTTCGTATGTATGGAAATTTGCCGCGTGAAGACTTGCGGTCTGATGTATGGCGGCGTAATGAGACCAACGGTGGACTCCCCCTTCTGTACTTGCTGACTTCTATTACCACACGGATGATAACGTTGACGCAGGAGAGCCGGATCGTAGAGCAAATGGATCTGTAAAATGCAGATTACAAAATTGGCAGGATGCAATCGACAGGTGTATGACCGTTGTGTATAATGGGTGTATTATTTTTGTAGAATGTTGGGGGTTTCATATGCCTGACAAGGACGGAGAACCATTCATGTAACCTGTGAAATCTGGACATTTAGGAAAGAAAGTGGGTAATAAATTGTATTCCATCAAACAAGTCGCTGCCATGCTCGGTATCAGGGCGGTAACAATCCGGGCTTGGGAGAATCGGTATAGTGCGGTCACCCCTGAGCGGACGGAATCGGGTTATCGAATGTACACCGAAGAGAATGTTGCGGATCTGCGCTGGTTGAAAGAGCAGGTAGAACTGCATCAGACCAATATTTCGGAAGCGGTACGCATGTTGAAAGTGAACAAATTAAGTCCGCCCGAAGCGGCTGTGCCCACGCCGATCATGGCTCCAGTGCCTACGATGGAAGAAGCCTATGCACACATGGCAGATCAGATCTATGACTCGCTCTACAACTTTCAGGGCGAACGTGCCAATGGTCTGATTGATTTTGGTTTTACCATGTACGGTTACGACTCGATGTTCTATCATGTGCTGGTCCCCATTCTGGTTCGGGTTGGGGATGCGTGGGAGCAAGGCAGGGCCTCGGTAGCGCAGGAACACTTCATGACACAGCTGATTTCACAGCGGTTTTATCAGTTTTTCCATCTGTTCCCGATCTATCCGCATCTGCCCAAAGTTCTGGCGTTGTGCCCGGAAGGGGAGCATCATCAGGTCGGGTTACTTTTGTTCTCTTTGTTTATGCGCAAAAATGGAGCGGAAGTACTGTACCTCGGTGCCAACACACCAGAGGAAGGGCTCTTTCCGATTATCCGAGAGCAAAAGATCAAGTTGGTCTGCCTTTCGATCACAAGTTCTGGACTTCTTGAACGGTGTGATCAGCTCATCGAGCGGATTATGAACGAGTTCCCACATATGCGCTTTGTACTTGGAGGCAAAGGCTATGAGCGTGCGGAGCATGCTCGTTACCCGCAATGGATTATGCCTGAGAGTTCTGCGGATTGGCAGTCATGGATGGAACGGGAATATCTCGCAGAGCGGCCGCCTGGTACAAGGTTCGGACAGGCCAAGCATTAAACATAATCTCAAATGATATGAATAGGTTAGTGTATACAGGACATCCTTTGATGCTAGTGCTCAAGGGGTGTTTTTTGTGTTTAATCAAAGATGTATTTCAACATTTTGACCAGTGGGTCATTTTATAGTTTACAAGCTCGTATAATATTTGTATTATATTTGTATAATGTTTTTGCTAGTTACCCGCTTAAAGTGTTCTTGGGCGGTTTAATAATAGGTTAGGGCTAGAGAACTATAGAATTCCCTACATAGAAAGGTGAGTGGCATGATACCGAATCAACAACGCAAACGTGCAGCTGTCATTGGCGCGGGTCCAGGTGGACTTGCAGCAGCCATGCTATTATCCGGTCAGGGGTACGAAGTAGATGTATATGAGAAACAGCCAGTCATTGGGGGACGTTCTGCTAGATTGCAGCTGGGCGAATACCGGTTCGACCGGGGTGCAACGTTCTTGATGATGCCACAGCTGATTGAAGAGATGTTCGACGTGGTTGGACGCAAATTATCCGATTATGTGGATATGAAAGAGCTAACCCCGTTGTATGCATTGAACTTTGGTGACAAGGTATTCAAGCCTTCTCGTAATCGTGAGGATACAGCTGCACAGATTAAGGAACTTTTTCCGGGCAATGAAGACAATTACCTTCGGTTCATGCAAGAAGAAGAAGTGAAATTTGGCAAAGTCATGCCTTTGCTCCGTCGACCTTTTGGCAAGCTGACTGACTATTTGCGCAAAGATGCGGTAACAGCTCTACCCAAGCTTGATGTCCACAATACAGTCTATGGAATCTTATCCCGCTATTTTACAGATGAGCGTCTACGCTGGGCATTTACATTCCAATCCAAATATCTAGGCATGTCTGCCTGGGATTGTCCAGGTACCTTTACCATACTGTCGTTTATTGAGCATCACTACGGGTTGTTTCACCCGATTGGCGGTGTGAATCGGATTTTCCAGGCCATGGCTGATGTTGTGGAAGAAGATGGAGGACGCATACATACTTCCACTCCGGTGAAACAGGTCATCGTTCGCAATGGCCGTGCAGAAGGCGTATTGCTTGAGAGTGGTGAACGTATTGAAGCCGACCATGTGGTTGTGAACGCCGACTTCGCACATGCGGTGAATCATCTGTTCGAACCGGGCGTGCTTAAGAAATATACCCCCGAGAAAATGAAACGCAAAAAGTATTCCTGCTCTACAGCGATGCTGTATCTGGGCGTGGATGGTGAAGTGGATCTGCCGCATCACTCGATCTATTTTCCCGAGGACTATCGGTTGAACGTCGACGAGATTACGAAGCACAAAATATTGTCAGCCGATCCATCTCTATATATTCATAACCCTTCCAGACTCGATTCGACGCTGGCACCGGAAGGGAAATCTGCTGTATATGTTCTCATGCCTACGCCCAACCTTACCGCAGACATTGACTGGGAGGCAGAACGGGAGAATGTACAGGAGGCGATGATGAGACGCATGGAAGGCATTCCTGAGCTGGCAGACATTCGCAGCCGCATTGAAGAATCCATGCTGTTTACCCCGCTCGATTGGGAGAATGAACTGGATGTGTATCGCGGAGCAACGTTTAATATGGCACATAATTTGGGTCAGATGATGTACCTGCGTCCCCATAACCAGTTTGAAGAATTGAAAAGTGTATGGCTGGTGGGCGGTGGAACGCATCCAGGCAGTGGGTTGCCAACAATCTTCGAATCGGCACGGATCAGTGTCAGACTGATTCAGGAAGAGGACGCCAGAACAAGTTCCAAGCCATCCTCCTACGTGAAGACCGCGGAAGCCGGAGGGCATTCATGAAGCGGGCCGCTATAGTAGGGGCAGGGATTGGTGGACTCACTTCGGCACTGTTGTTAAACCGTCAGGGATGGGATGTCACCGTGTATGAGCGGGGTTCTCGTGTTGGCGGACGCATTGGATATGAGCAGGAAGGGGAGTACCGGATCGATCAGGGGCCAACGATTGTGCTTCTGCCGGAGATGTTACTTGGCATACTGGAGGAAGCAGGCGTAGATCGTTCGAAGATTGAGCTGCTCCGCTGTGACCCGTTATACAGAGTGCACTACCACAGTGGTCGTGTCATGACCAAGATGACTTCACGCGAAGAGCAGACAGCGGAGATTGAACGCTTGTTTCCCGGAGAGAGTCAGGGATTCGTACGATTCATGATGGATATGGATACATTGTTCCCGGCAGGACGAGCGGCTTTTCTAGAACGGGCTTTTCCACGTAAAAGGGATTTCTTCACACCTTCCCTCATGTCTCTCATGGGCAGATTGCGCGCGCACAAAAGTGTCCGGAAAGCGGTAGGCGATTATTTTCACCATGAGGAATTGCTTGACGCTTACTCTCTGCAAAGTCTATACATCGGTGGATCACCGTTTGGGACGCCAGGCATCTATTCCCTTTTACCTTACGCAGAGCATGAATATGGCATTTGGATGGTCAAAGGCGGATATGCAGCATTGCCGGCCATTCTGGTACAAGAACTCATATCACGTGGTGGGCGTGTCGTGCTGAATTCGGAAGTGACCGGACTCACGATTGAAAATGGTGTGTGTAAAGGGATAGAAACGGCAGCAGGCGCAGAACATGTGGATGCAGTTATCTATAATGGTGATTTCCCCCATCTCTCGGGCTTGCTTGGTCAGTCACCAGAGATAGCGCGGAATAGAAAACCGTATCGCCCCTCTTCCGGATGTGTCTTGCTCTATGTTGGTGTGGACAAAACCTGGGAAGATGCAACGACGCACCAGTTCTTCCTACCCCCGAGTCTTGAAGGCAGTCTACAGGAAGTCTTCAATCAGCGACGCATTCCGGCCAAGTCCTCATTCTACGTATTTAATCCGGTCGCATTGGATGAAACTGCAGCACCTTCGGGACAGAGTGTATTGTATTTCCTTATTCCCGTGCCAGATGCCGAAGGTATCGATTGGGATCAGGAAAGCGGAGCCCTGGCAGAACGGGTACTGGAAGAAGCGGAGCAACGTGGATTCCCGGGACTTCGTGCAGCGATCAAGTGGAAAAAGGTGCGTACACCTGCCGACGCAGAGCGAGACGGGCTCTATGGGGGCGGAAGCTTCGGTATTGCGCCAGTGTTGTTCCAGTCCGGTGTATATCGACCACAACCCAAACCATTCCCCAATATACAGGGATTATATGCCGCAGGAGCATCCGTACATCCTGGAGGCGGGGTGCCGATTGTGATGCAGAGTGCACGTATGGCCGTCAATCAACTCATGAAGGAGATGGGAACATGAATGAAGCGATTTTGAACAGGTGTGAAGAGTTGATGCAAAAGGGTTCTTCCTCTTTTTATCAGGCCTTTAGAGGGCTGCCTAGTCCACGTCGGGAAGCGGTATATGTCATTTATGCCTTCTGCCGCATGATTGATGACAGTGTAGACGAGCCGGAACACTCTCCCTACACGATTCACGAAATCCATGAATTGTTTGATCAGTTGGACGATGCGGAAGGACACTTTATCTGGCCGGCACTGAGATGGTTGTTCAGCAGTTTCCCTCATCTGGATAAGGGACCATTCTTCCGTCAGATGGAAGGACAGCTCACGGATCTTAAAGTAACGCATTATACAACGCTGGAGGAACTGGAGCATTATTGTTATCTGGTAGCCGGAACCGTAGGCGAGATGTTATTACCTGTATTGCGGGATGATAACGGCGTGGAAGTGGCCATGAACGGGATTGCTTTGGGTAAAGGAATGCAGATCGTCAATATAATTCGGGATGTTGGTGAAGATCGGGCCAGAGTGCGCCGGTATGTTCCGCTGGAGATCATGGAGAAGCATGGTTACACCGAGCAGGACTTTGAAGACGGAGTCGTGGACCAACGCTTTATTGCCATTGTTCATGAATTAAAAGCTGCAGCATTGAACTGGTTCCGTATTGGCATGGATCGTCTGGATACGTACCCAACGGAAAGTGCGTTTTCCATCGAGCTGGCAGCAGCCTTCTACTCTACCATTCTGCACGCGGTTGAACGCAACGACTATGACGTATATACCAAACGGGCATACGTTAGCGATGAATTGAAACTGGAGATGCTGGGTGCGATTGTGAAACGTTACCCGATGCTGGCCTATCAAGCCTCCCGAACGGCGGTATCCTGATGATCCAGTGGCTTTACTGGGCGTGGTATGTCATTGGAGCAACCTTGATGCTAACGATCGGTGTGCCTGACGTATTATCTTTTTCGAATGGTTTATTTCTAATCTTCTACGCGTTGTATGTTCTGGATCTAATCTATCAGGAGCGCAATCGGACAGATCTGTCCGACCAGTCAGTCATCTGGCTGAAACCCGGACTCTGGATATCCTCTGTGATCATCTGGCTGGGAGGTATGGGCGTGGAGTGGGTAGGGGTTCATACCCATTGGCCCTTTGGTGAGTATGCCTATTCTGACTTTTTCGGGGTACATCTATTCAGTGTGCCTGTTACACTGGGGTTTGCCTGGATCGCAGTAGTTGGTAACTCGGCGCTGTTAAGTGGTGGCGGTTCAACCTGGACTGGCAGACTGCTTCGAGCAGTGAAGACCGGGTTCTGGGCGATTGTACTCGATCTGGTACTCGATCCTGTTGCACATGCGAGAGGATTCTGGGAGTGGCAGGCCCCGGGTGGTTTCTACGGTGTTCCGTGGACCAATTACATAAGCTGGTTTATCATGGGCGCATTCTTATCCCTCTTCCTTCCGGCCATGCCTAATGACCGAAGTTCATTGCTGCGTGCGAAATGGCTGTATCAGCTGTTTATTCTTCTGTTCGGCCTACTTGCCCTCAAGGAAGGGATTACAGGCAGCTTTATCATCGCCATTGCTGGTGTGCTTCTTGCCGAGGGGAGCTGGCTGTATGATTCGCGCCGTAAAATCAAAACCGTTTAATCGGATTTTTTCCTTATACAATCACTATTATCTGCTGCGTCGGCGCTTCCGCTCATTCACTCTCTCGGGGTCACTGGACCCGCAGGTGGATAGCAGGGACAACTCCCCGATTAAGCCAAATCGCCCGGTGATTTACTTCATGAACCACAGCTCCTGGTGGGATGGTCTGCTGCTCTATCATGCGGCCAGGCAGACGTCGCGAGGAGATCATTATGTGATGATGGAGGAGCAGCAGCTTCAGCAATATGCTTTTTTTCGGAAATTGGGTGCGTATTCTATTAATAAGGAGAGTGCGTCCGGTATTCGGACCTCTCTACAGTACACTACTGAACTGCTGGATTCGGGCAAAAGGGTCTGGATTTTCCCTCAAGGAGAAATTCTTCATCAGGAGGCGAGACCGATTCGGTTCCGTCCAGGAATTGGATTGTTGCTTCGTCGCTCCCCGAATGCCATCGTCGTACCGGTAACCTTGTGCCATGGGATGGTTCAGCATGATCTACCGGAAATATCGATGCTGGCAGGCCCTCCTGTGATGGAAGACTGGAAGGCGTTGAAGAGTGAAGAGATTGCCTCCAGACTCGGTCATCTGCTGGAACAGCAGTTAGACGATCACAGATCAGAGCTTGTACGGATGGGACAGGGGAGTTTACCCGATGCGCTTCCGCTGATTCGTCATGTACGTTCGACAAGTGAGAAATACGATGCTGCACGAAAGCGGGTGAACCGTTAGCATGAATGCATCTGAAATCTTCTGGATTGTGGTTACATGCATATTGGGCATACAGTTGCTGTTCGCTCTATGGAACGTCTCCTGTCTACCCAAAGTACGTTCATTCCGTCCGGACAGGATACAACCACCGGACCTGCTGGTCTCGGTAATGATTCCGGCGAGAAATGAACGACTACATATCGAAGGATGTCTGGAGAGTGTGCTTGCGAGCGATACATCGGGATTCCGGATGGAAGTGTTGGTGCTGGATGATCGCTCCGAAGATGAGACAGCCGCCATGGTACAAGCGATTGCGGATCGTGATGCACGTGTGCGTCTACTGCATGGTGTCGATCTTCCCAAGGGCTGGATGGGGAAATCTCATGCGTGTCACATGCTGGTTCAGGAGGCCAAGGGAGAATGGTATATGTTCGTGGATGCGGATGTGCGTCTGGAGCCAAGTGCCATTCGGCAGACTCTTGCGGCAGGCTGTGAGCAGAGCGGGGGTCTGGTAACCGGGTTTCCTTATCAGGTAACGAAGACGTGGATGGAAAAACTTGTCGTACCGATGATGGTCTTCACCATCATCAGTCATCTGCCCATTTTCATGATACGCAGATCATCCAGTCCGATGTTTGTGGCCGCTACGGGGGCTTTTTTGCTAATTCATCGCTCCAGTTACGAAGCTTCCGGTGGTCATGCTGCCATTCAGGCGCATCTGGTGGATGACATGAGTCTCGCCAAAGCAGTCAAGCGTGCAGGTCATCCGGTGATGCTGACAGACGTGCATGACGTAACGAATACCCGCATGTATCAGAACGGTGCAGAAGTATGGAACGGATACAAGAAAAACATGTACGAAGGTATGGGACGCAAAGACGTACTGCTGCTTGGCACGATGTTGATGTATACGCTGATGTATATTGTGCCTCCGCTGGGCTTGATTATTGGACTCATGACGGGCAGTTCGATGTCCATTCTGTATGGATTGTTAGGAACATTACTGGGTATGGCTGTGAAAAGAGTAGCGGATCATGCTGGCGGACAACCGTGGTGGCTTGCCCTTCTGCAACCGGTCAGCATGGCCTGTGTCATTGCCATCGGACTCGCTTCCTGGCAGGCAGGCCGCTCCGGCAAGGGGTATGTATGGAAAGGTAGGCGGTACAGTTGAGAGGTAACGTCATGATTATCGGTGCAGGATTCGGAGGTCTGTCGTGTGCGATACGACTGGCTTCACAAGGTGTGCGGGTGACCATGCTGGAACGGCAGGAACACGTAGGTGGCAAGCTGCAGCAGATTGAGCGGGACGGGTATCATTTTGACAGGGGACCAAGTACGATCACGATGCCATCCACCTTTCGTTCAGTCTTCGACCATGCGGGTGTAGCGATGGAAGATTACGTACAGCTATATGAGCTAGAACCGCGAACGCGTAATGTATTCGCAGATGGCACAGTGGTAGATTTGTCAGGCAATCGCGGGTGGATGAAGGAGCAGATCGCGGCGTACAGTCCAGAGGATGCGTCTCGTTATGATGCGTTTATGGATGAATCTGCTGCACTATATGCGGAAGCCAATCGTCATTTTCTGGGTAAGTTGCTGCTGTCTCCTTCTGACAAATACAATCTCCAAATGCTCCGCAGCCTGCTCCGCGTGCGGCCAACGGTGAAGCTGGATAAGCTGCTGCATTCGTATTTCCAGCATACGCATACGCTGGCTATGTTCGGCCGGTACGCGACCTATGTGGGATCATCGCCGTATCAGTCGCCTTCCATCTTTGCCATGATGGGTCATGTGGAAGCAGAAGTCGGCATCTACGGGGTCAAGGGTGGAACCTATCAACTGATCGAAGGAATGACCCGGCTGGCACAGGAAAAAGGAGTACAGATCATTACCGGCATAGAGGTCCGGCAGATTGTTGTTCGGAATGGCAAAGTGGCAGGCGTGGATACGGATCAAGGCTTCCGGGAAGCTGATCAGGTGGTTGCCAATGGAGATGTGCTTAGTGTGAATCGACTACTGCTTGCACCGGAACACCGGAAAGAAATGAGCGATGCACGCATACGGAAGTATGAGCCATCTATTTCGGGATTTGTGACGCTGGCGGGTGTGCGAAGAAAATATGATGCACTGTTGCACCATACGGTCTTCTTCCCGGAACGGTATGAACCGGAGTTCGACCATATTTTCCGTGAACGTAAAATGCCCGCCGATCCCACGATCTACATCTGTTACTCCGGTTATTCGGAAGCAGGCATGGCCCCGGCGGGAGCCAGCAATCTGTTCATTCTGGTCAATGCCCCGTACTTGTCGGATTCGTGGGATTGGGAGCAGCAGACGAAACGTTACGGGGAGTTTGTGCTTGAACAATTAGCGACGCGGGGAATTACCGGTTTGAAACAATCCGATGTGCTGATCCGTTACACGCCGCGAGATATCGAACGGGATACCTTGGCGCATCAAGGGTCGATCTACGGCATCTCGTCCAACTCCGTGAAGCAGACCTTTATGCGGCCCGGCAACCGAAGCAAAGATGTACAAGGACTCTGGTACGTCGGCGGAACGACACATCCAGGCGGCGGAACCCCGATTGTAACGTTGTCCGGGCAGCTTGTTGGTGAGCAATTGGCATCGGAAATTTTGAGATAAGTTTGTTGTGCAGGATGATGGAGTGAAATGTGTTCTGTTAATCCAAGTGCGTGTTCATCGTCCGTGTTAACCAGCTTTGAAGTTGAGACGGAAGATTCGTGCTTTTGAGAAGCGTAAAATAGTGGTGCCCTGAGATTTAAGGGAGACATTTGGTGTCGGGGCATCCTTTCAATAGGTGGATTGGAACGTTATACTGGATAGAGTTGAGCTGTAATGCTTATTTAATAAATGTTTTGTCTTTTGCAAAAGACTTATATACATAGAAGCTAGGAACAGGCAGGTTATCCTGTCGATCCGCACGATTCTCACATAGGAGGTCTCATCATGAATGAACAAGAGCGAGCCGGCGAACGGCTGCTTCCCGAAGTGGCTACGGGAGAACGGAAGCTGGAGCACGTGCGCCTCTGTCTTGAGGAGAATGTGGCAGGAGAAGGGGTAACCAGCGGTATGGAGCGGTATGCGTTTCGCCATCACCCACTGCCGGAACTGGATTTTGAAGAGGTGCATCTGGAGACTTCGTTTATTGGCAAAAAAGTACGTACACCCTTGCTCATCAGTTCGATGACGGGTGGAAGCAAAACAACGGGCGCCATCAATGAGCGTCTCGCTCGAGTAGCAAACGCCAGAGGCTGGGCGCTCGGCGTAGGTTCGATCCGGGCTGCCGTGGAACAGCCGGAACTCGCAAGTACTTTCGATGTGCGGCGCTGGGCACCGGACATCCCGGTCATTGCCAACCTGGGCGCGGTGCAGCTGAACTATGGTTTCACCACAGCTGATTTTCAACGTGCCGTAGATATTGCGGGAGCGGACATGCTCGTGCTTCATCTGAACACGTTGCAGGAGGTTTTTCAGCCGGAAGGTAACACCAACTTTAGTGGATTATTTCAGCGGATTGAGAACTTGTGTCGTGAGCTAGACGTGCCTGTTGGCGTAAAAGAAGTAGGTTTTGGCATCGATGGCGTGACGGCTCAACGCTTATATGAGGCGGGTATCGCGTTTATCGATGTAGCCGGTGCAGGTGGTACAAGCTGGGTACAGGTAGAGAAGTACCGCAACAATAACCCGGTACGCCGGGCGGCAGCGGAAGCTTTTGCAGACTGGGGCATTCCCACGGCGGAGTGTATTCAGGAAGTAAGAGCGCTGAATCCTACTAGTGCCCTGATTGGCAGCGGTGGACTGTACACAGGCGTGGATGCGGCCAAAGCCCTCGCGCTCGGTGCGGACCTGGCTGGTTTTGGCCGATCTCTGCTCGAATCCGCGGTCGCTTCCGATGATGCACTGAATGAGCGGTTGGAACAGGTTGAGTTTGAACTTCGTACCGTGATGTTTGGCATTGGTGCTGGGCGGATTGAGGATCTGAAGCAGACGACACGTCTGGTGGAACGGCGCTAACATAAAGATTTGAATTATGAAAAGGTGTAATGTTTCGTCTTATATAAGGAACACTTAATTCCCCGTTGTGCACATGCGTGAATGAATTAATGGCTATTATCATAATCAGGTTGCAGATCATTACACACTCCTTATGGAGTGTTTTTTTTAATTTTCAACCCATTTTTTTAAAAATTGATGAAGTAACTTTTTTCGTGCTCGCGCCAACTTCTGACTTATGGCTTGCTCCGAATGACCAAGCATTTTTGCGATCTCTTTGTAAGACATTTCTTCAATATAAAAAAGGGTGATAATGGTTTGATAGTCCTGTTTTAACTCTGTAATGGCAGTTCGTAGCGCTTCGTCTCGCAGCTTTTCTTCGACTTCAAGAGCAACACTAATTTGCTGTACTACAAGCGTCTTATTATCTTCAAATAAGCTAGCTATGTCTGTTGACTGACGGTCTAATTTTGTTTTTCTTAAGTAATCCATAGCGCAGTTACGAGTAACTTGTCTTAACCAAGCTTTGGAGTTATCAATTTTATACTTATTGACATTGGAAATGACTTTCAGGAAGCTTTCTTGAATGATATCCTCCGTTAAAACATGGTCTCTGCCTAACAAATATGTAATATCTTGATGCACCAAATTATAAAATGAACGATAGACTGATTTTTGTAACGGAGGGGGAAGGTCGTAATAACTTTGGTGGAAAAGATAATTCAAATCCAAGATACCCCAATCCTTTCTTACATATTTTAGTTAATGAAAGAAAACAAAGGTCATTCTTAATGTTATAGCATATATAAGGATAATATAAGCGGATTAATTCATAAAATACAAAATTATGGATTTTTTTTGATGAAAAAACGTTAGATGAGGAGATAAACTGGAGTCTCTATATTAGTAACAACAATGAGATTAGCTTTATTGAAAGAAGGAAGAACATTCATTACAAGAATTAACTGTTTTTTTATGGTAGAAATTTTTTTGGAATATCAATAATGGAGGAGTGATTTTAACATGAATAAGAAGAAGTTACTGTTAATTGGATCTTCTGCTTGTCTCGCACTATTCTTATCCGTAAGTGTTGCTGGTGCGAATTTAGGAAATGTCTTACAGAAGCATTTAGTGGAGGATGAGGCGGTTCTGCAAAATAATATCAACAATATGAGTAATGAACAATTAATTGATGAAATTGATAACTTGGCTGCTACAGTGGGTCAACCTTCAACACTGGCTAAGAACAATAGTGTTGGTCAAAATGATATTAATACCCTCATTCCTTTTGTATCGGCGCTTTTCGAAAGAAAGGAGCAGTTGAAAGATGAAGATATTCTTAAGATCGTTGCCGATAATACAAAGACAGTCATTACACGTGAAGCGCTAGTGGATTTGTATGTGCTTAAACATGAACAAAATAAAGATGGTGGGGAACTAAAACAAATTCTTCTTCAAGATGGTATCGATGCACAAGTGAAATCGAGAATTGTTGCTACAGCTGAAAAACAAGTGAACTACCTGACAGCGATATAATGGGAAAATATAAACATTTACTTCTAATGCTTCTGATCGTTGTTCCTTTCACAATTATTAATTTTAGTTCATATTTGAAAGGGCATACTCCGAGTATCTTTCAAGCGGCAGCATCGATACTCTTTATCCTTGTATGGTTTGTTTATGGCATAATGCAAAGTGACAAATACAAAGAATATGCGTTGCTCTCCACTTTGTATTGGTTAGCAGGTGTAATTTTACTTACTATAGGATATTTTGCGAATTCGGCAATTATATTTATTCCTGCGACTATTATTTGGGCAGGCCCGGTTTACGGAATAAGGTATTTCTTAGAGCTACCAGCTAATCTTGTTTTTGCCTTAGTGAGTATTGTGATAGTTTATGTGAGTAGTATTGTGGGTGTTTTATTGGGGAAAATTTTTAAAAAAAGCCCGTAACCTTTGGGGAGAAATGATATCTTATACATCTAGAACACCAAAAGTAGCTTCTGAATTATGAAGCTACTTTTGGTGTGTAAACTTATTTATTGGTATGAGGTACATTGTAGCTGATTAATCGCCTCTCTTTGGAAGTATGCAGATTACTTAAATACTATAGAACCAAGGAACGAACTTGACTGGAAAGGCCCCCTTTGATCTACATACATTCCTCTTTCACATTGACATTCTCATTGGTTACAGTAACGTATGAATTGCCGGATAAGTATTCCGTATAACCACATACCATCTCGGTATATGTTTCTCCACGACTGTCCGTAAACGTAAGGTAAACAGACGATTCTCCTGAAACTTGCAGCTGTGGAGCGAATTTCAGATTCTCACCGCTGGGGATATTCTCCTCCAATAAATGTAGGGAACCCTTCTCATTCGTGTTGAACGAGTTGCCACCTGTAGTCAGGCTCGTCTGAATATTGGTGAGTTCATAGTCGGACTGGTTGTGGATTGTGATTCGCAAGTGGCGGAAGGGATCGACTGTATTCAGAAAGCTCATAAAAGCGATGATGCCGATTCCGAGTATGATGGCGGACAAGATAATAATTTTATTTTTGGAGAGAGGGCGACGTGTTCTCAGGTATGATCCACTCCTTTCCTTTATGAATTAATAAACGCTGGGAAGAGATCAATAGTTATAAACAAAATGAATAATATGAAACTCAAATTTAAATCGTCAGAATAACTTCAAGCACTAAGCTGGATAACGAGATACAATACGATATAGTAGTGCATAGAAGAGTGCACAGAGATCATACATAGAACACTTAAATGAGGAGGGAAACAAGTTGGAACTTTCTCCAATGAATCAGGAAGATTATGCGAGTTTTCGCATTCGATCGATTAAGGATTTTGCACAGGAAAAAGTAGAAGCGGGCACCTGGGCTGAGGAAGAGGCACAGCAACTGGCGGAGGAATCTTATGAACGTTATCTGCCAGAAGGCTTGAACACACCCGGAGCGTATCTCTACAATCTGGTGCATCCTGTTGACGGCAATGTGGGGTATATCTGGTTTAATATTACGGATAATCGTCGCGGGAAAGATGCCTTTTTGCTGGATATTGTGGTTGAAGAAGCACACCGTGGTAAGGGATACGGAACAGAGACAATGCAGGCGCTCGAACAGACGGCTTTGAGTCTTGGGGTGGATCGCATTGGGTTGCATGTCTTTGGACATAATGTGCGGGCGAGCAGCCTGTATCGCAAGATGGGATATGAGGTAACGGATCTGACGATGTACAAGGAAATCAAAAGGTAAACTTAAAGCGGATGGGACTCTAGTCGAATTGGCGAAGTTCCTTGATGCCTTGGGGTTTGTCATATATAATGTATAGGATTATCCATACCGAACAAGTAATCAATGAGGAGTTGTCATATACATGGCTTTGAAAGCTGGAATCGTGGGTTTGCCTAACGTTGGTAAATCTACATTGTTTAATGCAATTACACAAGCAGGTGCCGAATCGGCAAACTATCCGTTCTGTACGATTGACCCTAACGTGGGGATCGTTGAAGTACCCGATGAGCGTTTGGACAAACTGACAGAACTCGTTGTACCTAAGAAAACAGTACCAACGGCGTTTGAGTTTGTAGATATCGCAGGTCTTGTTCGCGGTGCGAGCAAAGGCGAAGGTCTTGGTAACAAGTTCCTTGCCCACATTCGTGAAGTAGATGCAATTGTACACGTGGTACGTTGCTTTGTAGATGAGAACATTACACACGTCGATGGCAAAATTGACCCGGTAAGCGACATCCAGACAATCAATCTGGAGCTGATTCTGGCCGATATCGAGAGTGTTGAGAAAAAAATCGATCGCTCCAAGAAAAACATGAAGGGCGGCAACAAGGCAGCCTCTCAAGAAGTTGAAGTATTGGAGAAAGTGAAGGCGGTTCTGTACGAAGACAAGCCAGCACGCAGCATGGAACTTACCGATGATGAGCGTCTGATTGTACGCGATCTGCACTTGCTGACCCTGAAGCCTGTTCTGTACGCAGCCAATGTAGCTGAGGACGAAATCGGCGACGTGGCGAACAATGCTTACGTGCAAAAAGTAAGAGAATTCGCTGCTGCTGAGAACGCAGAAGTGGTGCCAATCAGTGCGAAGGTTGAAGAAGAAATCTCCGAGCTGGAAGGCGAAGATAAACAAATGTTCCTGGAAGAACTCGGTATCGAGGATTCCGGTCTGAACTTGTTGATCAAAGCAGCTTACAAATTGCTCGGTCTGTACACATACTTTACTGCAGGTGTACAGGAAGTTCGTGCATGGACAATCCGTAAAGGAACAAAAGCGCCTGGCGCAGCGGGTGTCATTCACACCGACTTCGAACGCGGATTCATCCGTGCAGAGGTTGTTTCCTACGACGATCTGGTTGCAGCGGGTTCCATGAACGGTGCTAAAGAGCGCGGACAACTTCGTCTTGAAGGAAAAGAGTACGTTGTAAATGACGGCGACGTTATGCACTTCCGTTTCAACGTATAATTCCTATATAGTTCACTACGTTTAAATAATAGTTATTGCAGCCCTGTTATCTTCTCTGGAAGATGATGGGGTTTTTTATTTTTTTGATCGCTATCTAGCGTATACATGTACTGGATTGTTCACACGTAGTGGATATAATAAAAGGAAAAGCACAATCCGAGATATGCAAAATAGAAATATTGTTGCATTACCCGTCGATCGGTTACTATTCAGAACCATAAGAATATGCTATAATTAAGAGTCGTATACCACGTTGAATTTCGCGCTTGAACAGATGAGCTGAAGCGGACTTCACACAGGGTACACGATTTCTTGATCTTACTTTAAAAGTAAAGGATTTGATGACGTTGTAGCGATGTTATACGTCGATCATACGTGAATGTGAATACATGCTGCGGTCAGGGGATTCGGTGAGAATCCTGTGCGTTGTAGAATATAGATTATAGATGTTATAAATAATGAAACCGAAATAATTATTGAAAACAATATGTGCATAGACAAAATAAAGCGTGAGGTGACTATATATGTTGGATAAATTACAGGCGTTAGCCGACCGTTATGACAAGTTGAGCGAGTTGTTGTGTGACCCGGATGTGGCAAGTGACAACAAAAAGCTTCGGGAATATTCCAAAGAACAATCGGATCTGCAACCAACTTATGAAGCGTACAATGAGTACAAACAGGTAAGTGAGGATCTTGAAGCAGCCAAGGAAATGCAGGGCGAAAAGCTGGACGATGAGATGCGTGAAATGGTCAAAATGGAAATTGACGAACTAAGCACTCGCCAGAAGGAACTGGACGAATTGATTCGTGTGCTCATGCTGCCAAAAGATCCGAATGACGACAAAAACGTTATTGTTGAGATTCGCGGAGCAGCTGGTGGAGATGAAGCTGCATTGTTTGCAGCAGATCTGTACCGGATGTACACACGTTATGCGGATGCACAAGGCTGGCGTGTAGAGCTGATGGACGTTAACACAAATGATCTCGGTGGATTCAAAGAGGTTGTTTTCCTGATTAACGGACGCGGCGCATACAGCAAAATGAAATACGAAAGCGGCGCACACCGTGTGCAGCGTATTCCAACAACCGAATCCGGCGGACGTATTCATACGTCAACTTCAACGGTTGCGGTTATGCCTGAAGCCGAAGATTTCGATATCGAAATTCATGATAAAGACATTCGTGTCGATACGTTCTGTTCCAGTGGTGCCGGTGGACAATCGGTTAATACCACGAAATCCGCAGTACGGGTAACGCACGTTCCAACCGGAATCGTGGCTACGTGTCAGGATGGAAAATCCCAGAACTCTAATAAGGAAAAAGCGTTGCAAGTTCTTCGTACACGTATCTTTGATATGAAACGTATGGAAGAGGAAGCGAAGATCTCTGTTGAGCGGAAGAGCAAAGTGGGAACGGGCGACCGCAGTGAGCGTATTCGTACGTACAACTTCCCGCAAAGCCGTGTGACGGATCACCGTATCGGTCTGACGATGCACAAGCTGGATCAGATCATGAACGGGGAGATTGAAGATATCTTGTCTGCACTGACGATTGCTCAGCAGACCGAGTTGATGGATAGAGGAGAATAATCTGTGACCCGCGCGCAGTTCGTCATGACGCCGGAACAGAGCTGTCGGGAAGCCTTTGTGGAGGCTTCCTCTTTTTTGGAGAAGTGCGGCGTGTACGAGCCGCAAAACAATGCTCGGCTGCTGCTGGAACATGTACTCGGCGTCTATGGCGCCCAGTACTACATGATGCAGCCGGAGCCTTTTCCCAGCGAGCATCGCAACCGCTGGGAGGACGCCGTCACGCGCAAGGCTGCGGGTGAGCCGGCGCAATACATTATCGGCAGCCAGGAATTCTACGGGCTGCCGTTCGAGGTCACGCCGGCTGTACTGATTCCGCGGCCGGAGACCGAGCTGTTGGTCGAGGCTGTGCTACGCGAAGCCGACCGCGTGTTTCCTGACGGCGCTCCGCTCGCCGTCGATATCGGCACGGGCAGTGGTGCCATCGCGGTGACGATGGCTTCAATGCGCCCGCGCTGGCAGGTTGGCGCCGGAGATCTCTCGGCGGCTGCCCTGCAAGTGGCCGCGCGGAACGCGGCCGCGAACGGCGTACAGATCGACTTCCGTGAAGGCGATCTGCTGGCCCCGTTCGCAGGGGCACGGGTGGACATCCTGGTGTCCAACCCGCCATACATCCCGGCGGCGGATATCGCCGGGTTGCAGCAGGAGGTGCGCGATCATGAGCCGCGCATGGCACTGGACGGCGGTCCAGACGGGCTTGCACCGTACCGTATCATGCTTGAGCAGTTGGCGCTGTTGCCCGCACCGCCGCAGATCATTGGTTTTGAGCTGGGCCAGGGACAGGCTCGCGACATCGCGGCTCTGCTTGAAACGGCGGGACATTGGCCGGAAATTATCATTGTACCGGACCTTGCCGGAATCGAGCGGCATGTCCTGGGTGTTCGTACTTCGGAACAGGTGACGAAAATGTAAGGTTCTGCGGGTTTTCTTTTTGCCGTGAAATCCTCTACAATGAGATATACCGGAGATTTCTGAATGCTTGGGGGAACATAATTACATGCTGCACAAATTTAAAAAGATAGACTATTCTATTGTGTTTATACTGGTTATTCTGATGGTTATCAGTATTTTGTCGATTTACAGTACAACGTTTGGTCGTCCGAAGCTGGAGGGACTCCCGAAAAGTGCAGTGATCTTTTATATTTTGGGATTCGTAGTCTTTTTTGGGATGGCGATGATCAATTATAAATTCATAATCAAAAATTATTTATATATCTATGGCGTGGGTATGCTGCTGCTCATTTTCGTTATGTTCTTTGGTAAAGAGTATTACGGTGCAAAAGGTTGGCTGTCCATCTTCGGGGTCAGTTTGCAGCCTGCTGAGTTGTTCAAGCTATGCCTGATTGTGTTTTTATCGGCTTTTTTGGCCCGAAAGAAGAATCGTCCGCTCTATTTCGGACGTGACGTTATTCCGATCTCACTCTGTGTTCTGCCACCATTACTACTCGTATTGCTTCAAAATGACTTGGGAAATGCGTTAAGTTATGTGATCATTCTTGTGGGTCTATTATGGATCGGCAACATCAAATTTACGCATGCCCTCATTGGCTTTATGATTGCTGTGGCTGCTTTTATCGGCGGTACACAGGCGTACATTCATTATCATGATGAGATTGTTAAATTCCTGAATGACATTGGACGTTCGCACTGGGCGGATCGCTTTGACCCTTGGCTAGTGCCAGAGCTGACCTCAAGAGATGTGCTCTGGCAGACGTATAATGCGAAGCTTGCGATTGGTTCAGGCGGTATTACGGGCAAAGGTTATATGGAGGGCACGACGATTCAGTCGAATCGGGTGCCGCTGGCTTATGCCGACTCGATCTTTGTACAGATCGGAGAGGAATTTGGCTTCATCGGTGCCTCGGTATTGCTTCTCCTGTACTTTATCCTTATTCACAGGCTGGTGTTGATTGCACTGGAGTGTAAGGATCGCGCGGGGCCTTATCTGATTGTAGGTATTATAGCGATGCTGCTCTACCAGATCTTTGTTAATATTGGTCCATTCATAGGTCTGATGCCGTTGACAGGGATTACGCTGCCGTTTATAAGTTCGGGGGGTACCTCAATTATGATCAACATGATCAGCATGGGTATTGTAATGAGTATTAAGGTTCACACGGAAGAGAACGAGGATATTCTTGGCTCTGCGGAACAACCGAGTATTACAGACTTGGTGATGAAAATGCTAAGACGCAAGCCATCCCAGCAGGAGCAATAACGTTCTTGAATCAAACCGTGAAATAGTACGTCAGATTTATGTATATAAGCTAGATAACTATAGAACCCTGGAACAGATCAGCCCAAGTCACATAGGGATGGATGTTTTGGGGTTTTGTTGTTTTTTTTGGGGTGGGATTGACGCCATTGAATAGTTTGCTTTTTAACCTGAAGCAATCCAGATTTCCATTTTATTATCCAATTATATACAATGGTAATATTGAGTTTAATTGGAAATCATAGATTGCTAGATTTCAGGGGGATGGACGGCGTCATGTTGAGAATGCTGAAGAAGATGGATGGTGTGATTCTTTTTGTAATGCTGTTGCTCATGATTATTAGTGTATTTGCGATTTATAGCGGGACGCAGACAGATGCCAATCTGGCGAATCACCATGTCAAAACGCTGTATTTCTATGTTGCCGGGTTCATTGCAGTGCTCGTGATCGGGCTTGTGAATTACAAGTTATACGTGAAATATGCGTTTTATTTGTATGGCTTGGGCATCATACTGCTAATCCTGGCCAATGTTATGGGCAGCTCGATCAATAATGCCAACGGCTGGCTGAAGCTGGGCGACAATTTTTCTTTTCAACCGGCAGAGCTGTTCAAGATGATTCTGATTCTGTTTCTCGCCCATTTAATTGTGAAGAGGCAACGAAGTACGCTGGAGTTCTGGAGAGATATTGTGCCCATTGGCTGCTGGGCGTTTATTCCATTTGCCCTGGTTATGGCTCAGAATGATTTGGGTAATGCGCTGGGATATGTGGTGATTCTGGCTGCAGTGTTTTGGATTGGGAACATGAGGCTGAAGCACGCATTGATCGGGCTGGCAATTGTGGGAGTGGCGTTTCTTGGCTTCGTTAAAGCCTATACTTTCTATCATGATGAAGTGTTCACCTTTCTTGAAAAGGTAAAGCGGGAGCATTGGGCGGAGCGGATTGATCCTTGGCTTGTACCGGAAAAGGCTACCTCCAAGGCTTCCTGGCATACGAAAAATGCAGGCTTAGCCATCGGATCCGGGGGTATTATCGGCAAAGGTTATTTGCAAGGAACATCCGTTCAGAGTGGACGAGTCCCCTACACGTATTCTGATTCCATTTTTGTCGTGATCGCCGAGGAGTTTGGTTTTGTCGGTGCATCCATTCTGATTCTGCTGTACTTTGTCCTGATCCACCGCATGGTGCTGATTGCTCTGGCATGCAAAGATCGCGCTGGACCCGTCATCATTGTAGGCATTATTGGTATGCTGTTGTATCAGGTGTTCGAGAACGTGGGGGCGTTCCTTGGGCTGATGCCGCTTACAGGCATTACGTTACCGTTCATCAGTTACGGGGGAACCTCTTTGCTCATTAACATGGCTTGTATCGGGGTGGTCATGAGCATTAAGTTATACGGGCAAGAAGAGGAGGATGAGCTTCTGATGGGGGAGCAGCAACCCCGGTTGTCCGAACGTGTATGGAATATGCTCAAGAAAGAGAAAAGTGCTGTGTAATTGTTGAGTCGGTGTAGGTGAAAAGTAAAGCGGTGGGACGTATAACGAGATTGTAATTAGAAATGGAGAGGTTGATTTGCCCTGTAATCAGGCGCAGATCAGCCTTTTTTAACATGACTGGTGAGCGAATGTAAATGAGAGAATTGATGTAGTAGATTTATTGCAAATGCTAGGTTTACTTCCGGTTCTTCGGGGCATACTGATAGACATGAGAGAGTTGCAGGCAATGTGATCAGAGAGCCGAGGGGGAGAACGGAATGAACAGACGAATTGTAAAGCAAATTGGACTTATTATTGTATGTCTTATGATGATTATCATGATGTGGGAAGGTCAGAAGACGGATGCAGCTGTGGCGGCCACAGCGATTCCGGAACAATCGATTCGCTTGCGGATTCTCGCAAACTCGGATGCACCGGGAGATCAATTGGTGAAACGCGAGATTCGAGATGCCGTCGTTGCACAGATGGGTGAGTGGGTAGCCGAGCTGGAGAATCCGCAAAGTCTGGATGAAGCGCGCAAGGTAATCCGTGAACATCTGTCCCAGATTGAGGATCGGGTAGGAGAAGAGCTGGCCAGTCGCGGTTTGAATTATGAGTATCAGGTGAAATTGGGTTCTGTTCCGTTCCCAACCAAACTATATGGTGGCACCGTGTATCCTGCGGGAGATTATGAAGCTGTTCGGATCACGCTGGGCGAAGGCAAAGGTCAGAACTGGTGGTGTGTGTTGTTCCCGCCGCTGTGCTTCATTGATGCAGGGACCGGGGATGCACTGGCGAAACCTTCAACGGTATCGGCCGCAGCGGCTGAACCTGGAGATGCAGAGGCATCTGTGCAGGGTGATACACCGGAGGCGAGATTCTTTCTGTGGGACATGGCTGTGAAATTATGGAGTTGGGTTACTGGAATATTCGCATAACAATGTATTAGTGATATCAATAAGGGCGACTTCGATTCAGGAAGCTGCCCTTTACATATGAATTGGTGGAGAAGTTATAGTGAGACTCATACGTGGAGCGAAGTGTGAAGGGCATCCGAGTTGGGACAGGTATGTTATAATTACTTATAGTGCGTGTTCAAAAAGTCTGGTTTTCAGTACCAAGAAGATGGAATGAAGCTAGAAATGGAGTAGCGGAGCGTAGGCAAACTACGTGAGCAACCAAAATGTTTCCTTCGGAAACATACTTCGTAAGCCTCCCGCTTATTTCGGCTGAATTTCATATTCGACGTTGATGATGCTGCTAGGCATCTATTGTAATCAAAAGCGTACTTTTTGAACAACCTCTTATATTGAAGACGTATGTGAACTAACCTACTTGAAGTTTAGGAATGATAATATATGAGCAGAGAAAACGAACCTTGGCAACACACCTCTGAGATGAGGGATGGTAGAGAAATACGTAATACGAAAGCTCCGGGAGAACTGTTCACCGAGATGTGGGATGTACGCGTCTTGGTGAGCGCTGAGAATGATCATGGAATGGGTAATATTAATGGGTTGGATGTGAAAAAGGGGAGCGCCGATCAACAGGCGCTCGCCGACTTGCAGGCTGCCGCAGCCTGCATTCGTCAAGGTCAGACGGTGGCCTTTCCGACCGAGACGGTCTATGGCCTGGGTGCTGATGCGCGTAGCACAGCAGCCGTGGAGGCTGTATTTGTCGCCAAAGGCCGACCATCTGACAATCCACTGATTGTGCATATCGCGCACCGTGACCAGTTGGATGCGCTGGTCACGGAAGTGAATGAAACGGCGGAAGCGCTGATGGCGGCCTTCTGGCCGGGACCATTGACGCTCGTGTTGCCGGTTAGGCCGGGTGCGGTGTCCCCGCGGGTCACCGCCGGTCTGGACACGGTGGCCGTGCGCATGCCGGACCACCCGGTGGCCTTGCAGTTGATCGCGGCGGCGGCATGCCCTGTGGCTGCACCAAGCGCCAACCGCTCCGGGCGGCCAAGCCCAACACTCGCGTCTCATGTGCGCGAGGATCTGGATGGCCGCATCGGCGGCATCGTGGACGGCGGCCCCACTGGGGTGGGCGTCGAGTCCACGGTTGTGCAGGTCGGTGACGACGGTACCGTCACCATCCTGCGCCCTGGCGGCATTACAGCGGAACAGCTGTCCGCCGTTGCCGCCCGTGTCGCCACGGACCCCGCGCTACTCGCGGAGGGGTCCGATGGCGTGGGCAGCCCGGCGCCGCGCTCGCCGGGCATGAAGTACACGCACTACGCACCCGCAGGGGCGCTGTGCGTGGTGGAGGGGCCGCCCGCAGCGGTGGCGGCCTGGATCAGCGCCGCCATCGCAGAGGCGGCGCAGCGCGGAGAGCGCACCGCGGTGCTGGCGTTCGCCGAGCACGCGGAGCAGTACCGCGCCGATGCCGTGTTCTCGCTGGGTGACGCCAGCGAGCTGGAAGAAGCAGCGCGCCGGCTATACGCCGCGCTGCGCAGCTGCGATGAGCAAGGCGCCACTTATATTGTGGCTGAAGCCTGCTCACGCGAAGGGCTGGGTGCAGCCGTCATGAATCGGCTGCTCAAGGCTGCAGGTAACCAACTCATACAAGTTGGCGACCAGCAACCCTCCTAACCTCTCCTGATCATACAGTCAGGGAGAGCTAATCACCCTTTTTTCAAAACAATTTCAAAATATCTATAAAGCCAGCATCGAATTCCATAGATCCGTCACCGTTTACCTTTCATCGGTCATGTTTAGGTCCTTGTCCGCATATCGTGTACAAGAACCTTTACGTGACTTGGGGGTATGGGGATGTGGGATGTGTCTGCCCATGTAGGGCAGTTGGTAACCATTTTGATCATGGCTGTTGCGCTGGGCCTTGATGCGTTCTCGCTCGGAATCGGAATTGGCATGAAGGGCATTCGACTGAGGGATGTATTGCGGATCAGTACAGTAACAGCGCTGTTTCATATCATCATGCCGCTCATCGGCATGTATATGGGCAAATACGTCAGCTCGCTGCTCGGTGACATTACGACTTATGCTGCGGGGGGATTGCTTGTTCTACTGGGTGGTCATATGATTCTGAATGCATTCCGCGAAGGTGATACCAAGCTGGTGAACCACCGTTCCCTGCTCGGCGTTGTTTTGTTTTCACTCAGTGTAAGTGTGGATTCATTTTCCGTTGGCGTTTCACTGGGAATGTTTAGTAGTAATCTGATTTTGACGGTCCTTGCCTTTGGTGTGTGTGGCGGGGTGATGTCGGTAATGGGGCTGCTATTAGGCCGCCGGGTGAGTCAGAATCTCGGTGATTACGGCGAAGCTATTGGTGGCGCAATCTTGCTTGCGTTCGGACTTTTGTTTATATTCTAGAATAAAACGTGAGTAATCATATCATTCGCATCATATGTAAAATGGGGAGGCTAACACAATGAAACATATTTTATTCGTATGTACAGGAAATACGTGCCGCAGCCCCATGGCAGAGGGGCTTTTGCGAAAATTGGCATCGGAGCGCGGCATTCAGGTAGAAGTTCGTTCCGCAGGTGTGGCAGCAACATCGGGTATGCCGATCTCCCGTCATGCGGAAGCGGTGTTGAGAGATCATAACGTGGAAGGACCACCTCATTCCACACAACTTAGCTCCAATCTAGTAGGTTGGGCTGACTTGGTTCTTACGTTAACACGGAGTCACAAGCAACATGTCATGCAGGTTTTTCCCGACTCCGTCCACAAAACCTATACATTGAAAGAGTATGTGGAGGATGATGAACAGGTATTAAATGATGTCCAGGAGTTGGACAGCCTGTTTGCTACGCTGGAGATGAAACGTGCCCTTGGGCAAGAGATCCTGGCATCGGAGCGTGAGCGAGCCATTGAGATCAGACAACGAATTCCAAGTTTCGACATCTCCGATCCGTTTGGGGGAAGTCGTGATGATTACAATATAGCTGCGGCTGAGATTCGGACTGCATTGGATCGGCTTTTGGATAAGCTGGGATAATTCTGATCCTGCGGGGCAGGTTATAGAAACAGGACACGTGATGTAAATTAACCGTTGATTTTAGCTGCGGGTTGATTTATGATGAAGGGGAAAACAGGGATCCGGTGTAACTGGCGACGAAGTGGGCATAACCACGATGGAGCACCGGAACAAACGGCCGGTCGCCTGGGCAAAAGAGCAATTCTGCGTTACCCGCAGACTGCTCTTTTTTTCGTCTTTCATCTGATTATTCGCTATAATAGTACCTGAGATGCCGTGCAAGAATACGAAGACAGCCAAGAAAAAGCGGGCATGATTTTATCGGGAGGCGATGATAGGATGACTATAGAGTTAGATTCGGAACAACCCGGATTGCAAGAACAGACCGCATCCATTCTGCATGAACTGGCGCTAGCCGGACAGCTTGGACCTGGACAGATCGTTGTGATCGGTACAAGCACAAGTGAAGTCGCAGGCGAGCGAATTGGTACAAGTGGTGCCATTGAAGTGGCGCAGCAGCTTCTTGCGGGTATACGCGAGGTGCAGGAGGAGTTCGGTTTTGACACGGTATTCCAATGTTGTGAGCATCTGAACCGTGCGCTGGTAATGGAACGTTCTGTGCTAACTCGTCTTGGATTGACTGAGGTTGGTGCAGTACCCGTGCCGAAGGCCGGAGGTTCCATGGCATCCGCAGCATATCGTTCGCTGACCGATCCATGCCTGGCTGAACATGTGCAGGCCCATGCTGGCCTGGATATTGGGGAGACGATGATTGGAATGCATCTCCGGCATGTAGCCGTACCCTATCGTACAGCGCTCCGCTATGTTGGAGATGCTCGTGTTACCACAGCGTTAACCCGTCCGAAGTTAATTGGCGGCGAACGCGCGGTGTATCGTATGGAAGAACAACCAGATTCGACATTTTGTGACTGATATCTTCAACCAATATAAAGCTAAATTAGACTTTACACGAAAACGGAGAGTGCAACACCAATCTGAAGAAGCAAAGCGTTCGCCTGAAAGCTTTCCGAAGGAAAGCTACATCGGAAGCATACGCTATCCCCGGATTATCCCCTTATTATAAGGGAGTTCAGAAAAATCCGGGGATAACAGCGATCGGAAGATGGTGATGCAATCGAAGTCAGGAGTGTAACCACTTAGTTTCGCTTTATAACTTCACTTATACCTGGGAGGAATTTAATCATGGAACAATTGCGCAAGAATGACCCGGCAGTACTGGAAGCGATGAATCTTGAACTAAAACGTCAACAGAACAACATTGAGCTGATTGCATCCGAGAACATCGTAAGTGAAGCAGTAATTGAAGCACTGGGATCTGTTCTGACCAACAAGTACGCTGAAGGATATCCTGGCAAACGTTACTATGGCGGTTGTGAGCATGTGGACATCGTTGAAGACATCGCACGTGATCGTGCAAAAGAATTGTTCGGAGCAGAACACGTGAATGTTCAGCCTCACTCCGGCGCACAAGCGAACATGGCAGTATATCTTGCAGCATTGAAACCAGGTGATACTGTACTTGGTATGAACCTTGCCCATGGTGGACACCTCACACACGGTAGCCCGGTTAACGCATCCGGTTTGCTGTATAATTTCGTAGCATACGGCGTACAGGAAGATACATTCCTGATTGATTATGATGAAGTACGCAAAGCGGCTTTCAAACACCGCCCTCGTCTGATCGTTGCAGGTGCAAGTGCATATCCGCGTACCATTGATTTTGAAAAGCTGGCTTCCATCGCCAATGATGTAGGTGCTTTGTTCATGGTAGATATGGCTCACATCGCCGGACTGGTTGCTGCTGGTTTGCATCCAAACCCGGTTCCACATGCGCATTTCGTTACAACAACAACACACAAAACGCTGCGCGGACCTCGTGGTGGTATGATTCTGTGCCGCAAAGCATGGGCAGCAGCGATTGATAAAGCTGTATTCCCAGGTTCCCAAGGTGGACCTCTGATGCACGTGATTGCTTCCAAAGCCGTAGCATTTGGTGAAGCACTTCAACCTTCGTTCAAAACATATGCACAGAATGTCGTAAAAAACGCACAGGTTTTGGCTGAAACACTGATCGCTGAAGGATTGAACATCGTATCCGGTGGTACAGATAACCACTTGATGCTGATCGACACACGCAGTGTGAACATCACAGGTAAGGAAGCTGAGCATGTGCTTGATTCCATCGGTATTACCGTGAACAAAAATGCAATACCATTCGATCCTACTAGCCCGTTTGTAACGAGCGGTATTCGAATTGGTACACCTGCTGCAACTTCCCGTGGCATGAACGAAGAAGCGATGGTAGCGATCGGTAAGATCATTGCCAAAACACTGAAAAATCCAAAAGATACGGCGAAGCTGGATGAAGCTCGTGCAGAAGTGACTGCACTGACAGACCAATTCCCGCTCTATACCGACCTTAAATACTAAAAAACGTTGCTCATGCTGCTTTCTTTTGAGTTTTGATAAATTGGAATACAAAAGACGAAGCTGGCAGAATGCAACCGGAGAAGCGAAGCGCTCGCCTTTATGCCCTGATTTTCTCCTTTAATAGGAGGATTAAAAAAATCAGGGGATAACAGTGATCGAAGGTGCAATCTGTTTGCGGAGCATCACTTGTATTCATATTTTTCCCACTCAATGACATAACACCATGAGCAAAACAGGACCGGATGGATCATTTTCCGGTCCTGTTTTTTATAGGATTCGGTATTCTGTAATGATTGGGTGCCCTTTGATGGTGTAATTCGTTGTTGGTGATGATATAATATACAGGATTTATCGAGCCCATGAATGGTGGCTAGGTATATTTGGAAATGCTGAACATGAAGAACTTACCGGAGGGACAAATTAGATGGGAAAATTAGTAGTATGTGATCACCCTTTGATTCAACACAAACTGACGTTTATACGCGACATGCGTACGAATACGAAAGATTTTCGTGAATTGGTGGATGAAGTAGCAACGTTGATGGCTTATGAGATTACAAGAGATGTTGAACTGGAAACGATTGATGTACAGACACCTGTAGCTGCAACACAAGGTAAAGTCATCTCTGGACGTATGCTTGGGCTGGTGCCGATTCTGCGTGCAGGACTCGGAATGCTGGATGGCGTTGTGAAATTGTTGCCAGCGGCAAAGGTTGGACATGTTGGTCTGTTCCGTGATCCGGAAACACTGCAACCGGTAGAATACTACACCAAACTGCCTACAGACGTGACAGAGCGTCAATTGATCGTAATTGATCCGATGCTTGCGACTGGCGGTTCGGCAATTGCAGCCATTGACGTGCTCAAAAAACGCGGCTGTACTCAAATTAAAATGATGAACCTGGTAGCAGCACCGGAAGGCGTAAAAGCTGTACAGGATGCACATCCCGATGTGGATATCTATGTAGCAGCATTGGACGACCGTCTGGATGATCATGGTTATATCGTTCCAGGACTTGGAGATGCAGGAGACCGTCTATACGGCACTAAATAAGCATATTTTCATGCTTGTAAGAGGTTCGGAACTTATAGAAAAGGGGCTTTGCTCGAATGTCCAACAAAATTAAAGTCATGACGATCTTCGGGGTGCGTCCGGAAGCCATCAAGATGGCTCCGCTTATTTTGGAATTGCAAAAACATCCCGAGTCTATTGAATCCATTGTTTGCGTAACTGCGCAGCATCGCCAAATGTTGGATCAGGTACTTGAAGTTTTCGACATTCATCCCGATTATGATCTGGATGTAATGAAAGACCGCCAGACATTGAACGAAATTACGATTCGTGTACTTGGTGGTCTGGAGCCGGTATTAGCTGAAGCTAAGCCGGATATTGTACTGGTTCACGGGGATACATTGACTACCTTTGTAGCGAGCTACGCAGCATTCCTGCAACAGATTCAGGTAGGGCATGTGGAAGCGGGGCTTCGGACGTGGAACAAGCTATCTCCATATCCGGAAGAGATGAACCGTCAGTTGACGGGAGTGCTGGCTGATCTACACTTTGCGCCTACGGATTGGTCTTCTTCCAATCTTGCCAAAGAAAATAAATCAGAGTCTAGTACGTATGTCACAGGCAACACGGTAACCGATGTGTTTCAATATACAGTACGGGAGGACTACACACACCCGGTACTTGATTGGGCCCAAGGCAAACGCCTTGTGCTGATGACAGCTCATCGCCGTGAATCTCAAGGCGAGCCTCACCGCAACATTTTCCAGGCCGTCAAACGGATTGCCGACGAATTCGAAGATATTGCCATCGTGTACCCGGTGCATCCAAGTCCTGCTGTGAAGGAGCCGGCTCACGCGATTTTGGGGAATCATCCCCGTATTCAATTAATTGATCCACTAGACGTGGTGGATTTGCATAACTTTTACCCGCATACTCACTTGATTTTGACCGATTCAGGCGGTTTGCAGGAAGAAGCGCCTTCGTTTGGTGTGCCTGTGCTCGTATTGCGCGATACAACAGAACGCCCGGAAGGTATTGAAGCTGGAACGCTGGAATTGGTAGGTACCGAAGAGGAACGTGTATATGAACGGACCAAAGCTCTGCTTACAGACGAAACACTGTATGCAAGCATGAGTCAGGCTGCCAATCCATACGGTGATGGACATGCTTCGGAAAGAATTGTCAATGCGATTTTGCACCATTTTGGTGTAAATAGTGAGCGTCCGGAATCATTTCACAGAAAATTCAAAAAATAATACTTTTTTTCTGACGGATTTATAAAGGGCATAGCATACAGTTAAACTGTACGGTTTACGCGGGTTTATGGGCTTTGAGGGTCTATATTCCCGTCGTTTTACCCTTTAAAACGCTAAAATCATTCAATTGACAAAGGCTCTCATCATTCAGTAAAATTAACTGGGATTGCAAGGGTGGCGTGGAAAATGGCCGATTCGAACAAACCAAATTCATCCCGTAACCATGACGATAACGTGTGGAAAGCAATGGGACTCGTGACAGCATTTGGGATCGAGATTGCCATTCTCGCTGTTGCCGGATATTACGCTGGCTCCTGGTTGGACAAGACCATCGGAGGTAACGGAATATGGATCGCCGTAAGCGTTCTCTTTTTTCTTGCGGCAGGCGGTGTAAGCATCTACTTTATCGCGAAAAAAGTCATGGGGGAAAGTGATGAGTGAACTAACCAGATACCGCAGATCGATGACTGTTTTCATCATGTACTTTCTTATGATTTGTTTTCTCGCAGCGGCCTTTATGCCACGTGTGGAGACAATTGCTTTGGGACTGGCCCTGGGTACAGGAGTTAGCTGGATCAATGCATTTTACTTGGGCTACAAAGTAAGGAAAATGTCTGATGATGCGGCAGAAGGTAACTTGAAGCGTGTGAACCTGGGATTTTTGACAAGAGCGGCACTCGCTGTGCTCGGTATATTCATATCGATGCGCTTTCCGCAGTACTTCAATACATATGCGGTTGCAGGCGGTCTCGTCATTGCACAATATTCCTTACTGATTATAGGGA
The DNA here is from genome assembly GCF_037144955.1 of Paenibacillus sp. USHLN196. Taxonomy (NCBI): domain Bacteria; kingdom Bacillati; phylum Bacillota; class Bacilli; order Caryophanales; family Paenibacillaceae; genus Paenibacillus; species Paenibacillus sp. USHLN196. The sequence goes on along the minus strand of NZ_JBBCYH010000006.1, from coordinate 161,229 downwards.
TTGTCCATTCCCGCAGAGCAAAATGATGTTAGGTGCTGCAGCTTTCAAGTCGAGAAAGGGGTGAGAAAAATATGCATGAAGCTCCAATTATTATGCTTGGCGGATTTCGACTGGATCTATCGGTTCTGTTGATGCTGGTTGTAACAGGTGCAATTGTTTTTATTTTTGCTGTATTGGCAACAAGAAGATTATCCGTTGAAAACCCCGGCAAGCTGCAAAATTTTATGGAGTGGGCAGTAGAATTCGTCCGCAATCTGATTTCCAGTACAATGGATATGAAGAAAGGTAAACATTTTATCTCTCTCGCTCTTTCCATGATTATGTTCATTTTTGTAGGGAATATGCTCGGTCTTCCGATCGTGGCTGTATCTGAAGTAACAGATGTTAATCAGGCACAGGTATTCGGTCAGCCGATTGTTACAGCGGTGGAAGCGTTTGAAGAAGCGCATGCCAAAGACCCTGAAGCACACCCGCACGTTGAACTGGCATGGTGGAAATCACCGACAGCCGATCTGTCTGTAACAATGGGACTTGCTCTGGTAGCGTTCCTTGTATCTCATGGACTCGGATTGTTCCGCAACACGAAAGGCTATCTCCAGCATTACCTCAAGCCATTCGCCTTGTTCTTGCCAATCAACTTGATTGAGACGGCATCCAAGCTATTGACACACGGTATGCGTCTATTCGCGAATATCTTCGCGGGTGAAGTACTGATCGCAACGATCCTGAAACTGACCACATTCAAAGTGTTTGGTGCTATTGCAGCGATTCCGCTACTAATGGTGTGGCAAGGCTTTAGTATCTTTATCGGCGCGATCCAGGCATTTGTGTTTGTTATCTTGATGATGGTGTACATTTCACAGAGCATCGAGACGCACGACGAGCATTAAGTTTCAAGCCCTACGAAGATTTCTTCACCAGGCTGAACAATAAAAAATTCGATTTATCATTTTAAGGAGGATATACAAATGGGAGCAATGGCATTAATCGCAGCAGCAATTGTTGCAGGACTGGGCGCGTTTGGCGCAGGTATTGGTAACGGTATGGTAATCAGCAAAACGGTGGAAGGTATTGCCCGTCAACCGGAAGCAAAATCCACTCTTCAAACAACAATGTTTATCGGTGTAGGTTTGATCGAGGTATTGCCGATCATCGGTGTGGTACTCGCGTTCATGTTCTACGGTATGGCTTAATTAAATTTTAAAGGTTTGGCGGGGAAGGCCATAGCCATCCGCGCCTTCTTTTTAGGTAATGTCTGCTACCTGCAGATGAATGTTCCAAGGATACCTCCAGGAAGGAGTGAACAGATTGAGTTTCATATGGGAAAATACGCTTCTTGCGATTGTTGCATTCGCAATTTTATATTGGCTGCTTAGCCGTTATGCTTTCGGTCCTTTGTTCTCCATTATGGAAAAACGTCGTGAACTCGTGTTGACGCAGATGAATGAGGCTGCACAGACTAGAGAACAGGCCATCGCCTATGTGGAGGAACAAAAACAAGCTCTTGAGCAAGCACGCCAAGATGCTTACGACATCATTGAACAATCCAAACAAACGGGTGGCAAACAAGCTGAATCGATTTTGGCTGATGCGAAAGCAGAAGCTAATCGTCTGAAAGACGATGCAGTACGCGAAATCGAGAGCGAGAAGAACAAAGCAGTCGCAGCGCTTCGCAACGAACTGGGTACAGCTTCCGTTCAGATTGCATCCAAGTTGATCAAAAAAGAAGTTGAGAACGGTCCTGCACAAGAAGAACTTGTGAACCAATACCTCAATGAGGTAGGAGGCCGACAATGAGCCGCGATACGATTGTTGCCAAGCGTTATGCGAAAGCATTGTTCGAAGTTGCTCTTCAGCAGCAGCAGGTGCTTGAGGTTGAACAGGAACTGGTTGCAGTAGTTAGTGCATTGACCGGAGATGCTGATATCGAGAAATTCATCGTATCTCCTAACATCTCTGATGAAGCTAAGCAGCAGGTGCTTCACTCAAGTCTTGATGGTAAGGTATCCGAATCAGTCCTTCGTACAGTCTTGTTGTTGATTGAACGCGGACGCGTTGAATTGCTGGAAGACTTGCTGATTGATTATCGGAAGATCCAAGGTGAGTCGCTCGGCATCGCTGATGCACGTGTCTACTCGACTTATGCATTGAATGATGAAGAAAAAGAAGCGGTAGCCCGTGAATTCGGTGGCCGTGTGAATAAAAAGATTCGTATCGAGAACATTGTTGATCCGACTCTGCTGGGCGGATTGAAAGTCGCCATTGGCGATACGATCTATGACGGCAGCTTGGCTGGCAAGCTCGAACGTCTTGAGCAGTCTTTTAACAGACGAGTACAGTAGATTGGGGTGAGGACACTTGAGTATCAAACCAGAAGAAATCAGTACATTAATTAAGAGCCAAATCGAACAATACAAGACCGATATCGATGTAGTCGAAGTCGGAACGGTAATCGAGGTTGGTGATGGTATCGCTCGTGTTTACGGACTTGAGAACGTCATGTCCAACGAGTTGGTTGAATTCCCAAGCGGTGTTATGGGACTCGCCATGAACGTAGAAGAAAGCAATGTCGGTGTCGTTATCCTGGGACCTTACTACGATATTCGTGAAGGCGACCAAGTGAAACGTACTGGTCAAATCATGCAAGTGCCTGTAGGCGAAGCATTGATTGGACGCGTTGTGAACCCGCTCGGTATTCCAGTAGATGGCAAAGGGCCAATCGCTACAACGGAATTCCGTCCAGTTGAAGGTAAAGCACCAGGTGTAATGGATCGTAAATCGGTTCATGAGCCAATGCAAACAGGGATCAAAGCCATCGATGCAATGGTTCCAATCGGCCGTGGACAACGTGAGTTGATCATCGGTGACCGTCAAACAGGTAAAACATCCATCGCAATTGATGCGATCCTGAACCAAAAAGGTAGCGGCATGAAGTGTATCTATGTGGCTATTGGTCAGAAACAGTCTACGGTTGCTCAAGTTGTGGAAACTCTTCGTCGTAAAGGCGCAATGGAGTACACAATTGTTGTAACTGCAGCAGCTTCCGATCCATCACCACTCTTGTACATCGCACCGTATTCCGGTTGCTCAATGGGTGAGTACTTCATGTACAAAGGCGAGCACGTTCTGGTTATCTATGATGACTTGACCAAACAAGCCTCTGCATATCGTGAGCTTTCCTTGTTGCTTCGTCGTCCACCGGGCCGTGAGGCTTATCCGGGTGACGTCTTCTACCTGCACTCCCGTTTGCTGGAGCGTGCTGCGAAGCTGAATGATGAACTTGGTGGTGGTTCTTTAACCGCACTTCCGTTTATTGAAACACAAGCTTCCGACGTATCTGCATACATTCCAACGAACGTAATCTCCATCACAGACGGACAAATCTTCTTGGAAGCTGACTTGTTCAATGCTGGACAACGCCCGGCGATCAACGTAGGTATTTCCGTATCCCGTGTCGGTGGTTCTGCTCAGATTAAAGCGATGAAAAAGGTTGCAGGTTCCCTGCGTCTCGACCTCGCTCAATATCGTGAGCTTCAAGCGTTCTCCCAGTTCGGTTCCGATCTGGATAAAGCGACTCAGGCCCGCCTGAATCGTGGTGCACGCATGATGGAAATCCTGAAGCAAGGTGTTAACCAGCCTTTGCCTGTAGAACAACAGGTAGTCAGCTTGTACACTGCAGTTAAAGGATTCCTGGATGAAATTCCAACAGGTGATGTTACTCGTTTTGAGCGTGAGTTCCTCGCGTTCATGGAGAGCAGCCATCCGGAAATTCTTGCATCGATCCGTGATACTAAAGAATTGACTGCAGACAACGAAAACGCGCTGAAAGGCGCAATTGAAAAGTTCAGAAAGAGCTTTGCTGTCTCTGTCTAAATAAATGATTGCAGGTGCGGAGTTGTCTAACCGATTCCGCATGTCTGCATGTAATACTTTGACTCTGTCAAAAAAGATGATGCTTACGATGTAGTTTTGACTTTGTCAAAACTTTAAGGTGGTGAAATCATGGCAAAAGGCATGCGCGAAATTAAGCGGCAAATTAAAAGCGTACAAAGCACCAAGCAGATCACCAAAGCAATGGAGATGGTAGCTGCTGCAAAACTGCGTAAAGCGCAGGAAAAAGCGGAAGCAGCCCGTCCTTATTCGGAGAAACTGAAAGAAGTTGTAGCGAGTATTGCATCAAGCACCCAAGGCATACAACACCCGATGCTGGAGAGCCGTCCGGTCAAAAAGACTGCTTACCTGATCATTACATCGGACCGTGGTCTTGCAGGTGGATACAATGCGAACGTTTTGCGTCAGGTTAATCAGACGCTTAAAGAGCGCCACAACTCCCAGGATGACTACGAATTGTTCGTCATTGGACGTAAAGGACGCGATTACTTCAGACGTCGTGAAATTGCGATGGCATCCACAACAACGGATCTGTCGGATTCGCCTTCATTTGCAGATATCAAATCCATCGCACACGAAGCGGTTCATGGGTTTGAACTGGCTGAATTTGATGAATTGTACATTTGTTATAACCGCTTTGTGAATGCGTTGACCCAGATTCCTACGGTAGAAAAACTTCTTCCGATGGAAACACCTGAGGTAACTGCTGCGGAAGGACCAACGGCAAGCTACGAATACGAGCCGTCTGCTGAGGCTGTACTGGAGGTTTTGCTTCCGCGTTACGCGGAAACGCTGATCTATGGTGCGCTTCTGAACGGTAAGGCAAGTGAGCTGGGCGCGAAAATGACGGCAATGGGTAATGCAACCAAAAATGCATCCAAACTCATTAACGACTTGTCATTGACCTATAACCGTGCCCGTCAAGCGGCGATTACGCAGGAGATTACGGAAATTGTGGCAGGTGCCAACGCAGCACAAGGCTAACCGTTTTTTATTAATGAAGGCTTGCAGAGCAAAGATAAACGAACGGTACATTATTTTTGCAAAAGTAGCAGGCTTGTAGGAGGGGAACGTTAAGATGAACAAAGGACGCGTTGTGAGCATCATGGGTCCGGTTGTTGACGTCGAGTTTGATCGCGGCGGTCTGCCGGAAATCCTCAATGCCATTACGATCACTACAGTAAGTGAGAGCGGCGTTAGTGTAAACCTTACACTCGAAGCTTCGAAACATCTGGGTGACAACCGTGTACGTTGTATTGCGATGTCCTCCACGGATGGACTTGTTCGTGGTATGGAAGCATTAGATACAGGAGCTCCAATCTCTGTACCTGTCGGAGAAGCAACACTGGGTCGTGTATTTAACGTACTCGGCGAAGCAATTGATACTGGCGGTGCCGTAGCTGCTGAGCACAAGAACCCGATTCACCGTTCAGCACCTGCATTTGATGAACTGACTACCCAAGCAGAGATGCTGGAGACAGGAATCAAAGTTATCGACTTGCTCGCTCCTTACGCCAAAGGTGGTAAAATCGGCCTCTTCGGTGGTGCGGGTGTAGGTAAGACGGTAACCATTCAGGAATTGATCAACAACATCGCACAAGAGCACGGCGGTATTTCCGTATTCGCGGGTGTTGGTGAGCGTACACGTGAAGGTAATGACTTGTATCACGAGATGAGTGATTCCGGCGTTATCAACAAAACAGCAATGGTCTTCGGACAAATGAACGAGCCTCCAGGTGCACGTCTTCGTGTAGCCCTCACAGGTCTGACAATGGCGGAATATTTCCGTGATGAAGAAGGCCGTGACGTGTTGCTCTTTATCGATAACATCTTCCGTTTCACCCAAGCGGGTTCAGAAGTATCTGCCTTGCTTGGACGTATGCCTTCCGCGGTAGGTTACCAACCTACGTTGGCAACAGAAATGGGTCAACTGCAAGAGCGTATCACATCAACGAAAAAAGGTTCTGTAACATCCATTCAGGCCATCTACGTGCCTGCGGATGACTACACTGACCCGGCTCCTGCAACGACGTTTGCCCACTTGGATGCAACGACGAACCTGGAGCGTAAAATTTCCGAGATGGGTATCTACCCTGCGGTAGATCCACTGGCTTCCAGCTCCCGGATCTTGTCCCCTGAAGTTGTAGGTGAAGAACACTACAGCGTTGCTCAAGGCGTTAAACGTATCTTGGCACGTTACAATGAATTGCAAGATATCATTGCAATCCTGGGTATGGACGAGTTGAGTGAAGAAGACAGAGCGCTTGTATACCGTGCTCGTAAAATCCAACGTTTCTTGTCCCAGCCATTCCACGTTGCTGAAGCATTTAACGGTATTCCGGGTAAATACGTTCCGGTTAAAGAAACGGTGCGCAGCTTTAAAGAGATTCTCGAAGGTAAGTATGATGATCTTCCGGAAGCAGCTTTCCTCTTTGTTGGTACAATTGAAGAGGCAGTGGAGAAAGCCAAAACACTGGTTTAGTCTGAATCCAGGATTGTCCTTATGAAGCGGGCTATCCTTCGGATATTTCAGGAGGGATGGAATTGAGCACCTTTTTGTTGGAAATCGTAACACCCGAGCGTTTGGTATATTCAGAACAGGTGAATAGTATTACTGCTCGTGGTATTGAAGGGGAACTGGGCATTCTGCCAGGTCATATTCCTATGGTTACACCTTTGCAGATCGCACCAATCCATATCCATAACGGAAAAGAAAATAAACAAGTTGCTATCGGTGGCGGGTTTATCGAAGTTCGTAAAGATAAGGTAGTTGTACTCGCAGAGAGTGCTGAATTCCCGGAAAACATTGATGTGGATCGTGCGCGTGCGGCGAAAGAGCGGGCAGAACGTCGGCTTGCAAGCCAAAGCAACCAGGACCACTTTGATCACCGACGTGCAGAGATCGCACTGCAAAAAGCGGTTAACCGGATTAATGTATTCGGCAAATAAACGATTCTTAAAGGCCCGGCGGCCTAGTCTGCCGGGCTTTTTTGAGTTTTTTTGATAGAATTATTTTATCAAATATAGCAAAATTATTTGTTTGAGCATCCAGGAGATTCTTCATTATAGAGAAGTTTCTCAAATCAATTGTTCACCGTTTATGAGAATTTGAATAGGATGTAGGACTAAAGTAGTGGGCGTATTTACCACTATGAGAACCATTTTTTATATGAAGGATTATAAATTATTTCCGAGGAAATGACAGAATCGATATCGAAATAACGCTCTTTTATGTCGTTTTAGTCACAAAATCCCGGCATTTTAAAATTAAAATATTTTAGAAGTGGAAATCAATGTAATTGACAATGTATGATGAAAGAGCCTATATTCCATAGAGTCAGCAGAAGCAGGAAGCTGCGTAGTAGATTCCATAGTCATGCACAGCCGGATTGTTGCTGCTCGCCCTTTGGGCATCAGGAGATTCCTGCATGGCAGGAGTAAATCTGACAGTACGCTCAGCATGTTATCCTCAATACATTCTATGCTAACAAGTTATGGGTGTTGGGCATATGATATGCTGATCGCTGCAACAAATGTGGAGGTAATGAATATATGGATACTGATCTGACGAATCAGGTGAACCAAGCGCTAAGCACCAATGGCTTGGTCTCAATTATCGTCTCCCTGTTATGTATAGCATTGTCTTGGTGGGCTTTGCAAAACCTCAAACTGGATTTAATCATCAGACAGCCACGAGGTGCTCAGGGAAGACTGTTACATTTGTTGCTCGCTATCATTTTGGGGCACGCCGTTGCTGGCTTTGTCATTGACTACTTGTCTTGGACCCAAATGTTGAAGAATTTGTTTTAATGTTGAGATGGTTGGTTAATCATCTGTTAGGTTCTTCAAGCTGCTCATTGTCGAATAACATCGATTAATTGTGTTAACAATTAGAGTATGAGTTGTCGGCAAAGAAATTAAGAAAAAAATGTGACGTAAAATTGGATGGATTTGAGATGTTTTATGTAAAAATGCTTGTATCGTACAATTCAAAAATGTTATGATGGAAGTTAGGGAATTCACAATTGTTCACTTATTTTGTAGTTATAAACGGGATATCCGGTTGATGCCGGCTAATAACCATCCCACTCTGTCTGTTCTGATGCTCTGCTTGCTTGTAAGACACTAATTTTACATGCTGAATAGCAGAATGCACTGCACATGGTATTATTGATATGGATTATAAAAACCAATTCTTTTCTGAACAGACATCTGCGGCAATATGCCAGAATATGTCGAAATTCCACACACAGCAACAGTCCTTTCTACACATAGTGGGGCTTACGTATTCCGGAATGAAGAAAAGGGAATAAAAGCGCGGAGGGAACCATGATGAGCAAATTTATCGTCCGCGGTGGCAAAAGGTTGACCGGAAGTGTCAAAGTTAGCGGCGCTAAAAATTCTGTTCTTCCGATCATCGCTGCCTCTCTCTTAGGGGAAGAAGGACAAAGCGTTATTATTGACGCGCCTCCTCTAGACGATGTGATGACGATTAACAAGGTGTTGGAATCGCTGGGAGCGGGAGTTACATACCGGGACGAAGTGATTACCGTAAATGCGGAGAAACTTACTTCCTGCGAAGCCCCGTATGAATGGGTAAGTAAAATGCGGGCGTCTTTCCTGGTCATGGGGCCTTTGTTGACCCGAATGGGTCATACAAGAATCTCACTTCCTGGTGGATGTGCCATCGGTACACGGCCTATTGATCAGCATTTGAAAGGTTTTGAAGCCATGGGCGCAGAGATCAGCTTGGGCCAAGGTTATATCGAAGCTCGTAGCCAAGGTCGGTTGCGTGGCGCGAAAATTTATCTGGATGTGGCTTCCGTAGGTGCCACTCAAAATATTATGATGGCTGCAACATTGGCTGAAGGTGTAACTGTTCTGGAGAACGCGGCAAAAGAACCTGAAATTGTGGATCTTGCCAACTTCCTGAATGGAATGGGCGCCATAGTACGTGGTGCTGGTACTGGAGTAATCCGCATTGAAGGTGTGGAGAAACTGACAGGCGTAACACACACGGTTATTCCGGATCGGGTAGAAGCTGGTACGTATATGGCTGCTGCTGCAATCTCTGGTGGTGACGTGTACATTGAAGGTGCAATCTCTGATCACTTGGGCTCCGTTATTGCGAAGCTTGAAGAGATGGGTGTAACGGTCCAACCGGATGAGAATGGCGTGCGTGTAATCGCAGATCGTCCTCTTAAGGCTGTGGATGTGAAAACATTACCATACCCAGGATTCCCGACAGATATGCAATCTCAGATGATGGCACTCTTGCTGGCATCTGAAGGAACAAGTGTCGTGACAGAGACTGTTTTTGAAAACCGATTCATGCATGTGGATGAGTTCCAATTGATGAATGCGGAGATCAAAGTTGAAGGACGTTCGTCCATCATCACAGGTAATGCCAAGCTGAAGGGTGCCAAAGTAACGGCTACCGATTTGCGTGCGGGTGCCGCACTCATTATTGCAGGTCTTGTTGCTGAAGGTACAACGGAAGTGGGCGGTGTTCATCACATCGACCGTGGTTATGTACATCTCGCTGAGAAGCTTAACGGTCTTGGCGCTGACATCTATCGGATCTCGGTTGATGAGCCTAAGCTGGAAGCAACCAAAGCACCTAGTGAAAAAGTGGAGAAAGAAGTACCGATGTTTAAGGTACAACCAACTTTGGCTTAACACTGGATTGAACGAAAAGAATACTGTTCTGTAGTATTGAGGCACACGGTTGTGTGGAAATGCAATGGAACATATGTTGTAAAAGATGATAAAGCTAAGCCATCCGGCTTGGCTTTTTTTGTGTTTATTTTCAAGAATGCGAACGTGATGTTTGATACCTGATTCTATTAATAGCTGGTCCTAACTTATATATCATAACATCGTATTCTGTATCGATTCTGAACCAAATGAAAGAGCAGACTTTATATAGGGTGTCATATCCAGATAAACACCGGTATTCAGCGACAGATCAACCTTCTTAAGGTGTACATGGTAAAAGAAAGCTGGAAAGTTAACGGAACGAAAAGGGACCCGTTTCTCTTAAATCAGGTTCTATCAGATCGAGCTAGCTCATACCCTAAACTATGGATTTGAACAACACGACCGGCACTTAACCGGCCATAGACAACGGAGGGTTATATTCGAATGAAAGAAGCTCGTGTACAGGTAAAGGTACCCCTTGTCCCCCGTCCGGGTATGCAAGAGCCGGAGGAGAATATCGTAACTGGAGTAGAAAAAGACAAGCTTGCCCCAGTGAACCTGAGGGCTGTCCCATCACAGCCTGCAAAATGTTCAAGTCCAGAAGGGAAGTCGACAGATAAACTAGACCGACAGGCAGCCGAGCACATCCATATACCTGTTATTGAGTTGGACCGGTTCCGCCGGGTAAAGCGTCGTCGAATGCGGACATTCGGACGAAAACGTCGATGGGGGCGCAACCCCACAAAATGGCAACCGGCTGCCGCTGTATCTGCATTATTGGCGATGGCATTACTGATCCCGGTGATTCTGGTATGGCCGCGGGAGAGCGAATCGGTTAAGCCAACCCCTGTTCGAGCAGATGCCAACATTACACGAACCCCAGCTCCTACGCCAGCAGTCCCTGTTACCTACCCCGAACCCAAAGTACGCGTATACCTGTCTGCAACAGGGACAACGATGAATCTGCCATTGGAAGACTATGTTACAGGGGTAGTGGCAGCAGAGATGCCGGCGGAATTCAGACTGGAGGCGTTAAAGGCGCAGGCGATCGCAGCGCGCACATTTATCGTACGAAGACTCGCTGCGAGTGATACAAGCGGTGTTCCATCGGGTGCGGCGGATGTGACGGATACGGTCAGCCATCAGGTGTTTATCCCGCCAGATCAGGTGAAATCGGAATGGACTCGTCTGGGGAAGGCGAAGGAATGGGAGAAGCTGCAACAGGCTGTACGCGAAAGCCGAGATGCGGTCATGACATATCAAGGCAAAGCGATCACAGCTTCCTTTTTCTCTACAAGCAATGGATATACGGAGAATGCAGAAGATGTGTGGGGGAACGCTGTGCCATATCTGCAAAGTGTAGACAGTCCATGGGATAAAAGTCTGGCTCCAGGCTTCAAACAGACCGTTAAGATGAAACGTAGCGAGATTCTGCAGAAACTGAATCTGGATGCCATTCCGGTTACTGCTCAGAAGGATGGATCGTGGATGGAAGTATTATCTACAACCAAAGGGCATCGAATTAAGGAAATGCAGATCGCAGGTGAAACATTCAACGGTCCTGAGGTTCGCAAGCTGCTTGGGTTAAGGTCCAGTCAGTTCAGTTGGAAGGCCGTGGGAGATGAGGTCCAGATTACAACGTACGGATATGGGCATGGTGTGGGTATGAGCCAATGGGGAGCAAACGGCATGGCGCAGGAGGGACACACCGCGACTCAGATTCTCAAACATTACTATACAGGTATCTCATTCGGACAGGCATCCAAGATGCTGGCATCGAAGTAGGAGAGATGAACAGGGATGGATAGATAAATGCTTTGACGCATGAGGACGTCAGGAAAGCCTTAGTCGGTCAGTATCTCAGTCACATTCTATATCATTTCGCTCTCACCGATAAATGCACTTCATAGAAGGATTGGCGACTACAGCCAATCCAGACCAGTCTACCAACACCCATTCCGGAGCTTTCGAGATTCGGCTATATATGCGGAGAGTGCGAGCGTACGAGTAGCGCAGGGGACAGAAAAGACCTGTAGAAACGAAGTGGCCGCCTTTACTACCGGATTTCACCTTTGAAGAAGGTGATAGAAGAAATCTGGTAGTAACCAGCGGTCGAAAGGTTTTCTGGCCCCGAAGCGGCGTACCAACTAGCTACACACACTCCATATATAGCACTCTCTGAAACCTCTGTGAAAATAATTAGAGTCGCACGTGTATAAAAGAGTTGCACCCGGTAACACTTGTTACTGAGGTGATTAAGATGAATGAACAAAACAAAAAAACAATCCAAGAAGAAACTCCTAAAACAACTCAAGGAGTACCGGCTAGCCAGCCCTCTTCATGGAAAAGAGCAATGTCCAAACGCTGGGTCTTCCCGGCAGCCTACATCGCAGCAGCAGGCATTATACTAACCTTAGTGTGGGTCTATCAGGGCACAGGCGACAAAACGCTGAACTCGGACCCTGCTAGCGGGGTAGTAGAAACAGGCGCAACGGCGGGTACAGAAGAAACAGCAGTAGGCGGAGAACAGGAAAGTGTGGAAGTTGTTGCAAAGTCGGAGAATTTTGTATGGCCGGTAGCGGTACCGTCCGAAATTTCAGTCGTAAAACCTTTCTATGACAACGAAGCTTCAACCGAGGAACATGAAGCGGCGATGGTACAGTACAATGATACATTTATCCCGAACACTGGTGTCGATCTGGCGCGTGGGGATAACAAAACGTTTGAGGTAAAAGCAGCACTTGCCGGTAAAGTTACACGGGTGGAGCAAAATCCGCTCACAGGTCAAGTTGTGGAAATCACTCACAGCGATAACCTGAAGACGGTATACCAAAGCTTGGCAGATGTCAAAGTGAAACAGGACGACGAAGTGAAACAGGGAGATGCAATTGCATCTGCTGGCGTCAATGAATTGGGTAAAACGCTTGGCAACCACCTTCACTTTGAAGTGTACGAAGACGGACAGCCGGTTAACCCGCAAGGATATCTTCCGGAAAAATAAATGATTTTTACCGCAGCAACATGACGGGCAGAGGGTTAAACCTCTGCTCTTTTTGTGCTTTTCAGAAAATAATGGGACCTTCGAAGCTTGTCACACCTCTAAACCGCGAATATATAGGCATGCTCCTCATATAATGTACCAAACTATCCACACAGTAGGGAGGCGGGAGCGTGCACGATTACATCAAGGAACGGACCATCAAAATTGGTCGCTGCATTGTTGAGACGAGGAATACGGTCCGTACCATAGCCAAGGAATTCGGCGTGTCAAAGAGTACTGTGCATAAGGATCTGACGGAGCGTCTGCCGGAAATCAACCCTGATCTTGCTGACCAGGTGAAACACATTTTGGAGTACCACAAGTCGATCCGCCATTTGCGGGGCGGTGAAGCGACCAAAATCAAATACAAAAAAACGAGTGGCAAGAAACGTGAGGTGTTGGCTTCCGCCAAATCGTAAGCATCTTCTTAAAGACGTAGGCCAAAAAGCTCACACATGCATTGAATCCCTCCCCTGAAGTATGATATGTTAAAAGCTGGTACAGGATCGAATTATGACATCTTATCAGCCCGATTTTTACATATATATGTTGCACTTTGTCGAACGAGCGGTGACGTGATAAGGGACTCTTTTTCACAGGATACGCTGACCAAATAATATCACTTTGGGGGCTCTTTTATGTTTAGCAAGGATATCGGTATTGATCTTGGCACGGCGAACGTGCTTATTCACGTGAAAGGAAGTGGGGTTGTCCTCGATGAACCTTCCGTCGTGACCATTGAAAGAGATACGAAGCGTGTCCTTGCTGTTGGGGAAGAAGCGCGTCGTATGGTGGGGCGTACTCCAGGTAACATTGTTGCCATTAGACCGTTGCGCGACGGCGTTATTGCGGACTTCGAGATTACAGAAGCGATGCTCAGACATTTCATTAATCGTGTAGGTGCAAGAAGCTGGTACAGCCACCCTCGAATTCTGATCTGTGCACCAACGAACATTACTTCCGTGGAGCAGAAGGCCATCCGCGAGGCGGCGGAGCGCAGCGGTGCCAAAGAAGTGTTTCTGGAAGAAGAGCCGAAAGCGGCAGCGATCGGTGCGGGAATGGATATTTTTCAGCCGAGCGGCAATATGGTCGTGGATATCGGCGGCGGCACGACTGACGTTGCAGTCCTTTCTATGGGCGACGTGGTCACCGCCTCTTCTATTAAAGTCGCAGGGGACAAGTTCGACGAAGCCATTATCAAGTTTATCAAAGCCAAGTACAAGCTCATGATCGGCGAACGGACCGCGGAGGATATCAAGATTGCGATTGGTTCCGTGACACCAGGTGGACATCAGTCCGAGATGGATATTCGCGGACGCGATATGGTATCCGGTCTGCCAGTTACCGTAACGGTATCGGGAAAAGAAGTACAGGAAGCACTCTGGGATTCTGTGCAATCCATCATCGTTGCAGCGAAGTCGGTATTGGAACGTACACCGCCGGAATTGTCAGCGGACATTATCGACCGTGGTGTAGTGTTGACTGGTGGAGGCGCATTGCTCAAAGGACTGGACGAGCTTTTGTCCAATGAATTGCATGTACCCGTATGGGTTGCGGAAGATCCAATGCATTGTGTCGTGAAGGGGACAGGCATTATGCTTAATAATTTGGATCAGGTGGTTAAGAAAAAGTTCTAATCTGCCGATATAAATAGCAAAGGTTCGCCATGCTCGGGAAGCAGAACGGACAAGCAGCCAACCTGCGATGCAGGACAAGCGCTTGAGGAGAGGGGTTAATTCATGTTAAGAGGTCTGTACACCGCTACTGCGGGAATGATTACGCAACAACGCCGCCATGACACAGCAACACAGAATATCGTAAATATGAACACCACGGGATACAAACAGGTGAACAGCGTAAGCCGTTCCTTCCCGGAAATGCTCATTACTTTGGTAGGCGGAGATGCAAATCTTCCAACAAAGCGGCTGGGCAAGCTGAACACGGGAGTGTTCGCGGAAGAGAGTTTGTCCATGAATTTGCAGGGGACTATTATGGAGACGGGACAGAAAAATGATTTTTCCATCTCATCCAATATGACGGTCAATGATCCGCAGACTGGACAACCTGTTCCGTTTGACGCTTCAGGCAAATTTGTACGGGCCGACGGCACGGTGACTTACCAGCCTCAGGCGTATTTTACAGTTCAGGATGCGGAAGGTAACACGAGATATACACGCGATGGTCACTTTGATATTACAGGAACAGGGCAATTGCTGAGTTCAACAGGTTCACAAGTGTTGGATAATAATGGACAACCTGTAGTGTTGACAGGTTCTGTAGAGCAATTTAAAGTGGATGAGCAAGGTCGTCTTGTGGATGCAGCAACAGGTGCACCGACAGGCGTAACACTCGGGATCAGTGTCATTGACCAACCGAATCAGCTGGTTCGTCAAGGTGATGGCAACTTCAGTCTCAGTGATGCAAACGGGGCAACGGCCCGGATGATGGCTGCAGGAGATAATGTGCAGATCCGTCAGGGTTACCTAGAAGGTTCGAATGTCGATGCTTCACAGGCAACGGTTGATATGAATGCCGCATTCCGCGCGTATGAAGCAAACCAGAAGATCGTGCAATTCTACGATCGCAGTCTGGATAAAGCCGTCAATGAAGTCGGGCGTGTATAACGCCGACGTTTAAATATAACCGCGCAGCGGAGAGCCAAACGTTCTTTGCGTAGCAAAGCAGAGAGGCTCACGCGGAGCGCAAACCAAACGCATCCGAGGTTATGCGAGGAATGCGCAGCAGTATCTGAGCGTAGCGACGGTCTCGACAGTCCTTTGCGAAGCAAAGCAAGGAAGAGACCACGCGGAGCACAAGAGCCTAGACACATCCGAGCCTATGCGAGGAATGCGCAGCAGTACCTGAGCGCAGCGACGGTCTCGACAGTCCTTTGCGAAGCAAAGCAGGGAAGAGACCACGCGGAGCTACCACGCCGCATAAAGAGCGTGCCCGACTATGATTCAGCCGTGTGAAGATATGGCGTGAATCATAGTCGGGCAGTCGCGGCGCACACACACCATCGTCACTTAGCAAGATCGTACCCCACTTACCTAATCCGCCTGTTTCGGGAGTCCAGAGGGCAGCGCCATCTGGGGCCCTCCCTACTAGGGAGGGTTTGGGAGGGTGGACAGGACACAGGGAGGGTATACCACCGATGAATAATTCCATGATTAGTGCCAAGGTTTCCATGACTGCGATACAGCAGCGTCTGGATGTCATTTCCGATAATATTGCCAACGTGAATACGGCAGGCTATAAGAGCAAGCAAGCGGCCTTCGAGGACGTGCTGACCCGGGTTCAACAACAACCGGATAAGTACAAGCTGGATGGACGCTCTACACCAATGGGATATAACCTCGGTTTTGGTGCTCGTTTGGCAGATGTGACGAAGGATATGTCTCAAGGTACCTTAAACGAGACTGGTCTTCCCACAGATCTGGCCATCGAGGGAAATGCGATGTTTGCGGTTGAAGCAAATGGGGAGAAAATGTGGACACGTCAGGGTGCATTTCATTTTGTACCGGATACAAGACCGAAGCCTACTCCGAATGCACCAGATATGATGGTCATGGTCAACGGCGAAGGTCACTTTGCCCTGGATCGTCTAGGCAACCGTATTACGGCACCGACGAATAGCAAAGTTGCTTTTGATGAAAATGGCAACCTGTTAGTCCGACGTGGTAATGAGGCGAACGCAACCATTGGAGCACAGCTGCAAGTGGTAGACATTGAACGCCCTGAGGGACTGGTACAGTATGCGGATAACCTATTCGGTCTGGATGCGGGATTGACTGAGGATGATGTATTTGGCGCCAACGCGGCTACACGTCAAGCGGTTGCCATGATCCGTCCAGGTTATCTGGAGCAATCCAATGTAGATCTGACACAGGAGATGTCTTTGCTTATGCAAGGACAGCGGACATACCAGCTGGCAGCAAGAGCGCTGACTTCGAGTGATTCCATGTTGGGTCTTGCCAACAATATGAGAGCGTAAAAGGTGAATGTGATGACAGAAACACAGCAGCAGAACAGTAAGCCGGAGAAGAAGGAAGTCAAGAAGAAGAAGAGTGGATGGCGCATCGCAAGATGGTTTCTGGTTCCGGTCCTGCTTGTTCTTGCCCTCGCTGGCGGAATGGTAGCTGGATATGTGGTACTGGGCAAACAGGATATCGGTTCCGTATGGCAATGGAGTACATGGGAACATGTATATAATCTGGTGTTCGCTCCATAATGTAACGAGTTCAGCGAAAACTCCTGCGCAGGCAGGAGTTTTCTTTTTGACGTTGAAAACAGTATAATGATGGATGACGTTTCATAGCAAAAGAGGCCTCCCCTGCGAAAGACATTCGTCATCGCGAAGAGAGACCCCTTATCTTAACCTTCACTACTGCAGTCATGAAGGATATAACTAGTGTTAACCAGAAAAATGCTTTTCATACAACATTAAAATTAAAAACCTTTTATATGAGGTTCGATTTGATCATAATCAGGTTTTCCATGTCCGCACTAAAGTCAGTGGAGGGAACGGAATCGTTCGAAAGAAGCGAAGCGCTCGCCTTTGTTTCCGAATGTTATCCATCTGAAAATAGTTCAGAAACATTAGGAAACAACAGCGATCGAAAGAACGATCCGTAACCGCAACGGCCACCTGCGCACATGAGAACTTTATGATGAAGAATGCTCATATAAACATCCCGAGAGGAGATTACACTGTGCTCGATATCAAACAGATTCAAGAAATTATCCCGCATCGTCCGCCGTTCCTGCTGGTGGACAGAATTTTGGAGATGGAGGATGGCAAACGTGCGGTTGGTTTAAAAAATGTAACGATTAATGAACCATTCTTTATCGGTCATTTCCCTGAGTATCCGGTAATGCCGGGTGTTTTGATCACCGAAGCATTGGCTCAGGTTGGTGCCGCGGCTATGTTGAACCTGGAAGCTAATAAAGGCAAAATTGGCTTTTTGGCGGGACTGGACAACTTCCGATTCCGTGGACAAGTTGTGCCCGGAGATACGTTGATTCTGGAAGTGGAGATTACACGCCTGAAGGGTTCGATTGGTAAAGGTAAAGCAACCGCCCGAGTGGACGACAAAGTGGTCGCTGAAGGCGAGATCATGTTTGCACTGTCTGACCCAAGCTGATTACATACATGAGCATTTACATCATGCAGGAACGTAGTCGGGCCGAATGATGCAAGATGCTGAAGTATCTCAGCACACCTGAATTTATATAGACGGAAGGGGTTTATCGGAATGGAACAGTTAAGCACAACAGCAGCAGAGACGTTGCAGCAATGGTTGGAGGATACTTCGATTGATGAAGCAACGAAACAGGAGCTTCGTGACTTGCAGGATCAGCCGAAAGAGCTGGAGGAACGTTTTTACAGAAACCTGGAGTTTGGTACAGGGGGATTGCGCGGAGTCATTGGTGCCGGAAGCAACCGGATGAACCGTTACACCGTAGGTCGGGCAACGCAAGGATTTGCGCGTTATTTGCTTGAGCAGCATGGTGACCAAGAAGGCAAACCTTCTGTTGTCATTGCTCATGATTCCCGTCATTTCTCACCTGAATTCACACTGGATGCTGCGCTTGTACTGGCTGGAAACGGCATTGTAGCCAAGCTGTTCCCATCCCTGCGTTCAACTCCTGAGTTGTCATTTGCAGTGCGTCATCAGAAGGCCACTGGCGGAATCGTCGTAACAGCGAGTCATAACCCACCGGAATATAACGGCTACAAAGTATACAATCATGAGGGCGGTCAATTGGTACCGAATGAAGCGGAAAAAGTCATTCAGTACATCCAGGAAGTACCTTCTCTTGCTGACGTGAAGAAGCTGACGCAAGAAGAAGCAGAGGCTCAAGGCCTTCTGATCTGGTTGGGTGAAGAGCAAGACCAAGCGTTCGTGGACACCGTAGCAAGCCGTAGCCTGAGTCGTGAACTGATCCAATCCGGCATAGGTCGTGATTTCAAAATCGTATACACACCGCTGCACGGAACAGGCAACATCCCTGTACGTCGCGTGCTGGAGCAGATCGGATTCGAGCAAGTACACATTGTGGCTGAACAAGAACAGCCGGATGCTGAGTTCTCTACCGTGAAATCGCCTAACCCGGAAGAACGCGAAGCGTTTACGCTCGCAATGAAGCTGGGAGAATCCGTGGGCGCTGACATTCTGATCGGAACTGATCCGGATGCAGACCGTATGGGTGCTGTTGTGAAAGACAACGATGGAAAATATTTCGTCTTGTCCGGTAACCAGTCTGGTGCCATTATGGTACATTACCTGTTGAGCCGCCTGCAAGAGACGGGTACACTGCCAAGCAACGGCGCGGTTGTCAAAACGATCGTAACAAGTGAGATGGGTGCTGTCATTGCTGAACATTACGGTGCAGAAGTGATGAACACCCTGACAGGCTTCAAATATATTGGTGAAAAAATGAACCAGTTCGAAGCAACAGGCAGTCATACATTCTTGTTCGGCTATGAAGAGAGCTATGGCTACCTTTCAGGCAACTATGCCCGTGACAAGGATGCTGTCCTTGCCTCGATGCTGATTGCTGAAGCCGCTGCGTACTATAAGAGTCAAGGCAAGACGCTCTATGATGTCTTGCAAGAGCTGTACAACCAATTCGGATACTTCCTGGAGAAGCTGGAGTCCCGTACGCTGAAAGGCAAAGACGGCGTAGCTCAGATTCAGGCGAAAATGACGGACTGGCGTTCCAATCCACCCCAAGAAGTAGCGGGAACTGCTGTACAAGATGTACTAGATTATTCTCTTGGTCTGGACGGTCTTCCGAAGGAGAACGTACTGAAGTTCATTTTGGCAGACGGTTCATGGTTCTGCTTGCGTCCTTCAGGAACAGAACCGAAGATTAAAGTATACTTCGCCGTACGTGGCGAAAACCTGGAAGATGCCGAAAGCCGGATCGAGCGTCTGGTAACTACAGTGATGTCGCGTGTAGACGCACAATAATACGAATGTAGCATCGAGTAAGGACATGAGAAGGCCTCTCCGCACCGTAAGGTTGGTTGGCGGAGGGGTTTTTCTTTGAAATAAAAGTGTAGATGGATCTAGCATATAAGAGGGCTTGTTGACACAAGCTGTTTGTATCCTATTATTGTATGAATGTTAAATGAACGAATTACTTGAGCTGAACGTGCATTTGGTTCCAACACTTGAGGAGGTACATGTAGTGCGTCAAAAATGGCTTTATTGGAATAACGCTTCTCGGAAGTGGTTGTGGCTCGTCGTTATTATCGGTCTGGTTGCGTCCATCCCTGTAATCAGTGATCGGGTGCAGACAGAATCTTCTGCCAAAAAGGTAGAGCTTGTCTTCAACTATCGAGGACTGCTGGATATTTCCGCCTATCAGGCTCATCCGCAAGATTTCATGAATGAACAATTGACTCGTCTAAAAGACGCAGGCGTAACAACGATGGCTGTGTTCGAAAGTACATTGGATGAGCTCAGAAAGACACGCCGACTGATGGTATATAACGGCCAGGATCTCGCGAACCTGACCAAAGATGTGATTCCTTCTAACGCAAATTACACGTATGTGTTATTTACATCAGAGGAAAACGCACAGACGTATACCCCTATTATTGAACAGACGTTCGCTGATCGGCAGATCCCAGTAGTTCCATGGGAATATGAAGGTCGTAGCGGCTTAATATTGCAGACTCCTCCGGAGAATGCCAACATGCAGCCTTTGCAGCCCGATCCGGTTGCCGTGAAGATGCTGCGTGATAAAGGTTTCTACATTTTGCCGCGGATTTCAGACAGTGTGCCTTACAGCCAAGAATCGATGGAGCGCTTGCTTACTTTCTTCGAGGAGAATGGTGTGAAGCGCATCTTGTTTGATGGTGATGCTGTGAAAGGGTACAATGATAATGAAGAGATGAAAAGTCTCGACCAGTTCGCACAGTTGCTGAACAAGCACGATATTGGTCTTGCAGCCATCGAGAACTTGAAGAAACCACAGTCTGGATTCCAGACCCTTGCGTATAAAACGGATTACAACGTTACGCGTCTGTACTCGCTTAGTGACGGCGATGCCAACTTGGACGTCGATGTCATAGCTGACCGTTTTGTTCTGGCAACCAAGGATCGTAACATTCGTATGCTCTATATGAATGCTTCCCCTAGCCGGAATACAGCCAAGGCCATGATTACAGATCCAATTGAGAATCTGATCAACAGCCTGGGTGAACCGGGGCATGCGGTAGAACGCATGGCAAAGCATGGATTTGAACTTGGACAGGCTGAAGCATTCACAGTTAAGGATTCTTCGATTCAGCGTTATGCCAAGCTGGTTGCTCTCGTTGGTGCGATTGCCATGATTGCACTTATGGTTTCATATTTTGTCCCACTACTGACATTGATCGCATTTGTAGTTGCTTTGGTAGGCAGTGCTGGATTGTTCCTTTTGAAACCAACGCTGCTGGAGCAAGGAATTGCCTTGCTTGTGGCGATAGCTGCGCCGACCATAGCGATGGTGCTGGCTGTTCGTACAGTGAACTATCAGCAGCAGCGTCAACCCGACGCATCTGCGGGTCGTCGATTGAAGCAGACTTTAGTTTTATATGTAAGAACGTCAATTCTGTCGTTCCTGGCGGTACCTTTTGTCATCGCGTTGCTTAACAGTATTACGTACAGTCTGGTGATTAACCAGTTCCGCGGCGTCAGTCTGTTGCACTTTGCACCTATGGCACTGGTAGCGATCTACATTGTGTTTTATCGTGGTTCGGGTTCCTTCTCTATCAAGCAAGTCAAGGATCTGCTGCGTACACCGATTAATGTATTAATGGTTGTGTTAGGTGTATTTGCTGCCGCGGTTGGTTATTATTATTTAACCCGTACAGGTAATGCAGGATCGGTTACCCCGTTCGAGATGTTCCTACGTACCACGCTGGAAGATACGTTCGGTGTACGGCCGAGATTCAAAGAATTTATGCTGGGACACCCGCTGTTTATCGTTGGCGTGTTCGCCGCTTTAAAATATCGTAAAGTCGTCTTTGTGCTCATTATTGCAGCGATTGGACAGTTGTCCATGGTGGATACGTTCGCGCATATCCATACGCCGGCTGTATTGTCACTCATTCGTGGAGTGATGGGATTGGGACTTGGCTTAATCTTCGGTATCATTGCTGTGGGTGTGTGGCAAGTAGCGGAAGGATGTTGGGAAAAATGGTCACCACTTCTCAAAAGTTAGTCATCTCGGGGTATTACGGATTCCGCAACAGCGGAGACGAAGCGGTGCTGAAGTCGATTTTGACAGCGCTGGAAGAGGAAAGTCAAAGGTCGAACGTCACCATTGAACCAATTGTACTCTCGGGTGATCCCGAGTGGACCACCTCCATGTATGGTGTGCGCTCCGTGCATCGTATGAAACTGAAGGAAGTCCGTGAAGCTCTCAAGGAGAGTGACGGATTAATTAGTGGTGGAGGAAGTCTACTGCAGGATGCAACTGGACTGAAATCCATTCCTTATTATCTGGGTGTAATCAAGCTGGCCCAGTGGTTGAAAAAACCAACGTTTATCTATGCACAGGGCATTGGCCCTGTGAATCGTAAAATTTTCAATCCAATGATCAAATCGGTCTTCAAGGCCTGCACCTATGTATCCGTTCGGGATGAACAATCTGCAGACTACCTGCGTGGGCTCGGGTTACAGTGGAATCAGATCCATGTCGTACCCGACCCAGTAATGGGCTTGCCATTACCTGAAGCGAAAGTGGAGAGTGGTGCAGGTGCTGTCTCAGCAGATGCTGCTACTCAAGCTAATCAAGTGGAACCTTCATCTGGAGGACATACCAAGCTTCCTGTGATCGGCATATCGGTACGATTCTGGGAGTCAGACCGCAAGGAGCTTACGGCTATTGCTGCCGGATTGAAAAAGTTGTGCTCCAAAAGAGCCGTGCACTTGCGTTTTCTACCATTTCATTTGCCGAATGATGAACAGGCATCACGATTCCTTATGGAAATGCTCGGTGATGTCACGAGCAAAGGCAGTGAGATTAGCATCACACCGGATATGACTGATCCTCAGCTTATGCTGGAGGAAGTCAGCAAGTGTGATCTCGTGATCGGTATGCGTCTGCACAGTCTGATCTATGCGGCATCTCAGTATGTTCCACCTGTAGGCATCTCGTATGATCCGAAAATTGATCAATTCCTGCTTCGTCTGGATAGTGAACCAGCAGGCAGTACGGATACACTCGATGGAGATAAACTCGCCAAGACTGTCGTTGGACTGCTGGATCAACGTTCACAGTGGTTGAAGGAACATGAAGAAGGCATCACCCAACTGAAGCAGGAAGCCAGAGTGCCTGCACAGCAGATTATTAACTATTTAGGCCGCAAAGGATGAGATAAAGATGAGTCAGACCGGATCAATACCTACCGTTTCAATCTACGGCATTCCTTTTTCCAAACTGACGATGAAAGAAACGGTAAAGGTTCTCCAGGAAGCTGTGCTGTCCAAGCAGCCGCACCAGGTCATTACAGCCAACCCGATTATGGTTATGGCTGCATTGGAAAATCCCGCAATCATGGAAGTCATGCAAGCTGCGGAATTGATCGTTCCTGATGGAACAGGTGTCGTATGGGCTGCGAACTATTGTGGAGATCCTGTAGCTGAGCGAGTGCCGGGATTTGAGCTTCTACATGAATTGCTGCGTGTTGGAGAAAACTATCGATGGGGCGTATATCTGCTTGGTTCCACCCCTGAGGTGATTCAAGAAACGGCAGTTCGGTTACAACAGCAATATCCGGCGATTCGAATTGTGGGTTATCGCGACGGTTATTTTGGTCCGGCTGAGGATGAACAGGTCATCGCTTCCATTCGGGAAGCGTCACCTGATCTGTTGTTTGTAGCACGTGGGGCTGACACACAAGAACCGTGGATTCACAAGCACAAAGATGCATTACAGGTTCCCGTAACGATGGGCGTTGGCGGCAGCTTTGATGTGATTTCGGGCAAAACCAAACGTGCGCCTATCCTGTTCCAAAAGCTAAGACTGGAGTGGTTCTATCGCTTATTGCGTGAACCAAGCCGGGCTGGCCGGATGCTTGCGCTTCCGAAATTCGCTGTTAAGGTGATGCGGGACAAAGAAAACGTGACGAAAGTCCGTTAAAAACAGGTAATTGCGAGATAAATGCGTGTTTTTGCTAGAAATTGAGGATGGCTTTTCGGGTGTGATGAGCGTATAATTCATTCCGGATTAGATGTGTGCCACTCCATGAAAAACGGAAGTTGTTGCACACGGCCACTTCGATGTCAGAATAACCTTTTGATCGCTGTTATCTCTGGATTTCTTTATCTACCTTTCTAAGGTTGAAATCCCGCGATAAAGGCGAACGCTTCGCTTCTACAGGTTATTTCTGCCCTCTCCGTTCTGGTGCAAATGGCATTTTCCATCAAAAGTGACTAACAAACATTTTTTTATATATAAAAAGAGATCAGGGGATTTATAATTTCGTACAGGTATTATAATTGGGGGTCGAATGTTCAAATGGTAGCGATCTTTATCATTGGATTTATCGTGTCAATGGGACTGGCTCTTGCCCTGACACCGCTTGTCAAAAAGTTCGCAGTCCGCATTGGCGCCATGGATACGCCGAATGCACGTAAAGTACACACACGGATCATGCCGCGTCTTGGCGGTCTGGGGATATTCCTGGCCTTTATTATTACAGTTGCTGCATTGCTTCCGTTTGTATCGGCATGGTTCACGACTCGGGATATGAGTTTTGTTAGTGCGTTCTTGATCGGTGGATCGATTATCGTACTGATCGGAGCACTTGATGATCGGTTTGAACTGTCTGCCAAAGTGAAGCTGCTTGGTCAGATCGTAGCTGCTTCTGTCGTTGTATTCGGATTTAATATCCGGGTAGATTTCGTTAACATTCCGTTTCAGGATTCCTATTCTTCACTCGAAGCTTGGGTATCCATTCCGCTGACGATCTTCTGGATCGTTGGTGTAACGAATGCGATTAACCTGATTGATGGTCTGGATGGTCTGGCTGCCGGTGTATCTGGTATTGCAATTGGTACCATTGCCGTGATGTCATTCCTGATGGGTAACATGATGATTGCCTTGATGTGTCTTGTATTGCTGGGTAGTATTATCGGATTCCTGTTCTTCAACTTCCACCCCGCCAAGATCTTCATGGGGGATACCGGATCACTATTTCTTGGTTTCTCTCTGGCGATGCTGTCCATGCTGGGATTCAAACAAATTGCTATCGTGTCCTTCATTACCCCGCTGATCATTATCGGTGTGCCGCTCTCGGATACCTTCTTCGCGATTATCCGTCGTGCGGTACAGCGGAAACCGATTTTCGCACCGGATAAAGGTCACCTGCATCACTGCTTGCGTGAACTTGGATTCAGTCACCGTCAGACGGTACTGATCATTTATGGTATTGCCGCATTCTTCGGAGTTCTGGCAATTATCCAATCTTCCGCTGCCATGTTCGAAGCGAACTGGGTAACGTTCGTGGTCATCTGTATCATGATGTTCTTCCTCCAAGTGGGAGCAGAAGTCATCGGACTTGTCAGCAAAACGAGAAGACCGGTTATCAACTTCCTGATGCGCATGCGCGTCAAGCTGAATCCGGAGACCCGTTCGAAATCATAAATAGATAAATGTAATGGTTACAGCTATTCTTGAATATTATTCCAGACCCAACCTTATCCCTTGTGGATAAGGTTTTTTGTTTATTTTGAGACTTTTACTAAATAATTGGAACCTTTTGCCGATATATAAAGGTAACTGACTTAAAAAGAGGAGAGATGATACGTAATGCAACAAAAGAAACGGCCGTTGGTCTGGATCATGTTGATCACCATGGTGTTCTCATTGTTCCCACAAGGTCTATTCGGTGGGTCCGTTGCTTCGGCTGCCAACGCACAGACTACTTATTTTACACCAGATAATACCACCATCAGCAATACAGCCGATCTTAATTTGGATGACTCAGATAATGCAAGATTTTTGTCTCGGGCTTTGGCTTACCAAACGACTTCAGGGACGCTTACGATAACAGGTGCTTACGCGTTTGTATCCAAAGATACGATGCGGGTAAAGGTTGAACAGCTCAACTCCGTTCCTGTGACAGCAGGAAGCACCAAGATGAAGTGGGAAGCAGATGCTACTCGTGCGAATACGACTGCAGTTACTGCAAGCACAAGTGGTAACAATAAATTCTCTGCTAACAATCTGACACTGTTCCCGGGCTTCAACCGAATTACCTTTTACGGTAATCAGGGTGCAGTGGAACGCTCAGACACGTTCTATGTTCTTTATGATCAGGTTCCTTTTATTCAGGACTTCAAGATTTTTACCGATCCGAGTACTGGGTCCAACACGTCTTATGGTCTGAATGAAGGATCGCAGACTGTTGTAAATACACAGCTCGTATCGGTACAAGGTAAAGTTCAGAATTCATCCAAAGTTACGGTTTCCCTTAATGGCGGGGAAGAGCTGGATACCCCTTTGCTACCAAACGGGACGTTTTTCACACCCCAGCTTAAGTTGAATGCAGGATTGAATAATTTGAAGTTCACGATAGCGAATGGTTCCGATTCTGTGATTACAGAGCGTTCCGTTTATTATTATGATAAAAATCAGCCGTTCTCAGCGCTCAATGTAATTTTGAATAATACTGACAGCAAATCAGTACTGGATGTTACACCTACGTTCTCTACGGTTGCTAGCGGAGTTAAGCTTGATGTGCAATTAATATTGCCCTACACTGCCAGCAACAGTGCATTCGAGGATGTGGGAACATTTTCGGCTAATGGAACACCAATGATACTGACGGGTGTTAAGGAGGTCATCATTCCGGGTCCAGACGGAACTACACCCGAGTATCGTTTGGTAACATTCAAGACAGACAATGAATATGCATTGCAACCCGGGACAACCGATCCAACAAAACCTGCCAAGAATCAGACAGTCGATGTTGCAGTCGTTTATGGCAATTTCAGTGCCGGTTACAAAGGTAAATTTACTTACGCGCCTGACGTGAAGGCAATTACGAATATGTACTACCTTCCAGATTATGCTGGAGGAGCGGTAACGAACAAAGTCGCATTAAATAATGCACAGATTGATAAAGATAGCTTCTATATCCTAGTTGAATCGAGTCAAGACATTGGTACTGAATTACCAATTGGTCAATACATGCCTACAGGTACCAATAAGGTTAATATTTCGGCAACGGATAAGGCCGCTACTGGCCTTACAAGCAAACAAGTAGTATATTTGGTCAAAAATCTGGCCAATGGTACTCAGAAAATTCGCTTTTACTACACAACGCCAGATCCATATTACGACGTTACTGTATCTTACGCTTCTAAAAGCTATATCTATGTAGCCAACTTGTACGATGGACAGACCTATAACTTTAACTCAAGAATAACGAATACTTTAAAGGTAGATGGCGAGTTTATCGGATTCAGCACATTGAGCTCAAACCAATTTGTTTCCCAGTTGCTAGTGAATGGGGTCGATCAAAGCAAGGTTACTGGTTTTCCAGGAACTAACGGCAAGTTCTCATTCTCATTAGACATTAAGAAAGAGGGACCGCTAGTATACGGGGAGAACACGATCACGATTATTGGTACTGATCAGGATGGTGCTGGTAAAGCCAAAATTATTGAGAAAAAATTGAGAATTTACATCTCGGATAGTAACGTATCCAATATTGATAAATTCATGCCAACCCTTGTTCCGACAGATACTCGTCAGGAATTTTACGATGCAGACGTGAGCAAGTACACAACGGAGGAAATGGACAAAATCTTCAAAGTCACGCCAGACTTTGTGATTCGGGATGGCAAATACGTAACGAGTGAAGAGAGATATGACCTTGTATTCAAAGGTGGCGGAGCGCAAATTGCCAACTTATACTCTGGATCAAAGTTGATTTTTAGTTATAATCCGATCCCAGGTACGGACTTACAGGATATTAATAAGCAAACTTCGGATGGACATACCTTTGATTTTGCAGGAAATCAAGATGAATTTATGATTCGTATTCGTAACTATGTATTTGATGCACCTGGCAGCCACGTCTACACGTTGGAGTTAATTAACGGAACAGGCGCAAGAACGACACAACGGCTGGAGATTGTAAGAGAGCCTTCTTCCTATCGAATCCTGTCTCCTGTAGCAACTGTAGGAGAACAGATCGTAGTTACCAAAAACTATGTGCACTTTGATATTGAAGCTGAAGGAGCAACGCAAGTTCTGATCAATAAAGAACCTGCCGTTAAACGTCCGGACATGAATGATCGCTTTGTTCTGGATTATGTAGGACTGAAACAGGATAAGAGCAATGCTATTAAAATTCAGATTGTTAGGGATGGCGGTGCCATCAATGATACTGTCAATGTATTCTACACAGGTACAGTAGCGACAGATGCGCAGTACATGGCACCTAAGATTGTCAATAAATACTCGGTGTTTAACAAGAAACTTGAATTGGCGTTCCCTAAAGGAACCATATTACAGTCCGCTGCCAAATCGAGCAGTGGGGTAATCAAGTTTTATCCAGACAATAAAATTCTGTTTGGTATTGCCGATCCGAAGGATGGCGTACTTGAACGGAAAAATGACTATGGCTTTAATATCGGACAGGCTGATCCTCGCAGTACGGGAGGATTGACACCAATCACGGTGCCAACCATTTTGACAGAGTTGTTTAACTCGAATCTGACTACAAGTAACTTTGTGCCGATCTCGGAGACGTACTGGATCAACGGCGGAATTGGTGAGCTTGGAGATAAAGGATCGAGTGGATACAAGCCTGGAACAGATGGTGTGACACCATACTCGCTGGAAGGAAGCTTTACGCAATATCCAACAGAACGTGTCTTGGTTCCTTCTAACCGGGGAACGTTAACGCTTGCGTATGATCCCACCATAGTTGATGAAGTGGGTTCAACGATTACGGTATTCCGTTATACAGACAAAACCAACATTGGTGAATGGGTTCCGGTTGGTGGAGTAGTAGATACGAAGAAACATACGGTTACGGTTTCCTTTGACGAATTTGGTTATTACAAAGTCATGAAGCAAAGTAAAAGCTATCAGGACATCACGAATCACCCATGGGCAAGAAATCTGCTCAATGCATTGTACTCCAAAGGGATCATGAACAATCTGCGGTTCAACGCGTTTGGTGCAGATGACCAGACGACACGCGGAGAATTTGCAACACTGTTAGTTAAAGGTCTGGATATCCCGTTAAACTATACCAATATACAAACCTTTACCGACGTGTCTCCTACGACCAAGAGCGATACGTGGGATTATGCTTCCATTGAGACAGCAGCGAGAGCAGGTATTGTAACAGGTTTGAGCGACGGGTATTTTGGAGTAGAAGATTCAATTACACGTGAACAGGCAGCTGTGATGATTGCACGGGCATTGAGTAGCAAGCTTGCGGCCAACGACAGCAAATTATCTGCAGCTTTAGCGAAATCGTTCCAGGATTCCACTTCCATTGAGTACTATGCTCGTCCATCAGTACAGGCTGTAACCAAAGCGAAAATCATGGAAGGTAGCCCTGTGCAGGTCACAGGATCTACCAAAACGATGTACCAGTTTAATCCAAAAGGAAACTTGACTCGTGCTGAAGCGGCCAAAATTGCTGTAGAACTGCTTAAGAAGAGCACGAAGTTATTCCCTAAAACATTGAGCTAATCTAGCATAGTTGAGATAATTTTAGGAAGGACCTGTCCCTTTTACTAACTGGGACAGGTTCTTTTTATGACTGTAAACCAGCTTGTATAGAATTCATTTATAATAGAAGGAATCTGTTTTTTACCAATAACTATTTTTGTAATTTGCTAGAGATTAAGATACAATAGCGGTAAATACACAATGATCTAGAGGGTGAAGTAAGCTAATGAAACCGATTTATTCGAGAGCCCAATTGGGTTACATGAAGGCAAAGACACAGTTCGAGAAGCAGGCAGTCATTCTTGAGAAAAAGTTGGAAGATACACGTAAGACTGAGGAGATCTCTCAGGAAGTGATGGAAGGACTTGTACAGTCCACTGGTTTCCATGATGCGTATAACAGTCTGGTTCTGGCCGAGAATGAATTGATTGAATGGTCTCACACCACGATGAAGCATGAGAAGACATACCGGGAGAACAGACAGCCAATTGACGATATGTATCTGAGATTGAACAGTGATCCGAATATGCGTGCTCAGATTATTGAGCTGGCAATGAAGATTCGCTAAGTTATAGTTACTGATCCAAGAAGAGGTGCCCTAAAGGGCCCTCTTTTTTATTTTCTTTATTGTAGAATTTGTCGCTTCATCGTGGAAAATAACGGGTATAAATAAACGTTCACATCATTTCCTACACAGGGTGATTTCAAAGGGGGCGTCATAAATACAGCTGCATTAAAGGTTTTGAACCGTTAAATACCCGCACTGCATCAATACATAAATAAGTTCAAAACTTTTTTTAAGGAATCCGCAACTTTTTGAAATCTGCTGCGTTTAAGATGTAGAGTCAAAAACATTGGGGAACTTACCAAGAATGACCTCGTGAAGAATTTTGTCTATTTATTAGAAAAAATTGCTTTACGGCACGAGAGACCCATTGTATAATACGTAAGGTAGGATTAGGAAACTACTCTATTTACGTATGATTCTATCATTTATTCTTGTTTACAAGTTTCTGTGATATGCTCACAGACATCATTTATATTAACTTGCTCATAACTCTGGAAAGGGGGTGCGACAATAGAATGAGGAATACGAGCGACCCTATTAAAGAAAATTCCAATGTTATGAACGCCCAAGGAGGAGACAAAAAGGTTATGAAGAAAATTTTATCCGTAGCACTGTCTACAGCAATGGCATTCTCAATGTTTGCATCTGTAGCATTCGGTGACACAGCAGTAACACCACAACAACAGTTTGATGCATTGAAAGCAAAAGGTATCTTCAATGGTTACCCAGATGGCACAGCTGGTCTGGACAAAGAGATGACTCGCGCTGAGTTCGCAAAAGTTATCACTAAATTGCTCGGTCTGAAAGAGATCACTGGAACTCTTTCTTACACTGACAAAAACTACACAGCTAAAAACTGGGCTGTACCTTACATCGAAGCAGTAACTGCTGCGGGTATCATGGAAGGTAAAAACGTAGAGAAAAAAATCTTTGACTTCAACGGTAAAGTGACAGTGGCTGAAATGGCTACAATCTTGACTCGTGCACTTGATCTTGAAATCCCAACTGAAACTAACAACAATGCAGCAGCATGGGCTAAAGGTTATGTTCAAGCAGCGATCAACGCAGGTCTGATCGACGCTAACGCTAACTTCAGCGGAAATGCTTCCCGTGAATTGTTGGTAGGTGCAGCTTACTCCATCGATCAAGCTCAAAGCATTAAAGTTGAATCTTACACAGTATCCGAAGCTGGTAAAGTAGTTGAGTTCAAAATCAGCGACGGCGAAACTGTAAAAGTAACTTTGGACAAAGCTCTTGAAGCTAACAAAGAAACTGAAGTGAAATTCACTTACAAAGATAAAGAATTCACTGAGAAAGTTACTTATGTAGTAACTGCAGCAACTAAAATCGAAGGTGCTACAGCTACAAACTACAAAGAACTCGTTGTGAAATTCGATGGCGAAGTAGATTCCACTACAGCTGAAAACACTGCAAACTACACTGTTAGCGGCCGTACGTTTGAATCTGCAAAATTGTCTGCTGACAAGAAAACAGTAACACTTCTTGTAAGCGAAAATACAGGTAACCTGCCACAACAAAGAGATACAAACTTGGTAGTTAAAGGTGTTAAAAACGCTACAGCGACTAAAACTTTCGATGAGACAGTTAAATTCACTGCAGTAGATACACAATTGCCAGAAGTGAAATCTGTTCAAGGTCTGGGAACAAAAGCATTGCGCGTTGAGTTCTCTGAGCCAGTAACAAGTGCAACTGCTGGAAACCTGGCTAACTACAAAGTGAACGGTAAAGTAATTTCCGGGTTTGTTAAATACACTTACCCTAACATTGCTTTCATCACAACTGATCTTCCAGTTGGAGAGCACACTTTGACAGTATCCGGAGTGAAAGACTTCGCTGGATTTAGCGCATCAACTGCTGAATCTAAATTCACAATCGCTGAAGATAAAGCTGCTCCTGAGATCACTAAAGTAACAACTTCTGACCTCAGAAAAGTAGTTGTAACATTCAACGAGCCAGTGAAATCGGTATCCAGTGCTTACCAAACTTCCAGCAACAAGAGTGCAACGGTATCCATCAAGGATAACGAAGTAACTCTGAACTTCTCTGAACCTAACCGTCTGGGTCTGGGTGAGTCCACAGTATACTTGCAAGGTGTTACAGACTACAGCAACAATACTGCTGATCGTAGCTCCACAGTAACTCCTGAGCTGGACACAGTTCGTCCAACAGTATCAGCTGTTACATCTAAAACAGTTGATGGAAAAACAGAATTGACTGTTGAATTCTCTGAAAAAATCAGTACTGCTGATTACAACAAAACAGAAAATTATGTATTGAAAGATTCTGCTGGTAAGATCTACACTGGCAAAGGTTTCACTACTAAAGGTAATCCTTCTGTTGCACCTCAATATGGTAAAGATAAAGATGGAAAAATTGTAGAAAGCAAAGTCGTGCTGACATCTGTTGGTGGTACATTGCCAGCTGGTAACTACACACTGGAAGTTTCCGGTGTTCGTGACCAAGCAGCTGTAGGTAACACAATTATTCCTCAATCCGTACCGTTTGTTCTTACGCAAGCTGGTGCATTGGAAGCAAACGCTGCATGGTTCAATGATGATGCAGCAAATAACGAGTACCAAGTATTTGTACAATTTAACAGACCAGTAGCAACTTCCGGCAACGGTAATGCACTCGATGTTAACAAGTATGACTATGTTGTGACTGGTTCAGTTTACAAACCATTCCCTACATCTTCTACTACAGCTCAATTGTTCAATGCTAACACAGTATTGTTGACTGTATCTAAAGACGATGTGAAAGATTTGACTACTGCTACAGCTTTGCGTGTAGTTAACGTAGCTGATGCGAATGGTAACTTCGTAAACGGAAACACTGTAAAATTCGGTAGTCAAACTGAATCTAACGTTGCAGTAGTTACAAAAGATGTATACGCAAAAGCTCAAAACAAAGTTGAAGTGAAATTTGACGGCGAATTGACTTTCGTGAACAAAGCTGACTTCGTATTTAGTGGATTCAACAACTCTCAGTTCAATATCACGAACCAATCAGTAGTAGACGGTAAATCAGTTATTGAGTTCACGTTCGTGGACGACAAAGCGATTAATCATAAGCCTGCTTTGACTTTGGGAACTGTAGCTAAAGAGGATATCACTTCTACTGATTCTGTTGGCCGCAAACTGGCATTTTTGCCTGCTACGGCTGTACAAGATGGTATCAAACCAGTATTCAATAAAGATGAAGCAAATGCAATCAATGCAACTGGTAACACAGTTACATTGAAATTTACTGAAAATGTGAAATCTAACTTTACACCAGCTGCTTACGTTGTAAATGTAGATGGAACTGAAGTAAATGTAACAGCTGTTGCTGCAAGTGCTAGCACTCTGACTTTGACACTTGATAAAGCAGTTAATGCTGGTCAATTGGTAGAAGTTGAACTGGTTAACAACAGCACTGGTTCGTTCGTAACTGACGAAGCTAATAATGCTGCTGAAAACTTCTATGCAAGTGTAAGAGCGAACTAATCTTAAATTTTTTCAAACTATCCCAACATATAATGTTGGGATAGTTTTTTTATTTTCATGAAAATATATTGTGAATCATTTTATTATATATATTGGTTCACTTAAGAAGATAAAATACCAACAACATCGTAACTTTCTCCTCTTCTCAAACGTTTATACTATAATAGCAACAAGCAACTTATGGGAGGTTTGGAAGTGAATCAAAAGAAAATGTTTGTTAGCTTGCTCGCGAGTGTCTTGTTGATCAGTTCAACAGCTGGCATTGCCATGGCAGCGAGCACAACCAATAAAACGTCTGCCACCAGTTCAAATAGTAGTACATCGAAGAAAACGACAACAACAACGAAGAAGGTTGTACATACACTCGGTAACCTATCGGCTGTTAAAGTGACTGCACGAAGTTCCGTAAGGTTAACAGATGTAAATATCTTGGCGCAGGACGATGGCAATGTGATTACGTATACATTATCTTACAAGAACAATGACAACACCCCAATGATGATGCTCGATTACTGGAGCAAAGTGAAAACCAAGGGTGGAACATCGTTCTCGCCCAAACTGATCGCAAAAGATCAGGAAAAGAAAACAGTCGCGCCTGGATCAACAGTTGAGTTGACCTATGTCATGAAAGTGGGTCGCGAGGTGAAACTCAGTGATCTGAACTTCCTCATCGTGAAATGGGATTTCAGTCAAGCTAACTATGAACGTACGTTGGGTAAGTTTAACGTGCCCGCATCCTATAGCATCACCACACCTGTAGGGAAACCAAAGACGGTTCGTCTAAGCGACTCTGCGGTGAAGGTGAAAGTATCTGGCATTAAAGTGTTTCCAGGTGAAGATAAGAATCAGTATGTGAAAATTGGTGTGAATTTAAACAATATCAGTTATAAATTGCTTGAAAATCCGAATATCAAATGGATTTTGCGTACGCCAAGTGGTACGAACTATCCTTTAACTCCGGATAAAGACAGCACGAGTGTCAGTATCCAGGCTCAAGCTAATAAGGCCCTCAGTCTGATGACATCTCTCCCTACGTCAGTGAAGCTGCAAAAGTCTGAGTTGTTGCTTGTAGAGGAACAGGGTGAAGAAAAAAGTGTTCTGCCTGTTGCTGCATTGCAATTGCCGGAGGCTAGCAAGACGAATGTAGAAGTAGTTGCCAATCAACCGAATATTATTTCAGTTGAAGGACAACGACTGTCCACATTACTTGAATCCGCTAAAGTCCGAATCGATGATGGTGAGTATAGTCTTAACCTTCAAATGAAGCTCAAGAATGAAGGCAAGAAAGCCATTAAGGTGCCGACGTATAACTTCGAGGTACGGAATACAGATGGAACAGTCTATCCGATTGAAACCAAAGCATTGGATACACTGAAGTTGAACCCAGGCGATATCAAGACAATTAAGTTCAGTGCAACCCTTCAGGGTGAGGGTGATACAAGCAAGATCAAGCTGTATGTGATGAGTCCGGTAGACAAAAATGAAAGCACAGAATCCACAACACCTTCTCCAACGAATGGATTTGTCTTCTCCTATCCTGTAGGTGTCTATGGGATTCCTGAATCGGTATCCAGTGGAGATGGATTGATGACCGAAACGGTCATTAAGAATAACAAAGGTACATTTGGTGTGTCTTTTGGATCGTTACAGCGGTTGCCGTGGCTTGATAGTGATATTATTGCCGCAAAAGTGACCATTCGTAATGCAGGTAACAAAACGGTTCAACTTCCTGAGCTTGAAGCAATGTTTATGATTGATTCTGCTCAGATTGAAGGTGACAAGAAGCTAATCTACACACAAAGTGGCAAGCTACTTGGAGCCGGCATGACAACCGAAGCTTACCTGTTGACCAAGATTCCTTCTGAAATACGTATATCTCGTCTGGAACTTAGTCTGAACGAGAAAGTTAGTGAAGAAGAGACGAATGAGTGGATTACTTTAAATACGTCTGGATTAATTCCGCCTGTATCTTATGTTGGAAGTGGTAAGACATACACATCGGGTACTGCTGATAAAGAGACCGAAATGGGTGTGCGGAGAACGATTCGTTATCCGGGAACGTCATCGGACATCGTATATACCGAATTCGAAATGACGAACAAATCACTGCGTCAAAGTGGTCTTGGCAAACTGGTAGGTTACTTCAAAACATCAGATGGCCAGTATTATAGAGCAACTGCGAAGCAAGCAGAGCGTCTGCCTGGACCGGGCCAAAAGTCGATTGTTACGTTCTGGGCTAAGATTCCGAAGTCCGTTACCTTCTCAGACCTGCGCCTAATTGTGGGTGAAGGCATTGCAGACAGCAAGTTTGTAACCGGTGAAGGGGAAGCAACTGCTTATGTGAATGCTCTGGCATTCGAAGTGCCGCCAACTTCCATTAGTGTTCAAGGTTCGCTAACCAATATTGATCTCTATCCATACTCTTGGACAGCTAATAGTGTACGGGCATATCTTGCAGGCAGTACGTCTGTACAAGTAGAGATGAACTATAGCTTGACTCGCAATGAAGAGATCGAGATGGGTGAGAACGAGCACAAGTTAATTCTCACACTGACGGATCAAGCCGGTAAATCATATGAGAAAGAACTGACTTTGGGCACCGATCTGAAAGTGGGAACCAACCAGACGCTAAGCTGGAGCATTGAGGACAGTTTCTTCGAGAAAATGCGTGGCGGTTCATATCGCTTAAGTGTAGATGATCAATTCCAGGGGCAACGTATTCGTCTTGCAGAGCAGGGTTATGGATATGACGTGACCAAACTTCCAAAAGAAGAACCCCTCGATTTGAGATAAATCCATAGATACGAGTAATCGTTAGAATTGTTCACAAAACCTCGTTTCCATCCCAATGGAAACGAGGTTTTGCTTGTGGCATCCCTATTTTTTCTCTATAGTTAAAGTTAATAGATTACCAGAGGAGGAAATTGATTCACATGAAACCTTATATGAAAGTATCCCTCGCTGCGCTCGCGATTGGTGTTGGCGTATGGGTTGGGTCGGTATACAGCAATACAGCCACCGGTGCAGGTACGAGCCAGCCAGGAACAGCAGACGATCCGGTTGTAACGAAGAGTTATGTAGATCAGCAGATTCAAAAAGCACTTGGTGGAGGTGCTAGTACGGGTTCTGGCAATTCATCTGGCAGCAATAACGGCTCTACTGGAACCGGAAACTCAGGTAGCACAGGCGGAGACACTTCCCTTCCTCCACTGGTCTCAGGCGCATCTGATGCCGTTGAGATTGTAACGGTGAAGCCGGGTCAACAGCTGATCGGGAAGTCTGGCGCGGAGTTCATTGTACGTAGCGGTAAAGCTGTGATCGTCAGTGAAGGCACGAATGGTGTAGCTGATCTGACGGACGGGATTGACCTGATGAATGGACAGGCAGCGCCGACCAATCACCTGCTCTCTTTTCCAAGGGATGGACGGGGGATCACGGTATTGGAAGGAAACAAATATAGCCTAACCGTAATGGTTCGTGGTGGATATACTCTGAAATAGGATTTGTAGCTGTTAAAGGAATTATTCATTAGTCATACATTTCATTTGCTCAGATTACCCAGTTCTAACAAACATTAATACGGCTAGCCAACCTTGTTCCTGCTCACTCTATAACTGTTGATAATCAATTAATGGAGGTGCAGGAACCATGGCTAGAAGCAATCGCAAAGTTGTACCCGAAAGTCGTCAAATGCTGGATCAGATGAAGTATGAGATTGCTGCAGAGTTTGGCCTCAATGTGGGTTATGGTG
This sequence comes from Paenibacillus sp. USHLN196, assembly GCF_037144955.1. Taxonomy (NCBI): domain Bacteria; kingdom Bacillati; phylum Bacillota; class Bacilli; order Caryophanales; family Paenibacillaceae; genus Paenibacillus; species Paenibacillus sp. USHLN196. Next base: position 124,072 of record NZ_JBBCYH010000006.1, on the reverse strand, counting down.
GCAGAGGGTTGGCTGGTGCGGATACAGAATTTGGATCTGAACTGGGTGAAGTGAGTGATCACTCCTATGGGCAATACAAAGGGTGGGGGCATCTGACTTCCCGCGAGAATGGATCCGTTGGTGGAGAGATCACCAAAAGGCTGATTCGCCAGGCAGAGCAGCACTTATAGGGCATTTTCCTTACCCCAATCCGTTTGACACGTCTTGACAAATACGTTAAGATGGCATTTGAGGTATGCAACCTTTTCCACTAGGGAAAGGTTGATTTTCGTTTGAGGCAATTACCTGAAAAATCCTTATCTTCGCAACTGCGGACCCTGCGTCCTTATTCCATTTTGGAAAGCTTCGAGGGTACAGTGAACGAATCGCTGTCATGTTTTGTTCGGGCAATCGCCATACTACTAGTTATGGGAGGTTGAAACTTCATGTCTGTTAAAGGCCGGCATCTATTTACATCGGAGTCTGTAACCGAAGGACATCCGGATAAAATCTGCGATCAGATCTCAGACGCCGTATTGGACGCGTTTCTTGCAAACGACCCCAATGCTCGCGTAGCTTGCGAAGTTTCCGTAGCCACAGGCTTAGTGCTTGTCATCGGTGAAATCAGTTCAGCTTCTGAATACGTGGACATTCCGTCCATCGTTCGTAATACAATTAAGGATATTGGCTACACACGTGCCAAGTTCGGTTTTGATTATAACACTTGTGCAGTTCTGACTTCTCTGAATGAGCAGTCTGCTGATATTGCCCAAGGCGTTAACGCAGCGCTTGAGAACCGTGACCCGGAACAAGTCGCTCGTGAAACAGAAAACATTGGTGCAGGTGACCAAGGTCTGATGTTCGGTTTTGCAACGAACGAAACACCTGAACTTATGCCTTTGCCAATTGCATTATCCCACCGTATCGCACGCCGTCTGGCGGAAGTGCGTAAGAACGGTACATTGGAATATCTTCGTCCAGATGGTAAAACGCAAGTAACGATTGAATACGACGGTGACAAGCCGGTACGCGTGGATACAATTGTTGTGTCTACTCAGCACGCTGAAGAGACTCTACTTGCGCAGATTCAAAAAGACATCAAAGAACATGTAATTCTGCCCGTCGTTCCAGCTGACTTGCTGGATGAGCAGACTAAATATTTCATCAACCCAACAGGACGTTTCGTTATTGGCGGACCTCAGGGAGATGCAGGCCTTACTGGACGTAAAATCATCGTAGATACCTACGGCGGTTATGCACGTCACGGCGGTGGCGCGTTCTCTGGTAAAGATCCGACAAAAGTAGACCGCTCCGCAGCATATGCCGCTCGTTACGTAGCGAAAAACCTTGTAGCTGCAGGTCTTGCAGACAAAGTGGAAATCCAGCTCGCTTACGCGATTGGTGTAGCCAACCCGGTATCGATCAACGTGGATACATACGGAACTGGCAAAGTCAGCGAAGAGAAATTGGTTGAGCTTGTGCGCAACAACTTCGATCTTCGTCCGGCTGGCATCATCCGTATGCTGGATCTGCGTCGCCCAATCTACAAACAAACCGCTGCTTACGGTCACTTCGGCCGTACAGACCTGGATGTACCTTGGGAGCAAGTGGACAAAGTAGACCTTTTGAAAACTCAAGCAGGTTTGTAATTAGCTAACGGTATATTGATCTTCTCTTGAAGCCCTTGATTCCGATATGGAATCAGGGGTTTTTTGCATCTTTTTACAAAATAAAAAACCATACATTTCCATTTTATTAATTGAAAATCACTCTCTGACCGACATAAATATAGAGGTCTGTATATCAGACAATTAGGAAATTGAGATAAGGGGGAAGGTTGGGTGTTTGTGAAAAAAATGGCCCGTAAGGGATTGGTTAGTCTTATGGTTGTGATGTTAGTTGCACAAGGCTGGTTGACCGGATGGGTAGGTATGGAGCCTGCATATGCAGCAGACGAATTGGCTGGGAAAGGAATTAGTGCGACGCTTCCTTTGTTAAATGCTACTCAGGTGGACGGTTCTGTGCCACTCAAGATTGAATTCGATAACCCAGTAAAGAAGGTTGAGGGTACTACAGATAAAATCACCATCCATCGAATCTCCGATAGCTCCATCGTTACAGAGATTGAAGTGAATAGTCCGGCAGTAAGCGTCAAACCAGACAATATCGATGCTGATGCGAGTCTAGGGAAATTGGTAGAAATTAGACCAGCCTCAGCTCTGCCAGGCGGTAGCTTCTATGTTTCTATTGGCAGTCAATCTTTTGCCTATGAGAATAATCAACCTTTTGCAGGATTAAATAGGGAATGGGTATTCCATGTTGCTGCAGCTAATCCAGCCAGACTGTTAAACCGGTCACCGCAAACGGCTGCTACAGGCGTGTCACCGTCTGCTAATATCGTGCTTACCTACGATCGAGCGATGTCCAGAGGTAATGGCAAGCTGCAGATCTATCAGGGAAGTACTTTATATGAGGAGATTGATGCCAATTCAACACAGATCAGCTTTAATACTTCCCAAACAACGGTTACGATTGATCCGGCTAGAAATTGGCCAAATAACAGCACGATATACATAGCTGTACCAGCAGGTTTCTTACGTGATGCAAATGGGAACGACACGTCCGCAATACAACGAATAGACTGGGGATTCACTGTGCTCTCCGACCCTACAGCATTAACTGTGACCTCCTTGTCTCCAACGAATGGGGCAACAGGTGTGGGGCTGTCAGGTGAGTTGACCCTAACGTTCAACAAAGAACTGGATACCAATTACACGGCTCAAGCCACGCTGGAAAATATCAATGGTGGAACGGTTAATGCTACAACAATCATAAACAGTTCCAACAACCGTCAGTTGCGCATCATTCCGCAAACAAGTCTGACGAGTAACACAACGTATACTATTGATATTCCTGCTAATGTATTTCGTGATAGATCCGGAAATCTGTTCACTGGATTGAATGGAGCTACGGCATGGACGTTCAGAACGTTGTCGGTTGATACAACCGCGCCTGTACTTAAGACAGTAAAAATGTACAGTAATACGATCATCCGACTGACGTATGACGAGTTACTTTCAACCCTTGATCCGTTAACGTCAAGTTTCGCAGTTACGGTTAATGGCGAGAATCGGAATGTCAGCTCATCCTACGTGTCAGGGGATAGTGTGTATGTTGTACTCGATACGGGAGTAGCGGTAGGACAGGTAGTGAGAATCGCTTATACACCAGCAACCGGGATACGCAAAATTCAGGACTTGTCACTTAATGCAGCTCCGGCATTCTCTGCGAGAGACGTGGAGAATGGTCTGGATTCCATCATGTCCAAGCCGCGTGAAGGTATAGCGTATACAAATACAATTAATCTCTATTATCCTGAGACGGTGTATATTAACTCAAGTGATGCATATAAACAATTCAGTGTTACTGCAGATGGATCGGCTGTGGGTGTCAGCAGCATGTCGACCAATAACAGTTCACTTGTTACATTGAATCTCAGTCGTTCGATATCTAATGGTGAAGTTGTCCGTGTATCCTATCAACCGGGTGAACAGCCTATTAAAGATAGTCGTGGTCAGACACTTGCTGGTTTCAGTGGGTTTTATGTGCGCAATAGCAATGATACGAAGCCACCTGAATTCCAGAAGGCTGAGATTAACAGCAATAAATTATGGATCTACTATAATGAGCAATTAAGTCGATTGAACAAACCTTTGAACAATCAGTATTCCGTATTGGTAGATGGCAAAGCCGTATTTGTTAACAATGTAGACATCGAGGACGATCTTGTGACACTGACGCTTGCTTCACCCGTAACAAGTGCACAGATCGTAACCCTTTCTTATGTTCCAGGGGCTTATCGTCTGACAGACTTAGCTGGTAATCAAGCAGCTCTGCTGGATCTTGTTCCTGTGACACATACTTATGGCAACGGAACGATCTTGTCAGGTATTTTACAAGGGGACACAATACAGGTTAACTTCCGAAACGCTTTAAAAACTGAGCCGTTATTAACACCTGCTCAGTTCAAAGTATTGATTGGTAGCAAGACCATTCCGGTGAATTCCGCCTCGGTGACAGGACCAGTGGTTACCTTGAAACTGTCCGAATCTGTGCCGGCTGGACAGACAGGTACGATTACCTACACACCTGGATTAGTGTCGCTTAGAGATGCGCTGAATACTGAGGTAGGGGCATTTGGTCCGTTGACACTTCAGGAGAGCACAATCACTAATCCCACAGATACTACAGCAGTAGGGCGCCCAGCGTGGCTGACCGAGTGGAGTGCGGTTGATTCTGGATTTGGTCAAGCACTTCTGGTCATGAGCACGGATGTAGCTTCTGCCAAGAGTACGCCCTCACATAATAATCGTACAACGCAGCAGTATACGATCGATGAGACAAAGCTTGTTCAAGCATTCGAATACGCTTCTGCAAATTATAAATTAAATCAACCTATATTGTTCGAGGTACCGGCAAGTAATGAGACGGCATACGTTGGAATTCCATTCCATAAGCTATCCCAAATCGCTTCCAGGTATCGCACGGGTACGATTGGGGTCAAATATAAAGACAGTATATGGAGTGTGCCTCTCGCTGATTTGAAACTGGTGTCTATGGGACAAAGTGCAGGAATCACAACGGCTCCAGGTACAGCGACACTATATGTACAGATGGAAACTGTTCCGAGACTATCTTCAGGTGCTATGGATTACATGTTATCCAGAACCAATGCTCAGAGTCTGGGGGATGCAACAGAGGCTTACATTACACTCTTCAACGGGAATACAGGGAAAAGTGTGGAACAAAATATTAGAAGCCAGTATTCAATCAAACTTCCTGGCAATACGTCTACTACACTAACAAGCTTGACAGCGGTTGATCCCAATTCACAGTCATTATCGTACATCCCTACTGCGTATAGAACCACGTCAACAGGGATTGTTGCACGAGGAATGCTCAATGGTAATCAGGTTGTCGCGCCAATTACACATCTGGTTAGCTTCCCGAGCACACCCGATTGGGCACGTGATGCTGTAACGGAATTAGCTTCGAAATGGATTATTACAGCGGATAATCTTGCGAAATACAATACGAAAAGTAAAATCACCCGTGCGGAGTTTGCTGAACTTGTTGCGAAAGGGCTAGGACTGAAAAGAAACGCGGCTGCTGCACAATTCAGTGATCTAGGCAAGAACAGCACAACGAATGGGTATATCGGTGCTGCAGTCGAGGCGGGGATTATTCAGGGCGTTGGTAAAGGGAAGTTCCAGCCCAACAATCTGATTACCCGTGAACAAATGGCGATTATGTTAGTTAAAGCAATGAACTACGCGGGGCAATCACCAACTCTTCAATTGTCAGTCGAGAATATCTTGGCCAAATTCAAGGACCATAAAAAGATTAAATCCCCGGATCTTGTTGCCAAAGCAGTACAGACAGGCCTTATTCAAGGGACGGATAATAAGGAATTCAAGCCTTTGGATAGAGCGACCAGAGAACAGGCAGCAGTGATGTTGAAACGTATGCTGAATCAAATCGGTTATCTGTAAAAATAATTTGTTCAACTTTTGAGGTAACGTATTCTCCAGTACATGTAGATATATTCCAACTTAGAAGCACATCAGCCCAATTACTCAAGCTGATGTGCTTCTTTTTATATGAACATCATATGAATGAATGGAAAATGACATCCGAGATATGAAAGTGTGCTATTTTCATAATCTATGCGTGCTAATATAGGGGACAAACGTAACTTTTTCCACAAAAAGCAGTCTATTAATAGAAGAGTATACTAGAGATCTCGCTATCTGCTGCCTACTTGGCAGTGTTCGTGATGTCTAAGATTGATATACAAGATGGGAGAGACGTTTCAAACATGCTGGGGAAACATGGGAAACAGCTGGAAGACGTTAAGGGCAGTAAGGTGAAGAAATGGGCGATTGTGACGCTGGCGGGTGTTATCTGGATTGCGCCGGTGATGAGTGCAGGCGGGCAGATGTGGTCAGGTACTTCGTGGCAATCGGTGGCCGCAGCAGCATCTACGAATACAAGCAAGTTGAGTGAAGAAATTCTGACTTCGGGTGCGAAGCTCATGAAATACAGATATACAACAACACGTTCCGGTTCCAAGGTCAACGTACTGGCGGATGTAATCCAGGTGGATCTGCAGAACCCCTATGTGAAGCTGGATGTGATGACAGGCAAGGGCGGTAATCTGAACAGCAAACAGAGCACAGGTGCCATGGCTAAGGAAAATGGTGCAGTAGCTGCTGTGAATGGGGATTACTTCAATGTTTCCGGGGAGCTCGCCCCCATTGGTGGACAGGTCTCAGATGGCGTACTGGTCTCCACACCTTCCGAACTGTCGGGCATGTATGCCCTCACGGTGACCAAGGATGGCAAACCGATGATCGATGAGTATTCCTTTGACGGAACTGTGAAGGCGCAGGATGGTTCAACCTTCGCTTTGCGTGGGATAAATAAAGAGGATTATACGGTAGAGTCGGGGGCGGTAAAATATAGCCATGCCAATTCGATGTATATTTATACACCGGAATGGACGTCCACCAAACGCCCAAATGACCCTTCCACAACGCCGACAGAGGTTCTCGTGCAGAACGGAGTAATTACCCAAATCTCGGATAAAAAAGCGTTAAACATGACGGTGCCGAAGGATGGGTACATTTTGCGTGCGCATGGAACAGCGGCGACATGGATCATGAGCCATTTATCTGTTGGGCAAACCTTGGATGCGGATTACAAACTGAAAGCTAAAACAACCGGGCAATCGGTTGATCCAAGTAACCTGGAGATGATGATTGGTGGTCATACGATTCTTGTGAACGGTGGAAAGGCAGCATCCTTTTCCCGTGATATCGCATCTTCCGGCATCGGTGGCATTCGTGCAAGAACGGCAGTAGGATACTCCCAGGATGGTCGGTATGTCTACATCATTGCAGCGGAGAAAAACAGTAACAGCAGCGGGATGTCGCTGACGGAACTGCAATCCTTTATGACCAGTGTGGGTGTCTGGAAAGGCATGAACCTGGACGGAGGCGGCTCCACAACGATGGTAACACGTCCGTTAGGTGAGCAGACCGCGGGTCTGACGTTCAACACAGAGTATGGCACCGAGCAACGTCAGGTTGTAAACACGCTGGGTGTGTTCTCTACGGCTCCGGCAGGTAAACTGAAGGGCTTTGCCGTGAGCGGCAGCCAAACGTTGCTGGTGGGACAAGAGGGCAAGTACACAGCCAAAGGATATGACACCTACTATAACCCAATCGCAACAGGCGATATCAGCATGTCCTGGAAGTCCAGCAACAACGGCATTGTGAGTGTCAGCAACGGCACGATTAAAGGCGTGAAGCCGGGTACAGCAACCCTGACGGCAACGAGCAATGGAGCTTCATCCTCCATTAAAGTATCGGTACTGGGTGGAAGTGAATTGGCTTCCCTGACAGCAGGATCGGGCCTCGGTTCGCTCAAAGCGGCCGCAACGATGTCCATTCCGGTAACGGCTACGACGAAGAGCGGACAAAGTGTTACGGTTCCGGCGGACTCGCTGACATGGGAATTTATCGGCTTCAAAGGTAAAGTGACTGCTGACCAATTAACGGTATCTTCCGTCAATTCCGGTGCACAAGTGGGATATGCGATTGGACGTTATGATGGTTACAGCACAGTCGTAGTACTCTCGGCATCTGCCAGCGAAACGATCTGGGAGAACTTCGAGAATGTGAATTATCCGATCAACTTCACGACGAACGCAGCGGGTGTAACGGGTACGGCAACCGTTACAGCAGGAACAGATGAGAAAGCCGGCTCCAATGTACTGCAACTCGGTTATGATATGACTGCTGGAACAGGCAAAATGTATGCTTATGCACAACTGAATGGCTCTACCGGTAGAGAGGTATCTGCTGCAGCTACATCGATGTCGATGGATGTTATGGGAGATAAGAGCCTGAACTGGCTGCGTGCCGAATTCACGGATGCCAATGGCAAAACGGTATATGCCGATCTCGCCAAGGCGATTGACTGGAACGGGTGGAAGAAGCTGAGCGTGGACCTGAACGGACTGAACATCGCCTATCCGGCGAAGCTGAAGCGGGTCTATGTGGTGAATGTGGAAGAAGGTCAGGATGAGCGTGCGAAATCAGGTACGGTTGCTTTTGACAACATCGCCTTCACGATGCCTTCCAAGTCCAGTGAAGTCGGATTACCTACGGGTACAGCTTCGCTTGTGCTTGGACAGAAATCAATGACGGTGAATGGAACGAAAAAAGCCATTGATGCAGCACCGGTCCTGAAAAATGGTACCACGTATGTGCCAATCAAACATGTTTTGGATGCTTTTGGTGGTCAGGCAAGCTGGGATAGCAAAAATCAGCGGATCACGGTATTACGTGGTGGCAAGCTGATTGATCTGGTGGTAGGGCAGAAAGAATTCATTCTGAATGGTAAAAGACAGAGCGCAACTGTTGCACCATACGTAACGGGTGGTAGGACTTTGGTCCCACTTAGACTCGTTTCCGAGCAACTTGGTCTGACTGTAAAATGGGAACAGAAAACGAAGACCGTTACCATCTCATCGTGATATGGTATGATATATACCGGAAACGATAGAAATGGAGTCGAACAAACGTGGATTTACAAGCCGATGCCATAGACCGCGTCATTAAAAACGCCATACAAGTCATGGAAAACAGCAAATATCAAATGTTCGAAATTATGGACGCGACTCGTGATGAGCTGAAAACACTCAACGAGGAGTTAAAGTCGGTGCTGAAGGAGACGGCGGAAACGATCGAGAAAGTAGATCAATTGGAGCTGAACTACCGCCGTTCCCGGATCCGGCTGACGGAGGTTAGCCGTGACTTTGTCCGCTATTCTGAGCATGATATCAAGCAGGCGTATGAGAAAGCAACACAGCTGCAGCTGGATTTGATGATTTATCGTGAGAAGGAAATGTATCTGAAGGCCCGTCGGGATGATCTGCAGAAGCGTGCCAAAAATGTGGAAGCTTCTGTGGAGCGTGCCGAGACCATCGGTTCGCAAATGGGCGTTGTACTCGAGTACCTTTCGGGTGAACTGGGTCAAGTGACCCGGATTATTGAAAATGCCAAAAATCGACAAATGATTGGTTTGAAAATAATTTTGGCCCAGGAAGAAGAGCGGAAACGCATTGCTCGTGAGATTCATGACGGGCCTGCGCAGATGCTCGCCAATCTAGTGCTTAGGACGGAAATTGTAGAAAGAATGCTCATTAAGCAGGATTTTAAGATGGTCCAGGCCGAAATAGTAGATTTGAAAGGCCAGGTTCGTTCCAGTCTTGAAGAAATGAGAAAAGTAATTTTCAATCTGCGTCCTATGGCACTGGATGATCTGGGACTGATTCCAACGCTTCGGAAGTACGTGCAGGATTTTGAAGTAAAAACGAAAATCCGGTCGCTTTTTGAAACAAGAGGCAAGGAACATCGTTTATCTTCAGCCATGGAGGCTGCAATCTACCGCCTCGTGCAGGAAGGTCTGTCGAATGCTGCAAAGCATGCTTATCCCACATATGTAGTAGTGGAAATTACATATCAGGCTCAGCTCGTCAAAATTGTCGTTCAGGACAATGGGCTTGGGTTCAAACCGGAGCTTCTTGCGAAGAAAAGCAAGGATCATACCCACTTCGGTCTGATTGGGATGAGAGAACGGGTTGAACTGTTAGAAGGAAGAATAGAGATTGAATCCGGAGAAAATCAAGGAACCAAAATAGTAATTCATATCCCGACAAACGTGGATAAGGGGAAGGAGTAGCAGGATGATGGAAAACCGTGATACTGGTAAAGCATCAATTAAAGTTCTTTTGGCTGATGATCATCAGCTGTTCCGTGAGGGACTGAAACGCATTTTAAATATGGAGGACGACATTGAGGTCATCGGCGAGTGCGGCGATGGTATCCAAGTGCTCGAATTCTGCAATCAGGATAAACCTGATATCGTATTGATGGATATTAACATGCCGATCGAAAACGGGGTTGAGGCAACGGAGAAATTGCGTGAGCTGTTCCCTGATGTCAAAGTGATTATCTTGTCCATTCATGATGATGAAAGTTATGTATTTGAGACGCTTCGTAAAGGGGCTAACGGGTACTTGCTGAAGGATATGGAGGCCGAGTCTCTGATCAATGCGATTCGTTCCGTGCATGAAGGACATGCGTTTATTCATCCCAAAGTAACCGGCAAACTGATCATGCAGCTGCGTCGTATGACGTATCTTAATGAAACAGGGGCAATGAGTGAAGGAGCTTCGAAGGAAGCAGGCGTTAAATTTGTCGCTGGCGACAATAACCCGCTCACACGTCGTGAGGCTGAAGTACTTCGCTTGATGGCAGAAGGTAAGAGCAACAAAATGATTGGTGAATTCCTGTTCATCAGTGAAAAAACGGTAAAAAACCATGTCAGCAGTATTCTGCAGAAGATGGAAGTGGACGATCGTACACAAGCTGTAATCAATTCGATTAAATATGGTTGGGTTACGCTCTAACACCTTATTTTTTCTTAAAGTAATATTCTTATCGGAAGTCAGTCCATTGGTTGATTCAACCTGATGAAGTATAGATTGGTGTACACTCGCGCCCTTTCCAGAATGTTGGATTGGTCTGCGGGTTAATGGACTTTATCGCTGCGAATGAGCAAAGTGTGAAGTTGTGCGGAACATATGTTCAAGCTTAGGCGTGAATGAATGACCTGGCCTGTCTTTCTTCGTCCGGTGTCGATCAGAATGGAATATGAGTGATAGGAGTTGCAAGTGTAACCCTTCAGAAAGTACAGCATATACTGCTGTATACAGGGATGTTCGCCATGGGTGAGCATGACCTTCCGAGGAGGTGCAGTTGCCATGGTTGCTCATCTGACTATGATTCTGCTCATATACTTCCTGGCGGCAATGGCCGTTCATGCCATGCACCAGCGCCATCTTTCCCGTCCGGAATCTGAAGGCTTCGAGCAGATCCTGCTCATCCCTTCCAATCAGGCAGGACGGATCGAAGGCACTGTTAGAGCACTTTGCCGGGAATTGTTATACCGTGGAAAGAGCTTCAGATTAACAGTTGTCGCTGATCGTACAGAAGCGGAAACGATTACGATTATTGAAAAGCTTATGCAAAGGCAAGGAATGGAGACATCTTATCTGCCTGCTGTCCCTGCTGATATTGAACGGGTAGCACAGACCGATCACACGTTTCGCTTGATTGATTTGCGTGAGCCAAAGCAATAAATCAGGGTGTGAACGAAAATCGGATGAGTATTTCTCAGATCTACAGTGAAAAGATTACAGCAGAAGCTGTAGTCTTTTTTTGTAATTGTAGCCAAGTCTGCTTTTAAATTAAAAATGGGTTTTTATGCAATCTATGGTTATAAAAATTTTCGAAGTCAGAACTCTTAATTTAAAAGTATAGACGAAGCAGACTGGAAAAAGTTTCGCAATTTTAAAGAAAGATTCTGGTTATTAGAAGAATTTATATGATGCATGACTAATCTTGTGATGTAGAGAATCAATTGGTATAGTGATAAGTAGATTGATCATATGAAGATTGAATATGGACATGAAGCACATGCTCCGGCGAACAGCCGGGTTGGCATGTGCTTTTTTGCGTTCGGAAAATGTGCGATGGGGGAGGAGAGTAAATGAAAGTTGCCTTATATGTATGCCGTGTACGGGAAGGGTGGAGGATGATCTTGTCTCTCGATGTTCGAGTGGATGTGGCTTGGTGGCTAGAAGGGGGAAGTGGGCGACATGTGCTGCGCTGGTTGTTGTTGGATACAGCGTTGCCGTTAAGTCAGGCATCTTGGTTGGTTGAACATTTTGAGCTGGAGCGGGGCATGGATCAGTGGGGCGAGCGCGAATGGCAGAGTTATCTTGCGCGGAAGCTGGATGTTTATGAACTGGCCTCGGGTGAAACAGAGGCTAGGAAAGCTACAGCGGGCAAAGCGGGGAGTGCTGCTGTGCGTGGCATTCAGTTAGGCGGGATGGCCGAGCCGTATCCCGCCGGGCATTGGGCTCAGCTGGAGCGGGACGCGGCCCTGCTGGCTGAGCAGATCAGCGGCCGCCAATTACTGGCGGCCGAGGCGGAGGCGTTGCTGGCGGATACCGCCCATCCGCCAGGGGAGTGGCGCGCGGCTGCACAGCTCGCGCGCTTGCACGGGCGGCTGAGCATCACAGCCGCCCTTGAAGGGTCTGCCCCGCGCCGTCGGCACGCGTGGCTTGGACGCGCGCGGAGCGCGCCCCGCTGCCACCGTTGTGGCAGCGAAGCCAGGCAGCGCGTGCCCTGCGCTGCCTGCGGCCTGGCGGCGTGCGCCTACTGCGAGGCTTGCCTCGCGCTGGGGCGCAGCCGTGCCTGTGCGCTGCTGCTACGCAGTGCAGCGCAAGGAGCCGTGCCACGACGCGGCGAAGCACCGCGTGGCACGGCCTTGGCCCCCACCGGTGGCGGGCTCGCCCGGTGGGGGCTTAGCGCAGCGCAGAGCGCGGCAGCAGCCGCGGCGCTCGCGTTTTTGGCCCGGCCACCCGCAGGGGATGGGCCGGGGCGGTTTTTGCTGTGGGCCGTGACCGGGGCCGGCAAGACCGAGATGATTTTCCCACTGCTCCAACATACATTGGATCGTGGCGGACGAGCTCTGGTCGCTACGCCGCGCAGAGACGTGGTGCTGGAACTGGCTCCGCGTCTGGCGAAGGCTTTCCCGGACACCTCACTCGCTACCCTTTACGGAGGCAGTGAAGAACGCTGGAAAGACGCTCGGCTCACACTCGCGACCACACATCAACTGATGCGTTTTTATCAGGGATTTGATCTCGTCATTATCGACGAACTAGATGCTTTTCCCTATCACAACGATCCCATGCTCGCTTACGCGGCGGCATCCTCCTGTAAACCGGACGGGAATTTTGTTTATCTATCTGCCACACCGCCTGCTCGGCTCCAGAAGGAAGCAGCACAGGGGAAACTCACTCATGCCAAAGTTCCAGTACGTTTCCACCGTCATCCTTTGCCTGTCCCGCGCTTAATCAAGATGGTTACCGTTGCTGAATGTATTAAGAAACGAAGTCTTCCTTCTGCCTTGAAGACTAACATCCAAATTTCATTGCAGCGTGACGCCCAGGTATTTGTGTTTGTAACACGCATTGCCCAGATTGAGGCGTTTGTGAACCTGATGCGTCGTACCTTTCCCGCAATCCATATCGAAGGAACTTCATCTCAGGACCCCGATCGCGCTAGCAAAGTTACAGCCTTTCGTGAACGTATGATTCGTCTGCTCGTAACCACCACAATTCTGGAGCGTGGCGTGACCATTCCGCGAAGCGATGTCTTTATATTGGATGCAGACAATAGTCTCTTTGATGAGGCATCGCTGGTTCAGATGGCGGGTAGAGCAGGGCGTTCCATGGATGATCCGGCGGGTAGAGTGATTTTTGCATCGTCTCGTCGGACACGTTCCCAGGTGAAGGCCGTTGCACAGATTCGGAAAATGAACGCTATCGCTCGTCGCAAAGGCTATCTGCATTCGACATCCCAAAGATAATCGCCATCTACCAAGGTTTATATCCTAATTTCACATTACATTCCCAAGACTGGAGGTTTGCATCCTAATGTTCAACTGGCTCAGCAACATAACCGATCACGCGCAACACCTGACCCAGCGTCTTCATCACCTGCTCGCCCCGCCGGGAGCGACTTGTCTGACATGTGGGACTCGAGCGATTCTGTCTTCTACCTATCCAGGCATATGCCCACGTTGTGTGAAGCAGATTCCATGGATTCGTTCCATCCGCTGCCTGCGTTGTGGTCGGGGAGTCGGTTGCCCGGACTGTGCTCGTCCACACTTGCAAAACCGTTCTTTTATCCTCAACCGCAGCGCCGTACAGTACAACGTTCTTATGAAAGAATGGATTGGCATGTACAAATTCAGAGGCCATGAACGATACGCGCAGCTCTTAACCGCGCTGTTGATTCAAGCTTTTCAAGCGATGAGTGATGAACGAAATTCTGCTTTGGCAAAAGAACTCCCAGCCCCCGTGGCTCGTCCCGCCACACCTGCTCAACAAAAGAAGCCGCAATGGCGGCCTGACGCGGTCACCTATGTCCCCGTGAGCAGCGAGCGCCTGGCCGAGCGCGGCTTCAATCAGGCAGAGCGGCTGGCCGCAGGACTTGCCGCCGCCTGCCGCCTACCCATCGTTGATCTGTTGCAGCGTCAGATCAACACCACCAAACAAAGCTTCAAATCACGCGGTGAGCGTATCGAAACGATGAAGAATGCTTTTTCCATCAACCCGGAAGGCATGCAGTTAATTGAAGAATTATGCAGGGAATCTTATCTGCCAACACAGATGGGCATGTCACATGCCAAACCCATACAGTTACTGCTGATTGATGATATATATACAACAGGTAGCACCTTGGACGCTTGCGGGCGAGTTATCCTAAATAGATGCTTCTCAATGGAGATTCCGGTCGAGGTTTACACACTGACACTGGCGAGATCCTAATTAACAAATGGACTTATTGTCTATTTGCGGAATGCTTCACTTCTTGATACACGAGTAATATGTTCAACGGGAGGAGATAGAAGTGATATTTTAACTAAAGTAGCCATGAGTAGGCTTTCGTATATATGCATTCTGTTCCCTCTTTTGTTTTGCAAATAGACTATGGCTTCATCAGAGAAAATAAGGTAATGTATAGTTATTATCTATTCGGAAATGGAAGTTTGAGAGGGGCGTTTTAGCGATGAATCTAGGTAATTGTCCTCGCTGTGGTAAATTATATGCGTTAAATTTTAGAGATGTATGTTCAAACTGTATTAAGGAAATAGAGCTGGAATATCAGATCTGTGTAGATTATTTGCGCGAAAACAAGGGCACCAACATACAGGAACTATCCGATGCAACAGAAGTTTCAATTAAAAACATTACCAAATTCATTCGTGAGGGACGAATTTCCATCGAGAATGCCCCGAATATGATGTATCCTTGTGAAGTATGCGGTACATTGATTCGTGAAGGTCATATGTGTGATTCTTGCCGTAATCGTTTGACGAAAGACTTGGCAGGAGCAGCTCGTGAAGTAGGTCAGAAGGATAACAACAATGTAGGCGGACGAACCTACAATGCTGTCGACAAACTACGCGATTAATAGGAGCGAGGGCTCAAATACATGTTTTGCTATAACAAATGTTTTGAAACGTACCGATAAACTTATTAAAGATTATCGGTTTTTTTTATTATCCTAATCATTTTGATAACATAAAGATAAAGTAAGAAAAACGTATATCGTCGTAAAAACCTAATGTGGAAGGAAGTGCAGTTTAAATGAAAATCAATGAACCGAGTAGGATTGGCGCCATCAATTCATATCAGAGGAACGTTGAATCCAATCAGCAGGCTGATGCCAAGAAGAGCCGCCGTAAGGACGAAGTATCCATTTCTCCGGAGGCGATGAAGATGCTTGAGGAACAAAGTCGTACACAGGATGCAGGACGCATACAACGGATACAGGAACTGAAAGAACAGGTTAGTTCGGGAACGTATCAGGTAGATAGTAGCAAGCTTGCTGACAAGCTGCTGCCGTATTTTAAGTCTTTTGATAAGGAATAGGTGATCACGTAATGGCAGCACTGGACAGATTGATTGCAGTTTTGCAGCAAATGGAACAAAGTCACCGCGATATGCTGGCACTCAGCGAGGTCAAGAGACAGGTCATTGTCAAAAACGATGTGGATGAGCTCATTGCCCTCCTCAACAAAGAATCTCGATTCATGAAACAACAGGAGCCATTGGAGATCGAGCGGCAGAGCGCAGTTCACGAACTGCTACAGGAGCGAGGCATCAAGTCCATGCTGAACCTGAATATCACCGAGATCTCGAAGCTGATTTTTGATCCGGCTGACAAACTGCGATTGCTTGAAGTCCAGAAGAAGCTGGCGGGAACACTGCAGGAATTAAAAGAAATTAATCAACTGAATCAAAAGCTGATCGAGCAATCGCTGATGTTTATTGACCTATCCATGGACATCTTTGCTTCTCGGCCAGAACAGGATGCCACATATCAGCATCCTGCTGATAAGAACGGTAATCCAGGGCGAATCGGTCTGTTTGACACGCGTGCCTGATTAATTAGGGGGAAACCAGGTGACATCTACATTTCATTCAATCGAAACGGCTAAACGCAGTTTGTTCACACAGACGACAGCTCTTAGCACAACAGGCCATAACATAGCCAATGCCAACACGGAAGGCTACTCACGCCAAAAGGTAAACATGCAGGCATCTATTCCAATGGAGCCGTTCGCATTTCTGCATAGCACAACACCAGGACAGCTCGGTACAGGGGTAGAGTTCGACTCCATTACCCGTGTGCGTGAGAAATTTCTGGATGACCAGTATCGCAATGAAAACACCAACTTTGGGAGTTGGTCCATTCAGAGAGATACACTTGAGAAACTTGAAGCTATTGTAAACGAACCATCAAACACTGGTTTTCGAACTGTTATGGATAACTTCTACAAATCATGGTCAGATCTAAGTAAAAACCCAGAGGACGTTACAGCACGTCGGATCGTGAAAGAAACGACTCTGGCGCTAACAGATGCCATGAACCAGATCAGCCGCCAGCTGGATGCACTCAGTCAGGATTTGGATAGTAACATTGCAGTGAAAGGTAATGAAATTCAGGGCTATCTGGGCAACATTGCAAACCTTAATAGTGCTATTGTGAAAGTCGAGTCTCTTGGCGACAATGCCAACGATTTACGTGACCAACGGGACCTGATGACGGACAAATTGTCCAAAATTATAAATGTTACTGTCACTGATTCTCCGCAAGGATACCAGATTCAGATGAATGGACAGGCACTCGTCACAGGCGGGGCGGTACAAGTTGCGGTAGATCCTGCTTTTCTGAATGCTGCGTATACCGCAGGCACGCTTACCAACGGCGAGGTCCATGGGATGATCAAGTCCAGAGACACGTTGGTAAGTGATTATCAGAAACAAATGGATGACTTAGCTAATACGCTTGCCAACGGTGATATTGAGATTACCCTCCCAGCAGGTTCTGTATTGCCAGATAATACCGTACTGGGTGGTGTTACATACACAGGTGCAGCACGGACACTGGCAACTGATCTGAAAGTTACGGTTAAAGGTCTGAACGGTCTGCACCAGCTCGGATACAGCATGGACGGAACTGCGTCACCAGGCCTACCGTTCTTCACAGCATCCGGTGGTGGGACAGCAATCACAGCTGGAAATATTTCTTTGAATGCAGCGATTCTAGCAGATCCAAATAAGATTGCAACATCTCTAAGAACAACTACTGATGCCTCAGGAGCCGAGACCGTAATCAAGGGGAATAATACACTTGCTAATCTGCTTGCCAATCTGAAAGATACGCCGATGAAGTCTGCTGATGGTTTACGTAATGCAACGGTTGGTGCTCAGTTTAGTGCCATTGTGGGACAACTCGGGGTCCAATCTCAGGAGGCAGCACGTCAGACATCAAATTCGGAGTTCCTTGTAGAACAAGTAGATACTCGCCGTCAATCGGTTAGTGGTGTTTCTTTGGATGAAGAGATGGGAAACATGATCAAATTCCAGCATGCATATAGTGCCTCTGCACGTTTTATGACCACATATGACCAATTGCTTGATAAATTGATTAATTCTACCGGTATGGTTGGCAGATAATAAGAGGGGAATGACATAGAAGACGATGAGAATTACGAATAATATGTTGAGCTCGCAATTGATTCTTAACCTGAACCGGAATGCACAACAGATGAATAGTACACAAACTCAACTGGCAACGGGACGGAAGATCAACAAACCTTCTGACGATCCGGTAGGGATTACGTACTCCCTTCGCTATCGTGCAGAACTTTCATCCAATGAACAGTATCAAAAGAATGTGGATAGCGCGGTATCATGGTTGGATTTTAATGATACAGTTATGGATCAAGCAGGCAGCGTGGTTCAACGGTTGAGAGAACTGACAGTGCAGGCAGCCACGGGGACTAACCCGCAATCTGCACTTGATAGTATTAATGAAGAAGTAAAGCAATTAAAAGCACAGCTTGTTGATATTTCAAACAGCACGTTGAATGGGAAGTATGTATTCAATGGTGAAACCTACGATGTGAAACCGTATGATTTCCCTGTCAGTGCTGACGGTTCGTTTGATACAACCAATGCTGCTTCCGTTGTTACAGATACGGGTAAAATTAATTTTATCGTGGGTGAAAGTATCCAATTACCCATTAACGTGACCGGTAATGAAGTATTTGGTGATTCTACGGAAGCTGACAATTTATTTGTAATCTTTAATACGATTAGTCAAGCTCTCGCCAGTGGGGATCAAAAGGAAGTGTCAAATCAGCTTGCAAACATTGATACTCGAACAAACAAGATCCTTGCGATCCGTGCAGAGATTGGGGCGAAAACCAATCGTGTCGAACTCATGCAAGGTCGATTAAGTGATCTTGAAGTGAACTTAACGGATCTGCAAGCCAAGGTGGAGGATGCAGATTACGCAGAACTATCAATTAAGTCTAAGATTCAAGAAAATATATATAATGCTTCACTTTCCGCTGGTGCTAAAATTATATCCCAGTCATTAGTTGATTTTCTTAGATAACAAAGGAGAGATCATCTAATGAGTACTCTTCCAGTAGTACAAATCCACACAACGCCCACGCTATTACATATCGATGCTGACATTGGTCAGCAGTCGATTCGCCAGCCGAAGGCAGAGGTGCAGCTCCATACGAAGCCTGGTAAGTTAACGGTGCAAAGCCACGCAATAGAGTTGAATGTGGATCAGTCCAAGGCGTTTTCTGCCTATCATGGTGGGAATATGATCGATATGAATGCCCGCATATATTCGGGTATTCAGCAATTATTCATGCAGAATATGGCTGAACGTGTGCAACAAGGGAATGATCTGGCAGCCATCCACAAACCAGGCAATACCATTGCCACTATTGTAGGAATGAATTGGCAAGCTAAGCCGTTCCCGGAGACACGCACGGCAGCTTCCTCTGATAATGTGGATGTACGTGTGTTTACGCAAGCACCAGACATTCGCTTTGAAGCAGCGGAATCCGAGATGAATGTAATTGTGAACAAGCCAGAGATTGAATATCAACGTGGTAAGTTGGATATTTATGTGCAGCAATATGCTTCTATACAATACACTCCGCCTACGATTGATATGGGATTATAAGATATAATGTAGAGCTATAGACGGTTATAATACCCGCTATAGCTTTTTTCTATAAAATCATCGCCAAGGAGGCGTTTATTATTTTTATTGAGACAAGTACATGGGGAAAAATTGAAGTAGATGAAAACAGCACATATCAATTTCCAAGAGGTCTACCTGGTTTTGAAAACGAAACTAGTTTTGCCCTGATCCCTTGGGAAGACACGCCATTTAGTTACTTGCAATCATTAACGGAGAAAGAGTTGTCTTTCTTGGTAGTCAGTCCATTTGAGTTTAAACAGGATTATAGTTTTGAACTGAGTGAAGAAGATAAAGAAGAACTCAAAATCGAAGAAGATGTAGCCGTTTATTCCATAGTCACTATACATTCAGATGTGACAAAATCAACGATGAATCTCTTGGCCCCTGTTATAATTAATCCTGCACATCGGGTAGGCAAACAAGTTGTTCTTCAACAATCAGGTTATGTGACTAAACATCTCATATGGACAGAAGAAGCGACTTCGGCGAAGGAGGGGGTCTGAAATGTTAGTATTGTCTCGTAAAAAGGGAGAATCTATTATCATTCAAGATAACATTGAGGTAACTGTATTGGCAGTGGAAGGTGATACAGTGCGGATCGGTATCTCTGCCCCCAAGCACATTGATATCTTCCGGAAAGAGGTATATGCATCTATTCAGGAGGCTAATCGAGAGTCTGCAAAACCTGATGCGCCTAGTGTCGCTGCTTTTATGGAGTTGCTCCAGGGCATTGAAAAAAAATAAAAATAAAAATATTCCAATTTACTATTAACAGTTTCTCACTTCCTGTCGATATATAGTTTAGACGCTGCTTCGGCAGGGCGGCCGACCTTAATGTCGCGGCGTTTACCACAAGGATGTGGAACTAACTTATTTTCAGGGAGGAAATTTCTAATGATTATCAACCACAATATTGCTGCAATGAATACTCACCGTCAATTGGGTGCAAACACAGCTAACACAAACAAGGCTATCGAAAAGTTGTCTTCCGGTCTGCGTATTAACCGCGCTGGTGACGATGCTGCAGGTCTCGCAATCTCCGAAAAAATGCGCGGTCAAATCCGCGGTTTGGATATGGCTACTAAAAACGGTCAAGACAGCATTTCCTTGATCCAAACAGCTGAGGGTGCATTGAACGAAACTCACTCCATCCTGCAACGTATGCGTGAATTGGCAGTTCAATCCTCCAATGATACGAACACAGATAAAGACCGTGAAGCTCTTCAAAACGAAGTTGATGAGTTGGCTAAAGAGATCACTCGTATCTCCAATACAACTGAGTTCAACACGAAGAAATTGTTGGATGGTGCTGCTAAGACTGGTTCTGGTGTACAAAGCGCATCTGACCTTACTTTCCACATTGGTGCAAACGCAGGCCAAAACATTACTTTGTCGATCACGGCAATGGATGCTTTCAGTTTGGGAGTAGCTGGTGGTGGTGCGTCTACACAAGGAACAACAGCTGCAACAGCTGCTTCAGGTATTGCTATCTCGACTCAAGTATCTGCTGATGCTGCCATTACAACGATCAACACAGCAATTGAAACAGTATCTGCTGAGCGTGCTAAACTGGGTGCTTACCAAAACCGTTTGGAGCACACAATCAACAACTTGGGAACTACTTCCGAGAACTTGTCTGCTGCTGAATCCCGTATTCGTGACGTAGACATGGCGAAAGAAATGATGAACCAAACGAAAAACAACATCTTGGCTCAAGCTTCCCAAGCTATGTTGGCACAAGCAAACCAACAGCCACAAGCTGTTCTTCAATTGCTTCGTTAATCTTATATTTTTACAGAAAGAGCCCCCCAGGAATTCCTGGGGGGCTCTTTTTTATGATTAAATACATTGTATTTATTTTCAAGTTTGTAATTTACTAAACGACTAATAAAATGTGTGATTTACACCGACATATATAGTAAGACTTTGAGAGATGAGAGGAATAATATGACCCCTACAATTGCACTGTGTATGATAGTTAAAAATGAAGAAAAAGTTTTAGAACGCTGCTTGGAAAGCGTTCAAAATATCGTTAATGAGATCATAATTGTGGATACAGGTTCAACCGATTCAACTCTTGATATAGCTCGTAATTATACGGATAAAATTTACTTTTTTGAATGGGTAAACGATTTTTCTGCAGCAAGAAATGAGTCCATAAAACATGCTACTTCAGATTATATCCTTATACTGGATGCTGATGAATATTTGGACGAAAATGCTGATTTTGAGAAGGATTTACTTCATTCTTGTGATTATTATTCTTTCAATATAAGCAATCAAATGGGCTTAGGAATGTCATTTAATCATACAGCAGTGAGGCTTTTTAAAAGATCCTTGGGTTTAATTTATGAGAATAGGTTGCATGAGCACCTCAATATAATAGAAGATAATTGGAAATATTTAAGTGGGAAATCCAGCAATGTAATTAATCATGTAGGATATGCTGATGGAGTATTTCTCGAAGAGAAAAAAATCAACAGGAATTTACCTTTGATGGAGCTGGAAGTACAAGAAAACCCTAATGCTTACAACCTATACAACATGGGTCAAACGTATTTTGGGATTGGTAAGTATAAAGCATCAGTAGAATATTTTAAGAAGGCATATCCTCTAAGTAAGGACAGAGTATTTCTTCCAGATCTCTTAACTAAACTGGCATATGCCATGGCAGAGTTAAAGCAAACTGAGGAAGCTCTTTCTATTTTGACAGACTCTATAAATCTGTTCCCACAAGAAACAGAGATGATCTATATTTTAGGTCTTATTTATCAAAATGCCGGATATTATCGAGATTCCGAGATTTGTTATCGTAAATGTATTGAGCTTGGAGATCAGGGATATTACGTTACAGAAGGCAGCGGCGGTTATATGTCTCATCTTAGATTATCAGAACTCTATGAGCAGCTTGGACGTTTAGAAGATAGCTTGGCAGAAGTCGTAAGAGTATTAGAATTAAAAAATAATTTTATTCCTGGTGTTCAGCAATATCTGAGACTTTTTCCTAAATTAAAAACAAAATTTAAAGATTTTGATGATGTTTTAACAAAAATCTATGTAATTGAAAATGTAAATGATTTGCAGTTGTTACTCAACAATTTGTATGGGGCACGGAATCCTATACTCGAGTATTATTTGACCAGATACAAAATAAACGCCCAGCCTAATGTAGTAGCCACAGCCAAAATATATAGCAAAAAGTATGTTGAAGCCAAATTGTTATGGTCTCAAATTAATCATAAGGAAGAGGAAAATGGAAAAGATTTGCTGTTGTTGTCTGTTTTGTTACAGGAAGAATACTTTCTTGAAGATATACGTTCATTAGTAAATTTAAGTAATAAAGAGATGGTAACCGTAAAGCACCTAGTTTCTTCTCGAACGGGTAAGGTCGTATTAACTACAAAACTAGAAAATATATTGCTTGATGTATGTATGTATCTAATTATTTTGGAAGATTTTGATAAGTTTCAATGGGTGGCAGAGTTAATGATTGAATCTCGACAAGAGATAAAATTTCGACTCAGTAAGCTTATAAGCGACTATGGTTTTGATGAACTTGCAATAGACCTACTTATATCTACTTTCAAAGATCAACCTAATAATGTGGAGGTTGTAAGGCTTTTAGGGGATCTATGTTTTAGAAATAATTACTTCGAGGATGCGCATTTATTCTATACTAAGCTTCTTGCACTTGATCCTAAATACAATTCGTATGAAAGAAGCTTGAATTACTATGAGAAAGTAATAGACGTTGAAGGGACTATGAAGATAAAGAGGGAGATGGAAAAGCGGTATCCTTATGCGTCGCACGTGAAGAAAACAAATGAAGAACAGATGTGAGGTCACAAAATAATATCTATTATAAGAGTTGAAGATATTAAAATAACGTACAACCTCAAATTTCGTACTCATAAGAATTACTTAAACCTTAAGAATAATCTGATATAGTCAGCCCTATTAACAATAAATTCATCTTAGGATTTAAATAATTTATAAACACAAAGTATATTATGATCAAGTTGCTGCCAAAGGGGGATTTTAGCAAATGAAAGTAGTGATTTTAGCGGGTGGAAGAGGTACTCGGATTAGTGAAGAATCTCATCTGAAGCCTAAACCAATGATTGAAATTGGTGATGCTCCAATATTATGGCATATCATGAAAAGTTACTCCTATTACGGCTTCCATGAATTTATTATATGTTTGGGATATAAAGGATACATCATCAAAGAGTATTTTGCTAATTATTATCGGCACATGTCTGAAGCGATCACCTACGACTTTTCTTCTGGTTTAGATAATAGTGTGCATGTGCATCGGAATTCTGTTGAACCATGGAAAGTCACTTTGGTGGACACTGGGTTAAATACAATGACCGGTAGCAGGATCAAACGAATTGAGCCTTATGTTGGACAAGAACCGTTTATGTTAACTTATGGTGACGGATTGGCTGATATAGATATAGAGCAATTAATAAAAAATCATTATCAAAGTGGTAAGTTGGCAACAATTACTGGTGTACAACCTGATGGCAGATTTGGACGGCTTGAACTAGAAGGGGATGCAGTAACTGGATTTGCCGAAAAGGTTAGAGGTGATGGGGGCTGGATTAATGGTGGATACATGGTTTGCCAACCCGAAGTGTTTAAATATATTGATAATTTTGATAGCACAATATTAGAACAATCACCATTACAGGAATTGGCTCGGGATGGACAGCTTAATGTATACAAACATGAAGGGTTTTGGCAGCCCATGGATACTCTTCGAGAAAAAATTATGTTGGATGATCTATGGAGTAGCCAGAGAGCACCATGGAAAATCTGGGATAAGTAGAGTCGTTTTATCTGTGAGTAATTGGTAAAGGCCGGTGAATATATGCTTGAGATTTCATTAGATTTAAATGAACTTCAGCAATATGTTGTTCAACAACTAAATAATTTCTATCCTGATAATCGGTTATTGGATAAAGAAAAGCGATTTGAATTGACTATAAACAGGGCACTGGAACGTACAGAGTATTGTTTTCAACATGTTTCACTACCTACGTATCATCGTGATAAAAAAACCTACTTCTCTCATCTTCATGCTGATCAGTACACGGTGTTTTTATGGTTTTTATCTAACGAAATTTGGAAGGCGTTTGAAGATGAGGAGATATCCTCAAAAATATTTGGGCTTAATAAAGTTTTAAATGGATTTCATTGTATGTATAATGCAGAGCTACCTGATATTTTTTTAGTTGTGCATGGAAATGGCATTGTACTAGGTAGAGCGACATATGGGAATTATTTGGTTTGTTTTCAGGGAACTACTGTCGGGGCTGTAGACGGTCATTACCCAATCTTGGGAACAGGCGTTACTTTGGCACCTAACTCTTCAATTATAGGGAAATGTAATGTTGGAAATTTGGTAACCGTAGGGAATCAGGCTTTTCTTAGAAATAGAGATGTTACTGATCAATCGCTTTATTACCGCGATATAGATTCAGGTAAACATTCAATTAAATTTAGTGAGACACCGTGGGCTCAATCATATTATAACGTACCTATACTGTGACTTGGAGATTCTTAAAGGTAGAAAAATTTCAAATCTCTGTACAGATCACAATATATAAACAAACGATTTTTTCCTTTTTTATTTTAATAGTGTATATGTTCATAGAGTGCATCTCCAGTGGAATGATCTATGATTTTGTGAAAGAAATGTTAAGAGCATGATCTAGAAAAGGTACAAGAAACTTTATGAACAAGATATCATACAAATTTCTGACTTTTGGGGTGGGAAGTTTCTTAACGATAACCTTAACGTTTTTCGAAGGATGAGTACTGTCGACTTAATGAATTTGTTTGAAGGGGTGGAACATGAATAACTATGTAGCAACTCAGATACTTGAAACTTTACATGTCGGAAATGAGGGAATCCGTTATCTGGATGATTGCATTCAGCGTGGGGAACTAAGTCTGTCCGATATTAGAATATTGAATAACATACTTGATCTACTATCGGCACTTGAAAACACTACTTTAGATGTATCTACTCCAAATCGGATTAATGAGATTATTGCTAACATTAGATACTACATTGAACAGCTTGAACAAAGTGTCAATGATAATGTGAATGCGTTCATATACGACTTTCGCTTTCACTTGTGTTCATTGTTTCGGATTTTGGAGTTTGAATTTGCTTACATTTTAGAGAATTACATTAATAAAAATGATTATCCTTATCTTTATCCAGAAGTGGGAACCGTTGATCATGTTCGGATTGCGTCACAAGGAGAAGATGCTAGTATTAAAGTTAGTATCGTTTTAGTTGCTTACAACAATCTCGATTACACACGAGATTGTGTAGAAAGCATTTTAGCGAATACGAATGACGTAGAGTACGAATTGATTTTGGTAGATAACGGTTCAACGGATGGAACAAAGGAGTATTTTGATTCGATTTCAGGAGCGAAAGTAATTCATTTGAAGTATAATCTGCACGTTACAAAAGGATTCAATATAGGTTTGATGGCTGCAGAAGGTAAGTACTCAGCTGCTGTATGTAATGATTTCATTTTCACTCCAAATTGGTTAGGGAACTTAATTGAATGTATTGAATCAGATAGTAAGATCGGATACGTATCTCCAGCATCTAATTTCATTTCTAATATGCAGCAAATTCCAATTCCGTTTATTTCTAAAGAGGATTTTCAGGAAAAAGCTAGGAAATATAATGTTAGTGACCCTTCAAAGTGGGAAGAACGTGTAGTGTTGTTACCTAATGTTTTGTGTTGTCCTACTGCTTTATTGGATCGGCTTGGTTATTATGACACACGTTTTTTCCGTGGTGAATTTGTAGATGATGACATTAGCTTCAAAATCAGGCGAGCAGGGTATAAGCTCATTTATTGTGCAGATACGGTGACACACCATTATGGGAGCTTGACAACTGCAGCGG
Organism: Paenibacillus sp. USHLN196; assembly: GCF_037144955.1. NCBI lineage: Bacteria > Bacillati > Bacillota > Bacilli > Caryophanales > Paenibacillaceae > Paenibacillus > Paenibacillus sp. USHLN196. Next base: position 97,861 of record NZ_JBBCYH010000006.1, on the reverse strand, counting down.
ATCATCTTACAAATTCGCTTGAAGAAGGTAGGCAGACTTTCTTTGAAAAGTATAAGCTTGATGCTTGGGAAGATGCACGAATGCAGGGTTTCTACCTAGATATTGAACCAGAACTATTATCAGATGTGTATTCTGTTTTGGGTATTGATTCTAAGTGTGGAGCAACTTTACTTCAAATAAAAAACCGGATATGGTCTGAGCAACATGTAAAGTCTGAATTGCATACCTTGATTTCTAATGATAAATATAAGGAAGATTTACTGACGATCTCAGATAAGGTATCCATCTTTAACGATTTTTCGAACTTAAAGCAAGAAATAGATAATAAAGTTGATATGATATTTATCGAAGAGCCACTAGACTCTTATAATATTGATCTCCCTGATCTCTTTAACTACTTAGCTGAAGCGGTGAATCAAGAAGGGAAATTGATATTTACAATTAGCAACGGAATTAGCGTAGAATCATTGTACAGTATGTTGAATAACGCTAATTCAGTACACAATAAAAAAATATATGTTACAGATGTTGTATGTAAAGAGGCCGAAAAATCTGGATTTGAACTTATTTCAATTAAAGATTATGCTATACCACGCAGTTCTGAGAGTATAGCAATTATCAATAAATTATCTCACTCGTTGTCTAGTGGGGCGCAAGATGAAATCAATTATCTGAATACACTGCTTAGTTGCTCTTATAGACTATTTCAAATGAAACTTAAATCCACTTAGAAATATGAAAGTGAGAATCCGAACATGCTTATTGATCAAAGGTTCTGGCAGGGGAAACGCATATTTTTAACAGGTCATACAGGCTTTAAAGGCAGTTGGCTGGCGTTATGGTTACAACATTTAGGGGCTGATGTATATGGTTATAGTAGCCCTCTACCGACTAGCGAGCCTAATTTGTATGAAATTGCACAAGTGTCCAAGAGCATGAATTCTATGTATGGTGATATTTTGGATTTTGGGAAAATGCAATCTTTTATTCGTAGAATTCAGCCAGATATCATTTTCCACCTGGCAGCGCAGCCCTTGGTGCGTGAGTCCTATGCTGATCCAGTTGGAACATTTTCTACGAATGTCATGGGGACGGTGAATTTATTAGAGATTGCAAGGCACGTCGATTCAGTACGAGTTGTTATCAATGTAACAACTGATAAATGTTACCAGAATAATGGGGAATTACTACAGGGTTTTACGGAAAACGACCATTTGGGAGGACAGGATCCATACAGCGCTAGTAAAGCTTGTTCAGAACTTGTTACTTCTGCATTTGAGCAATCCTTTTATTCTATCAATGGGAAATTATTATCCTCTGTTAGAGCGGGGAATGTGATCGGCGGCGGTGACTGGGCTGTTGATCGTATCATACCGGATATTATTCGCTCTGTAATAAATGGGGAAGTCATGAAAATTAGATATCCTCATGCTGTTCGGCCTTGGCAACATGTGTTGGATTGCTTGGATGGGTATCTATTGCTTGCTCAAAACATGTGGAGGTCTGGTAATAAATTCACAGGTGCCTGGAATTTTGGCCCGGGGGAGTCTTCAATTTTGTCAGTGGAGAAACTAATTGAACAATGTAACAGACATTTAGGAAACAGAATTAAATGGAACTGTGAATCTGAGAAACATTTGTATGAAGCTTCCCGTTTGGTTCTTAATGTTGACAAGGCAACTAATTTGTTACAGTGGGAGCCTCAGTTAAACATAAACAAGACAATAGAATGGACTATGGACTGGTATTTGGGTTATATGAACAATAGTTTCGAACACAGGACGTTGCAACAAATAAAGGATTTTGAAAAAATAAAAAGCAGCAAAATTGCCTTAGCTTAAGGAGAATGATTTGATGTCAACTGAGGATTGCCGTTGTTGTGGAGCAACATTAAATAATATTTTCCTAGATTTGGGAATTTCACCCCTAGCTAATTCATATGTGAAGTCAGAAAATCAAATGGAGAATATGTACCCGTTGAGAACATATGTTTGCGAAGAATGTTTTCTTGTTCAAGTGCAGGAGTATGAGTCACCTGAGCATATATTTAGTGATTATGCATATTTTAGTAGCTATTCAGATACTTGGCTAAGCCACTCAAAGAATTATGTTCAACACATGATGGATAAATTCCAATATACAAGTGAAACACAAGTGATTGAAATTGCAAGTAATGACGGGTATTTACTCCAATACTTTAAAGAAAAGGGGGTAGCGGTACTAGGCATCGAGCCCGCAGAAAACGTAGCGAAATTCGCTGTGAGCAAGGGGATCGAGACTTCGGTGAATTTTTTTGGAACTTCAGTAGCAAAAGAATTAAAGAAAGAGGGAAAGGTAGCAGATTTACTTCTGGGAAATAATGTACTTGCGCATGTCCCTAATTTGAATGATTTTGTTGCAGGTATGAGTATACTGTTAAAGCCTCAAGGCACTATTACAATGGAATTTCCTCATCTACTTCAACTTATAGAACATAATCAATTTGATACGATATACCATGAGCATTATTCATATTTTTCACTCACCACAGTTATTCGACTTTTTAAGCAACACCATCTAACTGTTTATGATGTCGAGCAATTGAGTACTCATGGTGGATCTATTCGTATCTACGCAACTCATTCAGGAAATCCGGACTTACTTATTCAACCCTCTGTTCATGAATTGCTTGCTAATGAAGTTAAGCTTGGGATGACAAATATTGAGATGTACAGAGGGTTTCAAGCGAGAATTGTACAATTAAAGCGTCGAATTACAAAGTTCCTTATCGAATTGAAAGACGAAGGGAAGGTTATAGCGGGTTATGGTGCCCCGGCTAAAGGGAACACTCTGATCAACTACTGTGGTATTGACTGCGATATTATTGATTTTACAGTGGATCGAAGTGAGTATAAACAAGGTACTTTACTGCCTGGATCACGAATCCCAGTGTACTCACCTGAGAAACTAAAATTGGCTCAACCTGATTATGTATTTATCTTGCCGTGGAATTTAAAAGACGAAATTATGGAACAAACTTCATTCATTCGTGAATGGGGAGGTAAATGGATTTTACCTATACCGGATATACACATTGTTGAATGACTGAAAAGGGATGTAGGTAAATATGTATAGCTGACTAGCGAACATTCAACGGAGGAATATGGGATGCGGTTTATAGAAACGGCTTTATCAGGGGCTTATCTTATAGAAGTTGAGCTACTGACAGATGTGCGGGGGCATTTTGCTAGGGCTTGGTGCCAAGATGAGTTTAAGTTACATGGACTAGAGACATCTTTTGTTCAGTGTAATATCTCATATAACGAGAAAAAAGGAACTCTGCGAGGATTACATTATCAAGCATCTCCCTACGAAGAAGTGAAAATAGTTCGTTGCACGAAGGGGGCTATTTATGATGTTATCGTTGATCTGAGACCGGGTTCTCCCAGTTATAGACAGTCGCTTTCTTTTGAATTGTCGGATAAAAATTATAAAATGCTTTACATCCCCAAAGGTTTCGCACATGGTTTTCAAACATTGTCTGATCATACAGAAGTTTTTTATCAGATGAGCCAGGTTTATAAAGCAGAGTATGCACGTGGAATCAGGTGGGACGACCCTGTCTTTAATATAGAATGGCCTGAAGAAGACAAGAGAATTATGTCAGAAAAAGATCAGAATTATAACGGGTATCGCCAATGAAAAAAAAAATAATTGTGACGGGAGCGAATGGATTTATCGGGAGCCATGTAATAGATGAATTGAGTATTACTGGGGATGAAGTGTATGCTATTTCCTCAAAAGTTGGACACAAAATAAGTACTAGTAATGTTAAATGGCTGAAAGCTGATTTGCTTGATGATAATCAAGTGGAGGAAATGTTATCTAATATTGGTTCCCCCACGCATCTCCTACATTTGGCATGGGACACCACACCGAGTCAATATTGGAACTCATCTTCAAACTTCAAATGGGTTAGTGCAAGTCTTTCTCTATTTGATCGGTTTCGTGTAGCTGGAGGTAAAAGAATTGTAGGAGTCGGATCTTGCGCAGAGTATGATTTAAGTCAAGGATTATGCAAAGAGTCCGAAACTCTCCTGAGTTATAATACTGTCTATGGATCGAGTAAAAACTCACTACATCATATGCTAATGACATATTCACAGCACTATGAAATTTCCAGTGCATGGGCACGGCTTTTCTATCTATATGGCCCCCGTGAACATCAATTGCGTTTAGTTCCTTCCGTGATTTTATCTTTACTGAATGGTAAAGAAGCAAAATGTTCCCATGGGCAGCAGATCCGTGATTATATGTACGTTAAAGATGCAGCCCAGGCATTAGTGAAATTAATAAGTAGTGAAAGTAATGGCCCCATTAATATTGGTTCTGGCAAGCAGATAAGCTTGTCTGAAATTATATATACAATAGCTGATATCCTTAATCATAGAGAATTAATCCAGTTAGGGGCAATTCCAACCTCAGTGGAAGAACCTAAAATTGTTCTAGCCGATATAACTAAGCTGAGAGAAAGTACTGGTTGGAGTCCTTCTACAAAAATGGAAGATGGATTATATGAAACTGTTCAGTGGTGGAAGTCCAGTCTATTTGGAGGCAAGTAATATTGAAAAATAATCATTGTCCTATATGGAAGCATTAGTCCACTCCTCCCCAAGCCAGAGTGTTTTTCGAGACGCCTTGTGTTGAATGGATTTTAGAGAATAAAGTTAAGTTTGATTTTTTCTACGAGCATTGTTCATAGTTTAATGAGAAATCGATTTTCACGGCATTTGAGCTCGCAGGGTTTGAGGTTGTAAGTACAGATCGTATATTTAATGGTCAATATATTTGGTTGGAAGCAAGACCAGCAGAAGATAATGGAGCTTTGAATAACAGGTCAATTGCACAATATGCTGACTCATGTAGCATTGGGTTTTCAAAAAAATGAATTTGAATGGAAGCGTAGAGCAATAGATCGGTTTAAAGTATTCTGAAATTGGGAAACTGCTATTTGGAGCGCAGGGGCTAAGGGAGTAACATTCTTGAACTTAATTGATCCAGAGTTGAAGTATATTGATTGTCTAGTAGATTTGAATCCTAACAAGGTGGGAAATTATATACCTGGAATGCTTGCCTGTAATAATAATTTATGAGGAAGAGAAATTTTAAATCAGTTCTGTTATTCAATCTCACACCTCATTAACCGATATATATAATAAATAATTCCATCGGGGGATGAACGATGAATCTACAGTTCTCACTTTCAACGAATACAGTGAACAGTACTTCAAGTTCTTTGAGTCAATTAAGTGAAGCATCAGTAAATCCGAACACAAAACTCATTCAAGCGGTGAGAAACGGCATCGATTTGTCTAAGTTGGAACGACAAGGGGTTAGCGTTCCTTCTGGTGACGAGCATCTCATTAAAGCAATTGACAAGGCTGTCAAAGCTCTTCAGGGACCTACAACAACTCTGGAGATGAGCGTTCATGAGAAGACTCATCAAATCCTAGTTAAGGTTTTGAATAAAGAAACCGGTGAATTGATTCGCGAGATTCCACCTGAAAAAACATTGGATTTGGTAGCTAAGATGATGGAAATTGCCGGTATCCTGATTGATGAAAAGGTATAGGAGGTTACTATAAATGAACATGCGAATTAACGGCTTCTCAGGTATGGATATTGACAGTATGGTCAAATCTCTTATGAGCGTGAAGAGAGTCCCACTTGATAAGTTAAATCAACAGAAACAGATTCTGGATTGGACCAGAGATAGCTATAGACAGTTGAACAGTAAAATTGTGCAGTTAAGTAATAAATTGCAACAAATGGATTTGTCCGCAGCAACAAACACACAAAAATCAACGGTCAGTGGAAATACAACAGCGGTTAGAGCCGAGGCGAACGCAGATGCGATTTCTGTAACGATGAGTGTTGAAGTGAAGACGCTTGCCAAAAAGGCCAATTTACAAAATGCAACGGAACTAACCACGGGAACACCTAGTGTAAAAGCAAGCCTAAGCACTACCTTAGAACAGCTTGATAAAACAGGATCACCGCCAGAAAAATATGAACTTCATATTAATAATAAATCGTTGGAATTCAATAATACAGATTCTTTATCTACCGTAATATCTCGTATTAATTCCGAAATCCCAACAGCTAACGCAAGTTATGATGAAATCAGTGGCAAGCTGACGATCACCTCGAGAGAAAATGGGAAAGAAATTATGGGGACGGGAAGTAATGGTCAGCCTCAAACGAGTTCCTTATCGGTTATGCTAGGTTTGTCAGCGAATGCTGCTGAAAAAGGGGACGTAAACATTACCACTTCTTCAGGTACCCGGAAATATGAAACTACCGGAGATACGTTGTTAGTCAATGGTGTGAATTTGACCCTGTTAGAAACGAACGTAGGCTCACCCAGCAAGGTCTCAACGCAGTCCGATCCTACAAAAGCAATGGAGACGATCAAGTCTTTTGTTGATACCTACAATGAATTATTGGGATTAATGAACACAAGATTATCAGAAGAAAAGTATCGGGATTACGCCCCTTTGACTGCAGAGCAAAAGAAAGATATGAAGGAAGATGACATTAAAAACTGGGAAGAGCGAGCCAAAAGTGGGCTTTTAAGGAATGATACTATTCTAAGCACAGCCGTTGCCTCAATGAGGTCTGTCATTACAGGGAACTTGAAAGTGCTAAGTGAGGCAGGAATAACAACAGGACAATATTATGAAAAGGGTAAGCTACAGATTGATGAAGTTAAACTTAAAAACGCGTTGGACAGTAATCCCGATAGAATCCTAAGTGCTTTTAGGGGCCCTTCTACCGACGCTAATAATCCTGCTATATTTAGTGGGTTGAGAAAAGAATTGAATTCAACCTTGGATATGCTGGTCAAAAAAGTAGGTACCTCAAAGTCGGATGCTGACGCCAGTATGACTTTGAAAACGGAAAGTAGTATGGGCCAACAATTGAAAAATTACAATAATAGGATTTCAGACTTGGATAGAAAAATGATTACTTGGGAAACTCGATATTATAAACAGTTTGCCGCTATGGAAAAAGCAATGAGTCAGTTCCAGTCTCAGTCCTCCAGTTTATCAGGTTATTTTCAATAAAATAAAAGGGGGAATACTTTGGCATGATTACATCTCCTTATGACAAGTATAAGCAGTCTTCAGTTCAAACATCTACTCCAGGCCAATTGGTTATTATGTTGTATGATGGTGCAATTCGATTTACGAAAATGGGCCTGGAAGGAATTAAAAGCAAGGATTATTCTAAAGCCAATATAAACCTTGGCAAAGCCCAAACGATTATCAGTGAGCTAATGTCTACGTTGAATCTATCTTATCCTGTCTCTAAAGATTTGTTCTCGCTATATGAGTACATGAACCATTTATTGATTCAAGCTAATATCAAAAAAGACATCGAGCATGGGGAAGAAGCTCTGGGATATTTTCAGGAACTGCGTGAAACCTGGGTTGAAGCAAGCAAACAAGCAATGGGAGCTCCAGCTCAATGAGTAGTAGTAACAATACTTTGATAAACATTGTTCTCAGCCAACTTAATGAGCTTACGCAGAATTTTATCAAAGATTTAGAGCTTCAAGATTCTGATCATGTAGAACAATTTGTTGAAGAGCGCCAACTTCTAGTGCAGCAATTACATGATGTTTTGGACGTTCAAGTGATGAGTGATCTACAAAAAGAAGCGTTGAAGCAAGTTTTGGCATATGACACGATAATTGAGCAACGTATGTCTTCACTTAAAAATGAAGCGCAGGAATGGTTGCTCCAACGAAATACAGCGAAAACGCAGCGTACAGTATATGAATCCAAGTATGCTTCCGAGAGTTATCTTATGGATAAACGAAAGTAGTACCAATCTATCCTATAATTACTACGAAACCCCGTACTGACAAATACTTAGTAGGGGGTTTCTCGTGTTATCATTAATACATCAAAAATATAATTACCAACCCGCCAATTACCTGATATATTCAAGATATCCCAGCGTTCAACATAATCCCCAATTAATCTACAAAATATTCCAAGAAAACATTTACGTTTCCAATTGACAATGGATAACTTTGGGTGGTATTATCTGAATTGTGGGCAGAGGTTAAGGCCGAAAGCTTCACTTCATTTGATGACGAAGGGAATGTTAGTGCATGCAAGGTAAAGTAAAATGGTTCAACGCAGAAAAAGGTTACGGTTTCATTGAAACTGAAGACGGCGGCGACGTATTCGTACATTTCTCCGCAATTCAATCCGAAGGATTCAAAACTTTGGAAGAAGGTCAATCCGTAGAATTCGACATCGTCGAAGGCGCGCGTGGACCGCAAGCAGCTAACGTAATCAAATTATAATCATCCGGACAATCCGACCTACATATATGGTTAGATGGTTACCAAATTGAATTATCGCTAGCATCAGACTCCGGTACGTTCCGGGGTCTTTTTTTGTTCTACTAGATTGCAGATTTGAGAATCATCCAGGAAACATTATTCTTAAGAATCTAATAGATTCAAGCGATTGATTAAAGTTCATTTTACATAATAGATTGAGCAAGCTCAAAATAGGTTAATTACATCATCAAGCGCCTAATAAGACATAGCATGTAAATTTGCGATTATGGCTGAATATGATGGAATATCGCGAAATATGGCGTTATGCCTACGTTGGCAGATGTGGCTTGAACAGATGTCATTATTCGGTCACCTGGAGTTTTTACATGGCGCTTACATTCGTGCTATAATGAAGTGGCAAAGGAAAAAGGAGGAGTGCCCTATGAATTTAAGTATTCGAGGTCAACAAATCGAGGTTACTGATGCTTTGAAGGATTATGTCGACAAAAAGTTGAGTAGACTCGAGAAGTATTTCGATGCACCCCTTAACTCTGACGGTGCTGTTACATTGAGCACGACGAGAGGCTTGCATACGGTAGAGGTGACGATCCCTTTGAAAGGCATTGTGCTCCGTGCTGAGGATGAGAGCGACGATATGTACGCATCCATTGACTCCGTGGTAGACAAGCTGGAACGTCAGATCCGCAAACATAAAACAAAAATTAACCGTAAGTTCCGCCAGGAAGGCAGCCTGAAAACACTCTTCGTTGAAGATCCAACAGGCACTGTAGCTACAGCTGAACTGGATGTGGACACGGATGACGATGATCTGGAAGTTGTACGGACGAAACGCTTTATGTTGAAACCAATGGACGTGGAAGAGGCAATCCTCCAAATGAACATGGTTGGCCACAATTTCTTCGTATTCTCCAACATTGACAGTGAAGAAGTTAGCGTTGTTTACAAACGGAACGATGGTAAGTACGGGTTGATCGAACAAGGTTAATCTTAACGTACAGGATCATTGGATCGGACTTGCGTATGAATATCTAATAATAATGAATCCAGGAACTGTAGTTTCCTGGATTAGACTTAACAAGAGCTTCCATCCCTTAGGGGATGGGGCTCTTTTGTGCATAAAGGGGCTGGGAAATGACCTTTGGAAATAAAATGGTGAAACTATTCCCTATGCTGCTGCGTCTAATAGATAGTAAGAAGAAGCACAGACTGTGCAATTATACGACCAGATTCAAATGGTTACGAAAATATTCGTACACATGCATTCGAGAACTGGATATTGAGATTTACATCCAAATTTACCATCAAAATTCGTTGACAGGGCGGTCTACCGTGCAAAATCAAACATGGCAATCGATGGCTTCCGCTAACGACTATGATTTTTTGCACTTAAACTCGATTTGATATGTCTCAGAAGTTCAAAGAAGTGTGCCGTGGCGTGTTGCGGCGACCCTTACAAACTGTTACAATTTATGCAAAGAGAATCATTGTCCTGATGGAGAATTGTCAACGAATGATCGCTAATCATAATCAATGACAGGCACAGCACCATGAACATGATTCGCAAGGCTCGGGCTTCGGCTAGTTTTTAATAACCGAATCCGTTTGATTATCGAATCAGCTTCATGAGGAACCCTTGGCAAGCCTGAAGTTGATTCATCATATTACTTATTAGCATATGATTTGAATTTGATTTTTACACCGATGACGAAGAGGGCAGAAATGACCTGTAGAAGCGAAGCGTTCGCCTGAAAGCTTTCTGAAAGAAAGCTACATCGGAAGCATACGCTTTATCCCCGGATTTAACCCTCTGAGAAGAGAGTTTAAAAGAAATCAGGGGATAACAGCGATCGAAAGGACATTCTGGCAACTGAGTTGATGAAGTGTAACCCTCATTAAGCTCAAATTATATTGTTTGTCACCCCCGGGCAAGTGGATGCAACATCCATCCGATGGTGTCGCGTGGCGGCAACAGGGGGTCTATTCTGTTTTGCACGAAAGGGGTATACCATGCTAGGACTTGTCAAAAAGATCTTCGGCGACATGAACGAACGTGATGTTAAACGTCTGATGAAGACGGTCGATGTGATCAATAAACTGGAACCACAATTTCAGGCGTTGTCTGATGAACAACTGAAAGGTAAAACGGACGAATACCGTGCTCGTATTGAAAAGGGAGAAACGACAGATGAACTTCTTCCAGAGGCATTTGCAACCGTGCGTGAGGCATCACGCCGTGTACTGGGCAAACGTCACTACGATGTACAGATGCTGGGTGGTATCGCTCTGCATGAAGGCCGTATTTCCGAGATGAAAACGGGTGAAGGTAAAACACTGGTAGGAACACTTCCGGTATATCTGAACGCATTGATGTCCAAAGGTGTACACGTGGTTACGGTCAATGACTATTTGGCACAGCGGGATAGCCAGGAAATGGGACAAATCTACGAATTCATGGGCATGACGGTAGGGGTTAACCTGAGCGGTATGGACCATGCTTTGAAACAACATGCTTATGCATGTGATATTACGTACGGAACGAACAACGAATTTGGTTTTGACTATCTGCGTGACAACATGGTGCTGTACAAAGAGCAAATGGTACAACGTCCATTGTTCTTCTGTATCATTGATGAAGTGGACTCGATCTTGGTCGATGAGGCGCGTACGCCACTCATTATCTCTGGACAAGCTCAGAAATCGACGGACATGTACTATTCAGCAGATCGTTTTGTGAAGCGTCTGATTCCTGAAGAAGACTTTACGGTAGACATCAAGGTGAAATCCGTAGCGTTGACTGAGGCGGGCGTGGCAAAAGCAGAGAAAGCGTTTGGTATTGAGAACTTATATGATCATGCCAACGTTACACTTAACCATCACATCGTACAGGGCTTGAAAGCCAACGTAATTATGCGTCGTGACGTGGATTATGTTGTCAGTGATGAGGAAGTTATGATCGTCGATGAATTCACAGGTCGTCTGATGTCTGGACGTCGTTACAGTGATGGATTGCACCAAGCGATTGAAGCCAAAGAGGGCATTGAAGTACAAAATGAGAGCATGACGCTTGCTACGATTACATTCCAGAACTATTTCCGGATGTACCGTAAACTTGCGGGCATGACGGGTACAGCGAAAACCGAGGAAGAAGAGTTCAAAAAAATCTACGGTCTCGAAGTACTGCAAATTCCAACCAACCGTCCGAACAAACGGGATGACATGGCAGATGTTGTGTACAAGAGCATCGATGGCAAGTTCAATGCCGTTGTAGAAGAGATCGTTGCACGCCACAGTAAGAACCAGCCGGTTCTGGTAGGTACAGTATCTATCGAGAACTCGGAACGCCTGTCTGACATGCTCAAACGCCGTGGTGTAAAACACCAGGTACTGAACGCCAAGTACCACGCGGAAGAAGCAGAGATCATCACAGGAGCTGGACAAGCGGGTGCAGTAACGATTGCAACCAACATGGCTGGACGGGGTACGGATATTATCTTGGGTGAAGGTGTAGCTGAAGTAGGCGGTCTTCATATCATCGGTACAGAGCGTCACGAATCACGCCGGATTGATAATCAGCTGCGTGGTCGTGCGGGACGTCAAGGTGACCCGGGCTCAACACAATTCTACCTGTCACTCGGTGATGAATTGATGAGACGTTTCGGTGCAGACAATGTATTGAACATGATGGAGCGCCTTGGTTTTGAAGAAGACCAACCGATCGAGAGCCGGATGATTACCCGTGCAGTAGAATCGGCGCAAAAGCGTGTTGAGGGTAACAACTTTGACGTACGTAAAGTCGTTCTCCAATATGATGATGTAATGAACCAACAACGTGAAATTATATATAAACAGCGCCGCGAGGTACTGGAGTCCGAGAATATCAAACAGATCGTTATGGATATGATCAAGCCATCCATTGAACGCATCGTTGAAGCACACTGCAGTGACGATATTCCGGAGAACTGGGAGCTGCAGGAAGTTGCCGACTACATGAACAGCAAATTGCTGGATGATGGTTCGATAACAAAAGATGATCTGTGGGGTAAGGAAGCTGAAGAGATCATCGAGTTCCTGTTTACGAAAGTTCAGAACAAGTACAATGCACGTGAAGAGCGAATTGGCGAAGAGATGGTTCGTGAGTTCGAGAAAGTGGTTGTGCTCCGTGCAGTAGACAGCAAGTGGATGGATCATATTGATGCGATGGATCAATTGCGTCAAGGTATCCACCTTCGTGCCTACGGCGGTACAGATCCACTGCGTGAGTACCAGTTTGAAGGCTTCGAGATGTTCCATCAGATGATCGCTTCGATTCAGGAAGAAGTAGCAACATATGTGATGAGAGCACAGATCGAGAGCAATCAGGAGCGTCAAGCGGTTGTTGAGGAAAGTCAGATCTCGACAAGCGGTGAACCTGCTGAGAAACGTCCAGTGAAGGTTTCTGACCAAATCGGACGTAACGATCCATGTCCATGCGGTAGTGGCAAGAAGTTCAAACACTGCCACGGTCAAGAGTAGTCAAAGGTTTTTCTATACACGAATGACATGAACGGCTCCTCGCAGCCGGGTATTCCATAGGATGAAGTGAAGGATGCAAAACCGGTTAATGGTGCATAGTTATAATAATATGACCATGATCACGGAGAAGAGATATACTGATACACCAGTAATCTCAACACCAGGTGGCGCATCGGATACTTGATCTGGAGGAATGCCCTGGATGCGGGGAGCTTATCTTAATGAAAAGAGGAATTGCACATGATCGATCCAAATGTGAAGCATGACCTGCGTGAAATAGGCAAGAAACTAACAAACCTTAGGGGGTCTCTTTGACTTAGATCTGAAGCAAGAGATGATCGGCAACTTCGAAGTGAAGATGTCAGCCCCGGATTTCTGGGACGACAGTGACAAGGCACAATCCGTAATCGCTGAGTTAAACGCGGTAAAGGGATCTGTAGATCAATACACCAAACTTCAACAAGATTATGATGATGCGGTGATGATGATTGAGCTGGCGGACGAAGAAGGCGACGAAGACCTCGCATCCGAGATTGGCAACAGTATTACAGCGATCGTGAACAAGGTTGCAGAGTTCGAACTTCAACTACTCCTGAATCAGCCGTACGACAAGATGAATGCGATTCTGGAGCTTCACCCGGGTGCAGGTGGTACCGAGTCTCAAGACTGGGGACAGATGCTGCTCCGGATGTATACACGTTGGTCCGAGAAGCGTGGATTCAAGGTTGAGGTACTGGATTATCTACCAGGTGATGAGGCTGGGATCAAGAGTGTTACGTTGTCGATCAAAGGACATAACGCTTACGGCTATCTGAAAGCCGAGAAGGGTGTACACCGATTGGTAAGGATCTCTCCTTTTGACTCATCGGGCCGTAGACATACGTCCTTCGTATCCTGTGATGTGGTACCGGAGATTGATGATACGATTGAATTGGACATCCGCACAGAGGATCTCAAGATCGACACGTACCGGGCAAGTGGCGCGGGTGGACAGCATATCAATACCACCGACTCTGCCGTACGGATTACTCACCTTCCGACAGGTGTGGTTGTAACGTGTCAGAATGAGCGTTCACAGATCAAGAACCGTGAGCGTGCGATGACGATGCTGCGTTCGAAATTGTATGAGCGTAAAATTGAAGAGCAAAAACAACAGCTGGATGAAATCCGAGGAGATCAATCGGATATTTCATGGGGTAGCCAGATTCGCTCCTATGTGTTCCATCCCTATAGTATGGTAAAGGATCACCGTACAAGTGTAGAGACTGGAAACACAGGAGCAGTAATGGACGGCGACCTCGATGCATTCATCGATGGTTATTTGCGTAGCCAGATTAAAGTAGAAACCGATTAATATAAGTTCCTGTATGGACCCATACGTGTAGGCGTATGCTGGTGTGTACAGGAGCTTTTTTTGAGTTTACAGACAAAAGGAGAGCAAGATGACATGCAACAACGATCACAACTTCACAATAACCGCAAAAAGAGGATAACTAGCCTTATTCCACTCAATGGCCCATGGAGGAACGTGGTGGATACGGTATCTATCATAGTAGGTTCGTTTTTAATCGCAGTGGCCTTTAATTTATTTTTATTACCGAATCAGATCGCTTCGGGTGGGGTGTCCGGGTTATCGATCCTGGGTAAGGAATGGCTTAATCTGGAGCCGGCATACACCCAATGGGCAATTAACATTCCACTCCTGATCGCGGGTTTCCTGCTCATTGGCAAGCAGTATGGTGTTCGCTCAGTATTGGGAAGTATTGTCCTGCCACTGTTAGTCTATCTTACGAAGGATTGGGCCATTCCCACAACGAATCCGCTGCTTGGTTCACTGTATGGTGGAATTGGCGTTGGCCTGGGGATCGGAATTGTATACCGGGGTAGAGGATCAACAGGCGGCATGAGTATTCTTGCCAGAATCGTGCAGAAATACAGTGGACTCAGTTACTCTCTATGTGTAGTCATTATGGATGCCACTGTCATTATTATGGCTGCTTTTGTATTGTCATTGGAACAGTCTCTCTATGCGTTGATTGGGTTGTACGTTACTGGTAAAGTAATCGATGCCGTCGAGATGGGGTTGGGCTTCTCCAAGGTAGCATATATTATCTCCAACAAGACGGAAGCGATTAGCAAAGTGATTCTGGATGACTTGGATCGCGGATTGACGAAACTGGAAGCCAAAGGTGGTTACACCGATGATCAACGAACAGTACTGATGGTCGTGGTTGGGCAAAATGAGGTTCCTAGACTCAAAGCGTTGATCCGGTCTGTGGACCCGGGAGCTTTTGTCATTATCAGTAACGCGCACGAAGTGCTTGGCGAAGGCTTTAAGCGGGGAGAACATGTATGACAACGTAAGAAAATAGCGAGTGAGCCGTGTAGGCTCATTAGTTTGGAAGTTCAAGACAAGAAAAAACAGGCACATCCTTCTCCGAAATGACGGGAGAGGATGTGTCTGTTTTTTTACTATTACAGAATCGGAGACAGCAGACGGGAAATCGCTTCTTTGAAGCGGATGATCAGACTGCGTTTCTTGTATTCCTCAAGCGTCAACTCCCGCGATACATGCAGGTCATGCTCAAAGGTATGTACAAGTGCTGTCGCAATCGTCTCATCGTACATAAAAGCATTAACCTCAAAGTTCAACCGGAAACTGCGGTAGTCAATATTGGCGGTTCCGACAGATGCAACCAAACTGTCAATGATAAGTGTTTTGGCATGAATGAAACCATTGTCGTATATAAATACTTTGGCCCCAACCTTCAACAACTCACCAATATAAGATAACGTAGCCCAATACACAAAGGCGTGGTCGGGTTTATTTGGAATCATAATGCGAACATCAATGCCGGACAGACACGCGAGACGAATAGCTTCGAATACACTGGCATCCGGGATAAAATAAGGCGTTTGAATCAGAATCGATTGTTTGGCCCCGTTAATCATCTTAAGATAACTGTTCTTGATATGCTCGGTCTCTGCATCCGGTCCACTGGAGACAATCTGCATGGCAATCTTTCCTGTGCCCTCGATATGAGGGAAATGCGCGGGAACATAAGGTGTATCGTGTTGCTTAGACGCTTCATTCCAATCCAGGAGAAAACGGGTCTGCAGCGCATGAACGGCGTTCCCTTGAATACGCAGATGTGTGTCACGCCAGTAACCGAATTTCGAGTTCAAGCCCAGATACTCATCTCCGACATTAAACCCGCCTGTGTATCCAAGGTTACCATCGATGATGACAATCTTCCGGTGGTTCCGGTAGTTCATCCGCAAGTTGATCAGACTGAATTTGGATGGGAAAAAGACTTCAACCAAACCGCCTGCTTCGCGCAATTCTTTGAAAAAGCGTTTGGATACCCGCCGTGATCCGAGCGCGTCATACAGTAATCGGACTTTGATGCCTTCCCGCGCTTTGCGGATAAGTGCATCCCGGATTTTTTTGCCCAGCCGGTCGCCTCTATAAATGTAGTATTGTACGTGCACGTGATCCTGAGCCGCTTCGATGTCGTCCAAGAGCCGCTGGAATTTGTCTGTTCCATCCGTAATGATCTCGACCGCATTATCCTCTGTTAACAGAGCACCGTTTTGCTTCAGGTTCATATAGATCATGTCCTGGCTACTCTCGGTTGCATGGTTGCGGAAAGGGGTGCGGTTATCGTGCAACTGCGTGAGCTGGGCTTCAATACGTTCCTCTAGCCCGAGCTTCTTACGTTCTTTCCATTGGAAAAGCCGGTATCGGGTCAGGTTCTGACCGGTTAGAAGATAAAGTACAAACCCAAACACCGGAATAAAGTTCAAGACGAGCAGCCAAGCCCAAGAAGCGCTAGCATCCTTCCGTTCGAAGAAAACGACTGCTGCGGCAAAAATAATATTCAGGCCCAGGAGTACAATAAGTAAAATGGATTCGATATGCACTATAGTCCCCCACGTCCTCATAATGACCATCATGAATCTATTCATATGTCCTTGATTAGCAGGTTAGTTATGAATGAGACCCTGATTGTAATGTTTCCTACTAATACGTATTTTAACAGATGTATACCTATTCGTCCCGGATGTTAAAAAAAGATATGTTCGGATTGGATGGAAATCCATGTGAAATTGATGATAGAGTGTTGTATTTATATAACTAGAGTCGTATAATAATACACAAATATGCATATAAGCGACGGAATTGCTGTATTCGGACCTTATTAAGGGACGGCATAGCACAAGTAGCGCATACATCGAGATTGGGGGAGCGAGAGTGAATAACAAATTAAAAGTGGCAATCGTCGGTTCCACCGGCTACGGCGGGGTGGAACTGATTCGTTTTTTCCAGAACCATCCGCTGGTTGAAATCACATCGGTGATCTCATCATCGAGCAGTGGTGAATCCATCGCAGATGGGTTTCCGCATTTGACGGACGTGATTCACAGGCCGCTCGACGGCGTCGATCCGGCTGAAATTGCAAGTCGTGCAGATCTGGTATTCACAGCGACCCCGTCCGGCGTAAGTGCGAAGCTCGTACCAAGCCTGCTGGCAGCAGGGCTTAAGGTCATTGATCTGTCTGGTGATTTCAGACTCAAAGATGGAGCAGTGTACGAAGAGTGGTATAAACATCCGGCGCCTCCAGCTGATTTGTTGGAACAGGCGGTATATGGCATGGCTGAGGTGTATGGCGAAGAAGTGAAGGGACAGAATTTTATATCCAATCCAGGCTGTTATCCGACCGCTACACTTCTCGGACTTATTCCTGCGGTAGAAGCGGGATGGATTGATCCATCCACCATTATCATTGATGCTAAATCGGGCGTATCCGGTGCAGGACGGGGAACCCATCTGTCGTACCATTATGCAGAGATGAACGAGAATTTCAAAGCCTATAAACTCAACAAACATCAACATATACCTGAGATTGAGCAAGTACTCGGCAATATAACGGGAACGCCTGTTACGGTTACCTTTACAACACATCTGGTGCCAATGACACGTGGAATCATGAGTACGATGTATGCCAGCCTGATTGGGGAACATAGTGATCGGGAGATCGTAGATTTGTACCGCAAATATTATGAAAATAAACCTTTCGTACGTGTACGTGAACCGGGCATCTGGCCTTCTACCAAGGAAGTGTACGGATCCAACTATTGTGACATCGGATTTGCGGTGGATCCTCGCACAGGGCGTTTGACGATTATTTCGGTCATCGACAACCTGGTGAAGGGTGCTTCCGGGCAAGCGATTCAAAATATGAACCTGATGATGGGATGGGAGGAGAACCTCGGGCTGAACATGACACCGGTATATCCATAAGAGATGGAATTCAAGAGGAGCATAAGTACATTCGTTGTAAAAGTGCATTCTCGGGGCCACTTAGGGAGAACGGATCAGGTTAAGCAGGCGATCATCAGCATATAGCTGAACGCATACGGGGGATATGATATGGGAACGAATGTGGAGCAACAGACTTTTACCGTGGTTGAGAACGGAACAATTGTAACTCCTGGGGGGTTCACTGCGGGTGGACTTCACTGCGGATTGAAAAAAACATCTCGCAATGACATTGGAGCGATCCGCTGTGATGTACCGGCTACAGCTGCTGCTGTATACACGACCAACGTGTTTCAGGCGGCGCCACTCAAAGTAACGCGCGAAAGCTTGAGCAATGGACGCCTTCAGGCGGTCATCGTTAATAGCGGCAACGCCAATGCATGTACAGGGCAACAAGGGGAAGAAGATGCTTATGCGATGCGTTCAGCCGCTGCGCGTGAGTTGGGTGTGGCAGAAGAGGACGTTGCTGTGGCTTCCACAGGTGTCATTGGTGAATTGCTCAAGATGGATGCTGTACATTCAGGCATCAAGGCGCTTCCGGAGCAACTGGGCAAGGAGTCCAATGAGGCGGAACAATTTTCACAAGCGATTCTAACAACGGATTTGGTGAAAAAGGAAGCCTGTGTCTCCGTTAAGGTTAACGGCAAGACGGTTACGATTGCGGGAGCCGCCAAAGGCTCGGGTATGATTCATCCGAATATGGCGACAATGCTCGCTTTCATGACCTCTGACGCGGTCATTGGTGCAGAAGCGTTGCAGCGCCTGCTGCGCCAGGCAACGAATCATACATTCAACATGATCACTGTAGATGGGGATACAAGTACGAATGATATGTTGGTAACCATGTCCAGTGGATATGCAGGCAATGAAGAGCTGACGATGGAGCACCCGGATTGGGACGCTTTTGCAGCTGGATTCACCTATGTATGCCAAGTGTTGGCCAAAGCCATTGCTCGTGATGGTGAAGGAGCAACCAAACTGGTTGAGGTAGAAGTTACAGGTGCAGTGAGTGATGAATCCGCGCAAGCGATCGCCAAAACCGTCATTGGTTCCAGTCTGGTGAAATCCGCCATGTTCGGCGCTGATGCCAACTGGGGACGGATTATTGCAGCCGTAGGGCGTGCAGGACAGCCGGTGAACCCGGATACCGTGGATATCCGTTTGGGAGAGATCTCGGTACTCGCGCAGTCCCGCCCAGTCGTATTCGACGAAGAAGCGGCACTGGCGTATTTACAAACTGATACGGTTCGCATTGTGGTGGATCTGCACCACGGCGAAGGAACTGCAACGGCCTGGGGCTGTGACCTGACGTATGACTACGTCCGAATTAACGCAGCATACCGCACGTAATAAGCCTTTGGGATAAAGGTTTTGCGAAACAGCTATCTTCTATTGTGAAGCTGTTTCGTGAGATGTTTCAAAAATTATCAATGAAATTTAAACTTGTTGTTTGGTGTTGGACATATAGCGATAGTAATGGAGAAGGCGGAATTGATTCTGCAGAAGCGGAGCGGTCGCCTTTGTCTCCGGGTGTTCCCCTATATAGGGATAATTCAAGAAACCTGGAGACAACAGCGATCGAAAGAACAATCCGAATTCGGAATGGACTCCTACCAGCCTTTGTTACCTTATAAAAGTGTTATATTTTTTTGAATGTAATTTTTACTATGAAAGGAGCTTGCCCTCATGAATTCAACATTGCCAAATGATAGTACCGCAACGGAATCGGGTACTGAGAAGCAGATGTTTGTCATGAAATGTGGAGGAAGTACGCTCGCAGCGTTGCCTGAATCTTTCTTTGCGGATCTGCGTGATTTGCAGTCTCAGGGTACGCAGCCAGTTATCGTGCATGGTGGGGGTCCTGCCATCTCGGATAACCTGGCAAAGCTCGGTATCGAAACTGAATTCGTTAACGGTCTACGCAAGACGACTGAACCAGTGCTGGACGTAGTAGAGATGGTCCTGGCGGGTAGCATCAACAAGCAGATCGTGCGTTTGATCCAACGTGTTGGTGGTCGTGCACTAGGCTTGTCTGGCGTCGATGGAGGTCTGATTCAGGCGAAGCCCGTATCGAACCACGCAGAGATCGGTTGGGTAGGTGATGTCACTGGTGTGAACGCAGAGATGATCCAAGGCATCGTGAACATGGGGTACATGCCAGTTATTGCACCAGTTGGTGTGGATGCAACCGGACAGCGCTACAACATCAACGCAGATACAGCTGCGGGTGCAGTGGCGTCTCATCTCGGCGTGAGTCGGATGATTGTCGTGACCGATGTTCCTGGCATCATGAAGAACGTAGGCGGCGAGAAAAAAGTACTGCCATCCGTATCTGTACAAGAGATTGAGGACATGATCCAGACCGGAGAAATCTATGGCGGCATGATTCCCAAAGTGCGTGCAGCTATCGCATGTATCCATGGTCAAGTCCGTGAGGTCGTCATCGTAGACGGCAGCGAACCTCAGATCCTGAGCCGCGTACTTGGCGGAGAAATCATCGGAACAAGAATTATCCGTATGCAATAATTTGCTCGATACGCTAGGTTCTTAATAGTCTTATTTAAATAAAAAAATATGTGCACGGCTTTTTTATATAAGAAATCTAATATTACACTCACAATAACGTAGGGTGCAGAACCAATCTGAAGAATAAAAATGCATAACGGAGAGGACAGAAATAACCTGAAGAAGCGGAGCGTGCGCCTTTATCACAGGATTTTCCCCATTGAAGGGGAATAAAAAAAATCCAGGGATAACAGCGATCGGAAGGTTGTTCTGTCATCGAAGTGGAGTATGCATACGTTCGAAAGATAGTTCTGCAATCGGGTGGTCTAGTGTAAATAAGAGCTCTTATATAATTGCCGTTGCACCAACCAATAAGGAGTGATATGGTGATGGCAAAAGGCAACGAACAGCCAGGTTCTGGCACAGCGGTAGCGGGCGCAACAGCAACAGGTGCAGCGTCACAGACGGAAAGCTCGCTTTTCCAAACGTACGCGCGTTATCCAATCAGTCTGGTTAAAGGTAAAGGCAGCTGGTTGTGGGATGACCAGGGCAATCGCTATCTCGATTTCATGTGCGGACTCGCTGTAACTAGCCTGGGCCATGCGCCGGAGAAAGTTGGAGCCAAGCTGAAAGCTCAGATTGATGAGCTGTGGCATGTATCCAACCTGTTCCAGATTCCGGGCCAGGAGAAAGCAGCAGCATTGTTGACAGCCAATACATGCGCTGACGCGGTGTTTTTCTGTAACAGTGGGGCTGAAGCGAACGAAGCAGCTATCAAAGTTGCACGTCGTTATCACCAGAAGGTGAAAGGCACAGATCGCTATGAAGTGGTTACCTTTGCCCAATCCTTCCATGGACGGACGCTTGCAACACTGACAGCAACTGGACAGGATAAGGTGAAAGAAGGATTTTTGCCATTGCCAGCCGGATTTGTAACTGTACCTTTGCACAATATTCCTGCACTGGAAGCGGCAATTGGACCTAATACGGCAGCTATTATGCTGGAGATGGTTCAAGCCGAGGGTGGTGTATATCCGGTCGAACCTGAATTCGTCAAACATGTACGGAAATTGTGTGACGAGCACGGTTTGCTTCTGATTGTCGATGAAGTACAAACTGGAATGGGACGTACAGGCAAACTGTTTGCGCACGAGCACTACGGCATTGAGCCAGACGTGTTCACTGTTGCCAAAGGTATCGGCAGTGGTTTCCCTGTGGGAGCGATGCTGGGTAAAGGCTTCTTGCGGGATGCGTTCACGCCAGGCAGTCATGCGACAACATTTGGCGGAACACCGCTCGCTTCTTCCGTTGTCATTGCGACAATTGAAACGATGCTGGAAGATCGTTTGCCAGAGCGTGCAGCGGAGATGGGTGAATACCTGATGAGCTCCCTGCGGAATCGTCTGGCGGGCAATTCCTTTGTGAAGGAAGTTCGTGGCTTGGGATTGTTGGTCGGCATCGAATGTGCTGAGCCGGTAGGCGATATTGTGCTTGCTGGGCAAAAACGCGGTATTTTGTTTGTCTCCGCAGGACCGAATGTGATTCGTTTGCTTCCGAACCTGTATGTGAGCAAAGAAGAGATCGACGAGGCGGTATCCTTGGTAGCCACATTGATCGAAGAGCACGTAGCGGCGAAAGCCTGACATAAAAATGAGAACCTTTCTGTCTCGGGGCCATTACCGGCCTCGAAGCAGATTGAGATGATGAATCCCTGTAGCCGCGCGGTGTTCTTGCGGAAGGTGAACTTGAGAAGCACTAAGAAAAGATGATAATACTGCTCTCTCTTCTGCCCATGCGGGTGCAGGGAACCGGAAATAAGGAGGACATTATAGATGACAGCACAACAGACGGAAAAGATTCAAAAGATTGATCTGAGAGGCCGGGATTTTATCGAATTCACGGACTACACAGCCGAGGAGATTCGTTATCTGCTTGATCTCGCGATTGAGATTAAAGGCAAGCAAAAAAGCGGTGTGCCCTTTCAACCATTGAAAGGCAAAACGATCGGACTTATTTTTGAAAAATCATCCACACGTACACGTGTATCCTTTGAAGTGGGTATGTTCCAATTGGGTGGACACGCACTTTTCCTGAGCAAAAATGATATCCAGCTGGGTCGCGGGGAAACAACACATGATACAGCCAAAGTATTGTCACGCTACCTGGACGGCATCATGATCCGTACCTTTGGACACCATAATGTAACTGAACTGGCAGAGCATGCTGATGTTCCGGTCATTAACGGCCTGAGCGATGCGGCGCATCCTTGTCAGGTGCTGGCGGACTTCCAAACGGTGCTGGAGCACAAAGGCAAGCTGGCAGGTCTGAAAATGGCCTACATCGGAGATGGCAACAATATGGCGCACTCATTGATGCTCGGTGCAGCGAAGATGGGTATGCATGTTGCTGTAGCAACGCCAGAAGGCTATGAGCCGGATAGCGCAGTTGTGGAGCAGGCGCGCATTATCGCACAGGAGAGCGGTTCTGAAGTGACTGTAACGTACAGTGCACAGGAAGCTGCGAAAGATGCAGATATCGTGTATACGGATGTATGGGCGAGCATGGGCTTTGAGGAAGAGCAAAAGATTCGTGAGCAGGCATTTGCGGCATATCAAGTGGACGAGGAACTGATGAAAGGCGCGAAGCCGGACTACATGTTCTTGCACTGTCTGCCAGCACACCGCGGCGAAGAAGTGAGTGCCGGTGTAATTGACGGACCAAACTCTCTGATCTTTGATCAGGCGGAGAATCGCTTGCATGCACAGAAAGCCTTAATGGCTGCATTAATGAGCGAATAGATGCTGTTTGTCTTTATGGGTTGATTTTAGGCGCAGATTTCGCGATGATAGATAAAAGTTTATAGCAACTGATCTTGGGGAGGACCATCGAACATGGCTAAGGAAAAAATTGTACTCGCGTATTCAGGCGGGTTGGACACATCTGTAATTTTGAAATGGTTGAAAGAAACGTATGATGCAGAGATTATCGCATTCACAGCGGATATTGGACAAAAGGATGAATTGGACGGTTTGGAGGAAAAAGCACTGGCAACAGGCGCTTCCAAAGTATACATTGACGATCTGCGCGATGAATTCGCAAAAGATTTTATCTATCCGATGTTCCAGGCTGGCGCCCTCTATGAAGGACAATACCTGCTCGGTACAAGTATCGCTCGTCCACTGATCGCTAAACGCATGGTGGATATCGCCCGTGCAGAAGGTGCTACAGCCATCGCTCACGGCGCTACAGGTAAAGGAAATGACCAAGTTCGCTTTGAGTTGAACGCGGCTGCACTGACACCAGACATTAACGTAATTGCACCTTGGCGTCTGGAAGAATTCCGTAACCAGTTCCCGGGACGTGCCGAGATGATTGCTTACGCTGAAAAACATGGCATTCCGGTAACCGCTTCTGCGGCTAAACCATACTCGACAGACCGTAACCTGCTGCATATCAGCTATGAGAGCGGTGTGCTCGAAGATCCTTGGTTCGATCCAAGTGCGGACGAGAACAAAGACATGTTTCTGCTGAGCAGTGCACCTGAAGATGCACCAGATCAAGCGGAATATGTTGAACTGGAATTCGAAAAAGGTGACTGTGTTGCGCTGAACGGTGAGCGCTTGAGCCCGCTGCAAGTGATGGAGCAACTGAACGAGTTGGGTGGCAAACATGGTATCGGTCGTGTAGATATGGTCGAGAACCGTTTTGTTGGTATGAAGAGCCGTGGCGTATACGAGACACCGGGTGGAACAATCTTGTTCACAGCACATCGCAAAATGGAATCCATCACGATGGACCGTGAAGTGATGAACCTGCGTGATAGCCTGATCACACGTTATAGCACACTGGTATACAACGGTTTCTGGTTCGCACCAGAGCGTCTTGCATTGCAAGCGCTGGTTAGCGAAAGCCAGAAGAACGTTACAGGTACGGTTCGTGTGAAACTGTACAAAGGCAACATCATTGGCGCAGGTGTGAAAAGTCCTGTCAGCCTCTATAATCCAGACATCGCAACGATGGAAGCTGATCCAACGCAAGCCTACGATCAAGGCGATGCAACAGGTTTTATCCGCCTGAATGCACTGCGTTTGAAAGTAAACTCCGGCGTGGAGCAAAACAAAAACTAATTTCAACCTGCACAATAAAGCTACATCAATATAAATGACAAGGCAGGCCGTTCTTGCACATCTGGCAGGAACGGCTTTGTCCATGAGCGAAAGGGGAGTACTCACCGTGAGCAAGTTGTGGGGAGGACGTTTTACGAAACAAACCAATCATTTGGTTGAGGAATATACGGCATCGATCAATTTTGACAAAGCTTTGGCTGAGGAAGACATTCAGGGCAGTCTGGCCCATGTGACGATGTTGGGCAAATGCGGCATTCTTCCGGCAGAAGATGTAGAGACCATCAAAGAAGGCCTGATCACCGTTTTGCATAAAATCCGTGCGGGTGAAGTGGAATTCTCCGTATCGGACGAAGACATCCACATGAATATTGAGAAAAACCTGATCGAGACGATTGGCCCTGTAGGTGGCAAATTACATACAGGCCGCAGCCGGAACGACCAAGTTGCAACGGATATGCATTTGTACCTGCGCGAGCGCGTGGTTGGATTTGTGGGCATGCTGCATTCCTTGCAGGAAGCACTGATCGGACAAGCGAAAAATAACCTCGATACGATTGTACCGGGTTATACGCATCTTCAACGGGCACAGCCCATTCTGTTAGCCCATCACCTGATGGCTTATGTATCCATGTTCCAACGGGATGCGGAGCGTCTGATGGACAGCTATAAACGCATTAATATCCTGCCACTGGGCGCAGGTGCGCTCGCGGGCACAACATTCCCGATTGACCGTCATTTTGTGGCGGAACAACTGGGCTTCGATGGTGTGTATGAGAACAGTCTGGACGCAGTAAGCGACCGTGACTTCATCGTTGAGTTCCTGGCAGCCGCTTCCCTCATCATGACTCACTTGTCCCGTTTAAGCGAAGAGTT
This sequence comes from Paenibacillus sp. USHLN196, assembly GCF_037144955.1. NCBI lineage: Bacteria > Bacillati > Bacillota > Bacilli > Caryophanales > Paenibacillaceae > Paenibacillus > Paenibacillus sp. USHLN196. The sequence continues at coordinate 72,162 of NZ_JBBCYH010000006.1, read as the reverse complement.
GGTACTATGGAGCAGCACGGAGTTTGGTTTCGTTGAACTGGACGATGCGTTCTGCACAGGCAGCAGCATCATGCCTCAGAAGAAAAACCCAGACGTTCCCGAACTTGTTCGTGGTAAAACAGGACGTGTGTACGGCAACCTGATCGGCTTGCTGACGGTATTGAAATCTCTTCCACTGGCATACAACAAAGACATGCAGGAAGACAAGGAAGGCATGTTTGATACAGTAGCGACGCTGGAGGGTGCACTGCAACTATTTGCACCAATGATCGCTACAATGACCGTGAACAAGGATCGGATGCGTCAAGCGGTCAACCAGGATTTCTCCAACGCTACGGATATTGCTGACTTCCTCGTGGGCGAAGGCTTACCTTTCCGTCAGGCGCATGAAGTGATTGGTAAAACAGTGCTGTACTGCATCCAGAACAGCAAGTATTTGCTGGATCTGACGATTGATGAATTCCGTCAGTTCTCACCACTGTTCGATGACCGGATCTATGACGTGCTTCAACCGGAAGCGGTAGTGAACGCTCGTAATGTTTACGGCGGAACAGCTTCTGGTCAAGTCGCTGAAGCCATCGGACGCAGTGAGAAGGTACTGGAGATCACCGAGCAATGGATTACGAACCGCAGTTAATACCACCGCTACTATAAGGTACCCTTACAGATACAAATGTACAACAAAGAAGCAGGCCAGAGAACTTTGTTCTCAACGGCCTGCTTTTTGTGTTTTACAGTGGTGTGCTCTAGATATATTCAACTCAACCGCAAACGGAAGGAAGGTTGTTCTGTCATCGGAGTACCAGCCTTCTGTATCCTCAGTAGCTCCGAATGCTCCACTAATCGCGCTTGGGCAAAGGCAACCATTTCAATACATCCTGAATCTTGGCATCCCAGTAGCCCCACTCATGTTCACCAGGCCCTTCCTCGTATGTCAATTCGAAGTTCGTTTGTTCACAGGCATGCCTGAAGGTTTGATTATCCTCATACAGGAAATCTTCCGTTCCGCAACATTGGTAGAGTAGAGGCCGCTGGCCTTGGCTTTCTTTTAACAGATGAATCAGATCATTCTCAGTGCCAGCCACTTGCGGTCCGAAAATCCGTTGTAACTCCGTCTGTTGCAATGCTGAGGATGCGTTTCTATCCATATGTGCAGACATATCGAGTGCTCCAGACAAACTGGCAGCTGCAGCATATTGATCTGGTTTACGAAGGGCCAGCTTGAACGCCCCATAGCCACCCATGGATAATCCGGCAACGAAATTGTCCTCCCGTCGATCTGACAGCGGGAAGAAAGAACGAGCAAGTGCGGGCAGTTCTTCACTGATAAAGCTCCAGTAACGTCCGCCTTCTACCATATCTGTATAGAAGCTACGATGTACCTGTGGCATAACAACAGCGATCCCGAGGTTGGCCACATAACGTTCGATGGAAGTCCGGCGCAGCCAGATGGAATCATCATCAGACAGACCGTGCAACAGGTACAGGGTTGGGTGCAGTCCTTTGCCGGTCACATTCTCCATGCCGATCTGATTGTGGGTTTGTTGCGGCAGAATGACATGCATGCTGGTGCTCAGTCCGAGCGTATCCGAGTAAAAATCACATTTAATAAGTGCCATAAGTGTAAGAAACCCCTTTCATAAGTTCATTAACCACCTGTTCTGACATGAGACGATGGGATGGAAATCGGATGCATAAGCCTCCAAAATGTTTATATGTAACAGGTTATACGCATTACTCTCCCATTGCAATAACAAGATCAGTTTATAGCGTAACAATGTTATGTTACACTTGTTTCAATAAAAAGGGGGACCATATATGACGGATGATTTGATCTCCAAGAAAGAATTGTTGGACCTGACAGGAATCTCATACGGCCAGTTATACCGCTGGAAGCGGAAAAATCTCATTCCGGAAGAATGGTTCATTCGGAAGTCTTCCTACACCGGACAAGAGACCTTTTTTCCCAAACAACAGATTTTACTGCGCATTGACAAGATTCTCAATATGAAAGACGGATTATCACTGGATGAGCTGGCAGACGTGTTCTCACCTACATTGGGCGAAGTGGAGATGTCTGCTTCACAACTATTAGAGCGAAACATTGTTTCACAAATCTCACTGGATCTGTTGCAAGAAGCAGGTCGGGAAGAACCGCTGTATGCTTTGGAGCAGATCATGATGCTTTACGTCCTTGATAAGCTGTTAATGAGTGGGGACATTACACGGCAAGAGGGTGCGTTGCTGATCGATGTGATGTCTGAACATTATTATCGTTTCACAGGCAAACCCAGCGAACTGGTGCTTACCCGTAAGATGGGTGTCCCATCATTCATGCTGGTGACAGCAGGAACGGAGTTTTATTTTGACAACGGTGTAAAGGTGGTTCTTAGGCAGCCCATGGGAACATTTATGGAAGAATTAAAACTCAAATTGGGATAAGGAGAGAGTCTTCTATGGTAGAGCGAATTAAGCGAAATGATCTGAACGTAGCGGGCATAAGTCAAACGGCAGGCGGGGAGTTTCACCGTGTATCTATTGATGGCATGCCAAAGCTGAGCAAATGAAGGTGGTCGGTGAGCTTTATCTGTCAGGCGATTGTCAGGCGGAAAGTATCAAGCTGAACGGGCAATTGACGATAGCGGGAATGCTCAGCGCTGAACACATGACACTCAAAATCATGGGGCCATCCGAGGTCAAGGAAATGGGCGGTTCCATCATCTCTGTGAAGAGTGGCCGGATGAATGACTTGTTTACGGGGAGTAAATCGATTCTTAAGGCACAGATTATCAAAGGTGATGATATTGAATTAGAGAATACGGAGGCCGAGATTGTCCGTGGAGATCAAATAAAAATCGGTCCAGGCTGCCGAATTGGTACAGTGGAATACCGTTCATCTCTGCAAGTTCATCCGCAATCGGAAGTTTTAGCGCAAAGCAATCGGTCTTTGGACTGATTAACGCAGACTTCCTTTCGGATATACTAATGCAGTCATATGAATAGAGCGTGAATGGAGAGATTGAGTACAATGGTTGCACGTAAAAACAGTATTGGATTGGTGCTGGCAGGGTTACTGCTCAGCATACTAATGGCCTCGATGGATAATACCATCGTGGCAACAGCTATGGGGGATATTGTCGGGAAACTGGGTGGGCTCGACAAGTTCGTCTGGGTTACCTCCGCGTACATGGTGGCTGAGATGGCCGGAATGCCGATCTTCGGTAAGCTATCAGATATGTATGGCCGGAAGAAGTTTTTTGTATTTGGTATTATTGTGTTTATGCTTGGCTCGGCACTGTGCGGAACGGCGACGTCTATTGTGGAATTGACGATGTACAGAGCGATTCAAGGTATTGGTGCAGGTGCCCTGGTGCCGATTGCATTTACGATTATGTTCGATGTTGTTGCACCAGAATCACGCGGCAAATTGGGTGGATTGTTTGGAGCGGTTTTCGGCCTGTCCAGCGTATTTGGACCCCTGCTCGGTGCTTACATTACCCAGTATGCGACATGGGAATGGGTATTTTATATCAACCTGCCACTTGGCTTGATTGCTTTTGTTTTTATTGCGTTCTTCTATAAAGAATCCCATCAGCATCAATCCCAACAGATCGACTGGCTGGGTGCGGTAACGCTGATCGGTGCTGTTGTCTGCCTGATCTTCGGTCTGGAACTGGGCGGCAAAACATTTGCCTGGGGTTCCTGGCAGATTCTTGGCTTTTTTGCCGGATTCGTAGCACTAGCGCTGCTTTTCCTGTTTGCAGAAACGAGAGCCAAGGAACCGATCATCTCCTTCGGCATGTTCCGCAACAGGGTCTACTGGTCCAGTAACGTCATTGGTATGTTCAGTGGTGCGGCGTTCATTACAGCATCCGTGTACATTCCGATCTTCATACAGGGAGTACTTGGTGGTAAAGCGACCAACTCCGGTCTCGTACTTTTGCCCATGATGCTGGGGTCCGTTCTGACGGCGTCCTTGGGCGGGGTGTTGATGACCAAAATCAAGTATCGCAATATTATGATTCCTACGTTGGCTTTGCTAGTCATTGGACTTGGATTGTTGACTACACTGGATGAGAATTCTTCCCTTTGGACGATACGTATCTACATGGTGATGGTTGGTCTAGGTGTCGGTGCATCGTTCTCCGTACTTAGCAATGCAGCCATGAATGCGTTTGAACCGCAAAGACGCGGAGCAGCAAGCTCCACACTTAACTTTTTGCGGTCCCTCGGTATGACGATGGGCATTACGATCTTTGGTATCGTACAGAGCCAGGTGTTTACGCGTAAAATGAACGATGCCCTCGCTGGTTCAGCTGGAGAAGCAGGCGGTGCCTCAGCGGGTGGTATGCCTCAGGGAGTGAATCTGACCGATCCACATGCATTGCTGTCACCAGAACTCAGACAGGCGATTCCGCCTCAGGTGCTTGACACCATCACACATGCTCTGTCTTCTTCCATCGTGCAGTTATTCGCCTGGGCTGTGATTCCAGCTGCACTTGCGTTGGTCGCTTCCTTCTTCATGGGGAAAGAAAAGATGGTCGTAGGCGAAGAGCAAGGGGAATACACGGGCGGTCACTAAGCCTTTATGCAGTAAACGGTAAGTTACGTATAGCGGCTAATCGTAGTTTATTACAACTCGAAAACCTATCTTAAAACATGGAAAGACACACTTCTGGCGTATCCTCAAAAGGGACGTGAAGTGTGTCTTTTTGTTTTCGTAGGATCAGCTGATCCTTGAATGCCTGAATTATGGATTGAGCCTAAGGCTGTTTCGTATCGCTAACCCCGTCCTCGACCACAGAAGGCCCTTGTGGATCAGGCAGGCTGCTATGACCAGAGCGGGCAATCAGACGATTCTGAGCTTTGTACGTATCCCGTGTGATCGTTTTGGATTCGACGACTTTGCCGTCTACACTCTTGGTTCTTACCGTCTCGACAATATAACCAGGCTGTCCGTCTTGCAGCACCTGCTGGGCACCATCAGGCAATACCGTGCTGGACACGTACTTTACAGGAACACTTAATGTTTCAATGGTACGAGATTCAAGGGCATAGCTGACGTTTTCCGGGAATGTCCCAAAAAATTTCACGACCAAACTCCCGTTTATGACTTCGGCATGGATCAGCAAGGACTTGCCTGTATTGTTTTTGAAGCGAAAGTTGATGGCTCCCGAGGCAAAGGTGGCATCCAATCCTTTCGGCAAGTATTTGACGGGCAGGGAGTGATTGCGACGCTCGATAATATCGAGACCCGTCAACAGTGCTGCGTTATACACCGTACTGGATACCTGGCAGATTCCACCCCCAATCCCGGGGGTCAGTCTTCCGTTCACAATGACTGGGGCCTCACGAAACCCATAATCCTTTTCAGCTTTACGGACGACCTTCTCATAATCGAACACGGCATCCGGAGGCAAAATCATGCCGTTAATCGCTTCCGCGGCTGCGCTAACATTATGTATCCGGCCTTCACTGCTATTGCCAAGGCCCGTGGAGAACTGGATGATCTTCCGGTCAATGCCTTCCTGGCGCAGCGAGTCAAGGGTTACTTCAGGTTTCAGCGTATACAGTGGTACCTGGATTATCAGCGGGACGGGTTTCTCATCCGGGTTCAGTATACTGAAATCCCGGTGCAGCTTCGTCTGAATGAGACTTGTGAGCGTATCCCAATCAATCCGGCGGACACCCTTTTCCGGGATATACTGGACTTGGTCACTTGCGGTAATGCGGCGAACGGCGTTCGCAGGTGTACCGAAGGTTTCTTTTTCCCAGGCAGGGCTGAGATGTTCTTGGAGTGGTTCTAAGTGGTGGGTCATATCCAGTGAGAACTCTTTCGGAAAATGATAACGTGCATAAGCGCGTTCCCACAGGTTACCTTCCTCAAGCTGCTGTATTGCGGACTCAAAGCTGTTAACGTTGTAGCTTACTCCCACCTGGGCTGCGGTATGCGTCATGGTCTTGGGGTCAGGTTCAGTCACTTCAAGGGTGACAGGCCAGTCCTCCAGCTTTTGGATCCGTTCATCGATTGCATGCAAAACTTCCTTACGATTCTTCCCTTCTACCGCCCAGCCCCCAACATGGACGTCTTTGGGCAGGGCAGGCTGATTCACGTACATAAACAACAATCCATAGGACGCGGAGCCGATCAAGAGGATGGAGAATAGAACAATGACCGTCAGATGTATTTTTTTCATAACCGTACGCTCCTTTATACTTCAGTTGTCCCCGATTTTGTAACACTTTCTATATATATGATCCAATGCAGGAAAACTTTCGGGTACTCAATAGGTAACAAATTTGTTACAATAAACTTCATATGAATCCATGCTTCACCATCAAAACAGGGACGACGTGGATTTTTTCTGATGAAATTCAGGTCTTTTTAAAGGAAATGCCGGGATTGTGTCGAAATGATAATGGCTAACTATGTGAGCAGGAAGTGATGATGTGATAGAAATGCAGGACGTGTGGAAGACCTACGCCAATGGGACCCACGCATTACAAGGGGTGTCGGTGAAGATCGACCGCAATGAATTTGTCTATATCGTCGGTCCGTCCGGCGCAGGCAAATCGACATTTATGAAATTGATGTACAGAGAAGAAGTTCCGACCAAAGGACAAATATCCATTAACGGATTTAATATTGGTAAGTTGAAGCCAAGAAAGATTCCTTATGTTCGTCGTAACATCGGCGTTGTGTTTCAGGATTTTCGTCTGCTGCCACGGATGACAGCATTTGAGAATGTAGCATTTGCGATGGAAGTTATTGAAGCGCCGAAGCGTCATATCAAGAAACGAGTGATGGAAGTGCTTGATCTGGTGGGACTGCGCAGCAAGGCGGGTCGTGAACCTTCACAGCTCTCTGGTGGAGAACAGCAGCGTATTGCCATTGCACGGGCTATCGTCAATAACCCGTCGGTTATTATCGCGGATGAGCCTACAGGGAACCTCGATCCGGAGACGTCATGGGGCATTATGCAACTGCTGGATGAGATTAATTTCCGGGGGACAACCATTGTTATGGCGACCCACAACAAAGATATCGTGAATACGATGCGTAAACGGGTAATAGCGATTGAACGTGGACAGATTGTACGGGATCAGATGAGAGGGGAATATGGTTATGAATTTTAGTACTCTCTTGCGCCATCTGCGGGAGGGATTCAAAAACGTATTCCGCAACGGCTGGATGTCTGTAGCCTCCATCATGTCCATTATTGTGTCGCTGCTGATTCTTGGCGTGTTCATGTTGCTGGTGCTGAATGTAAATTCCATGGCGAACCAGGTTGATAGCCAGGTGGAGATCAGTACGTTCCTCGAACTGAATGTGGACGAGAACCTGCGTACCACACTGGAGCAAGAAATCAGCGCGATGCCAGAAGTAAGTGAGATCCGTTTTGTTTCCAAGGAAGAAGGGCTTAAGGAGTTCCGTGAACGTCTTGGAGAGAGTGCAGATAACGTGCTTAGCGGTTTCGATGTGGATAACAATCCACTGCCGGAGACCATTGAAGTAGAGGTCATTGAGCCGGAAACCGTGACTTTTGTGGCGCAAAAAATCGAAGCCTTGAACGAAAAACACCCGGAGAAGCCGATCATGAAAGTGAACTACGGCAAGGAAACGGTGGAAGTATTGTTCAAATTTACGAAACTAGTGCGTAATATCGGATTTATTTTTGTCGGGGGACTGGGTCTGATGTCCATGTTCCTGATCTCGAATACGATTCGCGTAACGATTCTGGCTCGTCGCCGGGAGATTGGCATTATGAAGCTGGTTGGCGCAACCAACACCTTTATTCGTTGGCCTTTCTTTATTGAAGGTGCACTCATTGGATTTATTGGCTCGGTCATTACGGTTGGGGTGCTGTTCGTTGGATACAGCCAGTTGATGGCCACGATTGGTCAGGATGTATTCATGCAGATGCTTAACTTGATTCCGCTCGGCGAAATCTGGTTGCTGTTTGGAACACTGTTGATCGGACTCGGTGTGCTGGTAGGTATTTTGGGAAGTACACTGTCCATTCGGAAATCACTCAACGTTTAATCTTGTTTTCATCGATCGAATTGCAGAATATGTCGAAAAGAATGGTAAAGCAGGTTCATTCATGGACGCTGTTTGACGATATGTAGGAAAGACGGAGTCTTTTAAGATTGAAGAAAGCAAAGAACATGCTGTTCACCACCTGTGCAGGTTGCTTTCTTGTGAAATCATAGGATGGGGGATCATCATTTTGAAAAAAACCGCTTCGCTGCTGGCCTTAACGTTATTGGCCGGTATGACGCTTCAACCTTCTGACGGATATGCCAAGAGTAGCATCAGCGATATTGACCAGCAGATTCAGCAACTGGAGAACAAGGCAGCTACTGCCAAGCAGGAGCAGAAAAAAGCCGCTTCCAACAAAAAGGAAGCTCAGCATTACAAGAACAAAACCAATGCTTATCTGAAGGTTGTCATGGAACAGATCAATGTCGTTAGTGATGAACTGGCCAGCGTATCCTTGCAGATCGAGAACACGGAGGAAGATCTCCGTACAACCAAGAAAGACCTTCAAGCGGCAGAAGAACGTATTGTTGCAAGGGAGAAACTTTTGGAGTCACGTGTGCGTTTGATGTATACGGACGGTGCTGTATCGTATCTGGATGTATTGTTGTCCTCCACCAGCTTCACTGACTTTCTGACTCGTGCGGATTCACTCAAAACGATCGTGGATCAGGATCAGCATCTGCTGGATGAACATAAAGCGGACAAGCAACTGGTTGTGGACAAAAAGGCAGAACTGGATGTGCAATATGCAGAAGCCAAGAGTCTGTATGCACAGAAGAAACAGCGCAAGTCCCAATTGAATGAAAAAGAAGCGGAAAAGCAAGTGCTTCTCGCTTCATATGATGCTAAAATTGAAGAGTCAGAAGAGCTGACACAAGAGCAGGAAGATGTATTGATGCAGATTGCCAGCAAACGTTCAGCACTTCTTCAAGAGAAAAATAAATTGCGTGAACAACAGGCAGCCGCCGCAGCCAAAGCAAAAGCCGCAGCCGCTGCTCGGGCGAAAGCTGCAGCGAAGACGCCAACCAGAGTCAGCTCGGATAGCAGCAGTGAGGTCACGTATTCATCAGGTAATGGTATTTTCTCAAGACCGGTATCTGGCGGACGCATTTCTTCTCCATTCGGTCCCCGTACCCATCCAATTACGGGTGTAGTGGGTAAGATGCATGCTGGTGTTGATTTCGCTGTTCCAACGGGAAGCTCAGTTTATGCTGCTTCTGGCGGAATTGTAATTATGGCTGAATGGTATAGCGGCTATGGCTATACGGTTATTGTGGACCATGGCGGCGGGTTATGGACGTTATATGGTCACTTGCGCGAAGGTGGATTTAAAGTCAGCAAAGGGGACACCGTGAGCAAGGGTGATACCATTGCTGAGTCAGGAAACACAGGGAACTCTACAGGACCTCACTTGCACTTTGAAGTACGAGACAATGGTACAGCAGTGAATCCAATGAATTATCTGTAAATTCCTTGTCCCCAGACCGAATGGAAAAAACATATTCCGTACAAGCTAGACATATACTAAGCTGGCATGTTTAGGGAATGGATTCCGGCAACAATGGAATCTGACACGCTTCAAAACGAAAGGCGGTGACAAACGGATGATGAAGAAAAGATCGGCGCTACTGCTTGTCATTGTGGGTCTCCTTGGCGGTAGTTTGCTAACCCTGGTATTGATGACTTATCCGGGAATAGCGAGCCAGACCACACCGGGCGAAGGTTTGCTGGCCAGTGTAACCGGCAATACGCAGCAGAAGAGCGATTTGAAGAAGATTGAAACCGCGATGGATTTGATCTCAAGCAACTATTATAAAGACGTGGATCAGACCAAATTGATTGACGGTGCGATCAACGGCATGATGGAATCCCTTGGTGATCCGTACTCCAACTATATGGGGCAGGAAACGGCTACCCAGTTTGAAGAGTCGATCGAAGGTTCATTTACCGGTATTGGTGCAGAGGTATCGTCACAGGATGGAAACGTCGTTGTGGTTTCCCCGATCAAAGGGTCACCTGCCGAGAAAGCGGGTATCCGTGCGAAAGACATGATTATGTCTGTGAACGGAGAATCCCTGCAAGGTTTGGAACTGAACAAGGCGGTTAACAAAATCAGAGGTCCAAAGGGCAGTGAAGCGAAGGTACAAGTTAAACGTGCTGGATCTTCAGAACTGATTGAATTTGTTATTGTACGGGATGACATTGATCTGGAGACCGTATATGCGCACATGGAGGACGGTGGAATAGGCGTTATTGCCATTACCCAATTCTCTCTCAATACAGGCGATCGCTTCAAGGAAGAATTGGCGAAGCTTGAGAAGCAGAACATGAAAGGTCTGGTCATCGATGTACGTAATGACCCAGGCGGTGTATTGCAAGTTGTCATTGATATTGCTGAACAGTTCGTTCCTAAAGGCAAGGTTATTGTGCAAGTTGAAGACAAGAACGGCAAAAAGGAACAAAGTAAATCGAATGGATCAGCCAAAGCTTATCCAATCACAGTCCTGATGAACAAAGGTAGCGCGAGTGCGTCGGAGATTTTGGCCGGAGCATTACAACAGTCAGCAGGCGCTAAGTTGATCGGTGAAAACTCCTTTGGTAAAGGAACCGTGCAGACGAGTTATGACAAGCAAATGGGTGACGGCAGCTTGCTGAAAATTACCATTGCCAAGTGGCTCACACCGAACGGGGACTGGATTCATGAAAAAGGAATCAAACCGGATATTGCGGTAGACCAACCGGATTACTTCTCGGTGGCACCGATTAACAAAGAGAAGTTACCACTTAAATATGACAGCAATAGCACGGATGTGAAAAGTGCGCAGACGATGCTGAGAGGACTCGATTTCAAACCGGATCGTGTGGACGGATACTACGACCAGAAGACAGAAGAAGCGGTCAAGGCATTCCAGAAGCAAAAAGGCATTCAGGCTACAGGCCAGATTGATGAGAAAACCGCTGAATCACTGGAAGCGGCTCTGATTGAACGTATTGCCAATCCTCAATATGATGCACAGCTGAAACGCGCGATCGAAAATGTCTCAAAGGATATTTCGTCCGCAGTGTCGAAGCCATAAAGAAGGCTGATTTTCAGCCTTCTTTTTTTCTGAACCGGCTGAAGGAGAGGGGTGAAGGGCCGCAATGGAATGGGTATGGCCGTGGTTAACTACATTAGGGGAAGCTTTGTTGCAGTTGTTTATTCAGCCGTTTTATTATATTGCGGTGATCCTGATTGCGCTGATCTATCATCGTCAGTTACTGCAGGAGCGTAAATTGTTTCATGTCCGTTTGCAAAGCTCGATCACACAGACGATTCGTGCGGTACTCGGAGGCATACTCATCGGTACCATTGTCTCGATCGTGTCCCTATTTCTCGGTGCACATCTTACACTGGGAAGTCTCATATGCATATGGGCTGCAACGTTAGTTCTATCTTTGTTCCGCATCCGGTATCTGTGTTTTGCTTATGCGGCCGGGTTACTGGGTGTGCTGCAATTTGGTTTGAATCTGGCTTCAGGCTGGCAACCATCGGGTTGGCTGGGTAGTATAACGGAAACGCTACGTACCCTGGATATGCCTGCACTGCTTGTTCTGGCGGCCCTTCTACATATGGGTGAAGCCCTGTTGGTACGCATGCAGGGGGTATCGATGGCATCACCGCTTCTCTTCGAGGGAAAACGCGGGAAACTGGTTGGCGGATATCAATTACAACAATTCTGGGCTATTCCTCTACTGATTCTTGTTCCAGTCACAGGAGGTGGCGCAGAGCTGGCATGGAATCCGCTTATGAATGCAGGACATAGTTACATGCTGGTTGCGCTGCCGATCATGCTCGGATTTGGTGAGGTAACGCAGAGTATGCTTCCAGGCCAGAAGGTGCAGATCTCGTCAAAACGATTGATGCTATATGGGACAACCTTGCTCGTGTTCAGTTTGCTTGCCGCATGGTGGTCTCCACTCATGGTGGTTGCAGCACTGATTGCATTTGTTGGACATGAATTTCTGGTGTGGTACAGCGCGTTCGAAGAGCAAAATCGCAGTCCGGTATTTGTTCATCCGCAGCACGGGTTGAAAGTATTGGCTGTTATTCCGGAGAGTCCTGCTGCAGATTTGGGGATTGAAGCCGGAGAGACGTTGTACAAGGTGAATGGTAAGTTGGTTCATTCGCCGGAAGAGTTGCATCGTGTTCTGCGGATGAACCCGGCTTTTTGCAAACTTGAGGTGCGAAATCACCAAGGAGAAAGCAAGTTCATGCAACGAGCGATCTATGAAGGGGAGCATCATCAGCTTGGGGTCATTATGGCACCGGACAATCACGAGGTCTGGGCGATTCGTTTACGTCCACTGACGCTGTTCCATGTCATTAATCTCAAGTTGTTTGCCCGTCTGAAAAAACCACAAAGGGACGAAGCTCCATTGGCTTTACCGCCAGCCCCTGTGGCCAGTGATAAAGGGTCCATAGAGATGTAACTAAGCATACGTGAGAAGTTGTTGCATAAATCAAACAATGAAAAAGGTATTTCCGAGCGCCGTCGCAGGCAAGGGAAATACCTTTTTGTTATTTTCTTAACATAAAAATGGCGATTTGGGTCCGATCACGCAAGCTCAGCTTACCGAGAATATCCGTGACATAGTTTTTGACCGTACCTTCACTGAGGAACAGTTTGGCTGCAATTTCTTTATTGGATAGTCCTTCCGATATGGCCTCGGCAACCGCCAGCTCCATACGTGTCAGTCCATAGGGTTCGATTGGACGATGTGTCTGGGAAGTTGGAGAAGGACGAAGAAGGCCTGTGAGCTTGCGAGCAATATCTGGATGAATTAACATATCACCGTTATGTACGGTCTTGATTCCTTGAATGATGCGCTCAGGGGGCACATTTTTGAGTAGATAACCACTTGCGCCATTCTGCAATGCCTGAATAATATACTCATCGTCGTCAAACGTAGTCAGCATCAGCACCTGGATTTCAGGAAAACGTGCCTTGATGCGAAGTGTACCTTCGACTCCGTCACATTCCGGCATCCGGATATCCATTAAGACCACGTCCGCAGGCGTACCTGCCTCAAGCAATGCCAACGCTTCCTGTCCATTTGAGGCTGTGCCTGTAACGCTAATGCCGGAGCCCAGTCCGAGCAGAACTTTAAGGCTCTCGCGAATGAAGTAGTCATCGTCAGCGAGAATCAGCCGAATAAGTGGGGGCTGGGCTGAATCATTCTTTACGTTCACATCATTCTGTTCGGGCATGAGAACATTCACTTCCTTTTTCAGAGTATATGCATTTGGTTGGTTATAGGAATGCGTGTAATCACCGTATATGGATAAGCCGATTGAATCTCCAGAGCTCCTCCCACCATTTGTGTGCGCAGAAGCATACCTTCCTGTCCTATGCCATTTCGCTTGGAAGAATGGGGATTGATTTTGCCATCATTACTTACACTCATACACACTTCCTGATCCCCGAATACCAACTCCACAGTGATCGAAGAAGCATTTCCATGTCGCAGGGCATTGGTCAGGGCTTCTTTGGCATTTTTGTACAAAACAATCTGTATGCTGGGATACAGCACATGAGATGGGCCATGAACTTCATAATTTGTCTTCACGCCGGTGTCTCTGCCCACTTCTTCAAGGAGACGATCCAGTGCGTAGGTAGTAGAAACATAGGAATCCGGTTGCAGTTTGTGCAGGGTGCTGCGCATATCATCCATACTGTCGGCCAATTGATCGCGAATCTGTCTCACCATTTCCGTTCCTTGTTCCCTATTTCGGGGGAGGGTCAGCAGAGCGGCTTCCGACATCATTTTGGTGCGAATCAGTCGATGCCCGATATCGTCATGGAGTTGACTTGAGATACGGGTGCGTTCCTCCGCCTGAGCCGCTCCTTCAAGTTGCTTTGCGAATAGTAGCAGCTGCGCACGCGCTTCTTGTAGCTCGTAATGTTTGCTGCGAAGCTCATCGTAGACTTGTTCCAGTTGTCCGCGGCTGCTCGCCGTTCTTGATCCCTGCCAGGACAGAGCCGCTATGATGAGCAAAAGCAGGTTGCCAAGAACCATTGCTGTTGTCTCTGCGGAGAATAGAGTAGCGGCGTTTGTATACAGTGTGGTTAACCCTGGCTGCAATGCTTGTGCGTCAGAATAATGCCAATGCAATGCCACATTGCTTGCCACAAGCTGACTTCCAAACATCAACCACCGCGGACTCCCCTCCAGTCTGTACATATACACGTAGAGCACGGATAGAGAGAGGAATACCATAAATGGTCCATAGCAAGCAATCAGCCAGCAGTTCCAGAGTATTTCGGCCAGAAGCAACAGCCACTGCTGTGTACTTGAACGGTTGAAATCTTTCCACACGGAGAGTCCAAGCGCGATGATGACATACAGGGTGTAGACGGCTTCATTTTCCAAGGGCAGCATCAACAGGTACAGCACTGCTGGAACGATAATTAATCCGTATTGCAGAAACCGCATCGGCATATGTAAGTGACATCCTTTATATAAAAAGTGGAATAGAAATCTCTCGGTAATGCGCCCTTGATTATACCATAAGCAGCATTCGAATCAGCAGATGACTTAAGTCACCTTCGATTCATGACTTTTCGTACCTTCGCCATAGACGGCGATCCGTTACAATAAAATTATGAAATCCAGCGGCGAAGGCCGAAACGGAAAAGGGGCGTAAAAGAGATGGGCATACTTGAAGTGGATCATGTCGTGAAACGATACGGCAGCAGGCTGTCCGTGGATCATTTGAATCTTAGTGTTGGCAAAGGCGAAATTTTTGGATTGCTCGGTCCCAATGGAGCAGGGAAAAGTACCACCATCAGCATGATCGCCGGTCTCCTGAATATGGATCAGGGTGAAATCAGATTAGATGGTATATCGGTCAAAGAGAGACCGCTTGAAGTGAAGCGCAAGATCGGACTGGTTCCACAGGATCTGGCTTTATACGAAACCATGTCTGCTGCGGAGAATGTGACCTTTTTTGCCCGACTGTATGGACTGCGTGGAAAATTGCTTAAGGAAAGAGTGCAGGAGTCCCTTGAATTTGTAGGGTTACAAGATAAAGCAAAGGATGCCCCCTCGACATTCTCTGGCGGTATGAAACGCAGGTTAAACATCGCATGTGCGATTACACATCGCCCGGATCTAATTATTATGGATGAACCGACAGTGGGCATTGATCCGCAATCTCGGAATCATATCCTTGAATCGGTACGCACACTTAACAAGATGGGTTCAACGATCATATATACAAGTCATTACATGGAGGAAGTGGCTGCGATTAGTCACCGGGTTGCAATTATGGATCAGGGGCGAATCATTGCCTGTGGCACTGAAGCAGAACTGAGAGAACGGGTAGCATCGGAGGGAAAAGTAGTGCTCTCCACTTCCGGTATCGGTCCCGACGTCGTGGAAGAACTGAAACTTCACCCTCGCGTGCGAATGGTAGACGTTTCAGATAATACACTGATCATTACGCTGCCTTCGGCACAGCAGGATCTACAGGATCTGCTCTTTATTTGCAGCAAACATGAAATAACCATTCAGTCACTCAAGGTTGAAGAGCCTGATCTGGAAACATTGTTCCTCAATCTGACCGGGCGTACGCTTCGGGACTAGGGGGAGCAAGAGATGAATATATGGCATATTTGCATCTTTGAGTTAAGACGTATTCTTAAGATTCGATCTGTGGTATTGAACCTGTTCATCCTGCCGTTGTTACTGATTTTTATATTGGGTACGGCCCTTTCCAGTACGATGGGTACGGCGGAAGATGTCATTCCGGATTCAGTACGCGTAGGGATAATCCATATGAATTCGGAATCAGGCGGAGGATCAGATACGGTTAGTCAAGCGCTGGATTCATTTGTAAAAGCTCCAGCGGTAGCTGAGATGGTTAAGGTACAGAACTTTACGACAGAAGAAGAGGCTGTCCATTCGCTGCGTACTGGCAAGCTCGACTTTGCCGTAATGATTCCTTCAGATTTTGAGCAGAACGTGATGATGGGGAAAGAGGCCAGGTTGCAATGGATACGTGGAAAGGACAGCACGCTCAATACCTTGGGCGAAACCTTGTTCACACGGTTTACGGATGAATGGAATCGACAGATGGCGATTAGCAAAGTGTTAGGCCCGGAAGTGACTGCTGCCATGACCTCTGGCTTGGAGTCTAATGGAGCGAGCTCGACTTCCATTACTGTCATTAATCCCGGAAAGACAGGTACGTCCTACAGCGCCTCCCAATACTATGCAGCTTCCATGCTGGCGATGTTCATGTTGTATTCGGGTATGACAACAAGTACCAGCCTTTTTGGAGAGCGGGATAACCGAACGCTGATCCGCCTTCAGGCTGCGCCGATAGGTAACGGAGTGATCTTTGCCGGGAAAATTGCCGGCAATAGTCTGCTCGCTTTTTTACAGGCAACGACGATCATCCTTATGACATATTGGTTCTACGGTGTAGATTGGGGAACGTATCCTGGGTATATTGTGCTAACTTGTGTTCTCATCACTTTGGCATCTATGACCCTCGGCATTATTGTATCCCTGGTATGCAAAAGCACGGCATCGGCCGGTGCAACCTTACAAGGCATCATTATTGTCATGACATTCATCAGTGGTGGGTTCAGGCCCATTCCGGTTGATTTGGTGCAACGTCTTAGCGAATTTACAGTTAATCACTGGGCGCTCCAAAGTTTTCTGAGAATGATGCTGGATGCACCTGTAGGAGAGATAGTATATAACATACTGATGCTAGGCGTGGTATGCGCTGTTTTACTGGCTATCTCAGGATTGATCTATAGAAAGGCAGGATATCGATATGAATAGTCTGCACATAGCCTGGTTGATGATCAAACGTACACTTGGCCGTAAAATGGGCTTCATTACGTTTCTACTTCTGCCTTGCCTGGTGGTTACAGGTGCGGTAGCTCTTTTTGGAAGTGAGCAGAGTACACGCACGGTCATTCCCTACGTCAATGAAGATGCAGGGGTGGCAGGGACATGGATGATTCATGAACTTACTGGCAAAGAGGAATATTTGCTCAAGCCAATGAACAACGAAGCAGAAGTGAAGGAAGCTATCGCTCAGCAAAAAGGAAGTTCTGGCATCATCATTCCGGCAAATTATACGGAGGATCTGTTACAAGGTAAGGCAACCGAAATTCAACTGGTGGAACTGCGTATAAGCGAAGGTTCTTATACACTGCGAGCAGCAGTTGAAGGTTTGACGAGCGGCCTGCAACAATCTGCTTCAGCTGTTACGGTGGCGGCAGGCCGAGTCTCAAGTGAGATGGACGTACTGGAGAGCACACAGAAGCCGTTAGAACAGCTATTACAGGAGATAGGCAAGCAACAGGTTGCTGGTGAAGTTACCGATCTGCAGATCTATCCCAAGCCAGGCCTGAACAATGTGACTGGATTTACAATTATGTTTATGATGGGTCTGCTGACCAGTGCAGTAGCTGTGATTATGGAAGATCGCAGGAAACGCACGATGGCCAGAGTATTTACGGCACCCGTACACGCATATGAGATTGCGCTTGGCAATTTCCTGGGCAGCTTTGTCATTGGTATGATTCAGATTGTGATGGTTTTGGGAGTCAGCAGATGGCTGCTGCATTATGATGCCGGTATTCCTTTTGGAATTCATTTCATGATATTGTCGGCATTCATGCTGGTCTCCATGGGAATCGCAAGTACGGTTGCAGGATTGATCCGGAACTCCAAAAATGCGAATATGTTAAATTCACTTATCATTATGCCAACATGTATGATAGGTGGTTGTTTTTGGCCGATCAGTTTCATGCCGGACTATATGCAGAAGCTCGCTAATGTTGTTCCGCAGAAATGGGCCATTCAGGCAGTGGAAACGATCTCCGCTGGCGGTACGTTATCGGATATTACCCTGCCGCTATTGATTTTGTTTGGTATGGCTATCATTTTGTTGACGGTTGGTTCTGCGATTCTGCGTCCAAGTCAGCCAGGGGTAGATGCATAAGGTAATGCTAAATTTTGAAAAAACCGAATGCACAATTGTGCATTCGGTTTTTTGTTTAATATTAGGGGCTTAGTAGGCAAAGGGGGATTAAGCGTATACGCTATTAGGTGAATTTATGAAGTTATACCTATGTCCTCTGGCTAGCGATCTATGATAGATTGATCGGATAGGACTGAACTAGACAGGTTAAGATTTACGTCTGATAAGTTGTATCCAGCGCATAACAAGGCATGAAGGTTCTTCTATGCAAGTGTAGATGTTAAACAGAAAGAAGGTAAAAGCTTTATGACAATTATTGGTATAGATCTTGGGACAACGAATAGTTTGGTATCTTGCTGGGTCAATGGTGAATCCGTTATTATCCCGAATGCTCTCGGGAATCGATTGACACCTTCGGTGGTGAGTATGGACGATAACGGAGAAATATTAGTAGGTGAGGTCGCCAAAGAGCGCTTGATCACGCATCCAGGAAAGACAGCATCCGTATTTAAAAGGTACATGGGAACAAGCAAAACATTTAGTTTGGGTACATATCGTTTTTTGCCTGAAGAGTTATCAGCTTTTGTTTTGAAATCTTTGAAAGCTGATGCCGAAGCCTATTTAGGTGTTGAAGTAACGGAAGCCGTCATTAGCGTCCCGGCGTATTTTAATGATATTCAGCGCAAGTCCACCAAACGTGCTGGACAACTGGCGGGAATTAAAGTGGATCGACTGCTTAGCGAACCCACGGCTGCAGCCATTGCGTATGGCCTGCATCAGCAGAAACCAGAGACAAAATTCCTCATTTTTGACCTTGGAGGAGGAACCTTCGATGTATCGATCTTGGAATTGTTTGACGGAATTATGGAAGTGAAATCGGTAGCCGGTGATAACTTTCTAGGAGGGGAGGATTTTACCGGCCTGATTGCTAGCTTGTTTTTGAATCATCACCAAATTCAGCAGAATGATCTGTCACGTAAGGTACAGATGGCGCTTTGGAAGCAAGCAGAATTATGCAAGCAGGCATTAAGTGAAGGGCGTGAAGGAATGATGACCTTGACACTTGAAGATGGCGTGAAAGAGATGAGCATTGAGCGTGCACAATTTGAACAGTTAGCAAAACCGCTACTTGCTAGGTTGCAAAAGCCCGTGGAACGTGCGCTGCGTGATGCCGTCGTGCAACTCAATGAATTGGATGCCGTCATTCTTGTCGGAGGAGCAACGCGCATGCCTGTAATCTATTCGTTTACGGGCAAACTGTTTAGCAGACTACCAGCAAATTACTTGCATCCGGATGAAGCCATCGCTATTGGCGTGGGAATTCAAGCTGCTATGAAAGCTCGCCATGCTGACGTGGAGGAGGTTATTCTGACGGATGTATGTCCATATACGTTGGGGACTTCGGTGTTAAAATCCTTAGGCAACGGCCGATATGAATCAGGTATTTTTGACCCAATCATTGAACGGAATACGATTGTTCCGGTAAGCAGGGTTGAACGTTATTACACGTCAAGGGACCATCAAACTGAAATTTCTGTTGATGTTTATCAAGGGGAAAGTCGCCTAGTTGAAAACAATATTAAACTTGGTGAACTGACTATTAATGTGCCATCTGCACTGGAGGGCGAACAGGCTATAGATGTTCGCTTTACCTACGATATTAACGGCATATTGGAAGTGGAGGTGTCTTCAGTGGACACGGGTGAGAAGAAAGTGGCTATCATAGAAGAGAAAGAAAGCGGTCTGTCCCAAGAAGAGATTGCCCAACGGTTCAAAGAGTTGGAGTCTATCAAAGTGCATCCTCGTGAACGCATGGAGAACCGGCATCTCTTGGCGCGTGGAGAACGTTTGTATGAAGAAACTTTGGCCGAGCACCGTTCAGTGATATTAAATGCCATGTTGAAGTTTGAAGAGAAGTTAAAACAGCAAGACCATCGTGAAATTAAGAAGGAAGCAGAAAAATTGAAAAAGACGTTGGACCAAATTGAAAATAGTCACCGGTTATGGTGAGAAATGCATATGAATATTTGGAGAATACTGTTAATTGAACCTACGCAAGATAAAAAAATGATCAGGAAGGCCTATGCTCAGCAACTACGTCAGACGCACCCGGAGGATGATCCAGAGGGCTTTCAACGACTGCGAGCAGCATATGAAGAAGCGTTGCAGGTTGCTGGAGATACTGACTACTGGATTGAATGGCACAGAGTTGACGAGCAAACTGATACAGAGATAAGAGGCGAACAAATCAACGCTGAAGGGACAGGAGGAACAGTTGACCTGTCTCCTCATTCTGAAACATACCATTGGATTGACCCTGTAATTTTAATGGAGCAAACGGAGGAAGTTCCAAACTCGGTAGAGGGCGAAATTCTATCCTATTCCGAATCATACCGCTGGATAGCGCCTTCCGGCCTGAATGTTGACGATATTGATTATCAAATGAACGCACCTGAGTCATCGCAGGGCCATTCCCTCGCGTATTCCAACGTTTATCGCTGGATTAGTCCTTCCCATGCTAATTTTATGGACCAGGTACCGAACGAGTCGACTTTTCAATCTGATCATCAACCTTTGATCGAAGCAATCGTTGAGGATGCTGAATATAAGAAGATAAGCGAAGAGGTTTTGGTTCTGGCCCAAGCTCGGGGTATTATGGAAGATATCAAATTACGTACGACCCCCGCGGTGTGGGAGGTATGGACACAGTCAGAAGAGTTATGGCGGCTGGATGTGAAATTTCAAATTGGGGTGGAGTTGCTTCAGATGCTCGTTCAACGTCCGTTCCTACCCAAGGTGATCTGGACGCAGTTGGATGATTTTTTTTCATGGTCTGAGCAGCAGGACAAGTTGATAGGTTTATTGCCTGAAGAAACGGCACGATATCCTGTCACTGTGCTGGAACGGATCCATGAACTTCGTTATGACTTATTTGATTTCGACCGGAATGTGGACTATGAAAGTTTTATCCGTATCCGGGATAAGGCGCTTCAAATGATGGTACAAGGAAGTATGGTTGAGGCAGGAGCTCATATCGATGTGGCTATGGAGATATACGGGGACGACTCCGATTTACTCCGGTTGGCTGGGAAATTCAGATTGTGGAATCGGGATGAAAAGGGTGCTCACATGCTATTCGAAAGGCTTACGGAGTGTGAGCCGGAAACCATTGATGGCTGGCTCCACAGTGCCAGATTACTTGAAGCTGGAGGACATTTGGAACAGGCCTTTCATTTGTACAATAGAGTGCTGGAACTCAATCCTGATCACCCTGATGCCTTGAATGGGCTAGTGCGGTACTATAAATGTCAAAGTAATGAAGAAGAAGCCATTCATATTCTGGAAAAGCTTGTTTCTCTTTATCCTCATGATATGGAAACACAGATTACTTTGATCGAATCCAGACTAACTCTTACTGAAGTGATGAATAAAGCAGCAGAGATTGAGGAAGACAGAAGAGTCCGGGAGACAATCCAACATCGGGTTGCACTGGAATATATGGATTTTTACGGCGACGAGCAAGTTATCCAATACATAAGCGAACTTCACATTTTGAATGAGTTGAACGAAACCCTCTATGTATTGTGGGCACAGGCATGTATTCGTAGAGAGAGAAATCAGGAAGCGATGGCGATCCTACTTCTTCTTGCAGAAAATTCAGTCAATGAAGCAGGGAATAGTGAATTCGAGATATGTTTCGAACGAGGGAAACTGTATATCCAGATGGAGAACAGTGCTAAGGCCATACCTGATCTCGAAAAAGCGATTCGGCTAAACCAAACCAATGCAGAAGCCTGGCATTCACTTGCCTATGCTTGCCATCTTCAGGCGCAGAATGAGTTGTGTATTCAATACTCGGATAAAGCTGTTGAACTGGACCCTGATATGTATAAATATCGTTCTCTAAGAGCTCATATTTATTATAATAAGGAGTTTTATAAAGAAGCGTTGCTTGACTATGAACATGTGGACCTCAGTGACGGTGATTATCCTTTTGATTGGATATTAAAGAGCATTACTCTTCTAAAACTGGGACGTTATGAAGAAGCTATTCAGGCATTCGAAGCATCACGAAATTATGATCAATCGGAAGAGGATCTTCTGGAAATCCCTTATTACTTATCCATCGCATATGCAAGATTGGGTAAAACGAGCAAGGCGCTCGAATATATCCACCAATTTCGCAGGGAAAAGCCCGATGATTCAAAAGGGCCCTTGCTTGAAGGTGATATTTTCCGCGAGCAAGGATCTATTCAACAGGCAATGAGTGTATACAAAAATGGTTTTGAGGAGTTCCCCGGAGAGGAGGAGCTTGCGAGGATGACCATTGTTTGCACTATGGAGTTAGAGTTTCAGGAGAAGGATGCCAAATTAAATGTAATGGCCAAAAAATTGATTGATATGGAGTTACTTAATCCGTGGTTATTATTGTTTGTAGCGCGTTATTTGGTGGAGACCCAAGCTTGGGAGCGGTATCGTTCTTTTGTTAAAGGCTACTTAGATGACGAGCCAGCGGATAATATAGATCCTCGCTTTTGGTTGTATTCAGGTATTGTCGCTTATCGAACGGGTAATCTGGATCAAGCGCTGCTTGAGCTCGATAAGGCTTATCGTGGACGGCTTGAGGGTGAAGCATGCAGCTATTTGAGCATGGTTTATTATGATATGGGGAATATGGAGCGGGCGCTAATATATGCCAATAAGGCGATTCAGGAACAACCGAAACATCCAGATTATTTGCGACGTCTTGAAGGTATGGGAGCACATGTAGTCCTTAGAAAGATGTCATTCCGTAATATCTTTGGGAGACGAAAAAGGGCTTATGAACAATGGCCTTCTATGGTTTCACTCCAGCATCTTGTACCCCAAGAGCCTATCAGTCTGCATTTTGAATAAGGAGGCATTGAAATTGAGAGGTAGGGAGACGGAATTATTGGGCCAAGTTGTACAATCGTTGACTGACAGGGATCGTTGGTTTCGGGGAATGAGCGCAATCATTTATGAGCTAGATGACTTAAGTGTTCACAATGACTATGAGTTTGGGACAGACGAAGAAAGTCGGAAAAGCCTACTTAACGGGTTGATGGAAGATTGGGACATTCATGATAGAGCCACGTTAATGTTATGGCTCGATCGAATCAAGAGTGGGCAACGCAGTTATTTATATGGAGAGATGAAGGCCTTTTTGGATCCATTGCGTGATGAAGAACAGTGGGCGTTTATCCAATCGCTGAATCCCAAAAACGCGAATTACCACGAGTATTTGATCGTCAGAACCTATATGTACAAGCTACCCTCTGAAGGAATTGCCGCATGGGATTGGGGATGTTATGCGGATTTATGCAGAAAGTGTGCCCATGTTGGTATTATAACCGAAACTGAGTCTGATGAGCTTGTTTTGAAAATCGCTCTGAAAGCTCAGTCTGCATATAATTCTTGGAAGGAATACACCGTTGCTTTTATCGCAGGTAAGTTATTATGGATGGGAAAATCCGAAGAGGAAACAGTCCAGAGACATTTGAACGTTGTACGTCGTTTAATTATCGATTACAGCAGCATCTATAATAAGGTCGATTGGAATCTTGATTTGCTATAGATCACCATTCTTCTAGGCAACCTCTTGAACAACAAAACAAAAGCACGATCTCGTTCGTTATGATGAACTGATCGTGCTTTTTGGTGTTAAATTAGGAGGCAATATTCGAGTCAGTTCGAACTAGATACTAAGGCTGTAATTGACGCAAGACAGTAATTTCTACTCTACGGTTCTTTTGTCTTCCAGCTGAAGAGGTGTTGTCACCCGTTGGGCGAGTATCTGCATATCCGGCATACTGGAACCCGTCAGGGTTGAGATTTTCTGTATCCAGAAAAAATCGCAATACCGACAGTGCACGTTCACCAGAAAGTTCCCAGTTGTCTTTGTACGTGGAGTTGGCACCGACCGGAATATTGTCCGTATGTCCTTCAATACTGACAACGGTATTCAGATCCCGAAACAGACTCGCCAGCTTGGTCAGTGTGGGTGCGGCATCCCCTTTGAGGGCAGCTTGCCCCTGATCAAACAGGAAGCGGTCACTGAGGGTAATGGAGAGGCCCTGTGGCTTGTCCGCAACAAAAATCTGGTTTTCCAGTTTATTATCCTCGATATATTGGGTAATCACATTGAACAGATTTTGCAATTCCTGCTCTTGTGATCTGAACTGTTCTTCCCGTTCTGTGAGCGGCTTGTTTTCATCTTCTGGTGTTGCTGTCCCGGAATCGGTAGGGGTTCCTTCACCTTTTGAAGGATCTTCACCCTGCACCCCGGATGGTGGATTCTCTGTAATCGTCTGTCCGGGCTTCTCACCGAGTCCCTCACCAAGCTCAAGTATAGAGTCGGATGCGTTGAATGTATTCTGTAACGATTGAGTAACGACGTCATATTTACCGGAATCCAGATTGCTCATGGCATACATGATGACAAAAAAGATCAAAAGCAGGGTAATGAGATCGGCATAAGTAATCATCCAGCGATCCCGATGATCGATAGTTTCACGTTTTCCGCGCCGTTTACTGCGCCGACTCATCCAATCCCTCCTTTGCTAAGGGGCGTATATGCTGACGATGCGTGAGCGTGAAGGACTCCAGTCTTTTGCGTACAAGCTGGGGATTCTCACCGTTCTGAATGGCAAGTACACCTTCGAGAAGCATTTCCATGGTCTGCACTTCATCAGCACCTCTGGATTTGATCTTGGAGGCAATGGGCAAAAAGATAAGGTTGGCACTGGCGACCCCATACAGGGTTGCGGTAAAAGCAACAGCAATGGCAGGTCCGAGTCCGGTTGGATCGGTCAAACTGCCAAGGACCTGAATGAGTCCCATCACGGTTCCGATGATGCCCATGGTTGGGGCGTAACCCCCAGCAGATTCGAATATTTTGGCGTAGCCCTCATTTTTTTGTTCAATAGAATCGATCTCCATCTCCAGGATCTGGCGAACCACATCCTGATCCGTACCATCGACAACCAACTGAATCCCGTCTTGCAAAAATGGATGCGGATGATCCATAACTTTGCGTTCCAATGCAAGAACACCTGATCGGCGTGCGATCGAAGACATCTCGACCAACTCTTCAACCCATATACCGGATTCATTATTGTTACGTCCAAAAGCCATACGCAAGGCAGCCGGGATCGTGCGCAGGCGGTGCGCTGGGAAACTGGCAACCACAGCAGCAATCGTTCCACCAAACACAATTAAAGCAGCCGTTTCTTGCATGAGGCCGGACGGTTGACCGCCTTCCCACAAGAAACCGCCGATGACTGCGGCAATTCCGGCAATAATACCGATAAGTGTCGCAATATCCATAAATTAATCCACTCCTATCTTCATTTCACGTTTGCATCACTAAAACGAACAAGGTATAATTGAACGGGAACAAATATTCCTATTACTATAAGTTTTCCCATATGAAAATTCGGGGAACTTCGACAATATATAGTGACTATTATTTTAGACGATAGGGTGAGATACGGCAATGAGCGATATTATAATGAGCGACAAAACGTTCGAAATCGAATCAGAGTTTTCTCCCCAAGGTGATCAGCCTGCAGCCATTAAAGAACTGGTTAAGGGTGTTCAGGAGGGGAAAAGGTATCAGACTTTGCTAGGTGCAACGGGTACGGGTAAGACATTCACCATTGCACAGACCATAGCTCAGCTGCAACGGCCAACGCTGATTATTGCGCACAACAAGACGCTGGCAGCACAGCTTGCAAGTGAGTTCAAAGATTTTTTTCCTAACAACATGGTTGAGTATTTCGTCAGTTATTACGATTATTTTCAGCCAGAAGCATATATCCCGTCCTCCGATACGTATATCGAGAAGGATTCAAGTATTAATGAGGAGATCGACAAACTGCGTCACGCAGCGACCAGTTCGTTGTTTGAGCGCAGGGATGTCATTATTGTAGCGAGTGTATCCTGTATTTATGGTTTGGGTTCACCGCATTCGTATTCCAGCATGTTGCTGTCACTCCGGGTAGGTATGGAGAAACCGCGTAATCAGATTTTGTCCCGACTGGTAGAGATTCAGTATCAGCGGAATGATATTAACTTTGTACGGGGGACATTCCGTGTCCGTGGGGATGTCGTAGAGATCTTCCCTGCCTCCAAGGGCGAACATGCGATTCGGGTTGAATTGTTCGGTGATGAGATCGAAAAGATTACGGAGATTGACGTGTTAACCGGTGAATTGATTGGCGAACGTGAACATATTGCCATCTTCCCGGCGTCTCACTTCGTAACGCAAGAAGAGACGATGAAGGTTGCGCTGGTGAACATCGAGCGTGAACTGGAAGAACGTCTTGAAGTGTTGCGTGAACAAGGGAAGTTGCTGGAGGCTCAGCGACTGGAGCAGCGCACACGATACGATATCGAGATGATGAAGGAAGTCGGCTTCTGTTCGGGGATTGAGAACTATTCCGGCCCGCTGACTTTCCGCGAACGCGGCGATACACCATATACACTGATGGATTACTTCCCGGATGACATGTTGATCGTGGTCGATGAGTCTCATGTGACTCTGCCACAGATCCGTGCGATGTACAATGGTGACCAGGCGCGGAAGACGGTATTGGTTGAGCATGGTTTCCGTCTGCCGTCAGCATTGGATAATCGTCCGCTCAAATTTGAAGAGTTCGAAGGCAAGATGGATCAGATTATCTATGTATCGGCAACGCCAGGTCCATATGAGATAGAGCATACCGATACGATGGTACAACAGATTATTCGTCCAACCGGTCTGCTTGATCCAATCATTGAATTGCGCCCAACGAAGGGACAGATCGATGACTTGATCGGTGAGATTAACGACCGGATTGCCAAAGACGAGCGTGTGTTGATTACAACATTAACGAAGAAGATGTCCGAGGACCTTACAGATTATCTGAAAGAGGTTGGAATTAAGGTACGTTACCTGCACTCCGAGATCAAGACACTAGAGCGTATGGCAATTTTACGTGATCTAAGGTTGGGTGTTTTCCATGTCCTAATCGGCATTAACTTGCTCCGGGAAGGTCTCGATCTGCCCGAAGTATCCTTGGTAGCCATATTGGATGCCGATAAGGAAGGATTCCTGCGTTCCGAACGCTCACTGATCCAAACGATTGGCCGTGCCGCACGGAACAGCGAGGGTCGCGTTATTCTATACGGTGACAAAGTGACCGATTCGATGGATAAAGCGATAAAGGAAACCGAACGTCGTCGTGCGATTCAGATCGAGTACAACGAGAAACATGGCATTACACCACAGACGATTCGCAAAAAAGTGCGTGATGTTATTGAGGCAACCAAAGTTGCTGAATCCAAGAAAGACTATCTCACAGGCGCTGCCGAGAAGATGTCGAAGAAAGATCGCCAGGCGCTTATTCAGCGCCTAGAGGTAGAGATGAAAGATGCAGCCAAAAACCTGCAGTTTGAGCGTGCTGCCGAGCTTCGCGATGCGTTGCTGGAACTTCGCGCTGAATAAGACACTGCTCATTCATATGCTCCAGTAAAGAGAGATCGGTAACAAGAGAACGGCCAATTGGCCGTTCTCTTGTTGAGTAAGGAAATCGCTGATATCTACCGATAATAAGAGATGTTGAAAACTTAAAATCAGGTCTATACTGATAGAAAAGTTGAAATTGGTTAAAAGGTTTATAGAAAGCATTTGGGAGTCGTGTCCCTCTGGGAGTCCAGAACGCCTCAGTACTGAACTGGGAGCCCAGCCAAAGGCAATGGCGACTCTCCGCGACCAGGGCGAAGCCGAGAGCGTCGACGGTGTTGAACTAGGAGCCGAGCCGAAGGCAATGGCGACTCTCCGCGACCAGGGCGAAGCCGAGAGCGTCCCCGGTGTTGAACTTGGAGCCGAGCCGAAGACAATGGCGACCTTGCCGCGAACAGGGCGAAGCCGAGGGCGTCCCCGGTGTTGAACTTGGAGCCGAGCCGAAGGCAATGGCGACCTGACGTGACCAGGGCGAAGCCGGGAGCGTCACCTCGCAGTAGAGCGGCCACATAAGGTTCCGGCAATGAGCCGTAACCTTATGTGGAGCCGCGGGCACACGACAACCCTTCACATAGCAAGACCCGACCCCTCACCGTTGCACCGCTTGTTTCGGGTGTCCAGAGGGCTGCGCCCTCTGGGGCCCTCCCTTGGAAGGGAGGGTTTGGGAGGGATCGAAAAGCCTTTAAAAAGGTTTGGATTAACACACTGAGAGGATGAATACTATTGGCGAGCGATAACATTGTCATTAAAGGTGCACGAGCGCATAACCTGAAGAACATCGACATTACCATCCCGCGTGATCGCTTTGTCGTATTGACTGGCCTGAGTGGCTCAGGTAAGTCCTCGCTGGCTTTTGACACCATCTATGCCGAAGGACAGCGGCGATATGTAGAATCATTGTCAGCCTATGCAAGACAGTTTCTGGGTCAAATGGAGAAACCAGATGTGGATTCCATTGAAGGATTGTCTCCTGCCATTTCAATAGATCAGAAAACAACAAGTCGTAACCCGCGTTCTACAGTGGGAACAGTGACTGAAATCTATGATTACCTGCGTCTGTTATTTGCACGTGTGGGTCATCCGCATTGTCCAGACCACGGCGTGGAGATCAGCTCTCAGACCGTAGAACAAATGGTTGACCGTATTATGCAATACCCAGAGCGTACCCGTTTGCAGATTTTGGCACCCATTATCTCGGGTCGTAAGGGCGAGCACAAGAGTGTATTTGCCGATGTGTCCAAGCAGGGTTTCGTCCGTGTACGGGTGAACGGGGAGCTGCGTGACCTGTCAGAAGATATTCAATTGGAGAAAAACAAGAAGCATACGATTGAAGTGGTCGTTGACCGGATCGTCGTTAAGGATGATGTACAAGCACGTCTGGCCGACTCCATTGAAACAGCACTTAATCTATCCGGAGGGCAACTCCTCGTAGACATTATGGGTGAAGAAGAGCTACGTTTCAGCTCCAATTTTGCCTGTCCGGTGTGCGGATTCAGTATTGAAGAGCTTGCACCGCGGATGTTCTCTTTTAACAGTCCTTTCGGCGCTTGCCCGGATTGTGATGGTTTGGGTGTCAAAATGATCGTTGACCCGGATCTGCTCGTACCTGATCGGACTAAGACCATTGAAGATGGCGCTTTTGATGCATGGACAGGTGGAACATCGACCTATTATCCACAGTTCCTGAAGTCGGTATGTGAACACTTCAACATTCCGCAGAATGTGCCTGTCGAAGATCTGCCAGCTGAACAGATGAATAAGTTGTTGCAGGGTACAGGTACGGAGAAAATCCGTTTCCGGTATGAGAACGATTTTGGACAACGCAAGGAAGCACTGGTTACCTTTGAAGGTATCGTGAATAATCTGGAGCGTCGTTACCGGGATACAGCATCTGAAGGAATCCGTGAATTCATCGAGGGTTACATGAGTGCGAAGCCTTGTGGTACATGTAAAGGTCAGCGCCTGAAACGGGAAAGTCTCGCGGTTACGATCAATGATCACAACATGGCGTATGTGACTAGTCTGTCCATTGGTGAAGCTGGCCGATTCTTCGATACATTGGAATTGTCGGAGAAAGAGCAGACGATTGCCAAACTGATTTTGAAAGAAATCAACAGCCGTCTCGGCTTCCTGGTGAATGTCGGTCTGGATTACCTCACGCTGAGCCGTGCTGCCGGAACATTATCCGGTGGAGAAGCGCAGCGGATCAGACTTGCTACACAGATTGGTTCCAGCCTGATGGGTGTACTCTACATTCTGGATGAGCCGAGTATCGGTCTGCATCAACGGGATAATGACCGTCTGATATCAACGCTTGCGCATATGCGGGATATTGGTAACACGTTGATCGTGGTTGAACATGATGAGGATACGATGATGGCTGCCGACTATATTATTGATATTGGCCCAGGTGCAGGTATCCACGGAGGTACCATCATGTCACAGGGTACACCGGAAGAGATCATGAACGATGAGAACTCATTAACCGGACAATATCTGAGTGGGCGCAAATTCATTCCGATTCGTACAGAACGTAGAAGTGTAGGAGACCGCTGGTTGGAAGTACGCGGAGCCAAAGAAAATAACCTGAAGAATCTGAATGTGAAGATTCCTGTAGGTGTATTTACCGCGGTAACGGGCGTGTCTGGATCTGGTAAATCCACATTGATCAATGAGATCCTGTACAAAACACTGGCACGTGATCTGAACCGTGCACGGGTACGTCCGGGTCAGCATAAAGAAATTCGTGGTCTGGAGCATATTGATAAAGTCATCGATATAGACCAATCGCCAATCGGGCGGACACCACGTTCCAACCCGGCTACGTACACCGGTGTCTTTGATGATATTCGGGATCTGTTCGCTCAGACGAATGAAGCCAAAGTACGTGGATACAAGAAAGGCCGGTTCAGCTTCAACATTAAAGGCGGACGTTGTGAAGCCTGCCGTGGAGACGGCATTATCAAGATCGAGATGCACTTCTTGCCGGACGTTTATGTCCCTTGTGAAGTCTGCAAAGGCAAACGATATAATCGGGAAACGCTTGAAGTGAAATATAAAAACAGAAATATTTCCGATGTGTTGGAAATGACGGTTGAAGATGCAACCCAATTTTTCGAGAACATTCCGAAAATCCATCGCAAAATGCAGACGCTGATGGATGTAGGGCTGGGTTATATCAATCTGGGACAACCTGCAACCACATTGTCTGGTGGTGAAGCCCAGCGCGTGAAGCTCGCTTCCGAGCTGTATCGTCGGAGTACGGGGAAAACCATCTACATCCTCGATGAGCCGACTACGGGTTTGCATGTCGATGATATCGACCGTTTGCTGAACGTATTACACCGTCTGGTTGATTCCGGGGAATCAGTCTTGGTGATTGAGCATAATCTGGATGTGATCAAAACAGCTGACTATATTGTCGATCTGGGTCCAGAAGGCGGTAGTGGTGGAGGAACCATTGTTGCAACTGGAACACCTGAGGATATCGTTAAAGTGGAAGCTTCCTATACCGGCAAGTACTTGAAGCCAGTTCTAGAGCGGGATACCGAGCGGAGTAAGGCGCTGCAATTGGTGGACTAAGTCCCTGTAGTCAGAGATTATTGAACGAAAAACGATAGTGAACAAGCCCTTCTTTTCGAGAAGTGTGAGCCATTGGATTATGATCTGATGTGCTCTGCTTGCGAAAAGAAGGGTTTTATTTTTGTGGGATATGTAGAGGCTTCCTCAGAACCATATAAATTGAACTTAAGTTATTCACACTGGCACTACGATGACAGAACAACCTTCCAATCGCTGTTATCCCCAGATTTTTTCATTCCCTTTTTCAAGGGGGAATCTGGTGATAAAGGCGAACGCTTCGCTTTTTCAGGTTTTTTCTGTCCTCTCCGTTATGGTATAAATGATTAATTCAACTTATATAGAATGTTTTCGTGAAAGTGTTTACATATATGTAGGGGCAAGCATTGCAGGGATATCCAGCCAAATTGGATTTTTTTCATTTTTATGGATGATAGGGCTTGCATTACTAGCAGGGTACAGATAACATAGAGGAAGATATTAGGGTATGCGTTAGCTGTTCAACTATGGTGAGGAGGTCTGTCTATCCATGCTGTTTGCAGAAGCTGCCACGGCGAGTACATCGAATTTTAATGCATTTGATATTTTTGTCATCTTATTTACGATCCTGATTTTCATCGGAGTCGTTCGACTCCTTCGGGCACCGAAGAAGAATCTGTTTGCGATCGGATTTGCAATAGTCAGCCTGTTGGTATTTCTGATGACAGACTATGCGATGATAACCGGTTGGTTTGCTCAGTAGGAATGCTGCTGTAGTGGATGGAATTTAAGCCAAAAGAGGTACAGACGAACACTTTCCAGAGAGACATGGAGGGTGTTTTTTTCATTTATACTGAACGATTGAATAGGATTCTATCTTCTCTACTAAAATAGGACTTAAAACAATTGTATATCCAGATTCTGTATGATACATTGAAGGATACCTGAATTGCAGATGAGAGAAAAAGAGAATAGATTCAGCAATGAATCCGATGTCGAGTCGCGCAAGAAGGATGTATAGAGAGGGTCAGGTGAGAATATGAGTGTGTTGGGTAAAAAGGGGATAGCCATACTGATGGCTGCTGTACTCTCGATTAGTGTGGTGGCAACGGCTGGTGCGGCTGAATCCAAAGTGGGAATGCAAGCTAAAGTGGTAGATGGTCAAGTCTACGTGAGCACCAAGGATCTGGTTAAGGCATTTGGTGGAAGTGGGCAATATGATGCCAAATCCGGAACGTATTCGTACAAGGGAAATGAAGCCATTCCCAAAGTGATCGAAAAGGTGTCTCCTTCGGTCGTAGGTATTATTGGGAAATCTACCGAAGTGCAGGAAGGTGCATCATCAGACCGTTATAATCTTGCACATGGTACAGGTGTCATTATTCGGTCCAATGGATGGATCGTGACGAATGCTCACGTGATTGACGGATTAACAGATCCGGTGGTCGTAACGACGGATGGCAATACATACAAAATTACGAAAACATACAGTGATGTACTAAGTGATCTCGCGCTAATCAAAATCAATGCCAAATCACTCAAACCTGCGAGCTTTGCCAAAGCTTCAAACATCTCTGTTGGCGAGACGGTGATTGCCATAGGTACGCCGATTTCTTTTTCCTTG
Organism: Paenibacillus sp. USHLN196; assembly: GCF_037144955.1. NCBI lineage: Bacteria > Bacillati > Bacillota > Bacilli > Caryophanales > Paenibacillaceae > Paenibacillus > Paenibacillus sp. USHLN196. Next base: position 39,425 of record NZ_JBBCYH010000006.1, on the reverse strand, counting down.
CGCAACTCGGCAACGGTAGGGGTAATCAGCGGCTTGAATCGTGGTGTAGAGGAGACCTATCGGTTGATTCAGACCGATACGGCCATTAACCCAGGGAATAGCGGAGGACCGCTGGTCAACCTGAAGGGTGAGGTGGTTGGTATTAACTCCATGAAATTCTCTGCGGTCGGTATAGAAAGCTTGGGATTTTCGATTCCGGTGGATACCGTTCAATATATCATCAATCAGTTTTTTGAATATGGCAAAATAAAACGTGCGAGTCTGGGGTTACAGCTGGAAGAAAGCTGGTCTGCCATAGTGGGTCTGCCTACGGATGATCCATTAACGATCACGGGTGTACTGTCTCCTGAAGCAAAAAAAGCCAAAATCAAAGAAGGCGATGTCATCTATAGTGTGGCGGGCACACGTGTGTCCTCTGTCGTGGATATCAATGAGTTGCTCAAAAAGTATCTGCCCGGGCAAAAGGTAAAGCTGTTGATGCAGACGGATGGCGATATCGTCACTCGTACGTTGGTGCTTGCTGATCGAGCAGATATTCAGGACGCTGAAGAAGAGGCCTTCCTTGCAGATGAAGAACAATAAAGCCCGGCGATCAACCCGGATGGAGAGAGGACGAAAGAGCGGAATGAAAAAGTCTTTCATACGTGTGCTGAGCACAGGTGTATTAACTGGGATGCTAGCCATTGGTGCGGCAATCCCTGCATGGGCATCTGATCTGACGACAAGTGAACTGCGAATCCAAGCAGGTAGCACGAGCGCCTACATTAACGGAGATAAGCAGGCCATAGCCAAACCGTACAAGGTCAAGGATGTTACGATGGTGCCTGTCGGCGTATTCAAGAAAGCATTTGGCAGTGAAATCCGGCTGGAGAAAAATGATGTCGTCAAAATCAAGGAAGGTCCTCACACGGTTACTCTAACGATTGGCAGTTCGATTGCTTGGGTGGATGGTGTGAAACATGAGATGGGTGTCGCTCCCAAGATGGTGAATGGCGTACTCATGGTTCCACTTCGTCCGGTTGCTGCTGGTATCGGAGCGACGCTTGCTCCAAGCAGTTCCGGTGAAATGGTTATTCGTCTATTGCAAACCGATGATTCGGTGGACGATGAGGGTGGCCTTCATCCGGATGAAGGAAAAACAAGAATCGGCAACAGTTTTTACGGCTGGTCCATTAACTATCCTGCGGATCTCATGGTTTTCCAGAGCGGTGAGCAGGAGCGCATGATGACTTTTGGTGCAGCGGACAACAGTTATTATCTTGAAGTGTACGTCAGCGACCAGGATGTGGCTCTTGATTCGGATGATTTGTTGCAACAACTCGTGCAGGAAGCCAAACAATCGGGAGATACCGTGCTGGATCGTGAAGCGGTGTCGAAAGGCAAAACGCCATATGCACGGATTATTGTAAAAGATGCAGACGGCATGTTGTGGGAGATGCGCCAGTATCTCAATGAAGGTCGTCAATATGATGTATACCTCGCTGATTATCAAGCCTTGAATTATAAAGATCTGTGCAAACGTGCGGCGCTGCTCAATTCATTCCAGCCAACCTATGCGGAGTCGGATCGAACGATTAAGGATCTGTCCACCGTAGATAATGGCATGCTCTCCGCGTGGAATGATGACTATGGCATTGAATTGAAGATTCCTGCTGGCTGGTCGATGGACAACAATCAGATGATCTATGAAGCCAAGGATGGTGCGTATCTGCAATGGCGTATCACTTCGGCGAAGGCCGGTACAACGGTAAAAGATTGGAGCGGTCAACTGGATAAGTGGATGCGTGAGACATTTACGCCAGAGAGTTACGAGCCGGTTGGCTCATATACGATGGATATCTCGGGAGAGACTGCCGAGGTGAATGAATTCCGTTATAACTTTGGCGGAGGCTGGCAGACCGAGTTTGATGTTCTTTTGCAGAAGAACGGGTATCGCTATTATGCGGAGTATACGTTCCCTGAAGAGCAGGCTGCAGATCGGGCATGGTTTGAACGGATCATGAAGAGTGTAGAGATTGATTTTGATACGGTTGCCGATAACTTCGGTCAGCTGGGCGAAGATCCCTATTTGACAGACAAAACGAAGACAATCACACGCACGTCCAAACGTTATCATTACAGTGTGGATATTCCGCGGTACTGGACGCCGTATAGTGATCAATTCGAATACTCACCTGTGGTGTACACCTTCACGGGCGGAGAGTTCTCCATTGCGGCGAGCGAGGATAAGTCCATCGAGATGACAGTCAGTCAACTGAGAGAGGCTTATGCCGAAGCTACCAAAACGCGTAAGAACTTCAAGCTGCTTGGCAGTGAGGAGCTAACGTTTGCGGGTGTGCCTGCATTTTCCTTTACGTATCATGAACTGGACAACGGTGTGCCGTATGAGGGTCGTCAGATTGTGTTTGAAAAGGACGGTACCACCTATACGATTACAAGTGGTCTGAATGATGCCAATAAGACAGAAATCCAGGCGGCGGCATTGGAAAAAGCAGTGAACTCATTTACTTTTATTAAATAAAAGAGATTGTTGCCGGAGGGTCAAAGGACCTTCCGGTTTATTTGTTTTATGTATAAGATAAATTAAATATTTACCACTGGTACGAAGAGTGCAGAACCGATCTGAAGAAGCGAAGCTACAAGCTTTCTGAAGGAAAGCTGCATCGGAAGCATAGGCTACGCGTTTATCGAGCGATCGGAAGATGGTACTGCAATCGGAGTGTCTAGTGTAAATCTTAAAAGGAAATGAAAATGGTAAACGGTTTTTTCAGGAAAGCGTAGAAGAGTCGGTGCAGAAGTGGTACACTATACTAGTTCAGGAGTTATGACTGCTGATCTGATGAATATGGATGACTGTAAGCTTGGAGTTCAGGCAATACAGACATAATGTATAGATATAGCAATTCAATGACAATGCAGGTGTACCGGATAAGGTACAGGCTTAAGCTTGACGTGTTCAGGCTTTAAAGGATATAGGGATGAAATCCGGCGGATAGCCGGTTATGGGGAGGATCTACATGAAAACAGCAACAATACGAAGAGAAGACGTTGAACTTCTGGCACCCGCTGGTGACTGGGATTGTATGCGTTCGGCGGTAGCCAATGGCGCAGATGCAATTTTCTTCGGAGTCGAAAAGTTTAATGCACGGGCACGGGCGAACAATTTCCGCATGGACGAGCTGCCAGAGATTATGGCGTTTTTGCACAGTTATGGCGTAAAAGGGTTTCTGACCTTTAATATATTGATTTTTGAAAATGAATTGACGGATGCCAAAGAACTCATTGACGCTTGTGTCGATGCAGGTGTGGACGCTGTAATTGTTCAGGATTTGGGTTTGGTGAAGATGATCCGTGAGATCTCGCCGGATTTCCCGATTCACGGTTCAACACAGATGACGATTACGTCACCGGAAGCGGTCGAGTTTACGAAGCCGTTTGATATGGAACGTGTCGTTCTGGGACGGGAGAACAATCTGAAGCAGATCCAGAAGATCGGTGAGCAGGCGAAACTTCCAATGGAAGTATTCGTTCATGGTGCGCTGTGTGTATCTTACTCGGGGCAGTGTCTTACTTCCGAAATGTGGGGAGGACGTTCGGCGAACCGTGGGGAGTGCGCACAAGCTTGTCGTCTTCCATACGACCTGATGGTGGATGGGGTGCACAAGCCGATGGGTGATGTAGCTTATCTGTTGTCTCCGAAGGATCTGGCAGCGATTGACCTAATGCCGGAACTGATCGAAGCAGGAGTGACTTCGTTCAAAATTGAAGGACGTCTCAAAACGCCGGAATACGTAGCGAACGTGGTAAGCAAATACCGCAAAGCGATTGACCGTTATTTTGATGGAGATAACACGCCGCCAAGCAAGGAAGAAGTTCGCGAATTGCAGCAAAGCTTCTCCCGTGGATTCACGCATGGTTTCTTGAGCGGTACAAACAACAAAGAACTGGTGGATGGAACGTTCCCGAAAAGCCGTGGTGTCTACCTCGGTCGTGTAGATCAAGTGTTGCGCGATGGTGTGGTTCTGAAGCTGGACGCACCCGTGAAACGTGGAGACGGGATTGTATTTGACGCCGGAGACCCGACTCAGAAGGAAGAGGGCGGACGTGTATACGATGTACGTCGCAAAGGCGTAAAACTCGAAGGCGAAGCAGAAGAGGGTTGGATCGTTGATGTCGTGCCAGGCCGCAGTGACGTGGATCTGCGCCGCGTGAAGGTTGGCGACAAAGTGTGGAAAACGAATGACCCGGCGCTGGACAAACGTCTGCGTCAAAGCTTCGAGACCGAGAAGCCATACCGCGTATTCCCGGTGAAGGTAAAAGTCATCGGCAGCCCGGGGCAGCCGCTTAGCACGTGGTGGACAGACGTGCAGAAGGGCACGACCGTCCGGATTGATTCCGAGATGGAACTGGACATCGCGCAGAAGCGTCCAATGACGCATGAATTGCTCGAAGAGCAGTTCGGACGTCTGGGAGGCACCGTGTTCCAGTTGGAAGGAATGGACGTCAACCTGCACGGTGACGTCATCATCCCGATGCGCGAGTTGAATAACATTCGCCGTCAGGCGGTAGAACAACTCGCGGGCGAGCGTCCTAAACCGCCCGTCTACGTGAAACGAGCGGTAGATGTGTACGGCGATTCGGTTAAACCGGCATCCCCAGTCGCTCGCGGTCAAGCAGAACTGACCGCACTCTGCCGCAGCCTGCCACAAGTGGAGGCAGCGATTGAAGCGGGAATCGGCATGATCTATGCCGACTTCGAGTTTATCAAACAGTTCCCGGCAGCCGTGGAAGCTGTGCATGCCGCTGGTCGCAAGATCGCGCTGGCAACGCCGCGTATTCACATGCCTGGGGAGAACGGATATCATAACAACATCCTGCGTCTGAAGCCAGATGCGGTATTGGTACGTAATACAGGTGCACTGTACTTCTACCTTCGCCACCGGATGGAAAACCCGGATGCGAAGCACCCTGAACTGATCGGCGACTTCTCATTGAATATCGCCAATCACAAAGCAGTTGAATTGTTCCTGGAAGCAGGCTGTGACTGGATTACGCCATCCTATGACCTGAACATTCAACAAATGGTTGATTTGCTGGGCCACTCCCGTACAAGTCAGACCGAAGTGGTTATCCATCAGCATCTGCCGATGTTCCACACCGAGCACTGTGTATACTGTACGTTCATGAGTGAAGGAACAGACTTTACGAACTGTGGACGTCCTTGTGAGGAACAGCGTGCATCATTGCAAGACCGGATCGGTATGTCTCACCCGGTACGTGTGGATGAAGGCTGTCGTAATACGGTATACAATGCAGTGGAGCAGTCAGGTGCCGAGTATCTGACCAACTTTATGGATCTGGGTGTATCCCGTTACCGTGTGGAATTCCTGGAAGAGACACCGGAGCAGGTACGTGAGGTTATTGATCTGTACAACCGTGCATTGCGCGGCGAGATCAGTGGCACACAAGTGTGGAAAACCCTAAAAGCAACGAACCAACTGGGCGTTACACGTGGTCAATTGGTGAAATAAACAGCAACCCCAAACTCTGCTTTAAGGAGCTCTTGGGGTTTTTTTACATCATGGCACAGGAGGCGAAGAAGCGTGACGCCATTCACAATCATGGATATCAAATTGCTGTGCGGAGTCACGGCATTCAAGCGTGGAGAAGATTATAACCAGTCTGGCCGGGTGACTAATCTGGTGGTCAGTGAGGATCAGCTTCATTATGAAGCACAGGTACGTGGAACCGAACGCTACCAGGTGACGGTGGATGTGGATGGAGCGGGAGAGATTGTGGCAGGCTGCAGTTGTCCGGGTGACGGCAGACATTATGACTATTGCAAACATGTGGCTGCCATCCTCTTGGCTATTCACGAATGGGGTGAGCAGCAGGAGCGCAATGCAGCTATTGCTTCTGGGAAGCCCTCTCCGTCTTCTACAGGCCAAGGAGCCAATACCTCCAGCACAGGTTCCAAGTCCAGAGTTGGGACGCTAGTCGAAGAGAGCATGTGGGAGCGACCACAGTCTCCTTCACAACCAGAGCACTTCAATGATGCACCAGAACATCTACCCGTTCACTTTGCCAAGGCAGGTCGCCCAAGCTCAGCTTCAGGTTGGGGCCGTTCGGCAGATAAGCCTTCATACCGTACGGCGGATCAGATTCTGTCCATGTTTGCCAAGGATCGGAGACCGCTGCATGGAAATGATCGAAAATACACGGCCCCTGTCAGCCGTTCCTCCCTGCGGGAAGAATTGCAGGTTCAGTTTATATGTAAGCTGACACAGGTTCACAAGGGTGGTGGGAAACTCGCTCTTGAATTGAAAGTGGGTAACAAACGTCTGTATGTGGTGCAGAAAGTGAAGCAATTCCTGAACTGCATCGAGAAGGGCGAGCCAATGTCATTTACCAAACTGTTCCACTATGATCCATTAATGCATGTTTTCACTCCGCAGGATCAGGCCATTCTCTCGATGCTTATTCGAATGAGACAGAGTGAGGAGGCCTATCGCCAATCCATCTCCGGTTATCTGGGAGCTTCGGACGGACGGGATATATTGATTGCTCCGCTCGTATGGAAGCCATTGCTGGAATTGCTGCTACAGGCAGACAGCCGGATGGAGGGCACGGGATTTGCCAATGGACCACTCACACTGGGTGAGGGGGTACTTCCTTTATACTACCGGATCGCCCAGGGAGCGAATGAAGGATATCAGCTTGAAATTTCCGGACTGCGTGAGCTGATTCTTCTCCCTGCTTATGATGCCGCTGTGGTGGAAGGGCAGTTGCACATGTTGGAGCCGATGCAGATGCGAAGTCTGGAGGACTTGAGTGGAGCACTTACCTCATATGGGATCAAGGAAAGCATTGATATTTCGACCCAGCAGGTGGATGAGTTCGTACAGCATGTCGTGCCAGAACTGCGTACGCTCGGCCATCTGTCTATTGATTCACAGGTGCGTGAACAGATCGCGGAACCGGAACTCTCACCGAAGCTTTACATCGACTTCTATCGTGAGCGTATTACAGCGCGTCTGGAATTCGACTATGAGGTCATGGTTATTAATCCGCTTGCAGAGTATTTAATAGATGAAGAAGAGAAAAAGGTTATTTTGGTGCGTGATCGATACAAAGAGCGGAATCTGATTGAACGGCTCGATCGTTCTTTCCTGGAACGTGATGGTAGTGTCTGGGCGAGTGAACGGGAAGATGCGATCTATGATGTCATGTATCATCTGTTGCCTGAGCTTGAGAAACAGGTAGACATCTACATGCCGAACGCCGTGAAGGCGATGGTGCAATCCTATCCGACACCACCGAAAGTCCGAGCAGACTTGGGGAGAGGACTGGACTGGCTGGAGATCTCATTCGAGATGGAAGGTGTGGACGAGCAGGAACTTCAGGAACTCATGCGTCGCATTGTGGAAAAGAAACCGTATTTCCGTCTCAAGAGCGGTGTCTTTCTGTCGCTTGAAAATGAAGGTGCAGACAGTTTCGCTCACATGGCCGATTCACTGGGACTTGGAGCAGATGACATCAAAGGCAGCCATATCCGGCTGCCAGCTGTTCGGGCGTTACAATTGCCAGGCAGAGATGAAGTTTCAGGTCATGTGAAGTGGGGAGGTTCTCTGAAACGTTTCCTTGATGATCTCCGAGATCCCGAGCGGATGGATTTTGCATTGCCAGAAGCTCTCACTCCCATCCTGCGGGATTATCAGAACAGTGGATACCAGTGGCTGCGTACCCTCGCCTATTATCGTTTTGGCGGCATTCTGGCGGATGATATGGGACTTGGCAAAACATTGCAAAGCATCGCCTATATTACAGCGGTGCTTGAGGAAAAGCCCGAGTACAATATGGACAATACGGGCGTTGATAAATACCGGGAGAGCGGATCGCTATGGGGCGGTACAACGGAGGCTACTGCTGGCATCGACCACGAAACTGGTCTCCCATTGGATAGGATGGCCTCAGAGAATACGGATGGCCTATGGTCCACGATGCAGCAGGATGGACTGACGATCCGAACGAGGGTCATTCACCCTCCGGTACTTGTCGTGGCGCCTGCCTCGCTAACCTATAACTGGGCCAATGAGTTTACGCGGTTCGCCCCGCATCTGAAAGTCCTGATCGCTGCCGGTCAGAAAGAAGAACGAGCCAGCATGCTTTCAGGCATGGATGAGGCAGATGTGATTGTGACGTCTTATCCTTTGTTGCGCCGGGATCTAGACACCTATCTAGGCCGAACATTCCATACTCTCATTCTGGATGAAGCTCAGGCGATTAAGAATGCTTCTTCCCAGACTGCGCAGGCAGTCAAACAAATTCAAGCCCCGCGCCGTTTTGCACTCACAGGTACACCTGTGGAGAACTCGCTGGATGAATTGTGGTCCATTTTTGAAGCCGTATTCCCTGGGTTGTTTCCAAGTTACAGAAGATTCCGTGACCTTCCCCCGGAACGGATCTCGCGAATGGTACGTCCGTTTATTCTGCGCCGCCTGAAGAAGGATGTGCTGGAAGAATTGCCTGATCGAATTGAAACGGTACAGCGGTCAGAGCTTACGGTTGAACAGAAAAAATTGTACACTGCATACCTCTCCCAGCTTCAGGATGAAGCATCGAAGGACATGGAGGATAACGGATTCCAGAAGAATCGTATCAAAATTCTGGCGGGCATCACGCGCTTGCGTCAGTTGTGTTGTCATCCGGCCCTCTTTGTCGAAGGCTATCAAGGCGATTCTGGGAAAATGGAACAGTTGCTTGAAACGGTCGAGGATTGTTTGGCCGCAGGCAAACGTATTCTTATTTTCTCCCAATTTGCGAGCATGTTGAACCTGATTCGTCAGACGCTCACGGCACAGGGAAGAAACCTGTTTTACCTCGATGGTCAGACCCCTGCACAGAGCCGTGTCGAGATGTGCCGCAGATTTAATGAGGGCGAAGCAGAATTGTTCCTGATTTCCCTGAAGGCTGGAGGAACGGGACTAAACTTAACAGGTGCAGATACCGTTATATTATATGATCTGTGGTGGAATCCTGCGGTGGAAGAACAGGCCATTGGGCGAGCCCATCGCATGGGACAGAAACAAGTCGTGCAAGTTATCCGTCTGGTTACCGAAGGTACGATCGAAGAGAAGATTCTGGAGCTACAGCAGCGGAAGAAGGACTTGATTGCCGAAGTGATCGAACCGGGAGATGGGGGATCGACGACCTTGTCCGAACAGGATATCCGCGAATTGTTGATGGTATAATGGAGTCCAAGCATCGTAGCACTCAGAAGCATTAAATATATGAAAATATGTATCTATATAAGTTGAACTAATCATTTACATGATAACGGAGAGGACAGAAATAACCTGAAAAAGCGAAGCGTTCGCCTAAAAGCTTTCTGAAAGAAAGCTGCATCGGAAGCATATGCTATCCCCGGATTTTCCCCTTTAGAAAAGGGAATCAAAAAATCTGGGGATAACAGCGATTGGAAGGTTGTTCTGTTATCGTAGTGTCAGTGTAAATAATCTTTAGTTCAACTTGTTTAGCAAAAGGAGTGGGTTCGTATGCGTATTCGCAAAGCGATAATTCCAGCAGCGGGGCTGGGTACCCGATTTTTGCCTGCGACCAAGGCGATGCCTAAGGAAATGCTGCCCATCGTGGACAAGCCAACGATCCAGTACATTATTGAAGAAGCCGTAGCTTCTGGCATTGAAGATATCATTATTGTGACAGGTAAAGGGAAGCGGGCCATTGAAGATCACTTCGATTATTCATTTGAGCTGGAGCAGAATCTAGCGGATAAACAGAAGTGGGACTTGCTGAACGAAGTCCGCAAACCCTCCGAGATGGCAGACATCCATTATATCCGTCAAAAGGAACCGAAGGGACTTGGTCACGCCATCTGGTGCGCACGCAAGTTTATCGGTAATGAGCCTTTTGCGGTCCTGTTAGGGGATGACATTGTGGAAGCAGACCATCCCTGCCTGAAGCAGATGATCGAAGTCTACGATGAGCTGCAGTCTCCAATCGTTGGTGTACAGCCTGTTGATTGGAGCGAGGTGTCCCGCTACGGGATTGTGGACGGAGAGTTACTGACCCGTACCGATAAACGTGTCTTTCGCGCCCGCCGCCTAATCGAGAAACCGAAGACCGAAGATTCGCCCTCGAACCTGGCCATTATGGGACGTTATATTCTTACACCGGATATCTTCGAGATCCTGGGTCAGCAATCGGCTGGCGTCGGAGGAGAAATTCAACTTACGGATGCCTTGTCCCGGTTGAATGAGCAACGGCAGATTCTCGCATATCACTTTGATGGACTGCGTCATGATGTTGGTGAGAAGTTAGGTTTCATTGAAACGACCATACATTATGCATTGCAACGCCCGGATCTGCGGGAGGATTTGTTGAAGTATTTAAAGAAGATAACAGAATCGAACTAACACATCCCTAATGAATTAGATCACAAAAAAGGTTTGCCCTTTGATGAAGGCAAACCTTTTTTGTGTGTGTGGAATTATTGAGGACCACTAGTGCATTTTGTTGTTAGAAATTCAGTTCTGCTATCTGTTTAATCTCGTCTGCTTCATTAGGTGCAACAGCGATAAGTTTATCATATATAGCTTGATCTTGTTGCCCATCTTTAGTTAGGGCCGCAAGGTACCAACGAGCAATTTCACGGTTGGTAGCATCGGTCAGATCGTCTGCAATTCCACCCTTAAGGATAGTAGCAGCTCCAGCTGAATCGTTTAACATGTATTTTATTTTCCCCGCATTCAGAATCATTGTTGGAGTCAGCTCGAATGGCTGTCCTTGAAGTTGTCCTTCCGGAAGAGTCTTCAGATGTTCCACTCCATCAACAACGTGCTGGTAAGCCTCCAGACCTGAATTGAAGTAAGATTCCTTCTTAGCCGTATCGCCTTGTCCAAGTGCTTGATATCCTAGATCGAACGAACGGGTGATTAACTGCTCATACCATTCCATATCCCATACGTAGTTAGCGGCGTACTCTTTTTGGAGAGCGTAGGCTGCATCATAATCTGCTCTTAGATCATAGAGATGTACCATTTGGGTTACTACGCTCTTGTTATAAGGTTCAGCTGCATTACCTCTTTGAAGTAATTCAAGAGAAGTGTTATAAAACTGATCGTCCTTGGTTTGCTCATAGCCTTGTTGATACAAGGAAGAGAGTGTCAGCAATGAATCAGTATGGGTGCTGCGAATGGATAGATCTTTTTCTAATGGAGCTTTTATCTCTTGGAAATCTTGGCTACTTTGAGCGACCTCTTTGGCTAGTTCCGCATATTGATTTGCTTGCAAAAAGCGTACTGATACGATCAAGAGTAGTATTATAGAGAGTCCTGCAATCGTAATATAGATTCCTCGTGATGTAGAAGGGCTTACTTTGAAGCGCTGAACCGGTCGTGGTTCGATCATTGCTGCCATACCACCAAACCCGATAAACACCAGCATGCCGATGAAGACGTAACTCATATTGAAATCGAGAAGACTCAATACCAGAATAGTCATGGACAATATGAAAAATAAAAAATGCGATTCTCTTTCGCTTTCGTCTCTTCGCAAGTAGCTTCGAACGAATTGATAGAAAATATACAAAATAAATGCCATGAAAATGATAAATCCGATAAATCCGACTTCCACCAGGTACTGCATGAAGAAGTTATGTGCCTGTGCACTAACATATGGATTGTTCTGATACTTCTCGTATAGCGCAGTCCAAGCCCCGCCACCTGCACCAATCAATGGGTAATCTGCAATGACCTTTGCGGCATCTTTATAGAAGGTGATTCGTTCCAGAACACTGTGCTGCTGGAAGTTGATGTTTTCCAGACGCGTACTGATACTATCAGGCAAAATGTTGCGAACGCTGGTACCTAACAGCAACACTGCTGCGATAATGGCGAGCAGCGCTGAGCCGAGCGGGATCCACAGGCTTGAACCTTTACGTTTACCCCAGGTATGGAGCTTTGTTTCCAGCTTGGGAGCGATCCAACGTTGAATAGCCCAGATGATGATTGCAACAATGATGGATGCTGCACTCAGATAAATCCAACCTTTGGCTGCAACTCCACCGGAAAACTGTTGCTGCAATTCGAGTCCGGCGGTATTGACCGGATTCAAGATAGCTACTGTTCCTATTCCTGAAATGACAAGATAAATGAACCATAAGATTTGTTTTGCTGGTTTAAGCAACAAGAGGATTATTACAAAAACGATTGGCATCATCACAAGACCTGTCCGCGAAAGTGTAAGCAACAGGGAGAGTAAGATGGGAACAAGCATGAATCCATGCAATAGCTGTGTGTACACTTTTTTGGAGCGGATCATGCTGAAAATAGCAATAAATAAAAATGCCATCAGGAATGCTGCGTATGTATTCGGGTACTGGAATACAGATGCAAGCCGTGGACCATTGGCATCGTTCCAAATCGTTTGATTGTATATCCCGTTAACAACACCTGAAGAGAACCATCCAACTAGCCTACCTGCCAAATTGGAAGCCCCAAGCCAGTTCAACAAACCAAATCCGACAATTACATATGCAAGTCCTATTAAGGAAGATTGTATGATATGATTGATTTTGTTGTTTTTGAGCAGGTACATAGTCATGACGAAAATCATGGCATAAATGCACTGGATTAGGATCATGTTGATTGCCAAGTAATGAGATGCTGCACTTAAAAGTGATAGAACGTAGGTAAGTGGCAGTAATGTTACTGCGATCTTTAGCCAGTCTTGCTGAGTTTCTAACTTAATCTGTTTGAAGTAAACAGCAGCCCAAATAATGAATAGGAGGGTTGTAATGGTAACTGCCCAATAAATGGGTCCCTCAAATTGAAGTAATTGTCCGTTAAATAACGCAACTTGAAAGGCGGACCAGAGTAAAAATAAGATAAGTCCTATGGTCAAGGTCCATTGCATTGATGAAGCTGAGTAGATAGGTCCTTTACTCGACGTCTTCTTTTGTTTCCCGTATACTGGATTCGACAAGATATGAGTCTCCTTTGTTTGTAGATGCATTTTAATATATTAACATACCCTATAATGCTGCATCTACTTAGATACTTTAATTAAAAGAAATCATTTATTTACTTTTAAAAAAAAGAAAAACTACAGTTTATGAGGAAAGGCGATATTAATTTATGAATTATTATTATAAAATCAGACAATACTACTTGAATTTATATAAAGGTAGAGGTTTACTCCTTGAACTTACTAAGAGAGATTTCCAACAACGTTATAAGGGCTCTACACTTGGAGTTATTTGGGCACTATTATCGCCACTCCTGATGCTAGCAGTCTATACGTTTATATTTGTAGCAGTTTTTAAATTAAAATGGGGGGCACTAGAAACTAATAATAGCAGGATGCTATACACTATGATGATATTTGCCGGTCTAATACCATTTCAAATATTTTCGGAATCTGTAAACCGTTCTGTCAGCATACTGAATCAAAGTGCTAATTACATTAAAAAAGTTGTTATCCCTGTTGAGATTCTACCTTTTAGTATAGTGCTTTCAACTGTTTTTAATAGTTTTTTTTCAGTCTGCCTTCTTACATTAGGCAAGGTATTTTTTCTAGACACTCCTAATTGGACACTTGTTTTAATTCCACTACTCATTATACCCATTACATTTTTTTCTCTAGGGATATCGTTGTTAGTCTCTGCTTTTGGAATTTACTTAAAGGATTTGGTGTATGTCGTAGGACTGGTAGTGAATATTCTTTTTTATATGTCACCGATTTTTTATTCTACAGATAATTTGCCTGAAAATTTTAAGTTCTTTGTCTTATTTAACCCTATAGCCCCTATAATTGAGCAATTTAGGGATGTATTTGTAAATGGCCAGATGTTCTCACTTTATGAGTATTTTATATCTGTTTTTTGGGCGTTTGTTTTTTTCATAATAGGGCTCATCATTTTTCGTTATTTGAGAAGGGGATTTGCAGATGTCATCTGATAACATAGCAATTAGAGTAAATAGTGTTTCGAAAATATATAAGATGTATGCTACGCCAGCAGATCGATTGAAAGACTTGTTCAGAAAGAACACATCAGAAGGAAGGCACCAAACATTCTCAGCATTAAAAGAAGTGAGTCTTGAGGTGAAGAAAGGTGACACAGTCGGTATTGTTGGCAAGAATGGTTCTGGTAAATCTACTTTGCTACAAATTATTGCCGGTACAGTGACTCCGACCTTTGGAAATGTAGACATTTATGGGAAAGTAGTTGCTTTGCTTGAACTAGGTTCAGGATTTAATCCTGAATTTACGGGGCGAGAAAATGTCTATTTAAATGCATCGATGTTTGGGATCAACAGAGCATCTATTGAGAAGAAGTTTTCCGAAATCGAGAAATTTGCCGATATTGGGGAACATATTGATCAGCCGGTAAAAACCTATTCTAGTGGTATGTTTGCTAGGCTGGCATTTTCTGTAGCCATAAATATGGAACCTGATATACTTATTATCGATGAAATTTTAGCAGTAGGGGACGCTGCATTTCAAGCAAAGTGTGTATCAAAGATGCGTCAATTGAAAGAGAAAGGTGTTAGTCTACTCTTTGTAAGTCACTCTGTTGATGCGATCAAATCAATGTGTAATTCGGCAATACTATTATCACAGGGCAATCTAATTGCAACGGGGACATCGGAGTTGATAACTAATCACTATCTGGCAATGATCCGTGATGAAATGAATCAATATGCCTTAGATGTTCCTTATGAATCTAAAGAAATAAAAACAGGTACTGAGCTTGAAAGCAAACCGACTTCTGGAGGTTTTAAGTATGGTTCAGGTCTGGTCTCTTTTAGTAATGTTCAAATGATCAATTCAAAACAAAAAATAGTTAAGGCTTACGAATTTGGTGAAGAGGCTACTTTATTATGTGAAATACATTCACAAGAAAATTTAGATAATATTAATGTGTCATTTTTAGTACGGGACATTACGGGTGTGGACTTATTTGGAACTACCATGTTTGATGAGAAGGTACCGTTGGTTTTGTTGGGAAAAGGAGTGAAGAAAAGTATATATTTTAAGTTTCCTGTTTGGCTACGCCAAGGAAGTTACTCAATATCGGTTGCAGTAAACAAGGTCACAAACCCTGACTACTCTGATGTATTTTTATATGAGCAAATTGATGGAGCTGCTGCCTTTGAAGTTATAAGGAAACTCGAACGGCCAGTTCATTATAAGGTGCACCTACCAATCAAGATACAATTAGAAGGAGATAGCAATGGAAAATAAAGTGCATGAGAACGAGGTTTGGTGGCAAGAAAATGGTTTGGCTTGGGGAGATGAGGTGGACCGAAGAAGATCTTTACAGCCGCTTTATGGAATTCAGGAGGTTATTCTATCTCATATTTTTTCGAAGTTGCCTAAAAAAAGTAAAGTAATGGAATTTGGTGTTGGGTTCGGAAGGCATATCGAGTATTTGAGTGATATACCTGAATTGGAAGTCTATGGTGTAGATCAGAGCTCCACAATGCTAAAAAGTTTGAAAGATAGATTAGCCCATAAACCAAAGTTGATCGAGAACGTCACTCTTATTGAGCCGCGTTCAAAATTACCTTATCCAGATGGCTTTTTCGATTTTGTATACACAGTTTCTGTACTTATTCACATAGACCCTTCTGACTTAAAAGATATACTTAAAGAATTGAGCAGAGTATCGAAACATGGGATTATTCATTTCGAAAATAATTTTGTGGAACATTCTGAATTGAAATTTATGGACCATAACGGTTGTTGGCAGCAATCCATTATAAATGATTATAAAGAGCTAGGATTATCTTGCGATATTTTTGAAAAAGTTGCCTCTGAGCAGGATGTATATTATACCAATATTTCTGGAGAATGGAGTAAGGATGATTTTGAAAACAGCGTTATGTTTTCGAGACTCCATCTAATGGATAGCAAAGTAAGACCAACTATTGCGGAATTTGAAGGAGAAATAGGTTGGAGAACTAAAGAATTAGCAGAAAGAATAGAAAATGAAAGAATTATGAAAGATCAAATAGTTAGTTTTCTGAGCGAGAAATCGATAAATGAACAAAAATTAAAAGAACAGGAAAGCATTAGTGAAAGTCTACGACTTAATATAATAGATAAATTGCAACAAATAAAAGAACAAGAAAACATTAATGAAAGACTACGAAATGATATACAGGATAGACTCCAACAATTAGAAGAACAGAAGTATGAAAACTCCAAGTTAAATAGTTTATATCATAATCTAATTCAAGCTAGTCAATTACAAGAAAATACTCTTGCAATTAAACAACAAGAAATTGATCAGCTTATGTCGCATAAAATATTTTTAGAAACTAAGATATATGAAATCGAATCTTCATTAGCGTGGAGGGTAATATCAAAAATAAGAGGAATGCATTATTTATATACGTTTGCTAAGCCTGCTAGAAAGATTCTTAATGCTATTCGATCTTACCGAAATAGAAAGCATTTAAATAGTAAAGAAGTGGATTATTCAAATAATGAAGCTCGAAATGTTTTCCTTGATAAAGAGGATAGTAAAAAAAATGGATGGCTTTTCGACTTGTTAATGGAAATTCCAGAAGGATCTAGCGTAGCCATACACCAGCCTGAATGGCTAGGGGTCACCAATTCGACAAAAGAGTTGTTCTCATATGTGATACCTTTAAAGGAACTTTATGAACCCAGTAATATCTTAAATATTGGGCAACTTATAGCAAGCCGTAAACCCAAAGCGATTATTTTTAGTGGATTCGCTGTGGGATATTTTGATCTGGCTAAAGTTATAAAAAAGATAGAACCAGATATTTCTATAAAGATTTATTGGCATGGTAATACTACTCACATGTATGAAGATTATTCCTGGAGCAGATATCAAGAGATCATCCAACTTTGTAATGATGGAATTATTGATTCATGGGGATTTGCCAAAGAAAGTATGAAAATACTCTATGAAAATGCAGGTTATTCAAGTTATTTTATTAAAAACGATGTGAAAGGTGATTTGTCTCCAAATGTAGTATCTAAATCTTATAAATTTGGAGATGAAATCAAAGTTGGTATTTATGCATCAGGTAGTACTTGGAATAAAAATGCATTTACACAAATAGCCGCAGCGAGTTTATTGGATAGAGTAACCGTTAATGCGGTGCCTTATAATAGCAGAATGAAACATTTTGCCCAACAACTTAAAGTAAAGTTTGAAGGAAGTGAAAAACAACTCTCTAGAGAAGAACTTTTTGATAAAATTGAATCAAATGATATTAACTTCTATGTTACTTTTTCCGAGTGTGCCCCTCTCCTGCCATTAGAAAGTTTAAATCGAGGAGTACCTTGTTTGACGGGACCTAACCATCATTATTTTACTGGTAACCCTCTGGAAGAATTTTTGGTTGTAATGAAACCGGATGATCCCGTAGAGATTTCTAAGAAAGCAATACTTGCATTGGAAAATAGAAAACTGATTATTGAACTTTATAACAAATGGAAAAAAGAAAATGAGTTAGTTTCAGAAACAAGTGTTTTAAGTTTTCTTGAAGGGAAATGAGTCATGTCAAAGACCTTTGTATTCACTTCTTACGAGTTGTATCCTATTAATGCAGGCGGCTGTGGGGTCTTTCTGTATAATGCAATTGAAGAGATTCTTAAAAATTATAGAAATAAAGTAATTTTATTACTCGATATGCCAAATCATGAATGCGATCTTTTTAAAGAAAGGGATCAACCCAAGCTACCTAATCACGGGAATTTGAGAGTGATTTGTCTGTCAGAATGGATAAGTGATTGTAAGCTAATTAATTATTCTAATATTTTCTTAGAAAAAAGTCACAGGTTTTATAAGGGGATTCAAAAACTAGCCAAGTTTGAAAGTTTGAACTATGTGGAATTTTTTGATTATGTTGGAATTGGTTACTTTACTGTAAAAGCAAAAAAGTATGAAGATGAATTTTCTGAAGTTCAACTAGGTGTGAGAGCGCATTGTACGATTGATTTAATGGATATTGAGCAAGTTCCAAATAGTTTTGATATAAATAAGTTGCAAATGTATCAGATGGAAAAAGAGGCTATTCAGGATGCTGATTTTGTACTTGTTCCATCTAAAGCTTGGGGAGATATATACACAACAAGATATGGAGCTGATCGAAATAGGATTGTAGTTTCCCCCCCGCCAGTGAAGAAATGGAATGATGTATCTTATGTAATAACGGAACAACAAAATGACGTTCTTTTCTATGGAAGGATATTTCAATTGAAGGGCGTAGATATGTTTATTGATGCGGCCGTTTCCTTTATGAGTCTGAGGCCTGAGTCAGAAAGTCGTTTCTATTTAGTCGGTTATGATGGTTTGAACTCAAATAATTTACCTTACAAAACTGAACTCCTTGAGAGAATACCTGAAAAATTGAGACACCGATTTGTTTTTCCGGGTCATTTAGATCATGAACAATTAGAAAGCCTACTGAAGACTGTTAGATTTTCTGTGTTTCCTAACTATGTCGAGTCGTTTTGTTATAGTATTCACGAAATTTATAATTTGGGTGTTCCTATCATTTGTAATGAAATTCCTGCTTTTAAAGACTATTTTAGACATGAAAAAAATTCATTGGTGTACAGTGGGACTTCCAGTGGCCTGCTCAGTGAAATGATGAAGCTTTTTGATAATGAAAATTTAAGATTACAAATTAGCAATCCCTATGATGTGATTGATAACGGAATTTTTATCGAAAGTTATTCTAAAATAGTAAACAATAATATATTAGAAGGAAGTAGCTTTCAACAGCCAAAATTGTTAGAGACTAGCCATTCTTTATGTTCCTTAATAGTCATTTCAGATGGTCAAGAACTAGACCATAATCACAAAACACTTCTTGAAGAACCAATTATACACAAAAACAAAAGTTATATTTTATTTGCAGAGGCACCTGGAACTCCGATACATTTTCTTGGACAGATAAGGTATGCACGTAAAATTGATGGTACTACCGATAATTTGCTAGAGATATCAGAGTTCGTTCTTGTTTGTTACTCAGATGATGTGATTGATCCTAGATATTTAACTGAATCAATTAAAGTTTTAACAATGACTCCTGAATTAAAGTATGTAGGTGCTCAGTTCACAAATAGAGAACATTACAATCAGTATTCTCTGTTGGAACCTAATACTTATTGGGATCATACCGTATTAACCCGAGCTGTAATTAAAATGGATGGGAACAAGAACACAGTTAGAGACATTTACGATATAAGATTCAGAGAACTTGGAGAAAAAAAAATATTGGGACAAAAGGGGTATATATTGCCCAGAGATTATATTACTATCGGTAAGCATGTTAATATTCGCGTGCATGATGGTAGTTATATTTTTACTACTCATCGTAATTCAGGATCATATGAGTGGAATCCGTATGTTTTATATCCGTTTCTCTTGAAACAGGATTTCATATTAAAATCAAAGCCTGTTCATCAAAAGCAGCAGTACTACTTCATGAGAAAAAACTATCATAAACTAAAGCATAGAATTGATGAAATGAAAGGGGTTAAGGGGAAGTATTTGTCCTTGCTTCTTAATCTCCTTCATAGACAATTGAAAAAGCGATTTTAAACTGGTGGTGTCTACGTGGAGTTGTGGTATGTTGAAGATAAGTTAAGTCCTAAATTGCCAGAGATTTTCAATGATTGGTTAAAGTTAAAGGTAACTAAAGTTTTTTTGCCTGAAATGCAGGAGTTAAAGAAGTGGCAGGAAACTATTAAGGTGATTAGATATAATAGTGAGACTGTGGAAGGAATCAATTTAAATGATGCCTTTGCGAATGCATTGAATTTAGCAAATAGAGTTATTTCAGAATGTGAATTAGATACTGAAAAGAGAAATAAGATATGTTTGTTGATAAACAATGGTAACTTAGCTATTGGTCATTTTCTTATTCAAAACGCTCTTTGTAAAAATGATCATTTAAGCAATGTATTAATTGTTTTAATCCAAGAGAAAAATTTACCAATTCATGTCGGCGTTAACTATAAATTTCCTGATTACTGGATCTATAGAAGAAATGAATCTTCTGTTATTTCTGGACATGGAGTAATAACTTGGAATGAAAATATATATGAATTACTTGATAAACATCAGAAAGTTCTTCTTCTAAAAGAAGATAGCATCAATTTTTCTTATATGACGGATTGGCTGGAAACAAAATTATCTTTGAATAAAAGTTTATATCCTTCAGACCATAAAATTCAAAAACAGATCAACTATGAACCTAGTGTAACAGAGGAGGATCTCTTGTCGGTTATAGTCCCTTTTTATAACATGGGATCCCTACTGTTAGAAACAATTCAGAGTATAAATAATAGCACATATCGTAATATTGAGATCATCATTGTTAATGATGGAAGCGACAATGAGGAAAGTATAGGTGCTCTAGAGTTAATAAAAAATACAATGAATGATATATCAATAATCAATATTGAAAATCAAGGTCTGTCTAATGCTCGAAATGTTGGAGCAAGAGTAGCAAAAGGGAGATTTATTTCATTTTTAGATGCGGATGATTTAGTTGATCCCTTGTATTATGAAAAGTGTATTCGAGTACTGGATAATTACGAAAATGTTTCTTTTGTTTATTCCTGGGTTCAATTTTTCGGAATGAAAAACAGTATATGGGTTACATTTGATGCCGAGTTCCCATTACTTTTACTAACTAACATGCTCAGTGCATTCCCAGTTATAAGGACAAGTGATTTTCTGGAATACGGAGTAAACAAGCCTATTATGGATAAAGGAATGGAAGATCACGAATCATGGATAAGTTTACTAGAGAATGGATGTATCGGGGTTAGTATTCCAGAACCTTTGGTCTTCTATCGGATCAGAAGTGATTCTATGTCAAGGCAGTTCAATAGAGAAATTGTAAATGAACTTTTTATCAAAATAAGTCATCTTCATTCATCCTTGTATAAACAATATGGACAAGAAATATTTAATCTAACTTATGTCAATGGACCCGGGTATTTATGGAATAATCCTGCGATAGATTATCCTAATGTTACTCACGGATCACCGGATTCTTATAGTACAGATAATAAGACTAAATATGAACTACTTAGATTGATGAATTCTAATAAAGGTCGATTTATGATTAAGTGGTTTTTTAAATTAAAAATGAATCGTCTATTTAAGTAAGGGGTTTGAAATGAAAGGGAAATTAATAACTTGGCTAGTAGCTCTCTTTATAAGTGTCATAATAGCTTATGTTTATTCTAATTTATATATTCCAGTTAATAATATGAATAAGATTGATCTTTTATTTATCAGTGTTTATTTATTTGTAGTTTGTTTCGTAGCCTATGCTTATTTGTTGAGTAAAACTTTGTTAAACATAAAGAAAGATAAGCTGAAGTTATTCATAATAAAGATTTCCTTATGTTTGATAGTGAGCATTTTCTTGTTTGGAGCAATTCCAGCTCATTGGATTACTCCGTTCCAGAATTCTAACATTGTACTAAGTCCTGTAAAAAGTAATCCTCAATCTGGAGGAAATGAAATATGGCTTAATGAGATTATTATTGACGGGCAGAGGATGATGAATAAAGAACTTGATATTAATGAAGGCTGGGTACTAAAAGACGACGCATTGTTTTTTAGTGGAGAGCAAGAAAGTATACAAGAAATTTCGATCCAATTTAAAGATAATATTATTCTTATTTTTGGTCAACATGCGTGGTCTGGGTCCGTAAAAGTGGATAGTGGAGAGCAAGTTCATGTGCTAGACTTATATACTAAGAATTCCAATACTTTAGAATATGATATTAAAAGACTAGAAGATAGCAACAACACTCTTTTTGATATACTTGTAATTGTAGTTTTCTTTTTAATTGCTAGTAATTTGCTTTACTTATTACTTTCTCGTATTGAAAAAAACATTAAAAAAGATGGTGGATCATTTTGAATATAATAGTTACCGGTGGTTGTGGTTTTATAGGCTCTCATATTGTAGATAAATTAATTGAAAATGAGCATAACGTTATGGTGATCGATAATTTATCCACTGGAAAAATGAAGAATTTCAACAATAAAGCTCAATTTTACAAACTGGACTACAGTTCTAAAGAGTCAGAAGAGTTGATCATTAATTTTAAACCGGATGTTGTCTACCACCATGCCGCACAAGTGAGTGTTGCTAATTCTATGTCTGAACCTTATTTTGATGCTGAAACTAATATTATGGGTACTATTAAACTACTCGAATATTGTTATAACGCCGGCGTGAAAAAAATAATTTACCCTTCATCAGCTGCTGTATACGGGAATCCTGAATTTTTACCTATCAATGAAGAGCATCCTATTAATCCGGTTTCATTTTATGGGATTTCTAAGTATACTCCTGAACAATATATTAGAGTTTTTTGTAGTCAAAAACATATTTCATTTTCAATATTAAGATATGCTAATGTATATGGTGATAGACAAGATGCAAATGGCGAGGGTGGGGTCGTTTCCATTTTTCTAGATAAGTATTTCAAGAAAGAATGTCCAACGATCTATGGAGATGGAAATCAAACAAGGGATTTCATATATATAAAAGACATTGTAACTGCTAACCTATTAATGTTACATAATGGAGAAAATGAAGTATACAATGTTAGCACTGGTAACGAGGTTTCAGTGAATGGACTTTTTTCTGCTATACGAGAACATTTTAATTGGGATGTATATCCAAATTACTCCGGTTTAAGAATTGGAGATGTCGCCCATAGTTATTTAGATAACAATAAAATTAGAAGTTTAGGTTGGGAACCTCGCTACACAATCGCAGAGGGGATAAATGATATTTCCTTAAATTCGAGAACCTTTTCCGAATTATTTTAAATAATTCGGAAAAAAGTTTAAAACTGCAGTTCAATTTTATTATTTATAGGTATCAAAAATGAAGGAGAGAAACGAAACCACCTAAATTTCCTTCCATTCTTATAATTTTTATATTATAGCTTTGCTACTAGAAAGGGTACTTTATTATAAAGGAGTTTTCTTATGAAAGGCATTATTCTTGCAGGCGGGACAGGATCCCGCCTTTTTCCTTTAACTAAGGTAACAAATAAACATTTGCTTCCAGTTGGCAAATATCCAATGATTTTTCATCCTATATATAAATTAAAGCTAGCTGGTCTCACTGACATCATGGTGATAACAGGAAAGGAGCATATGGGCGAAGTAGTTAATCTGCTTGGGAGTGGAAATGAGATGGGCGTTTCATTCACATACCGTGTTCAAGATGAAGCTGGTGGAATTGCTCAAGCTCTTGGATTAGCTGAGCAATTTGTTGGTGATGATCAGCTCGTTGTCATTTTGGGAGACAACGTGTTTGCCGATGACATTACAGCTTTTGTAGACAATTTCCGCGAACAACAGGCGGGCGCCAAAATTCTGATTCAGTATGTTCCTGATCCTTCACGCTTTGGAGTTCCCGAATTAGAAGGGGAAAAGATTATTTCCATTGAAGAAAAGCCACAACACCCTAAGAGCAGTTACGCTGTTACAGGCATATATATGTTCGATCATCATGTTTTTGATATTATTAGAACTTTGAGACCGTCAGATCGAGGCGAATTGGAAATCACGGATGTAAATAATGCATATATTAAACAAGGAGTGCTGACTTACGATATCCTTGAGGGCTGGTGGACAGATGCGGGTACTCATGCTTCGTTGGCTCGTGCCAATGAGTTAAGCAGGGAGATTTTGTTCGACAGGGAATTTGGACAGCTCAAGTTATAGAGGGGAAAGGATGACAATTACATGATAATTACTCCTTTACAGCTGAAGGATGCCTGTTTACTCGAGCCGGTAATTCATGGAGATCCTCGGGGTTTTTTTATGGAAAGTTACAACGAGCAACTCATGAATCAACAAGGAATAAACTACAAGTTTAATCAAGATAACCAATCCTTATCTGCCCAGCCCGGCGTGTTGCGCGGGTTGCACTATCAACTTAATCCCAAAGCTCAGACCAAGTTGATCCGTGTTATTTCCGGCGTAATCTACGATGTCATCTTGGACATTCGTCAAGGCTCACCAACCTTCGGACAGTGGGAGGGCTTTATCTTGAGTGAACATAACCACCGTCAGTTACTGGTCCCCAGAGGATTTGCTCATGGGTTTTGTACGCTGGTACCAAACACCCAGGTCTTGTACAAAGTGGACGAATACTATTCCCCGGAGAACGACCGTGGCATATTATGGAGTGACCCGGCACTTGGAATTGATTGGCCTACATCTAATCCGATCTTGTCAGATAAAGATCAGAAGCATCCTTTGCTTCAAGATGCGGAGATTAACTTCAATTTCGAAGTGAAGTAATTAGGAGGTTCCGACGATATGAAACTGCTTGTTACCGGCGGCGCCGGATTTATTGGAAGTAACTTTGTCATGTATATGCTTGAGCAATACCCGGACTATGAGATCATCAACGTGGATGCACTCACATATGCGGGTAATCTGGAAAATTTGAAATCACTTGTAGGCAACAAGCGGCATACCTTCGTCAAAGCAGATATCACTGATACCAAGGAGATGGATCACCTGATCGGTCAAGGTGTGGATGTGGTAGTTAACTTTGCAGCAGAATCTCATGTGGATCGGAGTATCCTGGAACCGGATGTGTTTGTGAGAACGAACGTCAATGGCACTCAGGTATTACTGGATGCTGCCAAAAAACACAATATCACTAAGTTTGTCCAAATCTCAACTGATGAGGTGTACGGTTCTCTCGGACCTATAGGGTTATTTACGGAAGAGACGCCACTTCAGCCTAATAGCCCGTACTCTGCCTCCAAGGCAGGAGGAGATTTATTGGTACGTGCTTATCACGAGACCTTTGGTCTTCCTGTAAATATTACGCGCTGTTCCAACAACTACGGACCTTTCCAGTTCCCGGAGAAACTCATTCCACTAATGATCTCGCGTGCTCTGGCGGATGAGGCTCTGCCTGTGTACGGAGACGGGCTGAATATTCGGGATTGGCTGTATGTAGAGGATCACTGCAGTGCCATCGATCTTGTTATTCATCAGGGACGCAATGGCGAGGTGTACAATATTGGTGGCAATAACGAGCGAACTAACGTGCACATCGTGAGAACCATTCTGGAGCAACTCGCCAAGCCGGATTCTTTGATCACGTATGTGCAGGATCGACCTGGACATGATCGCAGATATGGTATCGACCCAACCAAAACGATGAAAGAACTCGGCTGGAAGCCCAAGCATAACTTTGAAACAGGAATCAAGGAAACAATCCAGTGGTATCTCGATAATAAGGAATGGTGGACGCGTATCCAATCGGGCGCCTATCAGGATTACTATGAGAAGCAATACGGTTCTCGTTTGGGAGACACCAAGGCATGAAGGTCCTTGTGACTGGAGCCAACGGACAGCTGGGATGCGATGTGGTGCTTCTTTTGGAAAAAGAGGGGCATTCCGTTCTGGCTTGTGCCCGCGATGAATTGGACATTACGAATCAGCTTGAATGCAATAATGTTGTATCGACATATCATCCAGAGGTGGTCATCCATTGTGCGGCTTATACCGCGGTGGATGCCGCCGAGACGGATGTAGCCGGAGCATATCAAGTCAATGCCACAGGGACCCGAAATATTGCGGTAGCTGCTGAGCAGACTGGAGCAAAGCTCATCTATATCAGTACGGATTATGTATTCGACGGTACCTCCGACGTACCTTACCAGGAATATGATAACACCAACCCCCAGAGCGTCTACGGAAAGTCCAAGCGTGCGGGAGAGGTGCTGGTACAATCATTATCCTCCCGATGGTTTATTGTCCGTACTTCGTGGGTGTATGGCGTTTACGGTAATAATTTTGTCAAAACCATGTTGAAACTTGGTCAGGAGAAACCCAAGCTTCAAGTTGTACACGACCAGAAGGGATCGCCTACGTATACGGTTGATTTGGCCCATTTTTTGCTTGAATTAATGAGTACTGAAAAATACGGTATCTACCACGCTTCCAACAGTGGGGCATGTACATGGTATGAATTCACTCAAGCGATCTTTGAAGAGTCTCGGTTATTCCCCGGTTTCCATATTCAAGCTGAAGTTGATCCTTGTGCTACAGATCAGTTTCCCCGTCCTGCCCCGCGACCACGAAACTCGGTGATGGAGCATTCGTCGATCCGTACCAATAGTTTAAATGACCTTAGGCCTTGGCGGGAAGGACTGCGTGCATTCATTAGGGAATTGGTAGAGAGCCACTCTGAACATGAATGAGTTTTGATTCAACTTATAATACTTTATTAAGTCCTCTAATCCTGAACCGCAGGATGGAGGATTTTTTAGTATAATGAGCAAAGATAGGATATTGTGCGATATAATAATCTTACCAAATGACATGAAATATATAAATTGATTTTGATCTGGATTAAGGAGTTTATTAATGATGAATGAACCGACCGTTAGTGTGCATATTGTTACATATAACAGCAGTACGGACATTGAAGAATGCTTGAGGGCCGTTCAAAGGCAGACCTATCCTATAGAGACCGTGGTCATTGTCGATAATGCATCTGTCGATGGGACTTTGGACAAGATTAGAAGTTTTCAGGAAACATCTCCTGTCCCCATTAAGTTGATTACTCAAGAACAAAATATAGGATTCGCACCAGCACATAATCTTGCTATCCAACATACGACGAGCAATTACGCACTGATATTAAATCCAGATGTAACTTTAGACCCCAATTACATTAAGCAGATTATACTCACGATGGAATCTAAGAATAGTATCGGAAGTGCTACTGGAAAGCTATTGTTAAAATCTGACCCAAAGATCTGTGACAGTACGGGGCTTGTTTTGAACGCATCCAGAAGAGCATTCGATCGTGGTGCTGGAGAGCCAGCGGAGTTATGGCGAAATTCGGGTGAGGTATTTGGTGTTTCCGGAGCGGCTGCTTTGTATTCTCGTAAATTCATTAACCATATCAGTATCGAAGAGGAGTTTTTTGATAGCAGTTTTTTTGCCTATAAAGAAGATGTGGATGTGGCTTGGAGGGGGCAGTTGTTGGGGTGGAAAGCTCACTATGATTCTGATGCAATAGCCTATCATGAACGTGGCTGGAAAAAAGGAGGAAGGAGTCAGCAGCCGCTGTTTATTCGGAGGGCTTCGTACATTAACAGATACAAAATGATCATTAAGAATGATTCTATTCAAGGTATCTGTAAAAGCTTTTTTAAGATGATTCCCTATGAACTTGCAAGTCATGCATATTTTTTATTGAGAGAGCCAAGGGTATTAGGTGCATGGAAGACGTTGTGGAGCGAAAGAAGAGAACTTCGACATAAAAGGAATATGATCCGTCTGAAGAGTAATCCTCACGAATAATTCTTTATGCTCATTCTTGCTTACGCGTCCCACTCAGCCAGACAGAATATGCTATACTCACGATAGATAGTTGAAGCCATGTCCCACGCCAAATGGTATGCTGAGTTTATTACATCAAATACATTTTATTCATTCAGGCTGAATTTATCCTATAAAGCACGACAAGTCAGGAGTCTTACAAATGACCCAAGTATCAGAAGCCGCCCAGACGGACGGTTTACAATCAACAGAATCATCTCAAATGGTCGACGCCAGCATCATCATTGTTAACTATAATACTCGTCAGCTGACGCTGGATTGCCTGGAATCTGTCTATGCTTCCATTACGTCTTACAGCTATGAAGTTATTGTAATAGATAACGCTTCACGAGACGATTCTGTGCAAGCGATCCGGGAGGCATATCCTCAAGTCCAACTTATTGCTAACAGTAACAATACAGGGTTTGCTAAAGCGAACAATCAAGGCATGAAGGCAACCAAAGCGCGCTATATTTTGCTGCTCAATTCGGACACGGTCGTACAGCCGGATACCCTTCATACCATGGTCGCGTTCATGGACCGCCATCCTGAGATGGGCGCATCCGGCTGCAAGGTAATCCTTCCTGATGGCTCGCTTGATAAAGCGTGCAAAAGGGGATTCCCTACGCCATCGGCATCATTTTATTATGCATTTGGTATTTCTCGCATGTTCCCGGATCGGCCGAAGTTCAATCAGTACCAATTAGGACATCTCAGCCCGGATGATGAATATCCAGTGGACTGTCTTGTCGGTGCGTTCATCCTAGTGCGGCGTGAGACGATTGACCAGGTTGGCGGATTGGATGAAACATTCTTTATGTATGGAGAAGATATTGACTGGTGTTATCGCATCAAAGAGGCGGGATGGGGCATTTTTTATTATCCGCGTACATATATTGTGCACTACAAGGGTGGTAGTGCTCGTCGTAAACCTTTGAAAATAACGTATGAGTTTCATAGAGCGATGTGGGTGTTCCACCGCAAACACTACGCGAAGAAGTACAATCTACTCACGAATACAGCTGTGTGGGTGGGCATCTCGCTCAAATTTACTTTGTCCCTGCTGCGCAGCAAATTGTCCCTTCCTTCTCGACAAGGGCAGACTGCAACCCGCATGAGAGCGGAGAATGAAGCATCTTCCGAGGTGAACCCATGATTCGGCGTAATCAACGATTTCTAACCCAATTGTATATTGCGGCTGATTTTGGCGTAATCCAGCTTTCATTTTTGTTGGCCTGGTGGCTGAAATTTGAGAGTGACCTGTTAACGAACCAAAATCCACTACCTATAGAGAAATATATGATGTGGAGCTTGGTTTACGCAGCTCTTGCTATCATTACAGGACTGATGTCCTCTCTGTATATAGCCAAGCGAAAAAAACGATTTGTAGACGAACTTTGGAGAATCCTCCAATCTCATGGCATAGCCTTCTTCATGCTGCTGAGCCTGATGTTTTTTTTCAAGGAAGTAAATATCTCACGTGCATATCTCGCCATGTATATGATTGGCAATGTATCTTTCACACTGTTTTATCGTTATATAGTGAAAGTGCAACTGAAACGCTTGCGCAAAAAAGGCTTCAACCGTCAGTTTGTGCTCATCCTTGGTGCTGGATCACTGGGCAAGCGTTTCTATGACAACCTTAGAAATTATCCTGAACTTGGATATGAAGTGACTGGATTCCTGGATGATTATCGCCACTGGGATCAGAGTGAACAGAAAAGATACAAACCTATCCTTGGACGAATCGACGAACTGGAAGAGTTCTTGTCTACGCACCTTGTAGATGAAGTCATTCTGGCATTACCTCTGGATGCTCACGATAAGTATTCGCATATTATCAATGTGTGTGAGAAGGCAGGAGTTCGAACTCTAATCATTCCTGATTTCTTTGATTACTTGCCAGCACGGCCACATTTCGATAACTTTGCGGGTATGCCCATGATTAACGTTCGCGACATTCCACTGGATATTGCGGTGAACCGATTGATGAAGAGAACTTTCGATATTCTTTTCTCTCTCACTGCGATCCTCTTAACTTCTCCGGTAATGCTCGTTGTCGCGGTAGGAGTACGACTTACTTCTTCTGGGCCTGTCATCTTCAAACAAGAGCGAGTAGGACTTAACCGACGCAACTTCATGATGTTCAAATTCCGCTCGATGAAAGTCATTCCTGAGGGCACAATGGACACAGGGTGGTCCACCAAGAATGATCCGCGACGAACGGCTTTTGGCACTTTTATTAGACGCACAAGTCTAGATGAGTTACCTCAATTTTTCAACGTTTTACTTGGTCATATGAGTGTAGTTGGCCCTAGGCCAGAACGTCCTTACTACGTGAATCAATTCCGAGATGAAATACCGAAATATATGATCAAACACCATGTCCGCCCAGGAATCACAGGATTGGCACAGAGCAAGGGATTACGAGGAGATACCTCAATCGAGGATCGAATTGAACAAGATATCTTTTATATTGAAAACTGGTCTTTATTATTCGATATCAAAATCATATGGGAAACCATTCGAAATGGTCTCAAGAATGCATATTAGGATTACCTGACGGTATTGATTTACAATCTTTCATCCCACCATTTAACAGCCGCCTCCGGGCGGCTATTTTGTTTTGCACCTCCTCAATTCGGGTAGTTAGCTATCAAAAAGGTACTGAGGATGTGAATGCTATATGAAACGCATTGCCGCCGCTTTAACATTATTAATCGTTACCGTAGGTACACTCTTTTTTGCCTATGAAAGCCAGAGTGAAGAACAACGGGACGGATTTACCGCTTATAGATTAATAGCCCATGCAATGGGCAGCATTCGTGATCAACCATATACCAACGCCTATGAAGCGATGATTGCCAATTATGAGAAAGGCACACGTGTATTTGAAATTGACTTTATGCTGACCTCGGATCGCAAAGCCGTAGCCAGACATGAATGGACTGCTAATATGAGCAAAATGCTAGGACAAGACGAAGAGCTTCCGGAGGATAAACAGGCCGGGGCGCTGACACATGATGAATTCATGGATACGCCAATCTTGGGCATGTATCAGCCTATGGATGCCGATGGCATTATAGATGTACTGGCTCAGTACCCGGATATGTATATCGTAACCGACACCAAGGAACAGAAGGACGAGGACATTCAGAAGGTGTTACAGTCCCTGGTGGATGCAGCCAAAGAACATGATCCCTCCGTGCTGGATCGGGTGGTGGTACAGATCTATAACGAACCGATGCTTGATACGGTAAAAGAAGTCTATGCATTCCCTTCCATTATCTATACGTTATATGCAACACAGGATACAGAAGCTCAGGTTGTTGATTTTGTGCAAAAAAATGATATTGATGCCGTAACCATGCCGGAATATAAAGTAAACCAGAATTTCGTAGCCAAGCTGAATAGTGCGGGCTCAGTCACCTACGTGCATACCATTAATGACACTGAACAAGTGGCTAACTATGAGAAGTGGGGCGTGTACGGGGTATACTCAGACGTGCTGACGGAGCAGGAGTTGGATGCGATGAATACACGTTTTGCTTGGAAACCGTAAAAATTCATATTTTTCTGTTCCCCTTTTTATACGAACATTGACACTCACTGTCTGCTGACTTAGACTTAGTTTACAAGCTTTCTAGGATGCAGAAGAACCTCTGGAGGAATGTTCGTTGATAGACATGATTAAGCAGTGGAGACATGTATTTAAGCTTGACCCGGACCGGGAAATTACGGATGAAGAACTCGATCTGGTCTGCATGTCGGGGACCGATGCGATTATCGTCGGCGGATCTTCCGGAATTACCTATGATAACACGGTAGACCTGATGTCCCGCGTGCGTCGCTATGAGTTGCCCTGTGTGCTTGAAGTATCTGATCTGGAGGCCGTGGTGCCCGGGTTCGACGGATATCTGATCCCGATGGTCCTGAATGCAACGGATAGCAAATGGATGATTGGACACCACCAGCAGGCCATAGAGCGTTACGGTTATCTCATCCCATGGGATCTGCTTATTGCCGAGGGTTATATTGTGCTTAATGCGAACTCCACGGTAGCGCGGTTGACTGGTGCGGATACCGAACTGACGACAGGGGCTGCCGTGGCATATGCCCAGGCTGCAGAACGCTTGCTCAATCTTCCCATTGTATATATGGAGTACAGTGGAACGTTCGGAGATATGGAGCTTGTTGGTGAGACGCACAGACAACTGGATCGGGCACATCTTATCTATGGTGGCGGAATTGATGATCCGGAGAAAGCCTCGCAAGCTGCCCAGGTGGCAGATACCGTCGTGGTAGGTAACATTGTGTACAGCGATTTGAATAAGGCACTTGAGACGGTGTTGGCCGTGAAAGGAACCGTTTAATCGGTTTAGTTTACCAATCCCCCATTTTCCCCTTATGATCTGTTAAAATAGAACTTTGCCCTTATTAATTAAGCAATTCGTATACAAGAGTTAGGTTTACACAGAAACGAAGTGTTCTCTCTTGTATTTTTACTACCTTTAAATATAAGCTAAACTAATTTTTACACGAGAACGAAGAGGACAGAAATAAGCTGGAGAAGCGGAGCGTTCGCCTTTATTACCGGATTTTCACCTTTTACTAAGAGGTTCGTATACAGGAACTATGTTTACACAAAAACGGAGAGAGCAGAAGCAATCTGAAGAAACGAAGTGTTCGTATTTATCACCGGATTTTCCCTTTGATAAAGGGGATCAAAAAATCTGGGGATAACGACGATCGGAAGATGTTGCTGCAATCGAAGTCCAAGTGTAATGGATAGATCAGTTATACCGACCAACCAACCAACGAAAGGAGCATGCATGCATGCAACCTGTAAATATACATGATGCCGTTGCACGACTTAACACTCCTCAACGGCAAGCCGTCGAGGCGACGGATGGCCCGCTGCTGATTATGGCCGGAGCGGGCTCCGGCAAGACCCGGGTGCTGACACACCGGATTGCCTACCTTATCGCAACAAGGAAGGCACCCCCGTGGGGCATTTTAGCGATTACATTTACGAACAAAGCCGCCCGTGAGATGCAAGACCGGGTATCCCAACTCGTAGGTGGATCTCAGGGCCGCGACATTTGGGTATCCACGTTCCACTCCATGTGCGTACGTATTTTGCGCCGTGACATTGAACGTATTGGTTTTACCTCCAACTTCAGCATTTTGGACTCATCGGACCAACTATCTGTTATTCGCAGCTGTATGAAAGACCAGAATATTGATACGAAGAAGTTTGAACCTAAGGCAGTTCAATCCATGATGAGTACGGCGAAGAATGAACTAATCAGTCCGGAACAATATGAGAAGCAGTCGGGAGACTATTTCGAGGGTATTGTGGCGAAGGTATATAAGATGTACCAGAAACGGTTAAGAGCCAACAACTCGCTTGATTTCGATGATCTCATTATGCAGACCATTCAACTGTTCAAGGAAGTGCCTGAGGTCCTCGACTTTTACCAAAAGAAATTCCAGTACATTCACGTTGATGAATACCAGGATACGAACCGTGCACAGTACATGCTGTGCCGCATGCTTGCTGACAGTCACCACCGTATCTGCGTTGTAGGGGATAGCGACCAGTCGATCTATCGCTGGCGCGGGGCGGATATCAGCAATATCCTGAACTTTGAGAAAGATTACCCTGAAGCAAATACGATTTTGCTGGAGCAGAACTATCGCTCTACTTCCAATATCCTGAATGCAGCGAATGAAGTGATCGGCCTGAATACGGGGCGTAAACCGAAGAAACTGTGGACGGACAAAGAGGGTGGTTCGAAAATCAAGGTGTACCGTGCGGATTCCGAACATGATGAGGGGTATTTTGTTACTTCCGAGATTAGTAAAAATGTGAAGAACGGCAAATCCTATCAGAACCATGCTATTTTGTACCGTACCAACGCCCAGTCCCGGGTTATAGAGGAAATTCTGATCAAGTCTGATATTCCGTATCAGATTGTCGGCGGCATCAAGTTCTATGATCGTAAAGAGATCAAGGACATTCTGGCGTATCTGCGCCTCTTATCCAATCCAGACGATGACATCAGTCTCACCCGGATCATTAATGTTCCTAAGCGTAGTATCGGTGATACAACGGTAGCGAAGCTCGCGGCTGCGGCAGGAGAGCGTGGGATTTCCATTTACCGAGTACTTCAGGTTGTGGACGATCTTGGATTTGCAGGCCGTACGCGGAATGCGCTGGTGGAGTTCTATGACATGATCGCTGCGTTGCATCAGATGGTAGAGTATCTGTCTGTGACTGAACTGACCGAGAAAATTCTTGAGATGAGTCAATACCGTCTTGAGATGCAAAATGAAAACACACTCGAATCTCGTGCACGGCTGGAGAACATTGATGAGTTCCTGTCAGTAACCATGGAATTTGAGAAAAATAATGAAGACAAAACGCTCGTATCGTTCCTAACCGATCTTGCATTGATTGCTGACATCGATAGTATGAACGATGATGAAGAGGATCAGAGCGACGCTGTTACCTTGATGACCATGCACAGCGCCAAAGGTCTGGAGTTCCCGGTTGTCTTTATCGTGGGTATGGAAGAAGGGGTCTTCCCGCATAGCCGTGCCTTTATGGACAATGAAGAATTGGAAGAAGAACGCCGACTTGCTTATGTAGGGATCACCCGTGCGGAAGAGCAACTCTTCCTGTCTTGTGCCCAGATGCGGACGTTGTTTGGACGTACAACGGCGAACCCGCCTTCCCGCTTCTTGGATGAAATTCCGGATGAGCTGAAGGAAGACACCTCGATGGCTCGTGATCGTTACCGCCGCGGCAGTAGCGGAGGCGGCTCGTATGGTGGACGTGGACTGGGTTCCAGTGGGGGGAGTAACTTTGGTGGTGGCACCAAGCTGTTCGATCACCAAAGCAAGAGCGGTTCATCTGCTACTTCATCCACGCCAACTTCGCGTGTGACTACAAGTGTCTCCCGCCCAACATATGCTACGCCATCATCTGCTTCCAAGCCTGTAGCTTCTAATGGTGAAGCAGGGTTTAAGGCAGGAGATAAAGTGCAGCATGGCAAATGGGGAACAGGCACGATTGTTGCGGTCAAAGGTACAGGGAATGATACCGAGCTGCAGATTGCATTCCCAGCTCCGGTTGGCGTGAAACGTCTGCTTGCCGGTTTTGCCCCAATTACCAAAGTAGAATAATTTTTGGACGAAACTTCCTTTTGCACGATAACAGAGAGAACAGAAATAACTTGAAGAAGCAAAGCGTTCGCCTTTATCCACGGATTTCTACCTTCTAAAATGAATTAAAAGAAATCTGGGGATAACAGCGATCGGAAAGTTATTCTGTTACCGGAGTGTTAGTGTGGATATTCATTCATTGAAATTATGTAGTGATACCAACGATGGAAAGTTATTCTGTTCTCCGAGTTCAAGTGCAATAGGAGTGTTCGTTCTACATATATGATCAAATTAACGGAGGGATGGCCCTGTATGGACCCGATGCACCGGATGGAGCAACTCGTTACCGAGCTGAATCAGCATAATTATCAGTACTACACGATGGATCAGCCACAGATCAGCGATAAGGAGTATGACCTTCTGTACGACGAACTGGTTACGCTGGAACAGGAAAGCGGCATGGTTCTGCCTGATTCTCCAACACAGCGTGTGGGTGGCGAACTGCTCAAGGGGTTTACCCCGCATCGCCACTTATCTTCCTTATGGAGTCTGGACAAAGCACAGAATATTGAGCAGCTTCGGAGCTGGAATACCCGTGTACTGAAACTGATTAATGATTATAACAGTAAAAATCCCGATACGCCTTTACCGGAACCAGGTTATGTCATTGAGTTGAAGTTTGATGGATTGACGTTGAACCTGACCTACACCAACGGTGAGTTGGTACAAGCCTCTACGCGTGGTAACGGTACGGTGGGCGAAGGGATCTTGGCACAGGTGAGAACGATCCGATCCGTTCCGCTCAAAATTCCTTACACTAGCGGTACAATTGAAGTACAGGGTGAAGGCATCATGAATCTGTCTGTTCTGGACCGATACAATGAGACGGCGGCAGAGCCGCTCAAGAATGCGCGTAATGCTGCAGCAGGAGCGCTTCGTAACCTGAATCCGAAGGCGACGGCTGAACGTCGGTTGAATGCTTATTTTTATAATGTAGGTTATTCGGATGACATTCAGTTTGCCAATCATCAGCAGATGATGGATTTCCTGCGTGAGAACCGCTTCAAAGTGAATCCATCCATCACGTATTTCCATGAGTTTGATGATGTAATGGAGCAACTGGCCGCCATTCAGGAGAACCGGGGTCAACTGGACTATCTGATCGATGGTGCTGTTATCAAAATTACGGACATGCGCACCCGCGAGGTGCTGGGTTATACCGATAAGTTCCCTCGCTGGGCGGTGGCATATAAATTCGAGGCAGAAGAGACCACGACGGTTCTTAACGCTGTAGTATGGAATGTAGGTCGTACCGGCAAAGTGACTCCGCTGGCACGGGTAGAACCGGTTGAACTTGCCGGGGTAACGGTGCAGAACTGTACTCTTAACAATGTCGGCGATATTGAGCGCAAAAATCTGAAGTTCGCTCTGGGCACACGGGTCTTTATCCGTCGCTCCAATGACGTCATTCCTGAGATTCTGGGTAAAGTGACTGAGGAGAGTGATGGCGGGGAGATCGTCTTCCCTGAGCAGTGTCCGGCATGTGGATTCCCGCTGGAGCAACGCGGAGCGCATCTATTCTGTAACAATAGACTTGCGTGTAAACCGCAAACGGTGGCACGAATTTCCCATTTTGCTTCCCGTGATGCCATGGACATCGAGACGTTCAGTGAGAAAACGGCGATTCAGTTGTATGATGAATTGAACGTACGTGAGCCTGCCGACCTGTATACGTTACAGTTTGATGATCTAGTGAAGCTGGAGCGGTTTGGGGAAAAGAAAGCGAACAACCTTATCGCTGCGCTGGAACTCAGTAAGGATCGTGATCTGGCTTCCTTCTTATACTCACTTGGTATTCCGAACACAGGTAAGTCCACCACGCGCATGCTCGCTGATCATTATCGAGATCTGCACGCCATTATGAATGCAACCGTGGAAGAGCTGGTTGAATTACCCGACGTGGGTGGTATCGTGGCTGAGAGCATCGTAAACTTTTTTGCAGATCCGTTTACACAGGCTGCGATTGAGAAAATGCTCAACTTGGGTGTGAAAGCTCAGGCACCTGAGGCACCAGCCGTTGCTGTTGTGGAAGATTCCTTCTTCAGTGGTAAAACGGTCGTCTTGACCGGAACGCTGCATCAATTGACGCGGGAAGAGGCGACGCAAAGACTGGAAGCGCTCGGAGCGAAGGTGACTGGCAGTGTGTCGAAAAAGACAGATTTGGTTATTGCCGGAGAGAAGGCAGGTAGTAAACTAACCAAAGCCCATGATCTTGGCATTCCTACGATTGAGGATGAGGACGAACTGGTACGTCTTTTGAATCCCTAGGGTTAAAGTGTAATCAGAAAGTTCATAATGAGGAAAAAGAAAAAAGCCCCCGAAGACACGATATGTGATCGGGGGCTTTTGCTATTTATCTAGATTGTTTTTAAAACGAGTGCACAGTCTCCAATCTTAACTGATCAGGATCCACTAATGTTGTTAGGGATGCGCTGAGATGCGCCTGTAAGCCATGCATCCTTGTCATATCCACGTTCTTCCCAGTAACCGATATGTTCACTGTCGATGAGTTCAATGCGATTTAACCATTTTACCGATTTATAGGCATACATCTGAGGAATGACGAGCCGTACCGGACCACCAAGATCAGCAGGGATAGGTTTGCCATCATGCATGACAGCGACCATAATATCCTCCATCTGCGCTTGATCCATCGTAATGGCATCCGTATACACACCATCACCGGAATAAAATTTTACACTATGAGCTTCCGGCTTTACTCCGGCATGTTTCAAAAGCTGTGCAAGAGAAATGCCCTCCCACGTATTTTTATACACAGACCATCCCGTAACACAGTGGAAATCACTAACCTGTACGGTACGCGCCAGCTTCACAAATTGTTCCCAGTTCCATACCTGTGCCCGTTCAACCAGCCCATCGATTCGGAAAAGCCAATTAGCATTGGAGAAGGATGGTATAGGCGTAACTGTATATACGCGGAAATGACCTTCAGCCCCGCCTCCGATGGGAGGTGAAGAGGCAGACAGCGGTTGTGGCAGAGGAACCATACGGTTAGGATCGTTCTCCAGCATGCTATCAATACTATTATCGATTTTGAGATTTCGTCCTACCCAGGATATAAAAGTAGGGCCAAGAGTCACGGCGAGACCAACCCCCACAGCAGAGCGGATGAAAGCTCGTCGTGTATACACCGGTTGAGGTCGCTCTTCTGGTTTGAGGGAATCTCTCTCGGAATTGCGATCAAACTGGGAAGAAGTTATAGCAGCGGTAGTTTCGCTTTCTTCCGATGTTGAGACAGATGGATCGGCTTGATTTTGAGCTCGTGTTGAAGTTGTATTGGTTTTCACTGCACGACGTGCAGTATCCTTTAACCATTTGGTTCGAGTGATGGAGTGGTAAATAATATAAGGCAAGCCTACCCAAGTTAGCAGGTCATGGATCAGAAGTGCAGCATTTGACCAACGTGGTCCAGCCAGCTTGAACTGCCATAATACAATACCCGAGAGGAGCCATCCCACCAACAGGGCGAGAACGACTATAGTATTTACCCTCTGCCATGGTCTGTTACGAAGTTGTTTCCAGTGCTTTCCGGCCAAAATCAAGTAATATATTACGGGAGCAAGCATAGCTAGCCCAACGACGATATGTAGCCATTTTAGCCAGACACGTCCAATTCCGAGTATCTCGCGCCAAAAGCCACCAACCAGCATAAGCCCCGTGATTGCAAGGATCACAACGATCCAGGCATTCCAAGCGTGGATGGAAACCAATTTTTTGCCGTAACCTTTGCGTACATTCTTTAACCATTCTTTCAAGCGCGATCACCCCAAGTAGGAATAATGAGTTAATTCTAATCTTTGATATGTAATAGCCAACTGTGATTGGAGTGCGTGTTAGCGAAGTAAAGGTTCATACGAGATGGTTAACGGTTGTTCATAGTCTTACCATATGAAGAAGACATCCGATTGCTGATCCCTTCCCTATAGCTATATACCTTATTATAGAGTTTTTGGATCACTTTCATCAAACGAAGAGGAGGGTAAGGATCGTTATCCTGATCGGGACTCTAGCTAAACCTTATCTAGATCCTTAATTCCTTATGGCTATAGAAGGCAGTATTATAGAAAAGATTTATTTCTATTATATGTAATACACTTTAAGGGTAGCCCATCATTGGTTCAGAGAATGTGTTAATCTGTCGAATACAGGTTGGAGACAACACACCACTAATAAAGATTTTTAAGATTTCATAAGGTTGATTAAAAATGCTTGCTAAATAAATCACAACGTGATATATTATTTCTTGTCGCCTCAAACGAATGATTGTCATAATCATTTGAAAGATGACGAAAACAAATTGTTGACAGTAAGTTGGTTAACATGATATGATAAATTCCTTGTCCGGTTGACAAACATCAACATAAACGGACATACAAGTTCCTTGAAAACTGAACAAATGGATAGTAACTTTTGATTCACAATGAATCGTCAGATTCAAAATGAGCTTATCGCTCTTTTCAATACTTTATTGGAGAGTTTGATCCTGGCTCAGGACGAACGCTGGCGGCATGCCTAATACATGCAAGTCGAGCGGACTTGAAGAGAAGCTTGCTTCTCTGATGGTTAGCGGCGGACGGGTGAGTAACACGTAGGCAACCTGCCCTCAAGTTTGGGACAACTACCGGAAACGGTAGCTAATACCGAATAGTTGTTTTCTTCGCCTGAAGAGAACTGGAAAGACGGAGCAATCTGTCACTTGGGGATGGGCCTGCGGCGCATTAGCTAGTTGGTGAGGTAACGGCTCACCAAGGCGACGATG
>NZ_JBBCYH010000005.1:0-526248 GCF_037144955.1 Paenibacillus sp. USHLN196 | reverse complement strand
CAACCAACATCGACCACAACGAAAACTAAATAAACTGCCTCCGGTAGAGTTCCGGAAGCAGTTTATAGCCTAGGGTCTTTTTTCAATGTCTATTAAATGGGGTCTTGACCACCTGATGGTACGGGCTTTTTTGATATTTTTTATCTGAATAATACAAGTATGAAATGTATAACAGCTGTCCACCATTTTGTTTAGGCCATAGCTTGTTGGTTATGGAGTTGTAATGTATTTTGATATAGTGAAACCTATAAATCTGGATTACTAATTCCTCTGAAAGGATAACCTATGTCTGACAACATGGAATGGATTGCTCAATGGAAGTCAACGAATGCACTAAGCAACGCATGGATAACGAAAGGCGAGCTGCATCACTTTTTCAGTCACACCTTGATATTTATCATTGATGGAAAAGCGATCTGGAATATAAATGGACACCGAGTTCACGTCTCCTATGGAGAATTAATTGCGCTCGAAGAGAACTCCGTAATGGAGGTCATTGAAGGTGGCAATCTGGATCTGGCAGGATGGCATGTTCAGTTCGATACATATTCGGTCCTGCATGAGCGACGGGAAGCAGAGAAGTTCGAATGGCATTTACCGTCAGGAGAGGTGTATCAGAAGGTACAACTGTCGGGTGGAAGTCTGGCAAGTATCATTCAGCATTGGAGTGAAGAGGATACACAGGAACAGAGTGCAGGAGGGGTTGGGCATCAGCATTTGTTATATGAATTATTAAAAAATCTGTACCGGAAACAAGCGGACAACAAACAGAAGCCAGAGCACGGCATACTACGTTCCATTGACTACATGCAGCAGCATCATGATCAGGTGATTACACGTATGCAGTTAGCTCAAATTGCCGGAATCAGTCCATGGCATTACTCCCGCAAATTTAGCGAGCGATATGGTAAGCCACCTCTGGATTATCTGGCCCACTACCGGATCTATCGTGCACAGGAAGAATTGATATTAACAGATGCAACCTCACAGGATATTGCCAAAAAATCTGGATTTGAAGATGCTCATTATTTCAGCCGACGCTTCAAACAGTTGACTGGCGTATCACCTAAGAAATATAGGCAGACGATGACGCA
The DNA here is from genome assembly GCF_037144955.1 of Paenibacillus sp. USHLN196. Lineage (NCBI taxonomy): Bacteria > Bacillati > Bacillota > Bacilli > Caryophanales > Paenibacillaceae > Paenibacillus > Paenibacillus sp. USHLN196. Next base: position 525,154 of record NZ_JBBCYH010000005.1, on the reverse strand, counting down.
GCGGAAGATCGTGTCACTGTCTCCCATCTGTGCAGAAATGATGATTCATCTCGGTGTTATCCCCCATGCCGTAGTGGTCACTCCAATCCTGTTGTCCCCACATCATCGAGAACAATTTATAGCGCATGGAGTGCAGATGCTGGAGGTTGCACAGTATGAGGTGGAGATAGATCTTGTTCGACAAGCTCAACCGGAGATCATGATTGGGAACGTATTAACGGAAGAGGTCAAAAGAGAGCTGCGCACGATTGCACCAATTCTGACGGGACTTCATCCAGATGTAGAGCCGTTGCTCCATCAATTGGCAGCCTGGTTTTTCAAAGAAGAAAAGGCTCATAGATTGCATCAGCAGATGAAACACGAGGTCCGTGTAGCGAAGCAACAGTTGCAACCGATCATTCAATCCGCATCCACAGTCATGCTGTTGAGGGTAGAAGCGTTTGGTTATCGATATCTGGGTGGGCATTCACACGGTGCGTCTCAATTGTTATATGAACAGCTTGGATTAGCATTGCCGCAAGCGCTGCAATCAGGTACAGCCTGGTTTAATCCTTGTTCACTTGATCTGTTGGCACAAGCCAATCCCGATTATCTGTTTGTGGAGAAGCGGATCATGCAGCATTTTAGTGCTGAAGAAAATATGACGAAACTATGGGAGAGTCCGCAATGGAACGACCTGAAGGCTGTGAAGAATAACCGGGTGTATTACGTTGATACTCATCTGTGGGTGGACGGTCATGGAATTACGGGACATACCTTGATCTTGAATCAGATTATTCGCAATCTTACAGAAACCAATCCTATGTGAGCACAATAATCCAATTGAATACGCACGATATGCTATGGAAGCCACACTTCTTATTTGATACTATGTTGATAATAATTATCATTATCAACATAGTTAAGGGGCGAAGTATACCATGTCACGAAGATTCAAAGGGTTTGGCATCATGCTGTTGGTAATCAGTGTACTGCTAGCGGCTTGTTCCGGTGGAGCCAAAGAAGAAAATACAGCAACTGGAACAACAGAGACGAAGACGGAAGGCGCAGCAGGGACAACGGAAGAAGCAGGGAATGCCAGCGGAACTAAAGTGGTACAGGATCAGTTTGGAGAAGTAACGATTCCTGCCAATCCTCAAAATTTAATTGTGTTCGATTCAATCTATGCCGAGTATCTGATTGAGATGGGTGTTAAACCCCAAATCGTGTTGTTAACTCCGGAAGTCGAAGCGGAATACCGTCCTGCTTATTTTAAAGAACACGGAGTTCAGGTCATCGAAGTCGAGCAGTATCAATATAACTATGAGCAATTGCTAGCATTGTCACCGGATATGATCCTTACAGCAGGGGAAGGTATGGAACAGGGCGTATATGACGAGTTGTCCAAAATTGCTCCAACGGTGGCACTGGATGCCAACAGTGAAATGAAGCGTGCTATGCCGAAGCTGGCAGCCATATTCGACAAGACCGAAGAATCTGCCAAAGTACTGGCTGAATTCGACGAGAAAGCAGCACAAGCGAAAGAAAAAATTGCAGCAGCCCTTGGAGCCAAGACCGTATTGGTTCTCCGGGTAGAGCACAATCGTTACCGTTTCATGGGTCCCAAAGGAGGAAGCAGCAGTGTTTTCTTCTATGATATCCTGGGCCTGAATAGTCCTGAAGCGATCAAAGACTCTACAGATTGGTTTAGCCAGTTCTCGCTTGAATTCTTGCCTGAGATGAATCCGGATTATATTTTCCTGGAAGACAGAACCCTCGTAGGTTATGACACGAAGAAATCTATGGAAGATCTGAAAGCAAGCCAGGTGTGGGCGAATCTGGAGGCTGTGAAGAATGATCATGTCTTCCCGCTGAAAACGAGTGAATTTGTATCCGGTGTTGGTCCAATTGGTTCTGTGAAGTTAATGGACTACGTTGTTGAAAAGTTGGTGCCATAGATGACTGTAGAGCCTCAACTGGATATTTATGATATTACCATTGTTGGTGGGGGACCTGCTGGAATGTACGCCTCCTTTTATAGTGGCATGAGAGCCATGGGTACCAAAATCATTGAAGCCAAACAGGAACTGGGTGGATTCATGCGTACGTACCCGGAGAAGCTGATCTGGGATGTGGGCGGGGTTGACCCGATACGATGTGAGCAGCTGATTGAATCACTGGAAAGACAAGCGAGAACGTTCGATCCAACGATTGTATTTGGTCAGGAAATTGCCGAGCTGGAACGACGTGAGGACGGTGTATTTGAACTCATTTCCAAAACAGGCGAACGTCACTACACACGCACAATCTTGTTATGTGCTGGCAGAGGTATGACGCAGGTGCAAAAGCTGGCTATTGAAGGTGCCAACCGATATGAACTGACAAATCTGCACTACACGATAACCGACCTGTCCCGATTTGCCGGGAAGCGTGTTCTGATCTCGGGTGGCGGCGATTCCGCAGTCGACTGGGCGAATGAGATGGGCAAGATAGCAAGTGAAGTCACGGTAGCACACAGACGCCATGAGTTTACCGGACACGAGTCGCCAGTTGCTCAGATGAAAGCTCAAGCGAATGTCATGACGCCATATAGCATCTCACGCTTATACGGTGCAGGTGACAAAATAGATCGTGTTGAGCTGGTCCATGTAGAGACTGGTGAGATTACACATGTTGAAGTGGATGAAGTCGTCGTAAGTCATGGGTATGATCGTGATTTTGGCAATCTTGTGCAATGGGGCCTGGCGCGGGAAGATTACGGCGTATCCGTTGATCAGCGCATGCGTACCAACATTCCGGGTATATTCGGAGCAGGTGATTTCATTACCTATGGAAGCAAAGTCAGGCTAATCGCTGGTGCTTTTAACGATGCGGTGCTCGCAGTCAACAGTGCCAAGACGTATCTGGAACCTGCTGCTTCCGATATGGCGGGTGTATCTTCTCACAATGACCGGTTCTATGAGAAAAACAAAGCCCTTTTGTCATGAAAAGAATCCTGTGTAGAATGTAAACAAGCAAAACCCGTCTAACCACGAGATATTCTCGTATGTTAGACGGGCTTTTTCCGACTTAATGAAATGATTAAAATGCATCAATTTCCCATAATAGGCACTATGATTTTATGAATTATAGTTAATTGTCTATGCACTCCGTGATTGTAGCACATAGTATGTGGAGAAATATCACGGAGGTGAGTTGGTTGTTAAATAGACATGGGAAACAAATTTGTAGACGTAAATTTAAAAAACATTTTCATTGTGGTGTTAAGGTAAAAGTGGTAAAGGTTAAACCTAAAGTTGTTGTTAATGCACCGCAAGGTTCTCCAGGGATTCCTGGCCCACTAGGACCGATAGGTCCCAAGGGGGCGACAGGAGCTCAAGGGATACCGGGGCCGATCGGACTTCAAGGAGTTCCTGGTATACCAGGACCAGTCGGCCCTGCCGGAGCAGTAGGTCCTGCTGGCCCTGCCGGAGCAGTAGGTCCTGTTGGCCCTGCCGGAGCAGTAGGTCCTGTTGGCCCTGCCGGAGCAGTAGGTCCTGTTGGCCCTGCCGGAGCAGTAGGTCCTGCTGGCCCTGCTGGAGCAATAGGTCCTGCTGGCCCTGCCGGTCCAGCCGGGGCTGGAATATCTGATTTTCTAAGTGTTTTCCGGGCAGATCCCGGCACAGGTACTGACACAGTTCCAGGAAACGCTCCAATAACTTTAACCGGCGTTTTGGCTAATGTTGGAGGTGCATTTACTTTTGTACCGCCATCCTCGACGATAACAATCAATGAAACAGGAAGTTACTTTATCTCTTTTTCCATTCATAATCAGGGTAATGCTGATTTCAACCTTACAGTAAATGGAACGCCCATTACACCAGTGCCTTTTACGGGTAATGGAGGAGGACCCATCTCTGCTGAAGTAATTATTACGGTAACAACAGTACCAACGACGATCCAGTTGGTTAATGCGAATGCAACTCCTGCACAGTTGCATAATAATCTAAATACCACTGTGACCATTCTAAAACTGACGCCTTAATTCCAATTTTCAATATAGTTTATGTTCGTAAAATATAAAAGTTTATGTGTTTTATCCAGTAAATAAGTCTATTTATTCAAAAGATAGATTAACGGGGGTGGAGAGTGGCGGGACGATGACGCTGAAGTCATCGCCGCTACTCTCTCCGTTTCCGAAGCCAAGCCCCCAAAGTCTGGGTAAGAGAATCACGGTGCTAGTAGCTACCGAAGGTATGGGGTCTCTAAGATTACGACCGTCGTTATGTTCAAGCTGGACAAGATACTTAAGCAAGAGGAAGCTCTGGTTAAACTTTTTCGATGATCTTAAAACATTTGATTATCTGCACTGGTAGTTTGAAAACATAACCAACATAAGTTGTCCATGTTGTGGATTAACATCTGGGGAATAAACAGATCCATACTCAGCTATCGGTTATCCCACAAAAGCCTGTCTATTTGCTGATTGAAAGAGCTTTCATTTCATCCGTATACTAAAGGTGTCAGAAGGTTGGGTGTCATAATGAGGCATTCATCGTAATAGGAAAGGATGATATGAAATGGGCAGATTAACTGGAAAAGTTGCAATTATAACTGGAGCCGCAAGTGGCATGGGATTGGCAGGTATTCAATTATTTGCAAGAGAAGGAGCCAAGGTAGTGGCTACCGATGTGGCAATCGAAGCTTTGGAGGAACAGGTTAAACAGATTGTAGCTGATGGCGGGGAAGCCATTGCGTTGAAGCTGGATGTGTCCAGTCCAGAGTCATGGAACGATGTTGTGGAAGAAACCGTATCGAAATACGGAAAAATAGATATTCTGGTCAACAATGCCGGAATTCATATGGCCAAAGGCATTTTGGAAGCTGAGCTAGAGGATTGGGACAAGGTGATGTCCATTAATGGAACAGGTGTATGGCTGGGCATGAAGGCAGTCATTCCTTATATGCAGAAGAATGGACAAGGTTCCATCGTTAATACCTCTTCCATTGCAGCGATTATTGGTGGAATAGCGGATGCCCAGGGCGCGGCTTATAGTGCTTCCAAGGGATCTGTACGTTCACTGACCAAACACGGTGCACAATGGTTTGCCAAAGATAATATTCGTGTGAACTCCGTACATCCGGGTGCTGTATTTACAGGTATGGTGGAGAAAGCAGGCATCAAATCCCAGGTGGAGATGGGGGAGAATTACAAAAATCTTGCACCACTGCCTCCACATGCTGGTGAATCTATGGATATTGCTTACGCCTACCTGTTTTTGGCATCTGATGAATCCAAATTCATTACAGGCGTTGAGTTGCCTGTAGATGGTGGCTGGATCAGCAACTAATTAAAATAAATGTTTCGACATACTAAAGAGGTACTGTATCTCAAGCTTCACGTGAGACAGTACCTCTTTTTAAGAACAGATACCACTACAGAGTCATGGCATAACATTATCTTGATGGATTCGTTGCAGAATGGAGATTAGACCGATAAATCTCTTGGGATCGGTTCATGCGTGTGAATTCCAATAGTTGTTCTGCCATATAGGAGGCACTGTATTTGAAGTTGCTTTGCACCCAACCCGTAACTAAACCAAGAACGGCATTGGCTTGATAACAGGCGAGAAGTTCCTTATCCAACCGTGGATCAGGCGACAGATCCGTTACATCCTCCAGATACAAGTTCTTAAGTGTTATATAGAACGTGTCCCTGAAATCCAGTAGCACGTTAGAATTAACCAGTAAAGTATAGAAGGAGGCATGAGCCAGCACATGGTCGAAAATTTGAATGGCTGAGGCATTAAGGTCCTTAATATCAAAATCTCGGAAATGCTGATAGGGTGCTCGATAGGCTGATTTGAGATCGTCAATCACGTCATTTAACAATTCATTCAACAGGTCTTCCTTGTACACATAATGCTTGTAAAATGTGCTGCGGTTCAGATCGGCGGATTTGACAATATCGGTGATGGTTATGCTGGCTAATGGTTTACGGGACATCCATTCCAGAAGGGCTGTCTTCAGTGCCAGTTTTGATTTGTGTACTCTTCGATCGGTGTCAGGTACGGCTGGAGACTTAAGCATGTATACACATCCTCCCTTACTTATCAATGATACAGTGTACAGGTTGCAGATTACTCATACTACAATACAAAAATGTGAATATATGGTGACTTTGGTGTCGTAAACTGTCCGTAACGATGTGTTCTCCCTTATAATAAACCAAAACGGACGAGGAGATGGACTCCAAATGAAGAAACAAATGTGGATCATTGCAAGTGTTGCAGTTGTGATTGTGATCGGAACATACCTGTTTGCAAGCAATACGAGCAAGGAAGAGGCGGGTACAGCCAATGCGCCCAACATCAGAAAATTGGTAGAAGATATCAGCACAGGTAAAGAGACACCGGAATCAGCTTCCATCAATGCCAAACAGTTAATTGTCACCGATCAAGATAAAAAGACCACTACATATGATTTGCCTGAAAATGAATTTTTCCTTTCCATTGCGCCTTACGTGGACCAGACCCATCCCTGTGCAATTCATAGCTTGACTGGCTGTCAGGGGGAAATGAGCAACGAGGAGTTCAATGTTACCATTCACGATTCCGAGGGCAACACCTTAATGAAGGATGCCATGATGAAATCGGGTGCAAACGGATTTATGGATCTATGGGTGCCCAGAGATAGAACTTATCTCATTCGTGTAGTTCATGATGGGAAAGTTGCAGAGACCCAATTGTCTACGTATGACAACGATGATACGTGTATCACTACAATGCAGCTAAGTTAAATCAGATCTGATCGATCCAAGGGATGGGGATTGCTGAAGAGCAGTTCCTTTTTCCTGTTATTCGGAGAATCAAGATCACAAGTGACTTTGCATTGACAAAAATCCATTCCTACGGCATAATCCAATAGTGATAATGATAATTGTTATCATATAAATACATATATACAGGGGAGAATACAGATATGAAAAAAGGATTAAACGGACTGTTGATCATGCTGGCCTTTGTGCTGGTTTTGGCGGGATGTGGTAAAGCCAATACTACAACTGATACAAGTCAAGGTGCCGATTCGGGTAGTGCTCCGGCTGAGGAAACCGCAGGTCCAGTTACAGTGAAGCATAAACGTGGAGAGCTTCAACTGGACAAGCCGGCTGAGCGTGTCGTTACACTTGAATGGACGTATACAGAAGATGTCGTTGCCCTGGGAGTTCAACCAGTAGGTAACGCAGATAATGCTAACTATAAACTTTATGTAACATCCGAAGCAGCACTGGATGACAGTGTTACGGACATCGGAACACGCAGTGAGCCGAATCTTGAAGCTATTGCTGCATTGAAGCCAGATCTGATCATTGCCAATGCGGATAATAATACAGCGGTCTACGATCAGCTGAATGCAATTGCACCAACGATTGAATATGACCCGTATGATGGTGACGGCTATGATTATGACAAGATGACAGAGATCTTTAATAACATTGCAACGGCTCTGGGTAAAGAAGACAAAGCAAAAGAAGTTCTGAGTGATCTTGATCAGCACTATGTAGAAGCCAAAGAAAAACTGGCTGCTGCGGGGAAAGAAAACTTCAACTTTGCACTGACACAAGCGTTCACATATCAAAATGCAGCCAGCCTGCGTATGTTTACGGATAACTCTGTTGTTATTGGTACGCTCGACAAGATTGGCTTGGTTAATGATTGGCAGCCGGACAAGATGGAGAGTTATGGCTTCTCTACAGTAGGCATTGAATCTTTATCCAATGTACAGGACAGTAACTTCATTTATATTACACAGCCAGACGATGACGTCTTTGGCGCAGCCATGAAAGATAACTCGGTATGGAACGGATTGAACTTTGTGAAGGATAAACGCATATATCAACTCGATAGCACAACATGGACATTTGGCGGACCGATCTCCTCCAAAGTATTGGTTGATGGAGTAGTCGAGGCGATTACCAAATGAGTTCGGTTCAAGGATCTAAGCCAGCTATGAATTGGCGCACAATAAGCATATATGGGGGCGGTCTAACCGCTCTCATCGTGCTTTTTTTTGTAAGTCTAATTTATGGAGAGGCATCCATTCCTTTGCATGTCGTTTGGGACGCTCTTACGGGCAGACAGGATTCATTAGAGCACAATATGGTCTGGGACTTGCGCATGCCGCGTACAGTCATCGGTATTCTTGCGGGTGGCGCACTGGCTGTTGCGGGCGCTTTGCTGCAGACGATTACTCGTAATCCACTGGCTGCTTCAGATACGCTGGGCATTAATGCAGGAGCATACTTTGTAGTGGTACTAGGTGCTATTGCTTTTCCAGGCCTGATAAGCCAGTCGCCTTTTCTCTTCGCAGCTCTAGGTGGTTTGCTGGCAGCATTTGCGGCTTATTTCATGGGCGGCGGACGAACATCAAGCCCGGTTCGACTTGCATTGTCCGGTATGATTGTATCGATGGTGCTTGGTTCATTTACAAGTGCATTACATATTTTTTTCTCCATGGAGACGCAGGGGTTGTTCCTGTGGGGCTCCGGAACACTCGTTCAGAATGACTGGAGCGGTGTGTCCTATGCTTTGCCTTGGGTGATTGGAATTACCCTTCTCGCGTTAATCCTGTCCAGACAGTGGGATATGCTGGAGTTGGATGAATCAACGGCTTCTTCCTTGGGACAAAAGGTTGGATTGGCTCGTGCAGTAGGGTTAATTCTTGCTGTATTGCTGGCCGCCGTGATTGTCAGTGTAATCGGGCCGATTGGGTTCGTGGGACTGGTTGCACCTCATCTGGTTCGATTGAGCGGTGTACGTTCCAATCGATTACTATTACCTGGTGTGTTCATATGGGGAGCAGCACTCCTGGTTGGAGCAGACGTTCTCGCCAAGATGGTACATAACTCCAGCATGGAGCTGCCAACGGGTGCCGTTATGGCGATCATTGGTGCACCGTGGCTCATCTGGCTTGTTCTTACACGCATGAAGGCTTCGAACGGATCAGGCATGTCTACTTCAATGAGCACAGGAGGAGCCGCGCGTCGCTTTGCATTTGGCCCGATGGCTGTATTATTTTCAGTCATAACAGTCGTGCTTATCTTGCTCAGTACGATGTTTGGCGGTATGCGAATTCCTCTGGCCGATTGGTTACCGAGTCTATTCCAATCGGATGGACTGTTCTCCGCGCTGATTCAGCTTCGAATTCCGCGTACACTTGTTGCCGCTGGTGCAGGAGCTGCACTGGCAATCAGTGGTGTGCTCATTCAGATGGCGGTACGTAACCCTCTGGCAGATGCTTCAATTGTCGGTGTATCCTCAGGTGCAGGGCTTGGAGCGATGATGGTCATCATCTTATGGCCGGGTCTTCCGATATACTTGCTGCCAATTGCGGCAATCATCGGTGCAGCCATTGCTGCAGTAGTTGTGTTCTCCCTCGCCTGGAAGAAAGGACTGAACCCTTCGGCAGTTGTGTTGCTAGGGATCGCGATGTCTGCCATTGCTGGAGCAGGTATTCAGATTCTGATTGTACGTGGTGCCGTTTACGGTAGCAGCGGGTATATCTGGCTGACGGGAAGCACCTATGCTCGTACCTGGGAACAGGTGAAGGTTATCGGATTATTTTTAGTTATTCTGGTACCTGTGGCCTGGTGGCTGGCGCGTAGATTCGAACTGTTGGTATTCGACGACAATAGTGCATCTGGACTTGGACTGGGTGTACGCCGTACACGATTACTGGCCATGACAGTTGGTGTATTACTTGCAGCAGGTGCTGTTGCTTGTGTAGGAACCGTCGGTTTTATCGGTCTGATTGCACCACATATGGTTCGGTTACTGACGGGGAATAAGTTAAGACGTTCGATGTTTTTATCCGCATTAGCCGGTGCAGTCATGTTGGTACTGGCCGATACGATCGGCAGAACCGTCATGGCGCCAACAGAGATTCCATCAGGCATACTCATTGCGATTATCGGAACGCCGTACTTCCTGTATCTGATGTATCGTTCCAACTGGCGCAAGTCGATAAAGTAAAAGTGAACTTCAAAAATATCACAAATGATTTAGAATAAAAAATCCCGCTTATGCAGCGGGATTTTTAGCGTATATTCTCATTTATATATATTGGTGGATGAATATCTGGTTGAGGATAATGACCCGGTTTTCGCATGAGAGCAGAAAGAGCACCACTTCCCGAATAAGGAAATGGTGCTTTTTGCTATCGATTAATTCGGTACCAGTATGCCGCTGTCTTCCACGGATTGAAGTGCCTGTTCCAATTGGTCCCGATCCTGGACCAGCGCGAGCCGGACATACCCTTCACCCGAAGGGCCAAATGCACTTCCAGGCGTCACGATGACGCCCGCCCGGCTGACCAGATCCATGGCGAATTGCTCCGAACTGTCATAATGAGCAGGAATCCGCGTCCAGATAAACATGGTGGCATCAGGCTTCGTTATATCCCATCCGAGTCTGCTGAATCCTTCGCACAGAATGTCCCGACGTTCCTCATAGATTGCCCGTACCCGATCTACGTCACTCTGATCCCCGGTAATGGCGGCAATGGCTGCCTTCTGAATCGGGAGGAACATGCCGTAATCCATGTTGGATTTCAGCTTTTTCAACATGGATACTATCGTTGCGTTGCCCATGCAAAATCCGATTCGAGCCCCGGCGAGCCCATAGGTTTTGGACAGAGAGTTGAATTCAACACCGACGTCCATGGCACCAGGGAAGGCAAGAAAACTTCCGCATGATTTCCCGTCGAACACGAGCTCGCTGTACGCATTGTCATGGAGGACGATAATATCATGTTTTTTGGCAAATGCGATCAGGTCCAGGTAGAACTGCTCCGGTGCCATTGCTGTTGTTGGGTTGTTGGGATAGGAGACCAGCATGAATTTGGCTCTCTGCGCTATATCCTCGGGTATCTCTTCCAGCTGAATGACATAATGATGTTCTTCCTTTTGAGGCATGTAATACAGCTCTGCTCCCGCCAGAAGCGGCCCATCCGCGAAAACCGGATAACAGGGATCCGGAACAAGAACAAGATCGCCTTCATCCACGATGGATAATGAGATATGTGCCAGACCCTCTTGTGAGCCAAGCAGGGAGCATACTTCGGTTTGGGGGTTCAGATCGACCTCGTACCTGCGTTGGTACCACTCACTGACAGCCTTCAGCAGCTCACTCTGGTCATTGATGGCATACGTATAATTCTGTACATCTGCTGCTGCCTCACATAGAGCCTGAATAATATGTTGCGCTGGCGGGGTGTTGGGTGCGCCTACGCTAAGATCGATGACGCCCAATCCCTGTTCCAGACGTTGTCTCTTAATTTCAGATAATCGAGTAAATATGCCTTCATTAAAATGGTTCATTCGTTTGGCAAATTGCATGCTGCGTATCCTCCAGTCTGTTCAAACGCTTATATCTATAATAGATTGGCGAGCTGCAAATGAGAAGAGACGCTGACAAACTCTGTTACATCGTTTGGCCTTTCTGCACCTGTCACTGCCCAAAGTCGAGCGTCTGTGCGACTTTTCAAGCATGCCATAACTTGCGTCAGCTGGAATTGGATTTTATGAAATCATACAGGAGATCGACAACCTATGGACTGCGGAGCAACTAGAGATATTGGAACTGAAGGAGATACATACAGGGATTAAAGACTTTTCCGGTTTGTTAAAAATGGATTCTCTGAAGCAGATTGATTTCCGCTTTATTGATCACAGCAAAGGCCGTATTGCTGCCATGCGCAGACAAATGACTGATGCGGGGAAAGAGCACCTTCTCTATGAAAATATTCCTGAAGAACAACGGATCCCCTCCATGGCTCATGTGCATCTGTCCAAATTTCTGATGGAGAAAAATAATGAACAAGCCCGCTGGCCGAGCGGGCTGTTCTGTATTGAGCACCATCCAGCTTCTCCTTCTAGCGCTTGATTAGCCATGACCGGAGGAGAGGAACGGGTCATCACCCGCATGACGCTTGCGGTATTCTCCGGGAGTCAGCCCGTATCGACGCTTGAACATGCGGATGAACGAGTTCGCGTTTTGATAACCGACCTGCATGGCGATGTCCTGAATCCGCAGATCCACATTTACAAGCAGCTCCTTGGCCCGTTCAACCCGCAGATTATTCAGATACTCGCTGAAGTTGATGTTGGTCTTTTCCTTAAAAATACTGGAGAGGTACCCTGGGGTTAAATTCAACTTGTCGGCGACGATATTCAAATTAATATCTTCCCCATAGTGATGATCCAAATAGTCCAGTACAAAGCTGATGACCGGATCGCGCGTTTCCGACTGACTGCGGACTGCCGCTAGTACTGGTTGAACGAGCCCACGAAGCCATTGCCTGTACTGCTGCACGGAGTGAAAACCCGCAAATGGCTCACCCAGTGGAGAAGGATGAAGGTCAGAGCCGATGGGACTCAAATTCAGCTTCATCACGGTTTTGCCGATTTGTTCCACTGCACCAAGAGCAAAGGTGCGGAAGTCCTCTGCGGCCGCATCCTTGTGCTGCAGCTGTTCCAGCTGGCGATCCACCCAAGCGAAAACGGCCTCCTCATTACCTGATTGCAGCAGATTGTGCAGCTCCTCCCCATAGGTTACCTTCACATGGAAGGCATTGGAGGAGGAAGCGCGCGGCTCTACAATAATCTGCGTTTCCCCATTCAGTCTCCGCTCTTTCAACAGGATGGACAGATTGCTGTAAGCATCGGTAAACGGGATTTCTCCGGAATATACTGGACTCACTGCGATGGTCAGGTAGAGGGATTCTTCGGTAGCGAGCAATTCCTTCAGTGTATCCAGCGCCTGTAGTATACCGCTCTGCGGACCGGGATCGAACATCAGCAGTAACAGCTGATCCTGCTCGGGCTGAAGGGCAACACTGTTGTTTTGGCTGCTGCTGATCAGGCTCTGAATTAGCTTCCATAATAACAGGGTATGCTGCCCGAATTCATCTGGCAGGGATTTGAAGCCAACCTTAAACAAAATGGAGACATAGGGCTGCTCGGGTTGCCGGACATCCTCAAGCTCTGCCAGGTAGGAGCTGAGCGGGATATTTTTCACTTTATGGGTATAAGCATACTGGCGTATAAGAGAGTTCTTCTGCGCAAGATCGCTTTGAATGTAGCGGTTATTCTCCAGAATAGAGCTTAAACGGTCACCGATCATGGCGAATTCCTTTACACTGCTCAACTTGTCTGGCCCGCTGCCGGAATCTCGGTCAAGAGCGGCAATGAGGCGCTGAAGCGGCTGATTTAATCGCAGGCTGAAAAACAGGGACGAGAGCACGCTGATCAGTACAGCGGCTCCGAGCAGGAGCGCCAGCAGCAGCTGCATGCCGCGTATTTCCGCGCCAATTACCGCGGCCTGGGTTACCTGGACATAGGTAAACCCGGTTTGCTTGCCTTTTTCATAGAAGTAATACTGATCTCCAATGCGTTCATATCTGCCTCCGTCTGCAGGAAGCCGTGGATTTTGTACGTTCCCTTCTACCGTAGTGAATAGAAGGCGCCCCTCGTTGTCCAGAATGTAGAACGGATTATTACCGGCATCGCCATAAGTGTCCTGCATACGCTGGGGATTCAGCATAACAATGCCGTACACGTCCTCGTAAGGAATAGCTTTCATCATGACCGGCATCAGTTGCCCGAGGGAGCGGGAAGAATGAACAGTGTTTTCCGTAAAAGCTGCGGCAGGCATTACTTTGAGAAACTGATTGTTCATGGTTTGAGTTTTCCAGTAGTCCGGTGGATATTCCTTACTGTAATAATATTTGCCGAACATATCGCTGGCACTGCTGAGACCTTCCTTCTCCAGTACATAGTCTTCTTGCTTGAAATAGAGGATGAAATTGTCGATATGCAAAAAAGGATTGGCATACAGGGTGGAGAGGTCCGATTTGACCTCAGCGGGAACATCGTAACGGCGATTCTCCTTAATGTGGCTCAAAATGCCCAAATTGGCTGTCCAGGTGTCCGATTGAGTGAGGGCCAGAATCATGTTCTGGGTCAGCCGAAAGTGATTCTCATACCCTTCGACGGTCTGTGCAAGGCCCAGTTCATTTTGTCTGACCATCTCCTGGTAAACTTTGTTGCTCAAGTACAGATGGGAGAACAAATTAAATGAAGCCAAAATCAGGATGACACTGAGAAAGCTCAGCATTAGCTTGGCAAACAGGCCATTCAGCGCAAATTTGCTTGTAAGCAGTCCCTTCATCATGACATTCCCCCTTGGATACAGCCGAAAATCGTTTGGTCTAATCCTATCATAGCGGCATAAAGCTGACACAAACAATATGCACTTTTACTGATTTATACGCGGATATCTGGAAAATAGGTGTATAGGCGAAAAGTTATATAACATGTAGATAGCGCTTTCCTAGGATTAATCGTTATAATTCGGAGACAAACCCGGGGATTTCAGGGGAAGTTATCTAACATTCAAGTCGATTTTCAATCATCACTAATAAAGAGGGGGCATGCTGATGGCTGATGCTGGCTTAATGCAAGACAAACTGCGAAAGATAGTGAACCATCCACCTCGGCGGAAGGCGCGGATGGTCCGAATCTGGAACAAGAACAAGGCGCTATGGCTGCTATTCCTGCCATGCCTCCTGTATTATCTAATCTTCCGCTATGCACCGATGTTCGGACTGGTCATCACCTTCAAGGATTACAATTTGTTCAAAGGAATTTGGGCCAGTGACTGGGTGGGGTTCAAATATTATCGGATGTTTCTGGAGAATCCCGATTTTTGGCCCCTGATGAAGAACACGTTTCTGCTGGGACTATATAAGCTGGTGTTCGGCTTCCCGGCCCCGATCCTGCTCGCGATTCTGCTGAATGAGGTGCGCAGGGCTGCATTCAAGCGTTTTGTGCAAACGGTTAGTTATCTGCCGCATTTCATCTCGAATGTGATTGTGGTAAGTATGGTGATTATGTTCCTGTCTCCGACCGGAGGACTGATTAACAATCTGCTGTCAGGGATCGGCATTGGACCCATCAATTTTATGAATGAGCCAGGATTGTTTCGTGGCATCTATGTTCTGTCGGAAATCTGGCAGCATATCGGCTGGGAGACCATTATTTATCTGGCCGCACTGACGACCATTGACCCGCAGCTGTATGAGGCCGCTGATATGGACGGAGCAAGCCGATTACGCAAAATCTGGCATGTCACGTTGCCCGGCATATCCCCTGCAATTGTCATAACGCTGATTTTGAATATCGGGAAGGTGCTTGAGATAGGTTTCGAGAAGGTCTTTCTGATGCAGAATCCGGCAATCTACGATACGGCGGATATTATTAGCACATATGTCTACAGGGTGGGCATGGTACAGGGGAACTTCAGCTATGGTGCATCCATTGATTTGTTCATGGGAGTCATCAGCCTGATTTTCATCTATACGGCCAACTGGCTCAGCCGCCGATTAAGCGAGACCAGTCTATGGTAGAAAGAGGTGTGGCGTGAGATCATTCCAATTTTCCTGGTTTAACGTTGTGGCATCCCTGATCCTGCTGCTGGTTGTGGTGGTCACACTCTATCCGTTCCTTCATATGCTGGCCGTCTCCCTCAGCAGCAACGTGAACGTCATTCAAAACAATATTTCCTTCTGGCCCAAGGGCTTCAATCTGAGCATGTATAAACTGGTGCTGGGAGATCCGCAGATCTGGACGGCTTACCGGAATACGATCCTTTACACTGTGCTTGGCACACTGATCTCGCTGGTGGTCACCTCGACGGGAGCCTACGCGTTGTCCAGAAAAGACATGGCACTGCGCAATAGCTTCACCGTGCTGATTGTCATTACGATGTTCTTCAGCGGGGGGATGATTCCAACCTTCCTGGTGGTCCGTTCCCTGAATCTGGTGGACACCATCTGGGGAATGGTTCTTCCCGGGGCAGTCAGCACCTGGAACCTGATTCTGATGCGCACGTTTTTCTCAGGCATCCCCAAAGAGCTGGAGGAATCGGGCCGTATGGACGGCCTGAATGATATCGGCATCTTCATTCGGATTGTCGTTCCGCTGTCCAAGGCGTCCTTCGCCACCATAGCCTTGTTCTATGCCGTGGGCATGTGGAATAACTTTATTTTCCCGCTGCTCTATCTAAGGTCTCCCGATTTGTTCCCGCTGCAGGTACTGCTGCGTAATCTGGTGCTTGCCGGCACGGCAAGCTCAGGCGACGTAACGTCCATTGGTGGAGATAACCTGGTGGTGGAGGAATCGCTCAAATATGCGACCATTATGGTCTCCACCCTGCCGATTCTGGTCATCTATCCGTTTGTACAGAAGTATTTCGTTAAGGGTGCCATGGTCGGAGCGGTCAAAGGCTAGATTTGGAAAACAAAGCAATTCAACGTAAATTCGGATTAAGGGAGAGAAGCTTATGCGCAAATGGAAATCGGTAATACTTCCCCTGCTGGTTGCAGTAACGATGATAGCGGGGTGCAGTGGAGGCGGCAGCGGTTCCGGCTCGCAGACGGATGCGCAGGGGGAGGGCGGCGTAACGGATAACTCCAAGGGAACGGGAAAGACTTTTACGGCGCTGCTGGATAACAATGCTACGTTCCCTTATTCCAAGAGCTGGCCCATTTGGAACTGGCTGAAGGAAAAGACCGGCGTCACGCTTGAAGTACAGACGCCTTCCGGCAAGCTGGAAGAGAGCTTGAATCTGGCGATTGCCTCCAAAACGCTGCCTGATCTGATGTATATGCCCAATCGCAAGGAATCGAACAAGTTTGGACAGCAGGGTGCGCTGGTGGATTTAATGGAGCACATGGACAATATGCCGAATCTTCAAGAATGGATGAAACAATATCCCGAGGAAGCGAAGGCTGCCCTCTCCGCCGATGGCAAGATGTATATGTTCCCCAATCAGGGGTTCGGCGAGACGAACCGCATGATCTGGATGTACCGCAAGGATGTGTTCGACAAGGAAGGCATTCAGGTTCCTACGACTTACGAAGAGCTGCATGCGGCCCTGAAGACGCTGAAAGGGAAATACCCGGACAGTTACCCTCTCTCCATCCGATACGGGCAGATCCCGGATGAGATGAATGCGAATATGACGGTGAACTACGGAACCGGTGAGGGTGCCTACTATGATTTTGACCAGAAAGAATGGCGTTATGGACCGACCGAAGACAACTATAAAACGATGGTGGGGATGTGGAAAAGTTTCTATGACGAAGGATTGGTTCCGCCCGACTTCTTATCGCTGCAAACCAAGCAGTGGCAGGATATGGTCTCTACAGGCAAATCATTCGTGACCATCGATTATATCAGCCGGATTGATTTCTTTAACAATGCCATGCAGCAGGAGAACCCTGAGTACGACATGCAGTTCATGGCACCTCCGGCCGGCATTTCCGGCGGCAAACAGCTGAATCCGTATTTTCATTATATGGAAGGCGGGTTGACGGTGGCTTCCACCTCCAAGAACATTGACGATGTCGTGAAGTACATGGACTTTTTCTATTCCGAGGAAGGGCGTACGCTAAGCAGTTGGGGCATAGAGGGCGAGACCTACGTAAAGGAAGGAGATGCGATCAAGTTCAAGCCGGAGTATAACGATGTCATTGAAATGCGCAAGCAGACGGGACTTCAGACCAGCGGCACCTATACCTGGATTGATTTTAATGCCCATTTGTCGCTGTTCTCGGATGCCCTGAAGCATGCTTATGAAGAAGCAGTGAAGTATGATCCTTCCTCCATGCAGCCAAGACCTGCGTTTACAGAGGCGGAAAATGAAATCATCTCCATTACCGGGCAGGCGATCAAAAAGCACCGCGATGAGAGCTTTGCCAAATTCGTGACCGGCTCCCGAAGTCTGGCGGATTGGGAGAAGTATGTAGAGGAGATGAACAATCTTGGCGTAGATCAGCTGCTGAGCACCTATAAGGAAGCGTATGACCGTGTTCTGAATATTCAGTTGAGCGCAAAATAGAGCGAATGTACGGCACAGCAATCCTAGACCATTAGTACAGAATGGCAAAAGGAGGCTTCGCTTATGAAAAAGCAGCATCTGCGTGTGTACTCCGGATTCAGGCTAGCCATGGTTCTGTTGATATGTATGGTATCGATTGGAATACCCTTTCCTGGTAAGGCGGGAGCAGCCGGTTCAATCTCGCTGGACGCACCTGGGGGTGGATATGTGTCGGACGGAGGGATGGTCGAGATCGGAGGCAGTTACACCGACCTGTACGACATTCGGTTGTATGTGAACGGAACGGCTCAGTACGAAGTGCTAATGGATGATCCGGACGGGGATGACAGTGGCACTTGGTCTTATATGCTGGATACCTCGGGATATAACGGGACTGTCGAACTGGTGGTTCGTGGGCTTGATACGACCTCTCGCTACGGGGTATGGGGTGTGCCCGCCATCCTTACAGTGAATAACCCGGCAGGTGCTGTCCCTGATGTAACGATTATAAGTCCATCCGAAGGTGTGTCGCTTAGCGGTCAGGTGGAGGTTTCAGTCCAGGCCAGCTCCCCAATCCCAATCACGCTGGTCGAGATACGGGTGAACCGGGGACCTTGGGAGGAGGCTGTTCAGCAAGGTTCTGCGTATGTATACACCTGGGACACGGCGGGACTTGGCGATCGGACGGTCAGCTTGGAGGCCAGAGCGACCAATGCACCGGAACGGTATGGTTATAGTTCAACGGTGTATGCACAGGTTGGAAACGGGACGCATGAACCAGCAGTGTCTTTGCCCGGCCAGGACCGGGCCATGTGGATCTGGGAACCGGAAAGCTACAAGCTGCTTCTTAACCCCGGCTCACGCCAGGTGCTGGAGTCTTTCATCACGGACACACAGACATTCGGCCAAGAGCCGATCCGGACGCTTTATCTCGCAGTGGGCAGTTATGCCGGATACAATGCGCTGGAAGAGCAGGAGGTGGAGCTGCGCTCGTTCATAAGCTGGGCTCACAGCAAAAATCTGCAGGTACATGCACTAATTGCTGGCGGCACTTCTCCGGCCTATATGGGTGCATACGAGAAATATCACAGCCATGCGGTGCAGGAAATGGAGAAGGTTATTAATTACAATCTTGCTGCGGCGGATACGGAGAAATTCGACGGCATCAATGTGGATATTGAGCCGTATATTTCCCCCGACTTTAGAGATCCAAGCCGATTCCTGCAGAAGGAATACCTGGATGTTCTGCAAAAGATGATTGATCGCCGCGATGTTGCGGGGATCCGGCTGCCATTCGGCCCAGCTGTGCCCAAGTGGTATGACACTTCGGAGCAAGGGGCGAATATTGTGTGGAACGGCACCACCAAGTGGCTGTCCGAGCATGTTCAAGATATCTCCGACTATATCTCCATCATGGATTACCGGGATACAGCGGATGGCTCTGCCGGCATAATTGCGGGGGCTGCCGGAGAATTGGCTTACGCCGACCAGATCAGCAAGCCGAATTCCGTAGTGATTGGTGTGGAAACGCTGGATATCGCGAATAGCGGCGATCCGGAGACGATCACTTTTTGGGAGGAAGGCCGCAGTCATATGGAATCCGAGCTGGATAAGGTATACACGGCTTACGGGCAAAGCAGCGCTTTCGGCGGCATTGCCGTCCATCACTATGATTCCTATCGTGCCCTGCCTTCTTACTGGGGACCGGGCGGTGTATTTTGGACGGCTCCGGATGATCAGGAGGCCCCTTCCGCCCTTGCAGGACTGCCGTTCGTTGAGGCGGCCGATTATCAGACTGTACAACTGAAATATGGAATAGCTTCGGATAACATGGAAGTGGAGCGCTATGTGATTTATCGGAGTACCGTTCAGGGTTTCACACCTGCCGCTTCGGAAGTGGTCGGACTCGCTCGCGGCCTGAATTACCAAGACAAGGGACTGCTGCCGGATACAACGTACTATTATCGGATTGCGGCCCGCGATTTACATGGCAACATCGGACCACTTACTGATGAAGTGTCGGCGACCACTGGAAGTACTATACTGAAACCCATGATTGTCTCGGACATGAATCTGGCTTATAGCGGTTCCGGAGTATCCGTCAACATGAAGGTTAGTGATTACGCTACGGGCGAGGTTCTGGAAGGGGCGGAAGTGGAGGGAAGATTCACTTATGCTGCGGGACGGTACACCAGCGGAATCACCGGAGCGGACGGAAGTGTAACGCTAGCTTCGGAGACGGTGATACCGGAAAGGCAGGTTGGTTTTGAACCACGAAGAATCCGTTATAACGGTTATTACCATGCGAGAGAGCATGATTCTCCGCATACGACACTGCTGATGCAAAATGCCGGAAATTGAAGCATCGGGCCAGAAGCTGTTTGGAGGAGGATGAGGAGCATTAACGTAAATGGCATGATAAAACCGTTGGAGTCGCGAGTCGTAGAGCGCATGTCTGTACAGGTTTATGCCGACCGGGATCAGATGGGGGCAGCTGCAGCTGCTGCGGTTGGAGCTGAGTTAAGACAGCTGCTTCAGGATTCAGGGCGCCGGGTCCGCATGGTATTCGCTGCAGCACCTTCGCAGAATGAATTGTATGAGGGGCTTGTGATGGAGCAAGGCATCGACTGGTCGCGGGTGTGTGCCTTTCATATGGATGAATACATTGGTCTGCCGGATACGGCCCCCCAGCGGTTCGGACGATATTTGACAGAACGGCTGTTCAGCCGGGTCCAGCCTGGGCGGGTGGAGCTGATCGACGGATTGGGCGATGTGGAGCAGGAATGTCAGAGATATGGAGAGCTGTTACGTGTGGATCCTATAGATATCGTCTGTCTCGGGATCGGAGAAAATGGTCACATTGCCTTCAATGATCCACCTGTAGCCGATTTCGAAGATCCGCTGCTTGTGAAAGCAGTGAAGCTGGATGATGCCTGCCGCCGTCAGCAGGTAAACGATGGCTGCTTTGCCCGGCTGGATGACGTGCCTGAAGAGGCGTTGACCCTGACTGTACCGGCGTTGATGGCAGGCAGCAAACTGTTCGGGATCGTGCCAGGGAAGTTCAAGCGGAGTGCGCTTGCAGCAGCTTTATATGATCCGGTCAGTACAGCATGTCCAGCTACCATCCTGCGTACACACCCCAAAATTACGATGTTTACGGACCGGGAAGCCTTCGGCCTGTGAGCGCGCCGATTGTTGGGAGACACTACCGGACGGGGCTGCCCATTGAGGTGAGATTCAGAGAAGAGCGCATCGCTGCCGTTACCGAGCTTGACGTGACGCCTTCCTCGGAACATCTTCCCTGGCTTGCCCCCGGTTTGGTCGATTTGCAGGTGAACGGCGGCTTGGGGTTGGATCTGAATACAGCTCCGCTGAATCCCAATACGGTATTGAAGCTGACGTGGCAGCTGCAAAATCAGGGAGTTACAAGCTATTGTCCGACGTTGATTACAAACAGTTCCGACCGGCTGGCTGAGGCAGCTTCCGTTATTGCGGAAGCTGTTCGGCTGAACCCGGATGCGAGCGGGGGGATTGCAGGTATTCATCTGGAAGGCCCATTTCTCTCACCGGAGGATGGCCCGCGCGGCGCGCATCCGCGGCAATACATTGTTCCCCCGAATTGGGAGACCTTCTGCCGCTGGCAGGAAGCGGCAGAAGGATTGATTCGCATCATTACTCTCTCCCCGGAGTGGCCGAATGCGACTACATTTATCGCCCGGTGCTGCGAATCCGGCATCCTTGTCTCGATTGGTCATACGGCAGCAACGCCCGAGCAGATCAGGGAAGCGGTCGCTGCAGGAGCCGTTATGTCCACGCATCTGGGCAATGGCACGCATCTGACACTTCCGCGCCATCCCAACTATCTGTGGGAACAGCTCGCGGCAGATGAACTATATGGCTGTATGATCGCGGACGGCCATCATCTCCCGCCGTCCGTGTTGTCGGTAATTCTCCGAATGAAGAGAAATCGTGCTGTTCTGGTTAGCGATGCTGTCTCACTGAGCGGCATGCCACCAGGTTCCTATCAACTGCACATTGGCGGAGATGTAGTGCTAACCGCGGAAGGTCGGCTGCACCTTGCCGGACAGCCGCAGCTGCTGGCAGGCTCGGCGATGATGCTGCCGGAACAGGTAGGCTATCTCGTGGAAGCGAGACTGGTCGGCCTCGCCGATGCCTGGGATTGCGCTTCAGTGAATCCTGCCGGGCTGCTTGGGCTTGAACAGGCAGCAGGGCTTAAGGCGGGAGCACCTGCGGATCTGGTTAGTTTCACCATGAACGGTGGGAAGTTGAGTATGATGCAATGCTGGAAGAATGGCCGGTTGAGTCCACGGAGCAACGAATAGGAGGAGAGCGATGCAGAGCTTGATACCACAACCGAAGCAGATTGCAGCGATTGAGGGAGGCTCCTTGCGATTGGATGGCGAGACAAGACTGAGTCTTTACATGGAGCAGGAGGAATCGAGACTGGAAATCCATTGCCGCCGCGCATTTCCGGGGATGGAATATACATGCTCAAGGATAGATAAAGGTTATTTGCTTGTTGTAGAACGTTTCTCAGATCAAGAAACGCAGCAGGGAGCCCATGAGAAGAGCACCCTCACCCCTACAGTCACTTCATTCGCAGAAAGGGAAGAAAAACTGGCTCGTCTTGCCGGGAGGTCGGAAGGTTACACGTTAGAGGTATCGGTCCGAAGAGCTGAGGTCTGCGCCCAGGATGCGGAGGGTTTGTTTTACGGATTGCAGACTTTGGTACAACTGCGTGGATCGGATGGAGACATCCCGGCGGTGTCCATAACAGATTGGCCGGATACGGCTGTGCGGGCAATGAATTTGGATTTGCGCCAGACGTTCTCGAAGCCGGAACTGCTGACAGCATATTTGGCGGAATTTGCCCGTTATAAGACAAATGCGGTTCTGATTGAATATGAGGATAAATTTCCGTTCCAGGCGCACCCCGAGTTCGCGCATTCGAAGCATGCGTTAAGTCGTTCGCAGCTGGAAGAACTGAAGCGTAACGCCCATGAGCATTTTATGGAGATTATTCCGCTTCAGCAGAGCTTCGGACATCTGGAATATGTATTACGCCACGAAGCTTGGCGGCACCTCCGTGAGACAGAACATTCCACCGGGGAGATCTGCCCGTCCCACCCGGAATCGTTTGGACTGATTACCACGCTGCTCGGAGAGATGATTGATGCGCATCCGGACTCGCGCTATATCCATCTCGGCTGTGACGAGGTCTACAGCTTATGCGAATGCGAACGCTGCAAAATCGAGTTTGGAGGTGTGCGGGAACGAGCCTTTATCGCCTTTTTGAACCGTCTGATTGCATTTACGGCAGAGCGGGGGAAACAGCCGATTTTCTGGCATGACATGCTGGATAAATGTCCGCCAGAGGAACTGGCCAAACTGGATCGGCGGAGTGCGGCCATGATCTGGATCTACAACGGGCGTAATATCGAAGCGGAGGTTACTTCCCATGCGGATAAATTCAGGTCGCTGGGCATTGATGTCATGGGAGCTCCGGCCGTCCGCAGCTTTGACTGGGCGGAGCATCAGAATTATCCGGTGCTGCCCAACCGGACGGACAACTTGATTCAGTGGGCAGAGACGGCAGGCAAGCTGGATCTTGACTGCATTGTTGCCACCAACTGGACGGGGCCTTTCAGCCTCGGAGTGCCTTATGGTATTTTCGAAACCACTTGGTACCCCATGCTGCTGCATGCGGATCTGGCTTGGAACCGCAAGGCGGATGCCTCCACCTTCATCGACCGATTCCTGGAACGCTTCCATGGCATTGATCCGGTTACCGGACATAATCGGCTCGGCAATTATCGACTGGAGGATTATTACGAGGTGATCTGGAAGCTCCTGGACGAGGTGCGCGAGCATAAGGAAGAAGCGGAACTGATTGCGATTATGCATGATTATGAGGTGGCGACAGACCGTTCGCGAGCGATCCACAAGTATGCCTACCGCTGGGAGCTGTATCCTGGAGATGATGCAGAGTGGCGCTCGCTTCAGAATAACTACACGAGAAACCGCCGTGGACGCAAGAAGGTTCTTCCCCGCATGAAGGCTGCGTTGGAGCGTTACCAGCCGTCAGATATGGCAGAACATTTTGTGAAATCGAGGTTCTATTTGCATGATTATCTGGAGCGCACACTCTATCATGAGTTGGGGCTGGATGCGACCTATACGGAATCTGAACCGAAGACGATGAGTCTGGAAGACAAAATAGCCATGATGTGCGTAATAGGCACACCATCTACCCGCGCCGAGCCGAAATTTCGGGGAAGAATGGCGCAGCAGCGGTTTGGCGGAATAGGCATCTTTCCCCACAATGTCGAGAGTGAGCAGCAGACGCTTGCGCTACTCACAGAGGTACAGAATATAGCCGGAGATCATGGAAGCCCGCTGCCTTATTACGTTTCAGTAGATGAAGAGGGAGGCACCCTGTCCAAATTCAAAACCTTCTTCCCCTATATCCCGGGAAACCGGGCAGTTGGATTAAGCGAAGACCCGGAAACCGCCTATTTGCTTGGTAAAATCATCGGCAGTCAGCTGCATTCTCTCGGTATTCCGATGAACTGGGCACCTGTATTGGATATCAACACGAATATAGATAATCCGGTCGTGGGTGTTCGCTCCTTCGGAGAGGACCCGCAGCTGGTAGCTCAATTCGGCCGCTCCTACATCCAGGGGATGCATGAAGCAGGTGTGGCCGTGACGGCAAAGCACTTTCCAGGTCATGGGCAAGTGAGCGGAGATTCTCATATTGTTCTGCCAGAATGTGATCTAACGCTTAAGCAATTGATGGAAGGACCGCTGCTCCCCTTCATGGAGGCGATTGATGCCGGAGCGGATTCGGTCATGATGGGTCATCTGGTGTTTCCGAACATTCCGGAATCCGGCGGTCTTCCGGCTTCGCTCAGTTCTTTTTTTGCCTCAGAGCTGCTGCGGAACAAGCTCGGTTTTGAAGGCGTAATCTGCACCGATGATATTGAAATGGGGGCAATCCGCAATCATTTCAATCCGGATGAAGTAGGCGTACTGGCTGTTCAGGCGGGGAACGATATGATCCTGATGTGTCATACGCCAGAGTATCAAAGCAGGGTGATCGCGGGTATTCTGGCCGCTGTACAGGATGGGCGAATCAACGAGGCGCAAATCGACGAGTCGGTTCTTCGTATCCAGCAGCTCTACGATAAATTCCAACAGTACCAAGCGGCTGCAAAGCCTGTTCTCAGGGAGCAGTGGGAAGAGGAGGCACTGAGGTTGGCTCGTAAGACCGTGAAAGTCAGCCGCGATCCGCATGGCCTGCTTCCGCTTAACTCTTCGCTGAAATATTTGCTCATTCTGCCACAGCAGGAGCAGCTGACCCGGGCCGATAACAGCGGTGCAACCGAGATCAAACTGGCATCCCTAATGAAAGATGAAGGTTTGTCCGTGGAGACGCACTACTTCTCAATGAAGCCTGATGCGGAGGAGATTACATCATTGGTGCAGCAGGCTGCTACCGCGGATGTCGTTATCCAGGGCACTCTTAATGCTCATCTGTTCACTGGTCAACTGGCGCTGGCTGAGGCACTGACTGCGGTTAAGCCCCTGTTGAATCTGGTGATGCGCAATCCCTATGATGACAAAGCACTGCCGCAGACAGCCGGAAGCATACTGCTGTGTTCGACCTCTGATTATTCGTTGCGGGCGTTGGTGGAACGGATGACAGCTTCGAAGTGACTTGTCAGCACCGGAGTCGGACTGTATACAGGGGCGGTGAAACGCAGCTAAGAGATTAAATGTCGTATAGACTTGCCGACCTTCATCCGTTGGAGGGAATTTAGAACTATATTCCATAGTATAAAGGTAAAAGCCCGCGATGATAGCGGGCTTTTACTGATATCAAAGCAATCTGTTTTTCCTTGAGTATATGAGGTTCTTCATAATTGGAGAGGAACTGCAATTATGCGTTTAAATCTGTTATTGCCGGAATATTAATTTCTTTTACACAGGCTGCTTTGGACAAATTGACGATACAACGAACGATAGAAACCATATCCTGAAGCGGAATACGTGTCCCGTTATACTCAGAAAGAGCCCGGTCCATGCCTTCCTCATAAGGGATCTCCGCTGCCAGTTCTCCGGGGTTAATACATGTAACGGCAATGCCGTCATGTCTTGTATGTTCTCTCAAAGCTTCTGTGATTCCTCGAATGGCAAACTTGGAAGCGACAAAAGAAACTTGTGTACTATTGGCGTTATTCAGACCCGCTGTTGAACCAATAAGAATGATTTTGCCCGCTGCAGATTGTCGTAGATGAGGCAGTAATGCCTGAATACATACTATGGTTGAAGTGATATTCACATGGATCAGCTGACTGATATCCGCGGGCTCGTCTTTGTCGAACGTGTAGTGATCCTCGAAGCCTTCTTTCTCCCAAATGCCTACATTGTATATGAGTACATCCAAAGGTTCATTCTTTAACTGTTCCTTGACAATGGTCGCGGCGCTCAGCTCAGAGAGATCAGCTTGTATCCATATCCGCTGTACACCATCACTCAAATCCAGGCTTTTCGGTCTGCTTCGAGACACGACCCAGACTTTATCGCCCTGTTCGGGCACACCTCTGACGAAAGCATCCCCTAACCCTTTGCTTGCACCGAACACAAGATAACTTTTCATGTGGACATCCTCCTTGTGGAATTGCAGTATCTGTTAGTTCATTGGAAAGTCCACATCATCTTACTATAGAAGTGAGAGGGAAAGAATGAAGCTTGAATGAAGATATGTGGAATGTCGATATTTCTACGAAGTCGGATTTTCGTCTTCCAACAATACGATATCTTCTCCTTGGTGTTGCCTAAGTGCTATGTTGTCTCGTCCCCACGCGCACATGCCTTCTGACAATCCCGTCCCGTTCAAGCTCACGCAGCTGCTGAATCAGTACTTTTTGCGAAATACCTTGTATGCTGCGTTGTAGTTCACTTGTTCTTTTCACGCCGGGCATTAGTAAACAAATAATTAACGCTTTCCACTTGCCCCCGATGATCTCGAGTGTGGCTTCAATGCCAAGGTTATAGTGCTTCATTACGTCTCACCTCGTATATACTGCTACTTGTTCATAGGGTATAAATATATATTTTCTCACGATGATGAGGAAGAAGTCCATACACACTTTGAAGTAACCATCTTACTTTATTGTGTGTATTTTCTTTTGCTCAGGCTTATATGATAATGGCGATATTCAAAAAAAGATATCGTTCTTGACCGAAGAAAGGAAGGGAATCAATGAAAACACTTGTCATTCTGGCACATCCGAATATTGACGCTTCGAGAGTGAATCAGCGCTGGAAACAGGAACTAGGGAAGCAGGCGAGCGAAATTACAATCCATGAAATATATAGAGAATATCCTGATTGGAATATCAATGTTTCCAAAGAACAGAAGCTGTTGGAGGCATACGACCATGTCATCTTACAGTTTCCATTATATTGGTACAGTTATCCGCCTTTGTTGAAAAAGTGGTTTGATGATGTTTTTGCCTATGGGTGGGCTTATGGATCGAAAGGTAATAAATTGCATGGGAAGAAGCTGGGCTTGGCCATGTCCATTGGGGATAAAAAGGTGAATTACACGCGGGATGGTTCAGTTTCCTTCACTGTAGATGAAGTGATCGCACCTTTCAAAGCCAGTATCAATCACGTTGGGGCAGTAGCTTTACCGTATTTTGCAGTTTTCGGTGCCTCATTTCAAGCAACCGATGAAGAAATCAACCAAAGTGCTCAAGAGTATCTTCGCTATATCCGTAAGCATCAGGATGAAGTTGATAACGAGCCATATGTTGCTAAATACCGGGTGCATTGGTAACCTTGGCTCCTCCACTGACCGGCGTTTTGGCACTGGGCACAATATCCAGCGGATTGACTACAGGACTGAGTATTCCGGTAGCTGCCGGAGACCGCCTGCTTATGGTCTTCTCAGCATCAGTAACAGCTGGAATTGATGTGGCTACTAACTTGGCCGGATATGCAAGCGGCGGTCTTACGATCACTTAACGGAAAATTAGCTATATATCAAGTTCATAGACAGGGACCCCTTGCGATCATGGTGAGAGGTCCCTGTTATTTGTGAGCACAACTAGTAGAGCATCACGTTATTAGATCAGATATCGGCATTCACCAATGCTTCCAGAGAAGAATTCGTTACGCCTTCAGATGAAAGATAAGGACTATACAAAAACATAAAAAGGCGAGGATTGCTCCTCGCCTCGTACAAACCGTGAGTCTAATGAATTTCACTTCGTTTTGGTTAGGCTGTCTACGACAAATTTAAGTTGGGCTTCCAACGAAATCGGGTCACTAAACACGAAGCCACGACTGTTCTCGCGATAAACGTGATTATTCTGGACAGCAGGAAGGTTATCCCAGATAGGACCTTCAAAAGCGGAATCCCCACTCTCATCACCTGTCCATCCACTAATAAAGATATAATCTCCTGCGTATTGTGGTAACAATTCAAGTTATAACTTGGCCCATCCCTTTCCGCTGTCGATGGCTTCCTTCTGAATCATCGGCGGTGCCTTCAGGCCGAACTCGCCATAAATAATATCTCCACCTCTACCAAAGCTCCCGTAGGCATAAAATTCTTTGGCACTTCCCGTATCAAAAATCGAAACAGTGCGATCACCTACCGTTTGCTCCACGAGTGGTTTGTATTCAGCAATTTTAGCGTCCCACTCTGCGATCCAGGCCTTCGCTTGCTCTTCTCTACCAGTCATCTTGCCGAAATCCATCAATTGCTCCCGCAGAGGTACTCCATATTCAACAGCGACGGTCGGCGCAATTTTGGACAGCTTTTCAATCGTTTCAGGGTCATTCCAAACGACAATTAAATCCGGCTGCAACTCCATGATTTTCTCGTAGGGTACATCGTTACCGATGTTGACAACGTCATCAAGCTTTCCTTCTGTATAGCTGTTAAAGGACTCATCACCAGTTCCAACAGGCTTAAGGCCCAGCGCTAGCAAATGACCGGTGAAGGCTCCTGCCACCATTACGACTCTTTGAGGCTTTTTGGGGATTTGTACTTCACCGTTAACCGCGGAATAGGTTACCATCTCCGAGCTGCCGGTTGGTGTGTTACTGATATTACTCTCTGCACCTACAGTTGGACTCTGCGTACTGCCAGTGCTTCCATTCGTGTTTGCTGGCCTGGAACATGCGCTAACCAATAGAGTTAGGCACAACAGGAGGGTAATTCCTACAGGTAGTTTGCTTCTATACATCCGTAAATCTCCTTTTTCACTATGTTGATAATGATTATCATCTCTGATATCAATATAACGACGGAGTTTATGCGGAGCAATGGATGATCGAAGCCTAAGGGTAGGACGATAAGAACCTCTCGTCACTTGTCCGGACTCATTCTTGAATTGCTTTGGTGTCACTCCCGTATGCTTTTTGAACATTCTTATAAAATAGGATACATCAGCATATCCTACGCTTGCAGCGACCTCATGCAGAGATAACTCGGTCTTTTGAAGCAGCGTTGCTGCTTTTTTCATCCTAATACCGATTAAGTAATCGATTATACTTGCGCCAGTTTCACGTCGGAAGTACTTGGACAGATAAGGGACGCTGTAATGGAATGTACGCGCGAGTGTTTCCCTCGTCAGCGGCTGGGCGTAGTGCTCCTGCATATAGCGAATAAGCTGAGAAGCAAGGTTAGGCCTAACAATGCTGACCTGCTGTTGATCCATTTGTCTGAGCAATTCATATACAAATTGATAGAATAGTGTTTTGGTATGGAGCCGCTCCAAGCGTCCCGGTCTATTCCATTCGCCCAGCATTCGCTCAGCGATTTCGTAGAGGATGGCAGGATGGTATGGAATAAAACCGTATTGGAGGTGGAATGGCAATTGTTGATCCGGTTGTTGAAGTGTATGCTGCTTGCCAGGTAGCGGTAAGGAGGCTTTATAGAAAATTAGGTAATAATGAAAGGATTCGTCCGTTGGGATGATGTCCAGACGGGTGTTTTTGCCCCCATGAAGCATATAGAATGGTTTTGTAGCATGCTCATTTCCGTCTAAAATCACGGTTGCACTGCCATGCGTTACGTACAGAAAGGCGCTGGCAGGGAACAGGTAAGGACGTACGCACTCGTGGGCCTGTATGACAATATGTCGTACATCCATGATTTTGAGCGATGCACAATTCCAGATGAGTATGTGCTCTTGTACATTCAAGGTTGCTTTCAATAGAGAGTTGTCTTCCTTCCATGAGCTGTTGAAGCCAGCCTTTTATGTAGTGAGGTTATTATATAATAATACCTCAGATCGGCACCCCGGTTCCCTTCATAGTCTTCCAATTGCCACGATCAATGCCAGAACTATAAAAAAGATATTCACGCCGAGCTCCCGGTACTCTTTGCGCCGAATATGAAACAACATTCCAAGCAGTGTGACAACTGCCAAAGCGATTGCGGCGATGGGCGTAAGCACCGGAGCTATGTTCAGTGCCCACGGCAAAACTAGGCCAAGTGCTCCTAGTAGCTCCGCGATTCCGATCAAAACAACTAGACTTTTCGGCACTCCATTGACCCAGGCCCAGGTCTTTTTTGATGACTCGATACGAACGGCTTTCATCCATCCCGAATATACGAAACCTAGCGCCAATATGATTTGTACGATCCATAACGTTACATTCATCTTTTCTTTTCCCCTCACTTGTTCAATTTCGATGTCTGCCTCTATACTAAAGTGAGAAGGACCAAGCTGGAAGTAGGCACTTAAACCTAACCAGGTAACCAAAAGTATACCTGGGTATGGTCAGAAAGTGAGGAATAAGAATGACGGTATATTGCAAATTCGGAACGGCCCTGGATATCCTCACGGGTAAATGGAAATCATTGATTCTCCTGCGCCTGCTAAGTAACGATACAATGCGGTTCAGTGAATTACAAAAAGCCATTCCGGATATTTCAAAAAAAATGCTGGCCCAGCAGTTAAAAGAACTGGAGTATCACGATATTGTGCATCGCGAAATGTATGCGCAAATTCCGCCAAAGGTTGAATACTCGATTACAGCGTATGGACAGCTCATGAAACCTGTGCTCCAGACTATGAGCGAGTGGGGAGCCGGGCATGTGCAGCATATGGAGAAGCTGTACGGCGAAGAAGACGAAATAGGAGCAAACCCATCCGAACTTCGGAAAATCGATTCCTTGGGGTGATAGGGTGACAAGGGAGAGTTAGTTTTGAATAGACAAAAAATTGTGATTATTGGTGCAGGTATTGTTGGGGCGTGTATGGCCTATCATCTAGCCAAACGAAATCAAGATGTAACCGTTATCGAACGGCACTCAGCCGCGGCGCGTGAAGTCACGGAAAAATCATTTGCCTGGATACATACGACGCATAGAGTGGCTCCTGAATACTGGCATTTGTACGATGCAGTTGTGGAAGAATATCACACACTTCAGCAAGAGTTGTCCGAACTGAAAATTCATTGGCATGGAGCGCTAACTTGGGACACTCCGCCTCTAAGGGAGCAACACCACGCTCAAAAATTAAACCGGGAGCAGCTTGAGGCATTGGAGCCCAATCTGAAAGAATATCCGGATGAAGCCATGTTTGTCAGCGAAGAAGGTGTGGTGGACCCTATAGCGGTAACGGAGCTGTTGTTGAGCAAAGCGCAAGAGTACGGAGCAAAGATTCAGTTCGACACCAACGTTACACAGCTGAAGCAAGAGGGTTCCCGTCTGGTTGGTGTTCATACGTCCAAGGGTTTTGTGGAGTCGGATGTCGTGGTATTGGCCGCAGGAACAGGTACACCCGAACTTTGTAATCCGTTAGGTTGTCACGTGCCGGTAACGTCGTCACCTTCGATTCTGATTCGGATGAAAACTGCAAATAAACTGATTCACACATTAATCTCCAATGCGCAATTTGAAGCGCGTCAACTGACGGACTATACACTGCTGGCTGCGGAAGATTATATCGACGAGTCGGAGGAAAACGGACCTCAGGCGGTCGGTAAGCGAGCTTACGAAACATTGCGTCGCAGTCTCAAGCACGGGAATCAACTGGAACTGGAAAGCATAAAGGTTGGATGGAGACCCATGCCTGAAGACGGTTATCCGATTGTGGGCTTCCATGATCACATGAATGGACTTTATCTGACGGTAATGCATTCTGCAATTACGCTGGCGCCGCTGATTGCGCATCTGGCTACAAGTGAAATTATTGATGGCGAATCAAGAAATGAATTAGACCCTTGTCGCCTCTCCCGGTTTTAGGATCACTCCACAACGAAAAGTACATCGCTCAAGTGGCGATGTACTTTTCGTTGTGGATATTTGTTGGAGTCTTCTACACTTCCCCGGTAGCCACCGGATTCTCCTCATAACTAATCCAGTCGCTCCAGCTCCCGCTAGATCTGGATGAACAGCCAAGATGAGCCATTGTCCTCAGATTAGTGGTATTTACTGACCATTGATTTTGGAAAGTGAAGTGGTCACAATAGTAATACTGCCATAAATGACGGAATTGTAATTTTTGAAGAAGATCAACATTCAATAATAGATCGTCGATCCTTCGATGTCCGTTTAATGCTAAGGAACAGGGAGGAGCATCCATGCAGCAGGATGACCGGAGTGTCACAAAGGGACGTAGTTCCGCAAGGGCACTGGCCACGCAACTTATTGAATGGTCTGGAGGAACGGACAATATTATCGAAAGCACCCATTGCACGACACGACTCCGACTCCGATTGCAGAACAGTGATCTGGTGGAACAAGAACGTCTTGACGGTATGCAGGAAATTCAAGGGGTGTACGTTCGTGCTGGACAACTTCAGATTATCCTTGGTCCCGCTCTTGTGTCGAAGGTTAATCGCCAGGTGAATGGCATGCTTCAGTCAGCTACTTCGTCCGTACCAAAAGAAGACGGCCCGAAAGGACCTGTCACACCACGGCTACACGAAGAAGATCATACGGATTCCTATCCGCTGTCGTCCGTGTCTACGGCTAGCAGGTCATCCAATGATAAGGGGCTTCATTCACGAGGGCTGTTACACAGGTTGGTGGACGCATTCCAATTTTTTTCTGATATCGTTGTGCCCATTATTCCGCTCTTCGTCGGGGCTGGGCTGCTGTTGGGTCTCTTGGGACTTGCGGGAGCATTCGGCTGGGATGATCCAGGCCAAATGTGGTTCCGGATTCTGTCACTGCTGACGGGCTCAGCGTTCCAGCTGATGGCGGTTCTTTTCGGATACAACACGGCCAAACGGTTTGGGGGAACCCCGGCGCTTGGTGCCGCTGTTGGGATTGTTATGACTCATCCGGGGATTCTTCCGTTCACCGACATCGTTGGAGATCCAGCCTTTGCTCAAATTTTGCCGGTATCACCGCAATTCGGGTATCAGGGAGCCATAATCCCAACCGTTCTTGCGGCGTTTGTGCTAACGATAATTGAGAAAGGACTACGCCGATGGTTACCGTCATCCGGAGCTGTTCTTCTCGTTCCCTTTTTAAGCTTTAGCATCGCGGGCAGCCTTGCGGTACTGGTGATTGAACCCCTTGCTCTGGGTCTGGGCCGCTCGCTGGGAAGTATTCTGGAATACATCTTCAACTACGGGAGCTTGCTATTTGGCCTTCTGCTTGGCGGGATGTACAGCTCCATAGTGATCACCGGTCTTCATCACGGGATTCAGGCTGTCGAAGTTGGACTGATTTCCAATCCGGATATCGGCTTCAATTTCTTGCTTCCGATCTGGTCCATGGCGAATATCGCGCAAGCAGGTGCCGGGCTTGCAGTATATGCAAGAACCCGGGACGAAGCATTGAAGAAAATAGCTTTGCCTGCCTCGATCACGGCGCTGTTCGGTATCACCGAGCCAGTCACCTATGGTGTTAATCTTAAACTTGGGCGGCCCTTTCTGGGTGCTGCTGCAGGAGGAGCCGCCGGAGGGGCATATGTCGCTTTTCATCAGGTTGTGGCCAATTCATTTGGGCTAACCGGAATCCCGATGATCGCTTTTATCGTACAGCCCGGGTTGATGAATCTTGTTCATTATCTGATCGGTTTTGTGCTTGCTCTGGCTACGGCTTTTAGCGTTACCTTGCTGCTCGGTGTGGATCGCGTTGTTCGACCAGAAGCTGATAAACTTAACGAACAGGCATAGGAGACTAACATGAAGATCAAAAAAATACTCAACAATAACGCCGCTGTGGTTAACGATCATGGAGAAGAGAAAATTGTCATGGGGCCGGGGGTTGTTTTCCAAAAAGGAAAAAATGATATTGTAGACCCGAGCCTTGTTGAAAAAGTGTTTGTAATGACTGATCCGAAACAGTACAACCACCTTCAGGAAATGCTTGGGACACTACCCGAAGAAGAAATTGCGGTCACCCAGCAGATCATCACTTTCGCCGAGAAAGCATTGGGTGTCACGTTTCATGAGAATATCCATATCGCGCTTACAGACCATCTCTCGTTTGCCTTGGAGCGGATTGGCAAGGGAATCGAAATTCGGAATACGCTTCTTGAGGAGATTCGTATTCTCTATCCAAGAGAGTTTCAGCTTGGGCTTCATGCCAAGCGTTTGATCTACGAGAAATTGCAGGTGGTCATCCCGGAAGATGAGGTTGGTTATATCGCCATGCATATCCATACGGCCTGGAAGAATGCGGGCATGCGCCATAAGGCTCCGGAAAAGACGGCCATGATCAGGGATATCGCAGAAGGTGTAGGACAAGTTGCCGGTGTACTGGATCGTGGGTCTGCGAACTATGAGCGACTTTTGACCCAGCTTGAGAATATGCTGCAAACGGATGAATCAGGCAAACTCCGCAATGAACTGAATCCGGAGCTTGTAGCGATTGCAAAAATGAATTTTACCGAAGCATATACACAGGCACGCGAGATCGGTGAAATGGTTGAAGAGGATTATGGATATGCCTTTACCGAAAGCCAACTGGTTGTGATCGCCATGGAGATCAACCGGATAGATCATCGACTTCATCCATCCTCGGAATGATTCTGATGTTTGGCAGGACTGAGTCCCTGGTCCTTGATTCGAATCGGGAGTTTCGATCTATAGCCAAGTTTTGATCCGACCATATAGAATAGTTATCGACAGTTGAATATGTCGGGATTGTTACTGGTAAGCAGGCAAGACCTAAAAGTCCGTTGGGATCGGTGTATCCACCATACCCTAGCGATTTTTAGGTCTTTTTCTGTTCTCCGGGAAAAAAATGACAAGAGAGAGGGATTAATCCAATGAATTTCCAGAAGATGATGAGAAGAGTGACAGCAGTAACATTTGCAACAACATTATTGGCAGGTGGGGGAGTTTCGGCTTTAGCAAAAGAAAGTTCAGACTACAAAGAGAGTTATGGTATCTCGCATATTACACGAACAGACGCATTAAAAATCCCTGAGGAACAAATCAAAGAACGATTCAAGGTTCCTCAGTTTGACGCATCTACTATCCAAAATCTACCTTCCGCAAAAGGATATGATGAAAATGGTAACGTCATCGACATGGATGTGTGGGATACCTGGCCGCTGCAGAATGCGGATGGTACCGTAGCTAACTATCATGGTTATCAAGTCGTCTTTGGTCTGGCGGGTGACCCGGATCGGGGATGGGACACATTCATCTATATGTTCTACAAAAAAGCAGGAGACACATCCATTGATGCCTGGAAAAATGCAGGCAGAGTGTTCAAGAACACCGACAAGAACGTTCCGAATGACCCCATTCTGAATCAACAGGCAGAGGAATGGTCCGGTTCTTCTACGCTGACTGCGGATGGCCATATTCGTCTGTTCTACACCAATCGTCAAGGCTGGGACCCGGCCAACGGATTTTATGGCAAGCAAACCCTGACGACTGCTCAGATCAATGTCTCCGAACTTACAGAGGACACGCTCAAGGTGGATGGTGTTGAAGATTTCAAGTCGATCTTTGATGGTGACGGCAAAATGTATCAAACCGTGGATCAGGCTTTCAGCGGTGGGGATTATTCCGACAATCATACACTGAGAGATCCTCACTACGTTGAAGATAATGGTCATAAATACCTTGTTTTCGAAGCCAATACGGGAACAGAGATGGGCTACCAGGGTGAGGATGCATTCAATAACAGGGCCTTCTACGAAGGAAGCAAGAAGTTCTTCCAGGCCGAGAGGGAGAAATTGCTGCAAAGCCCTAATAAAAAGGTTGCTTCCTTAGCCAATGGCGCTTTGGGGATCATTGAACTGAATGACGACTATAGCTTAAAACAAGTGATGAAGCCGCTGCTTGCATCCAATACGGTAACCGATGAAATTGAACGCGCAAATGTCTTTAAGTTGAATGGAAAATGGTATTTGTTCACGGATACAAGAGGAGCCAAAATGGTTGTGGATGGTGTCGATGCTGAAGATATCTACATGTTGGGATATGTATCTGATTCTCTGACAGGACCTTACAAGCCGTTGAATGGTACTGGACTTGTATTGCATCAAGATCTGGATCCTAAGGATGTTACCTGGACTTACGCACATTTTGCTATTCCGCAGGTGCAAGGCAACAACGTAGTGATCACGAGTTATATGACCAACCGGGGAATGTTTGAAGATCATCATGCTACCTTCGCACCAAGTTTCTTGGTGAATATCAAAGGATCCAAAACATCCGTAGTGAAGGACAGCATTCTGGCACAAGGACAATTAACAGTGGAATAAACAAATTTCACAGAGAGTCTAAAAGAAAGAAAATGTCGATATCTATTGGCATTTTCTTTTTTTTACAAACGAGGTATCTGTTATGAATAACAAAATCAGAAAGAAAATGATCATAGGGTCTGCTGTTTGTGGTGTGATCACGCTCGTCTTCACTGTCATTCCGATCCTGACCAACAGCCCATGGCCAACAGTGGACACGGGAGTAGCCTCTCCTGGCGCGAGCCTTCGAGCTAGCTTTCATTTTACAACGCCAGACAAATGGAAGAATGATCCCCAAAGGCCGATATATCTGGACGGGAAGTACCACTATTATTATCTGTATAACGGTGATTACCCCAAAGGCAATGGTACGGAATGGCGGCATGCAACATCGGTCGATCTGGTTCATTGGAAGGATGAAGGAGTGGCAATCCCCAAATACACGAACCGGAACGGTGATCCATGGTCTGGCTCATTGGTTGTGGATGAGTCAGGTACAGCCGGCTTCGGCAAGGGAGCAATTGTTGCGATCATGACGCAGCCCTCTGCCAGCAGCGGACAGCAGGAACAATATTTATGGTACAGCACCAATCAAGGGAAAACGTTTAAGCCTTATGGAGATCGACCGGTGTTAAAGAATCCGGGACAAAAGGATTTCAGAGACCCTAAAATCATCTGGGATGATCATTCCCGAAAATGGGTTATGGCTCTGGCTGAAGGGACGAAGATTGGGTTCTATGAATCGGCTGATTTGAAAAAATGGCGATATACCGGCGGCTTCTTCACGGAAAACGTGGGATTGGTGGAATGTCCTGATCTGTTTGTGATGCGTGCAGATAACGGAACCTATAAATGGGTGCTCGGCGTAAGTGCCAACGGTAGATCATCGGGACAACCCAACACCTATGCTTACTGGACCGGAAGCTTTAATGGCAAAGAATTTGTTCCTGACCTTCATGAACCACAATGGCTGGACTATGGCTTCGACTGGTATGGAGGAGTTACATTTGAAGATGGGGCAAGCAGTGACAAAACCGATCATCGCTACGCATTCGCCTGGATGAATAACTGGAGTTATGCCAACAATACGCCGACACTGCAGGAAGGTTACAACGGCATGGATTCAATTGTTCGTGAAATTAAACTGATTACATCAAAAACGGGTCAGTATCGACTGATCTCAAGACCGATCGATGCTATGGAGCAGGCGGCAGTCTCGGAGATGGAGTTCAAGCCCTTTACAGTAAACGGAGCCCGCTCGCTTATTGTAAAGGGGAATTCATATTATATGGAGGCCGATATATCGTGGACTCAGGTCAATAACATTGGACTAAGGCTGCGCGAATCTGATGACCAGAGCCGACATGTGGATGCAGGTGTTAATGTAAAAGATGGTTATGTATATGTGAACCGGACACATACGGGGAACCCTGATCGCAGTGGTCGAGACTTGGAGAGTCGTGCGGCGTTTGTTCCCGAGAAGAACAAGGTTCATCTCAAGATTCTGGTAGACAAGACCAGTATCGAGGTCTTCGTTGACGATGGCTCATTGGTGTTATCCAATATCATTTTCCCCCACTTGAACGACCGGGGAATCACGTTATATGCTGAAGGGGGAACGGCAGTATTTAGCAACCTGCAGATTAAATATTTCGATTAATCAGCGGCATGACGAAAAGCCCGCATCGTTGGATGTGGGCTTCTTTGCATTTACTCTTTTCCCGTCGCCACCGGATTCCCCTCATAACTAATCCAATCACTCCAGCTCCCGGAATACAACTTCACATTTGTATATCCCGCTTCTTCCAGTGCAATCACGTTCGGGCAAGCTGATACGCCGGAGCCGCAATACACGATAATCGCACCATCCTTGTCCAGCTTACTAAAACGCTCTTCTAACACCCCAGTATCTGTCCAACGTCCATCCCAATCCAACACATCTTTCCAAAAATAATTCACCGCACCCGGAATATGTCCGGCCTTAGTATCAATGGGTTCCTCCAGACCCGCATAGCGGCGAGCATCACGGGAGTCAATTAGCACGGCACTGCCACTTGCCGAAGCCTGCTGAACATGCTCAACACTTGCCAGCATGGCTGGCTGCACATTCACCTCAAAAGAAGCCGGGATCTGAACGGGCACATCCGCGGTCACCGGGAATTTGGCGTTTTTCCAAGCGGAGAAACCTTCGTCCATGATATACACCTGTTCATGACCGATATAGCGAAGCAGCCACCATAGCCGAGATGCATCCATCCCGCCTTGATCGTCATAAGCAACAATACGACTATTGGAGCCGATGCCAGCTTTGGAGAGACGACTTGCGAGAACAGCCGGATCAGGAAGCGGGTGACGCCCTCCGTGCGCAGACACAGGAGAAGACAGATCTTTTTCCAAATCGAGATAGACAGCTCCTGGAATATGTCCAGCTTCATAGGCTTGTCTTCCAGCC
Organism: Paenibacillus sp. USHLN196; assembly: GCF_037144955.1. Lineage (NCBI taxonomy): Bacteria > Bacillati > Bacillota > Bacilli > Caryophanales > Paenibacillaceae > Paenibacillus > Paenibacillus sp. USHLN196. The sequence continues at coordinate 486,095 of NZ_JBBCYH010000005.1, read as the reverse complement.
TCCGGTTGACCGAGCAAGAATCGGCAATCTGCAATGACGACATCCGGTTCATACATTCTGGCGAGCAGCCAGCGCATGGATACAATATTTTTCATGAAAATACACCGCCTTATGAGAGTGGTAGAGTCGTATATTACTGTGGATTAAGAAAAAATAGGTTATACCGTTCTAGGTTCAATAGGCCCTTTTCCCGCAACAGAGGCTTCTGTTGAAGCAATCTGAGGTTTGGTTTTGCCATATCGAATGAAGATCCATACCCCGAATATAATGACCACCCCGGCAGACATCTGTAATACACTGAGGGACTCGCCGAGCAGCATCCAGGCCAGCAATGAAGAGAATACGGGTTCCCCAAGTACGCCCATGGATACCGTTGTGGCATTCATATATTGAAGCAACCAGTTGAAGAGATAGTGTCCAAAGATCGTTGGCACAATGGCGAGCAGCAGGAATATTCCCCACTCCGAAGCAGCGTAACCCCCGAACGGATGGCCCATGATCAGATTATATACCGCCAGCGTACAAGCAGCGACAAAAAATACCCAGAAGTTATACGAAAATGCACTAAGCCCCGCACGCAAAAATTGACCCAGCAGCATATGAACGGCGACTGCGATTGTGCCAAGCAAAGACAAGACATCACCTTGCAGTGCAGTGCCTGCTAACTGGAAATCTCCTGCACCAATGACGATCGATCCAAGCAGGGCGATGCCCATGCCGATGATCATCATGCGGTTAATTTTGGCTTTGAACAGCCATACCGAACCCGCGAGAATCAATATAGGCTCCAGTGCGAGAATGACGGTGGAACTGGCAACACTGGTGAGTCGCAGCGAACCCATCCAGAGTAGAAAATGAAGAGCCAGCATCACACCGGATGCAAGCAGCAAGCCCCACTGCCGTAAGCTCAGACGCATCATCTCGTGTCTGTACTTCCAGACAAAAGGGAGCATCAGCAGATTGGTCAGGAACAGACGGTACATCGCAATGACCGCAACATCTGCAGTAGACCATCGTACAAAGATCGAAGAGAAAGAAATGGCGATAATGCCGACAAAGAATAACAGATAGATGGATCTGCCGGCACGGTTCAAGCTTGTCATGGGTGTAGCTCCTTCTTGAAGTCTGATAGCGTAAATCACTTCATTATACAGGAGAAGGTAACCGTAGGAAAGATAAAGAGAACGAAGAGATAAGTAGATTGTAACCGGGCTTGTAACTATTCTGTCATTCTCCCGATCCATTTTTCTATTAATCTTCTATATAGAGACATGAAACGAGATAATATACCAATAATCGGGAAAAAATGAAAGTAAGGAAGTGGCATGACAGTGAGAGTTCAACAAGAGAGAGCGGGAGAACGTGGCAGTATTCCGCCCAGCACAAGTCGCACGAAAACACATAAACGAAGAAAAATCCGGTATGGAAGGCTGAGCATAGCTCTAATGCTCCTGGTACTGTTCGTTACCGGTATTACATATGTATTCCTTGGAATGACGCACTGGATCAAAAGCGTTGTGGCGCCGCCTCCGATTACTGTAATAGAACAACCCGCCAAGCTCGGCATGATAAAAGTTACTCCGGATGCGAAGGAGGAGCCGGCACGGTTCCAGGGTCAGATTCGCAAATTGGCATACATAACGTTTGATGATGGGCCAACTGAATATACGGAACAACTGCTGGATATTCTGAAGCAGCATGAGGCGAAGGCTACCTTCTTCATGATCGGACGTCAGTTGAATCAGCACCCAGAAGCTGTGAAACGGCTGTTGAAGGAAGGAAGTTACCCTGGACTCCACAGCATGACGCATAACTATAAAAAGTTGTATAAGAGCGGCAGCTCTGCAAACTTTGTGAAAGAGTTCAAGAAAGAGCAGAAGATGGTGCAGGACCTGATTGGTTTTACACCTCATCTGATTCGTGCACCCTATGGAAGCAGCCCGCAGATTGGAGAAAAATTCAGGGGTGATATTGCTGCAGCTGGGTTCAAACTGTGGGACTGGACGACAGATTCACTTGATTGGAATCTCCCCGGTCAACCGGATAAGATTGTGGCACGGGTGAGCAAAAGTGTACATCGGGATAAGGAAGTGATTCTGATGCACGAGCGCGAGCAGACCGTTCAGGCTCTGCCTCGTATTCTGAAACTGCTTGAAGATCGGGGTTACGAGTTCGAAGTATACGATCCGGATGCACACTGGGTAGCCAATTTTAGTGGAGATAGCCGCTTGTAATATAACAACAAGATGATGATGTAAGAGAGGAAGGACTTGGGTGCTAACGAGTAAAAAAGTGGCACTTGCGGCAGTCAGCGTATTGCTAATTCTGCTGGTAAGTGGTTGTGGAGAGCCGCAGGAGCCTGCGGCAAATCAGGTAAACCAATTGGTGCTCAGCGGACAGGAGATCGATCAGAGTTTGAAGGCGCTGGCCAGTCATGAGCAGGAAGATATGAAGTTATACAAGTCTATTTTAGACAAAGGCAAGAACAAAAACAGTGATCTCGAAGCACTGCTGGATCAGGCAGCAAATCATATTCATGAACGAAGAACGTTGTTGAAGCAGGCCGAAGGGGTCATGAAACAGACCAGCGAGCAGACGGTAGCTCTGCGGAGTTCACTGAAAGACCTATCATTTGAAAACGAAGAAACATTGGCCCAGGCTGAGAAGGTGCTGGATCAATATGAAGCAAGAGCACGTGCTTTTGACAATTTCGTAGCTTCGTATCAGCTGAGTCTGAATGCCGATGAGCAGTTATATGGACTGATGAGAGAAAAGGCAGAACCTAATCTGGTTAAGATCAAGCGAGCCATTCGAGTACGGAATAGCGAATATGCGCAGCTTGCTGAATTCCGTAAGCAATTTAACCTGCAGACCAAAGCATTTAACGGAGCCAATGCGAAACTGGTACAGATGGATCAGGCCAGTTAGGTAGAGGACTACAGTAATCGTTCAGATATTTTGCATGATTGAGCTGCCTTTCTCCCGTGTAAGTACTAGTATACAGCCAAGCCAATGGATGAGAAGCAACATGGACAAGCATCATTGCGTATAAGCTAACGGAGGTGTTCATATGCGAAAAGGAAATACAATGAAAGTTAGTACATCCCTACTGGTTTTACTTATGGGATTCTCGCTTGTGGCCTGTGGGAACAGCAGTCCTGCTGCACAGCCACCTGTGAATAATACGGAAGAACACACACCAGCACCGGAGCAAAAGCCTGATGAAAGTGCTGCAATAGAAGCGGAAGGTATTCTCACCGGATGGGCTGATCCGCACACCATCGAGATTCGAGTGAATGAGAAGCCGATGTCTTTCCAGGTGGGCGAAGATCTGCAGAAGTCACTGGATGATATCGATGACGAAGATTCCGTGCGTTTCAAATATGTAGAGAAAACCATTGATGCAACGACGAAACAGCTGGTACTTACAGAGATTGCAAAAATTGAATCAAACGATGACAACAACGGTTCTAATGCAGGCGGTGCTATAACGTCCGATCGCCCGAAGACGTCAGAGCTTGAAGTGACGGTAGAAGGAATGACCGAGAAGCGTCCCGTGACATTGGCACAAGCGAAAGGTTACTCACTTTATGTGTTTGAACCGATGGCTTTTGACGCAGAAGACCATGAATTAACAATGAAGATTGATCCGGATTATGAGGTAGAGATTGAGAAGCTACCGGCAGATTACAATCTGGATATGCTGAAGATGGATGCCAAGGAAGAGTTGTCCGAGACAGGAGAAGTAAAGCAATTAACGACTGAACAACTCAGTAACGGCCCGATGAAGGATGCGGAATTGTACATGATGTCCCAGAATGATAAGAAAACAGAGTATTATATTGTCAAAGAACTGGATGGTAATGGTTTCATTTTCCACATCCAAGCACCCATTGGTGAACCTTCGGAAGGTTTCCTGCCAATGGTATATGCATCCCTCAATTCCATCATGAATGAGTAGAAAAGGGATGAGCCACGCGGGTTAAACCGAACGGCTAAGGGAATGATAACGATCAATAAAACAGCGTGTTTCCTTGAGAGAGGAGATGCGCTGTTTTATTGATGTGGCTATCCTATGAATGTACCTTGCCGTGCAAAGACAAAGAGCCGGAAGGAGTGATGCTGATGCATTGGTTCCTCCCGGCTTCTTGGCCGTGCTACTATTCAGTTTGCAGGATCGAACCAATGCCCTGATCAGTGTTACTCAGGTTAGTATAGTCGATTCTTTGCGCCCTCTGAGTTCTTGATAACGGGCGATTACATTCTGATGAACGGGATGTTCGTCGGGAATTCCCATGCGTTCACGGATGAAGGTGGAGACGCCATCTTCGCGAATCATGTGTTGTAGCTTCATGGCTTCCTCGTCGTGTTTGTCATTAAACAGCATTGCGGCCGCCATAGCAGAAGTTAAATGGGGAATTTCAATTCCGAATTCACTGGCCTGCAGCGCTGGGCGAACAAGCCGGTCATGAGGCGAAAGCTTGCGAAGGGGGGAACGTCCGACCCGGGTAACCTGATCCGTAAGGTTAGGATTGGCGAAGCGCTCCAGTATGGTATCGATATATTTGTTATGCTTCTGGGCGTTGAATCCGTGCTTCTGGATGAGCATCTGACCCGTCTCTTCCATAACATGGCGGACCTTGGCCCGAAGGGTGGAGTTACTCATGACCTGTCGAATGGTCTTGAATCCTTCGAGATAGCCGAAGTATGCGGCGACACAGTGGCCTGTATTTACCGTAAACATTTTACGCTCAATATAAGGCTCAAGGGAATCCACATAATGGACACCATCAATTTCCTTGTAACCATCCAGAAAGGCAGGACGATGAACGACCCACTCATAAAAAGGTTCGACAGTGACCTGCAGCGGGTCCTTGTGGTTTTGAGCCGGAACAATCCGGTCCACTGCTGCATTGGGGAAAGAAATATAACGTTCGGCTTTTTTACGAGTAGGTTCGTCCAGGAATGGATAGATGCGTTTCTTCAGCCTGGTGCTGCCACCGATGGCATTCTCGCAAGCGATAATATGCAGTGGAGTCTGATTATTGTTTTTCATGCGAAGTTGAATGCCCTTGGCGATCGGCTCGGCAATATCTCCGAGTGCAGATACACCCACGGCGGTTGTGATCAGATCGGCTGAAGCGATCTCTTCAGCAACCAGATTCTGCTCATTCACATTGATAGCCGTCACGTTGTTTACAATCGTTGTATCCTGATCGCTATTGGCGAGTGTAATGGGATATTCCTGTCTCTCTTGAAGCAAGGAGATTTTCTTCGGGTTACGTGCGACAAAGCAGACTTCGTAGTCGGAAGCGGACAACATATGACCGATAAAACCGCGGCCTATATTGCCCGCACCAAAATGTACAGCTTTCATGTATGAACTCCCCCTTTAAGGATTGAATCGCGAAATTCGTGCAGACCTTAGACGGTAGTGACGAGTGGCTTCGAAATCAAATCATTAAATGTAAGGTCAGTCAAGCAAGAAAGCCGTTGGTGAGGCATATCGAATTCCAATGTTCCTGTAATGGTATTCGAGATGACTACGCAGTGCATACCAGCCGCAGCAGCTGCACGCGCGCCGTTAGGTGAATCCTCAATCGCTACGGCTTCGTCTGCAGTTACTCCAAGGGCTTCAAGCGCTTGATTGTAGAGTTCCGGATCAGGCTTCACATGTGCAACATCATCTGCCGTACGGATAACTTCAAAATAATCTTTCAGTTTCAATTGTTCCAGATGCTGTTCAACCCACTCCCGTTTGGAGCTGGAGGCTACAGCGAGTTTTAGTCCAGCTTTACGCGCTTCATCAAGATAGTTCTGAATGCCCGGACGAACCACCTCTTTGTTCATCAATGCAGCGTGCTGCAACTGAACGGATTCCCTGAACGCATCCCGATCAATCGGAAGATTCAAATCTGTGATGAGGTACTCATACGGATTAAATGTTTTCAGACTGGTACCGATGCATTGTGAATACATCTCCAGGGTTAAATCCACGCCGTGTTCCTTGTAAGCATCACGAAAAGCAATATACCATGCTGTCTCTGTATCAATAATCGTTCCGTCGAAATCAAACACCAGTGCCTTAATCATAAATTTGTTCCTCCTGTTTCAGAATTAGTTTGGGGATAAAAAAATGAAAATTTTCTGCAAATTCATTCCCGTGCATTCATTAACCTGCGGTATATTAGTTGACGCAATAAACCGGAAATGAATATTGATTTGGGAAAAAATATGCGTTGAAGCTAATAAAACCGTAACATAGGACAAACTGAAGGGTCAAGCGCGTTATGATAGTTTACATTGAAAATTTTCACATGGATGACGCATTTTCTGAAAATGATGGACGTTGCAAACCGTTAAGCCCTTTACATGTAAGCGGTGTACTGAATAAACTGTTTTTTCAGCATAATAAAATAAAACTTTTTTTATGAAAATTGGATGATTTGACCGTTCAACAGCTTTCGACACTTTTATAATAGAAGAAACCATGCCGTGTGCTTTTGTTTTTATTAGCTTTACGCAGGATTAGAGCCTGTGGGAAAATGGAGTAAAAGATCTTGAAAATCAATGAAATAAGGAGGGATATCTTCATGCTTCAAAGGGATCGTTTCGATGGATGTTTGATCGGGCTTGCAGTGGGTGATGCGCTGGGAACTACTGTAGAATTCAGTAGCCCAGGAACGTTTGAACCTGTTACCGATATCGTGGGAGGCGGTGTATTTGGGCTGGAAGCAGGACAGTGGACCGATGATACATCCATGGCTCTGTGTCTGGCAGAAAGTTTGGTGCGCCAGGCAGACTTTGATCCTGCGGATCAGATGCGCAGATACACCAATTGGTACAAGGTCGGGTATATGAGTAGCACAGGTAATTGCTTCGATATTGGTGGGGCTACACGAAGCGCCTTGGAGAGGTTTGGTGTAACCGGAGAAGCCTACAGCGGATCAACGGATCCGATGACGGCGGGCAATGGATCTATTATGAGGCTTGCTCCTGTCGCGATGGCTTATGCCAATCGTCCGCAAGAGGCAGTTCATTATGCCGGGCTTAGCTCCCAAACAACACATGCTGCAACCGAAAGTGTAGAGGCCTGTGAAGTACTGGCGGCTATACTTGTTGCTGGCCTGCGTGGAGCGGACAAGAACGTCATGCTGATGCCGGAGACATGCCGACAGTGGAGGGAAGAGCCTACTTTTTCACCTGCAATTGAAGAGGTTGTTAGGGGTTCGTATCAGAGCAAAGAGCCGCCCGAAATTAAGGGCAGTGGTTATGTGGTTCGTTCACTTGAAGCCGCATTATGGGCTTTTCATAAGTCCTCAAGCTTCGAAGAAGGCGCGTTGTTAGCTGTTAATCTGGGTGATGATGCGGATACCACGGGTGCGGTGTACGGACAAATCGCAGGTGCTTATTATGGACTCAGCGGCATTCCGGCACACTGGCGGGACAAGCTGGCCATGCGTGAAACGTTCGATCAACTAACTGATGCATTGTGGTTGAAAGCCACAGGAAATCATTGATAAAGAGACAGAGGAGAAGAGAACATCTATGAGCAGGGCAGAACACACGACAGAATCAAAAGCTTCGCAGTCTGGTAAACGAGGGGCGTTTCCATTATCCCTGTTTTGCCTGACGATTGGGGCTTTTGCGATTGGTATGACTGAGTTTATTATTATGGGTTTACTGCCCAATGTAGCGACAGACCTGAATGTAAGTATTCCGCAGGCGGGACAACTCATTACGGGATATGCGCTTGGTGTAGCGGTAGGTGCGCCGATCTTGACCGTGTTCACGCACAAGATTCCGCAGAAAAAACTGCTGGTGCTGCTGATGTGCATTTTCATTATCGGTAACGCCTTGTCTGTCATTGCTCCTACCTATGGACTGCTGATCTCGGCACGGATTCTGACGGCATTTGCCCATGGTACGTTCCTCGGTGTAGGTTCGATCATGGCAACACGGCTCGTTGCACCCGAGAGAAGGGCAGGAGCGGTATCGGTTGTTCTTGCAGGGCTCACGATTGCCAACATTATTGGCGTTCCGTTTGGTACGTTTATCGGGCAACAGCTCGGATGGCGGTCGTCCTTCGGGGCAATCACCATTCTAGGCATTATCTCGTTGATTGGCATCATTCGTTTCATTCCCGTTATCCCGCAAGGCGCACCAGCGAACCTCGGGCAGCAGTTCCGAAATCTGGTTCGTCCACAGGTATTATTGGTTCTACTCATTGGCGCGTTGGGCTGTGGAAGTCTGTTCGCCGTATTTACGTACATTACGCCGATGCTTGTAGACATTAGTAGTTTTGCCGAGCAGAATGTGACCTGGATTCTGGTACTGTTCGGTTTCGGTGTTACACTTGGCAACATGGTTGGGGGTCGTCTGGCAGACTGGAAGCTGATGCCTTCCTTGATAATCAACTTCGGCATCCTGGCCGTTCTTCTAGCTGCACTTACGCTTACGCTGGACAATCCTTATCTCGCGGTAATTACCATATTCTTCTGGGGTGTTGCGGCTTTTGGCATTATGCCAGGATTGCAGATTCGAATCATGAATATGACCCGGGAAGCGCCGCTACTGGCAACGACATCAAGTCACTCCGCGTTTAATCTGGGTAATGCAGGAGGAGCCTATCTGGGCGGGTATGCAATTACCCATACGGGACTTATATCCGTACCTTTGTATGCAGCAGTTATTGCCGCATTGGGGTTACTGGGGTTGTTCGTCAGTTTGATGATGGACCGTAAACAGCGTCTGCCGGAATTCCCTGACGCTGTGGAGCCAGCACCGGTGAATTAGAAAAATGGAATGTGAAGCCTTCGCTCCTGCATCGACATGTGGGAGTGGAGGTTTTTTCTAATATCGATTAGTGGGAGAGGAATATGATGTTTTACTACAAAGGTGCGTTTCGGGAAACGGATAATTTCATTTATTTCAAAAGCGATGTTCCATTAGCCGAGAATGATGTCGTCATATTTGGCGAGAAAACATATTTTATTCAAAGTGTGGAGAAAGAATTTCTCCTTCTTCAGAAGGTAGGCTCGATTGTTTCCGTGAGTGTATGAGAATGCACTTATAACGTGGGAAGCCCGCAATTTTTTGAAATTAATACGTATGGTACAATAAGAGCAAGATGAAAATGGATGGTGATGATTATGACGAATCGTATTCAAGATCTGCAAAAGCTTATTAAGCTTACAGGTGAACGTGCCAAGTTGGATGCAAAAGCGAATGGAACATACATTGTGTATCAAGGGGATAACGGGAAAATTGTCAGGGAGTATGCAAACGGCATAATCGAAGAAGTTGAAAATACAGGGATAATTCATGACTAAAGCTAATTCGATCATGTATGTGTTTGCAGGTAATAATGGCAGTGGGAAAAGTACCATTCGTAATATGATTGTAGATAAGCTCGGCATTAGCGTCAATATTGACCCCGATTCTTTGGCGCGTAGGATTGATCCTCTTAATCCAGATCGACGTAAGATATCAGCGGGTAAAGAAGCGATTAAACTTGCAAGGGAATGCATCCATTCTCAACGTGATTTCTCAATTGAAACGACTTTGGCTGGAGGCAATGTGATACGACTGATGCAGGCTGCCAAAGCGAGTAGATTTGAGGTAACCATGTTTTATGTGGGGCTGAATGATGTTCTTCTCAATATTGAGCGTGTCGCTGGTCGAGTTCGAAATGGCGGACATCATATTCCGACGGAAGACATCGTTCGAAGACAAACGACATCTATAAAAAACCTGCTGGCTAATCTTCATCTTATAGATGATTTGGTGGTCATTGATAATAGTCAAGCTTCCGGTGAAATTGTAATGCAGGCCGAGAATTATATCCTGACATATCAAGTGGAAAACTTTCCTAACTGGGTGTTACCGATTGTTGGGGAGCTAGATGGCCTGAAATAAAGCCGATAAACGCTTGTCTACAGAATGTCGTAAAATATTATTGAGACGTGAACACTTAAGGTGGGCTCGATTATTTCCGTAAGTGTGTGAAATCTTCACAAGAGTATTTCCTTTTTCAAGTGTACATGCACTTCTGGGCCCCTGCCTACATACAATAGATCGACCCTGTTCCTCACGTGCTCAGGCCAGATCGTTGTAAAACTGCAGGAGGTGTCATCTGTGCCCGGATTGTTTACCGCTATTGCTCTATTCATTAAGGAGTTAACGTTACTCGTCTCGTATGTCAAAAATAATGCGTTCCCCCAGCCACTGGCTGAGGATGATGAAGCCAAACATTTACGCCTTATGGCTGAAGGCAATGCTCACTCCCGCAATCTGCTCATTGAACACAATCTGCGCCTCGTCGCGCATATCGTCAAGAAGTTCGACAATACGGGTGAAGATCAGGAAGATCTGATTTCCATCGGAACCATTGGTTTGATCAAAGCCATCGAAAGTTTTCAGCAAGGCAAAGGAACCAAACTTGCCACATTTGCAGCGAGATGTATTGAAAACGAGATACTTATGCATCTGCGTTCCCTGAAGAAAACACGCAAAGACGTATCCCTGCATGACCCCATCGGTACGGACAAAGAAGGTAACGAAATTACGCTAATAGATATCCTCGGAACAGAAGCCGACGACGTTGTAGATAAAGTGCAGCTCAAGATCGAAAAAAGCAAAATTTATCGCAATCTCGATATCCTTGATGATCGGGAGAAGGAAGTCGTGGTTGGTCGATTTGGCCTGGAAGCGGGCGGGGAAGAACGTACCCAGCGCGAGATTGCGAAGGAACTGGGCATCTCACGTTCTTATGTATCACGGATTGAGAAACGAGCATTAATGAAGCTGTATCATGAGTTCTATAAGCAAAAATAATATAGCTTAACAGACCAGAGGGCGCCTTTATCGGGAGCCCTTTTTACTATACAACGATGTATTGTTAATAATTTAAGTTGGATCTAACTAACAATAAATATTTTGATTTATAACCTAAATAAAGGAATTTATCTCTGAGTTGAAGAATTTCTTATAAATAGAACAATTTAATACATAAGGAGTATAAATTATAATGAAGCAGCTTTTACAGCAGATGCCACTCTGGTATTGGTTCATCTGGATCGTAGGGATGATTATGATCACGTTTAACATGTTTCAATCGAACTCGGGTATCATCAACTCGCTTGCGCTAATCATGATTAACGTTGCTAATGCTATTCGAGTTTGGAAAAAAGAACGTTCCTTAGCGATTGCCTTTTTAGTTATTGCTGCTCTATGCTTAGTCTTAATTTTAAAATATTTCTATAGATATGTAGTATCAACATGATATGAGATAGCATGAAAATAACGAGAGATCGTATATAAGCGCTGTATCAATTCCACTAGTACAAGCTTACAAGTACACAAACAAGAGCACAAAACCAGGAGGGCGCCTTGCACAAGGTGCCTTCTTTGCTGTGCAAAAAAATATATAAAAGAGGGATAGGTATTCTGGGCAGATTATTATATGATGAGTAATAATATTTTGCATCGTAGAGAGCATGTGCAGAAAGAGAGTGGTGGTTTATCATGCAGCAAGAAACGTTAACAAGGGGATTAAAGAACAGGCATGTGCAGCTGATGGCCATTGGAGGGGCGATCGGAACAGGTCTGTTTCTCGGAGCAGGCAAAACGATCCAACTGACAGGGCCGTCGATCTTGCTGGCCTATATCATCACGGGTGTTATATTGTTCCTGATCATGCGTGCATTGGGGGAACTGCTGCTTAGCAACTTGAAGTATCATTCCTTTGTCGATTTCGTGCGCGATTACCTGGGAAATATGGCGGCATTTATTACAGGGTGGACTTACTGGTTCTGCTGGATTTCCATTGCTATGGCTGACATTACCGCCGTTGGATTGTATACGCAGTTTTGGTTTCCGAATGTACCTCAGTGGATGCCGGGGTTAATTGCGTTGGTCATATTGCTAATCATGAACTTGGCGACGGTCAAGCTGTTCGGTGAAATGGAATTCTGGTTTGCCCTAATTAAAGTCGTGGCCATTTTGGCACTCATTGTTGTTGGTTTATATATGATATTTAAAGGTTTTACAACCGATCAGGGTCCAGCCAGTTTCAGCAATCTCTGGAGTCATGGGGGATGGTTCCCGAATGGACTGCATGGATTCATCATATCATTCCAGATGGTGGTATTCGCCTTTGTAGGCATGGAACTGGTGGGGCTGACAGCGGGGGAAACCGAGAACCCGGAGAAGGTTATTCCGAGAGCGATTAACCAGATTCCGATCCGGGTACTGCTTTTCTACGTTGGCGCATTGCTGATTATTATGAGCATATACCCGTGGAACGCCATTGTGCCTACGGAAAGTCCGTTTGTACAGGTGTTTGCCGCTGTAGGTATTGCGGCCGCTGCAGGGATTGTGAATTTCGTTGTGTTAACATCAGCGGCTTCGGCGTGTAACAGTGCCATTTTCAGTACAAGCCGTATGGTGTTCTCCATGGCAAAAGATCACAACGCGCCTGAGTCGTTTGCACGACTGAACAAGCGAAAAGTCCCTTCCAATGCGCTATATTTTTCTACAATCGTTATTCTGATTGCGATTGTACTGAACTATGTGATGCCGGAGGGCGTATTTACACTAATCACGAGCGTGTCGACTGTATGCTTCATCTTTGTCTGGGGCATCATGGTGATCTGTCATCTCAGATATCGTCGTACTCAGCCGGAACTGGCTAGTCGCAGTCGCTTTAAGTTGCCACTATATCCGTTCTCAAACTATTTAATTTTGGCTTTCCTGGCGTTTGTGCTGGTAGTATTGGCATTGGCTGAGGACACGCGAGTGGCGCTATTTGTCACGCCGGTGTGGTTTATTCTTGTTGCGGGGATCTACCTTTTTAAAAAGAGAAATTTGAGTAATAACAGACAGTAGGTCTTACCATCATTGCAAAATAAAGCCGCCCAATGATATTGGGCGGTTATTCGTATTTAAATTCTTGCAGCCTCTTTGCCTTCACGAATGCTCGCATAGATGGCATCACAGATATCGGTGGTATACTGGCCCGACATCCCTTCAAGTGCCGTGTTGGTGAATGCTGCAACACTAAGTTCTTCTTTTGGATCAACAAACCAGGAATGGCCGTAAGTTCCACCCATCCGCCACGTACCCGGGGATTCCGGTGTACCGGCTGCGACAGGATCTTTAAGTACGGTAAAACCAAGGCCAAACCCTCTGCCTGGCCAGTATGGCATCACGAGATCACCGATTTGATTGGTAGACATCTCAGCGGCAACGGCTTCTGTAAGGAGAGGCTGTCCTCCTTGTCGCAATGCTTCAAGTAAAGTAAGAAAATCTCCGGTACTTCCAACCATACCCGCTCCGCCCGATAAGTAAGCGGAAGTATGATTCGCACGATTGGGTGACAGTCGGAAGCCAGCAGTACCCTCAATAAAAGGAATCAGCTCCAACTCCTTATGAAGGAGACGGGGTTCTTCAGAACCATTAGCGTATGCAGCTGTCAATCGTTCTGAATCCACCGCAACAAAGTCAGTGTCGGTCATGTGGAGTGGACGAGTAACCAGCGTTTGAACAGCTTCTCGTAGTGACATCCCAGTTACCTTTTCGATAACGGCACCAAGTACATCTGTCGCAATGGAATATCTCCACATGTGTCCTGGCTCATACAGAAGAGGAGCAGAAGCCAGCCTTTGCAGATTCTCCTCCAGACTAACTTCAGACCAATCCATTCCGTCTGATACTCCTGCAAGTTCATAGGTTCCCTGGTCTTCTTGGAAGAAACGGTATGTCAAGCCTGCGGTGTGCGTCATCAACTGATGTACTGTTATTGAAGCCTCTTGACCATTGGCAAGTTTGGGCCGGAATGCAGGAAGCCAGCGGGTCACCGGATCATGCAGACTCAGCTTTCCTTGTGAGATTAATGTCAGAGCTGTTGTTGAGACAATAGGTTTGGTTACGGAAGCAAGTCGAAACAGAGCGTTTTCCGACATGGTACGCTTTTGCTCCCTGTCTGCGAAACCAGCAGCCCGGCTGTAAACCAGTTCCCCTCCTAATGCAACCTGTACAACTGTTCCTACGATTCTTTTTTCGCTTAGAGCACGATCAATAGCTTCATCCACATAAGTATGCAATGTCGTCATGTCTTCTTTTCTCATGCTTATCTTCCTCTCACCAACTGATGTATTTGATTTCTCGTGGTAACTATGTTTATTATATAAATGATGGATCTTGTATTACATGGTTTATTAAAGGTGTTATAATGAATTAACGAATATACTTAAGGTAATTTCTGAATATATCTTATGTAATTAAAGGAGTGGATTATATGGATGAAATAGATCAGCATATCCTGTTTCACTTGGAGAATCAGGCGAGATTATCCATGACCGAACTAGGCAAACTGGTGGGGTTATCTCAGCCCGCCGTTACTGAACGAGTCAAACGAATGGAAGAAAAGGGAATCATCGAGGAATATCGAACTGTGATCTCCCCCTCCAAATTGGGCAAACAGAGCACAGCCTATGTTCTTTTTCGTACCCGGGATTGTTATCCTTTCCTGGATTTCTGCCGTGCGTCACCTGAAGTTGTGGAATGTTATCGGATAAGCGGGGAGTACAATTACTTGCTGAAAATCCTCACAGACACCATTCAAGGACTCGAGGAGTTTGAGAATAAGTGTGATCCGTACGGCACTTACATGACTTTAATCACCATGTCTTCTCCAATTGCACATAAGAATCTCGTGGAAGGACCAAATTTGCTGGCACAGGCAGAATAAGATTGTGGTCTTTACAATGAAAAACAGAAGAGGAGTCCACATCAAGTGAACTCCTCTTTCTCCTATGTGTAACACATGCAAAATGTCTTCCTGTTAATTTGCTCTGGTAAATCCATATTTATAAGCACGTATAGCTACAAGTAACGCAGGAATGAGCAAGATAAACAGCGCCCCAGAAAGGTATCCTGCTCCAAATACTTCAAGAAGGATGCCCCCGATGATGCCTCCTCCGCCAATCGCCAGATTCCATGCTGTAACCAGCATCGATTGAGCGACATCTGTGCTTTTGCCTCCGGCTTGAGCGATGGCAGTTTGTAACAGTGTGGCAGCCCCGCCAAACGTAAGTCCCCAGATCATGACGCCAAGAATAATAATGACAGGTTGATGAGTACCGATTCCCATCACGACAGAGGCCAGAGCGAATGATGCCAAGCTAATGATAACCAATCTCCTCAAAAACCGGTCAATAAGCATTCCGGTTAACCAAATTCCAACAATGGAAGTAATACCGAAAATGAGCAAAATCAAGTCTACTCTGTTAGCAAATACGGTCTGGGCAAGGTAGGGAGAAATATAGGTGTATAGAATGTTATGGGCAAGCATCCAGGCCAGAACAACAAACAGAATAGGCCTAACTCCCGGAATTAAAAACACCTTATGCAGCGGAAGACGTTCCCCAGCGGGCTCTCCGGCAAAATCCGGCATTTTCCAGAGAACCCATACGATTAAAGCTACGGTCAGAAAAGATACTATCCCGAAGATGAGGCGCCAGCCGATATAAGAACTGAGAAAACTACCGATTGGGACACCAAGGGCTAGTGCCACGGGTGTGCCGACCATAGCCACGGCCATGGCTTTACCTTTTAACGAATCCGGGACCATCCGACGAGCATAACCTGCTGTCATTCCCCATAACACACCCGCAGAGACCCCCGCCATGAAACGAGCAGCAAGTGTCAGGATATAATCTGACGATAAGGCGGTAACGGTGTTAAAGACAAGAAAACCGCTAATGCATGCCAGCAGAAGAGGTCGGCGTCTCCATCCGCGTGTAGCAGCAGTCAAGGGAATGGCAGCAACAAGTGATCCAATGGCATAAAGAGTCACCAACTGTCCGGTAAGAGCCTCTGTGATCCCCAAGTCTTTTGCAATTTGCGGCAGCAGTCCCGCAGGCAGACTTTCAGTGAGGATGCAAATGAATCCCGCCATGGCTAATGCAAGAAGCCCAGCCCACGGAAGGCGTTCTGAAGATATGGAAGGAATCTCCCTTTGGTTTGGGAGGGATGTGTGAGCGGTCATGAACAAAACCTCATTTCTTATATTTTAATCCTATCCAGAACTATGCATATAAGCTTATCTGAAAAATTCAAACTTTTGCATACAGGATTAAAGGTAAGAAGGGGGTTTTGATATGATATTTAATTTAATTTGCAATTTTATCCGTTAATTCAAAGGGGTGCTGTCTGTTCAACCATTCAAGAATGATATCGACAGGTTCCATGTACCGTTGGCCAACCAGTAAACCCGTATGGGTCGTATCCCACAGTCCGGCATATGCAGCATCAAGCTGCTTGGCGGTTAATTTTCCTCTCTGATCTTCGTCTTCACTGGAAACAGCCTTGATCACCAAGCTGGGGCAATGGATCAGCTCGCCATTAATGGATACACCGCCATCTGCTCCAAACATCACGGAAAATGTGCTAAATGCCTTCGAAGACTCCATCTGAAGATATTTACGCTGAAAAGCAATGTCTTCTGCCGCCTCATCGATACTGGTCAGTTCATCACGGACAGGCGCAGGAATGATGATCCCAGGTGTGATACGATCGCTTCCCGGGTAGGGCATTACCCCATGAACTTCCTTGCTTATACTGGAGTCAATTATAACTAGGCCTGCCAGAGTAGCGGCTTCTGCAATCTTTTGACTGAGGATCCCACCCATACTAAAGCCAATAAGAACGGGAGGTTCGTTGAGTTCCGCCAATACTTCACGAATATCCTCCAAATAATCGTCAAATGTAATCTTTGTCATGTCCATGACCCGACTCTTGTAGTGACTTCTCAGATTCATGACATAACAGGTCCAACCGTGCTGGGCAAAGTGGGGGATGTATTTGCTCCACATCCAACTGCCTGTGTATGCACCGTGAACGAACAGCAGTGGGGGCTTCTTGGTCGTTGTTTTTTCGTCATGAGGAGGGGTTCCTGCGAATATCTCCAAGTGTAAATCATGTTCTCCGATCTTCTTTACCTCATGTTCCGGTAACAATTGAGTGTAGTCCGTCATACCAAAAACCTCCTCTAAACTATTAGTTTGATATAAAACTATTTCTCCAAAAAAAATTAGAAGTTGCTATGAATTTTCATTAAAATTCGCAGCAGTTCTTTTTTCTCCGCTTCCGTAACGTCCGCATAGAACACGTCCAGCATGCGCTGTGATATCTCTTCGAAGACTGGCTTTAATTCTTCGCCTTTTGCAGTTAAAGCCACATGAACAACTCGTGAATCTGTTGCATCACGCTCCTTGAGCACGTATTCTGTCCGCACCAATTTGTCCACAAGTGCAGTCACCGTGGATTTATCCTTGCCAATTTTTTTGGCGATTTCAGCCATAGTCATCCTGTGATTATTGTACAGGGCATAGATAATATCCCCATGGGACGTAGCGAGATCCTGGATTCCCTGCTCAGCCATCTCGGCCAGGATAAAGCGGTTGACCTTCTCTTTAATTTTGGATATGAGTGAAATAGCGTCTCTTGTTTTCATACGTGTAATATAGTTTGTTATCAAACTAATGTCAAGCTTTGTTCCGTGACGATCTGCCCAAGTTCTGCAATATCGCTGTACAGGCTATCGAGTGTGCCTTTGTGATTCGTCGTTTGCAGGAACGTACGTGTATTCATGTCATTCAATCCATCGACGGTACCCACGCGCCAGTCTGCATCAGCGAACAGGTCGCCCCGTCCGAGTACCAGATCCGGACTTGCACCTACAACCAGCTCTTTACCTACATGAAATTCTCAATTGTGAGCGGGTACGTCGTTTTATTTGTATTCTCAACATGCGTCCGGATGTGAATTTCATTGAACGAAGAAGCCCTTTTCTATGTGTTTTAAATTGACAAAGATAATCATTCTCAATTATAATCCGAGAAAACACGTTGTAAATAGCTAAATTCAATGTATTACATTTTACGCGAATTGATGGGGGAAGAGATGGCACAGACGGTTCAGGTTCAGACACAGCGTATGGGAAAAAGAGGATCTCTGGTTCATAGTAAATCCGGGTTTGCTTTACTGATTGCAACTTTAATCATGATTACGATTATTTCTGTAGGAATTGCGGTTTCCATTGGACAAGTACGTATTCCGCTGGCGGAGTCGTATCGTATTCTTTTAACCAAATTAACGGGATTTCAGTGGGGGGCAACACCCATTGAGGCAGGCTCCTTTACCGATATTATCTGGCAGATTCGTTTTCCACGTGTGCTGATGGCGATGTTTATCGGTGCAGGGTTGGCCTTGTGCGGTGCTGTTATGCAGGCTGCTGTGCAGAATCCGCTAGCTGATCCTTACATACTGGGTATATCCTCAGGCGCTTCACTTGGAGCAACTTTTGCAATTCTCATTGGCTTCGGTGCGATTGGTTGGCTGGGTCAGACCGGTGTAGCTTTCTGGGCATTTGCCGGAGCGATGGGGGCTTCTTTGCTGGTACTCACCCTTGCGGGGATTCGGGGGAAAATGACGTCGGTCAAGCTAGTGCTTGCCGGAATGGTGATTAACGCGCTGTGCAGTGCCTTCTCCAATTTTATTATTTATTTTGCCAACAATGCCGAAGGCATCAAAACGGTGACGTTCTGGACCATGGGTAGCCTGGCGGCGTCCGGATGGAACAAACTTCCGTTGGTTGGTATCGTCGTGTTAGTAGCGATTCTATTCTTCCTGTTGCAGTCGAGAGTTCTCAATACGATGTTATTGGGGGATGAAGCAGCCGTTACGCTGGGCATTAATCTGAGTGTGTATCGCAGGCTGTACATGCTGTTAACGGCTTTGGTCACAGGCGTCATGGTGGCAAGCTGTGGCATGATTGGTTTTGTCGGATTAATCATTCCGCATATTGTGAGAGGTCTGGTGGGTTCGGACCATCGTAAAGTGATGCCTGTATCCGTGCTGTTTGGAGCTATTTTTCTCATCTGGACGGACGTGATCGCACGATCCCTTATATCCAGCGTGGAGTTGCCGATCGGTATCATTACAGCCATGATTGGCGCGCCGATGTTTATGTATATGCTGGTCAAAAAAGGCTACGGTTTTGGAGGAAATTAAACATGAAGCTGAACGTAGAAAATGTATCCATTTCTGTGCTGAACACGGACATCATCAAGGACATTTCTTTACAGGTGAACGGTAAACAGTTTGTTGGGCTCATCGGGCCGAATGGTTGTGGCAAATCAACGCTGCTCAAGAGCATCTATAAAGTGATCAAACCGCAGCAAGGCAAGGTTTTTCTGGATAATACAGATATCCTCAAATCCAGCCCGAAGGTCGTTTCCAGACATATGGGCGTTGTCGGTCAATTTAATGAAATGAGTTTTGATTTTACGGTGCGCGAGATGGTCATGATGGGTCGTACTCCACACAAAAAAATGCTGGAGACGGATAATGAACGGGATCACGAAATCGTGGAGCAAGCTCTGGAAAAAGTACATCTGACTGGACATGCAGATCGTAATTACGTGTCTCTGTCTGGTGGAGAGAAACAGCGTGTGGTATTGGCGCGTGTCCTGGCACAGCAACCTGAATTCCTGATCTTGGACGAGCCAACCAACCATCTGGACATCAAATACCAACTTCAGATTCTAAATATTGTCCGTGGACTCGGCATTGGTATACTGGCAGCGCTTCATGATCTCGAACTCGCCGCAGAGTATTGCGATTATCTCTATGTGGTGAAAAAGGGCCAGATTGTTGTACATGGCAAACCGGCTGATATTCTGACTCGTGAGATGATTGGTGAGGTATTCGATGTAGATTGTGAGATCTATAAGAACCCGGTTACGGGCGGCCTGGGCATCGCATACCTTAGCACACGGTAATTAGGACCGTACATTGTTAGAGCACTGTTGATAAGTGCTTACAGGTGCGGTCTTTTGTTTTCTTATTAGTGTGAGGGCGTAGCAGTTGAAGTTTCGGATCGACGGGCTGAGCATGAGCATCTTTGTTGACTTCTTCGAAAATATCTGAGGAGTTATCGCTATTGGTGGAAGAATTGCTGCTGTTCTGGAGATGGGGGGAATTATGCAGTTGGCTGAATCCATAGCTTTCAATCCGCCTACCGGATCGTATACAATAGGGTATTGATGAAGTGAACAAAGGAGCGGGTCACAGTGGCGAAACAGAAATATTATGTTGTCTGGGAAGGTAAGAAGCCCGGCGTGTACAACACATGGGCGGATTGCAAAGCGCAAACGGACCATTATACTGGAGCAAAATATAAATCCTATGAGTCCAAAGCGGCCGCTGAAGAAGCGTATCGCGCCGGATGGAAAGGGAACTGGGGTTCAAGTGCTAGCGGCAGTGGGTCGAAGACGAAATCGGCTAGTAGCGGAAGAAGCGCAGGCATGGAAACGTCGGAGGAAGTGGATTATGACAGCATCTCCGTTGATGTGGGTACGCGTGGTAACCCCGGACCTGTAGAATATAAAGGGGTAGACACCCGCACAGGTGAGATTATTTTCTCTGTCGGACCGATCTCCAAAGGCACGAACAATCTGGGCGAATTTTTGGCCATTGTACATGCCCTCGCACATCTGAAGAAAGAAGGCAGTACCAAAACGGTGTATACCGACTCGGTCAATGCCATGAAATGGCTGAAACAGAAAAAAGTAGCTACAACGTTAGCACGGGACAACTCCACGGAAGAGATCTGGCTGATGATTGACCGGGCGGAGCAGTGGCTCCAGACCAATACGTATAGCAATAAAGTGTTAAAATGGCAGACCAAACAGTGGGGCGAAATCAAGGCGGATTACGGCCGAAAATAAGTGTTTTTCTATAATATGAGCCTTTTATTTCTTGTCTATTATAATCGATATTTACAATTTCCAGTTTCCGCTCTATAATCATCTGAATATGATTAGTTAAACATATGGAGGAGCCTGTCATCTGCAGGCCCTCTTTATCTTTTTGGTCCATTGATTAGCAAGTCCATTCACTAGAACGGGTTATTTGAGTATATATTGCAGGAGGCAGACATGAGTTCCATTTATAAAAGTGAAGAAGGCAAGAGTAGCATTCTTGAAGAGTATGAGATTTATTTGAATGAGTTGGGTGAGGGATTTACACGGGAGTATGTGGAGACACGTTTTGGGAAGACGCATGTTTTATTGACAGGTCCTCAAGATGGCAAACCTTTATTTATTCTACAAGGCGGTAATTGTGTGAACCCGATGACGTTGTCATGGTTCTCTTCCTTATTTAAAGATTACCGGATTATTGCTCCTGATACGATTGGTCATCCTGGCTATAGTGATGAAGCGAGCATCTCGACACGGTTTGATAGTTTGGCATTATGGGTGTCGGATCTGCTGGACCACTATGATATCGAGGAGAGCGCGTTTATCGGTCCATCTTTTGGAGGAGGCATCATCCTCAGACTGGCTACCTATATTCCGGAACGTATCTCGTGCGCCGTATTGGTTGTTCCTGCAGGTCTCGCGGTTAATTCCAAAATTAAAACAGCTCAAGATATTACACTGCCGCTCGTCAAGTACCGCATGACTTCTTCACCCTCTTCTTTGCAAAAAATTACGGACAACATGTCTTGCAACTGTATGAAAGAAATGGATAAAAACATTATCGGCAAACTTTTCAAGTATGTCAGTATCGAGCAGGATCTGCCGAAGCTCACGGATCGGGAAGAACTGGTGAACTATACGTCACCAACCTTGTTATTAGTCGGAGAGAAGGATGTCTTTTTCCCCGCGGATAAGTGCATTGAACGGGCTCAAAAGATTATTCAAAATGTTCAAGCCATCAAGTATGATACAGGACATTTTCCTTCACAGGACGTATTGGTTCAGATGAATGAGGAAATACAGCAGTTTTTACAAAAGAATTATTAAAAAAGAATCTGCAAGAGCTGGACGGAGAAATGTTTTTTTCCAGTTTAATAAAGTAATTCGCTTTATCTGTCGATAGAGTATATAAGAGATATTTTGTTCTATAGAAGAATTTCATATGGCTTAGGAACAGTTCATAGCCAGTGTGGTATAATTAATATTTAAATATTTCGCGTTAAGGTGTTTCAAATTGCATCATTTGGTTTATATGTATAGTTGGCGATGAATTGCTTACTGGTTGAACCAAATGATGCATTTACGCGGAAAGTCTTCCGATCGACAAGGTTGAAAAGAGGTCTGTTATGAGAAAAGACAATTGCAAAATGGCATTGCAGCGCAATGTGATTATAAATGATACATATCAGGTAAGACAGGTATTAGCCAGCAGTGAGTTGGCTATTGTATATGCAGGGCGAGATCGGAATACGGGCGCCAAGGTAGCCATTAAGGAATTTTTCCCCCAGAGAATAGCTGAACGTCAGGCAGATAAGCGGGGAGTATTTTGCTCTTCGCGAGGATACGGTGGGCAATACCAGGAGTTGCTTGGTGCATTTTTACTCGAAGGTGAACTGTTATCGAAACTGGATCATCCTCATATTGTTTCGTATTTGGATCATTTTGAAGCGAATGATACGGGGTATCTGGTTATGGAATACTGCGCGGGGATTACGTTGACTGAGTATTTGAATGAACACAATCATGCGCTCGATGCTGCATTCATAACGGAGACACTGCTTCCACTGGTGGATACGCTGGATTATATACATAAACAAGGCATTCTTCACCGGGATGTGAAACCTTCCAACATTATGGTGATGGAGGACGGTACACCGAAGCTTCTCGACTTCGGCTCAGCTACCCGCTGGCCTATGCAATCTGGTGAGAAACAGTCGATATTCACATCGGCAGGTTATTCTCCACTGGAGTTCTATTCAGAGAAATCCAGTCAGGGACCCATGTCGGACATCTATAGCCTTGCGGCTCTGCTCCATTATTGGACATGTGGGCAACCCCCTATGGATGTGAAACAGCGGTTGTTCCAGGATGAATTGCCATCTGTTCGTTCACATAATGAGTATGTGAATCCTTGGCTGGCTCGTGTTATTCATTGGGGTCTAACGGTTCGTTCCGAGAAACGTTGCGCTTCCCTGGCCTGGGTCAAAAGCTCGCTGCGAGTTCAAGCCTGGGTGTGGAAAGTGCGTAAACCAGGTACAGTGGAATGGTCTTTCGCCGAGAATGAACATACACAGGTCTATGAAGTGGAGCCGAAAAAGCAACATGAGATGGCGTAAGCAGGCGTGACCTATGTTCATAAAGTGGATGCACTTAAATGAGCATAGCAGTTGAATATATGAACAACATAAACAAGCCAGTTCTTACCCTTGAAGGGGACGAACTGGCTTGTTTTCTTTTATATTTTGAGAGAAAGCATGCATCAGTGTGCACATAGTTAACACACAATGTTTACTGTGAATCTCTCTTTTGTCCTACATAGATATTGGTACTTGGTTTGATGGCTTTGTAACGAATTTCGATCTCCGTAACACCATCCTCAAACGTAATATACAACTTTTCATTGTACTCCATAGCTTCCGTGTGTCTGCGCTTCACTGGTGTTCGGC
Source organism: Paenibacillus sp. USHLN196 (assembly GCF_037144955.1). Classification (NCBI taxonomy): domain Bacteria; kingdom Bacillati; phylum Bacillota; class Bacilli; order Caryophanales; family Paenibacillaceae; genus Paenibacillus; species Paenibacillus sp. USHLN196. The sequence continues at coordinate 462,601 of NZ_JBBCYH010000005.1, read as the reverse complement.
CTCGGACAACCGTACAATTCGTATCGTGCCGTACCAATAACGTTTCTTTTTTACCGGCTTCCAGCCAGATTCGTCCCGACTCCGGTACTTTGACCCCGACATCCATTCGATCAAACAGCTCACGGAGACTTACTTTTCGGTGGTCCAATGAAGTCAGAGGCCAATTTGTCACCGGTATATCCTCTCCGTTCGCTGTAGCTAGAAAGTATCCTTCCAGTCTTCCGCGGAATACGGGTTTTGGCTTCAATACGAACCAATACAGTGCGAAAATTCCACCAGCAAGAAGCAGGCCCAATCCCGTATATAAGAGTACCTTTTCACGTAAAGAATGAATTTGCAACGAAATATCTGTCGTTATACTTGCTCCTTCAGAATCCGTTGCTGTCACCTTGATGGTGGAACTTCCAGTGTGAAGAGAAGACCATCGCAACAGGTTACCTTCAATGATGGCCTCCCCGAGCTTGCGTTCATTTCCACCTTCAGCAAGGACATACGTTAATGGATCATTATTGGCATCCTTAAAGTAGTTGTTCAGGTCGACATCTGTATTGCTGTCATCTTTGGATAACACCATGGATTCGCCTGTGGCTACGGGTGCTTGATTCGTAATGTCTACTTCAACCGGAGTAATTTCTCGATAAAAGTCTGGACCGTCGATCCGTAGTCCCCATGTGTACAGATCTGACTTGGGAAAAGTGTATTTTCCCGTAAATCCGCTGCCTGTATTGGTCAGAGGAATGCGTTCTGTTTTTCCATCAGATGGAGTTACAATGAGTTCCGCTTCCAGTCCCTTGTACACATCCAAGTCCTGAATGGGTTTAGGGTCCACAGCCTGATCGTAGAGGGATGCCGCAAATGTGATGCTCTTCCCTTTAACTGGCTGCTCCGTTGCCATATTTGCGACCGCAGAGACGTTGTAATTCCCTAATAGGTTAATCTTCACCAGATCACCGCTACGGCCTTTGAATTTCAGTTTGAACTGTCCTTTGACCGGACGAATGATCTTCATCAGAGCATATTTATCAGACCGAATGAAGCTGACATTGCTCGACTGATAATAGAGCTGAGCTTCCGAGACGGCATGATCAGAGAGCATGATAATGTTGGCATCCGCCATGCTGGAGTTAGGAATATCCACGGTTACTTCCTGCATTGCTCCGGTTGCAGTCACAGCTGCTACAGATACAAGAACAGATTGAATCTGATCTGCAAAAATACGATTGAAGATTTCAGGCAGATCGTCCGCACTTCCGGTGATAAAGGAAGAACCACCCGTTTCTTTGGCGATACGCTCCAGTTCTGCCGGGTTAACGGTACCATCGCGGTTTAGTCCCACAGTATAGATGGGATAACCAGCTTGTTGTGCCATCTCAATAACCTTGTCCACATCTTTGGATGAGTCGGTAGGTGTTCTGCTCGTCGATCCTCGTAAATCCGTTTCTCCGTCAGAGAGCAAAATCATAAATGGCTTTCGTTTGTCCGTCTTGGATTGTTCAAGCAGACTAGCGCCTCGGCGTAAGCCAAGTCCGAGATCTGTATATCCTGAACGTTTTAAGCCATCCACACGGCTACGAAGATTATTGCGAGCTCCAGAGGATGAAATATCCATCAGTGGTACGGATGAAGTGATCTTGTCATTATAAGCTACGAATCCCAATCGGGTCTTAGGTCCACTACTCATGTCCATAAACATATGTATAACTTCTTCGGCAATGCGATCTTTATCGGTCTCATTCATAGAGTAGCTAACATCCAGGACAAACATGGCATCGAGTCCTTCATACGTCTGGGTCTTGACGGATGATTCAGCGTATAGGCTCCCCATGTCCCATGCTGGAATTAAAAAGCTGATTACCAAGAGAGAAAAAAATGTTTTTTTGAATTTTGTTAATATCATACGATGCTTTGAATCTCCTTTCTGTTTTGGGCACTGCAATTGTTTTTAGAGGTCAAACTGTTTTTTGTTGAAAAACTTTTGTTTCTACTCGACAAAACCCCGTTATGCGTAGTTTTGATAAATGAAGAATATTGCAACACCGCATACGTTAAGGTGATTTCCTCTTGATTAGGGGGAAAACTCCACTAGTTTTAAATCATTGAACATCATCCAGATTATAGGATATTCTTTATCATCGGCATGATTCGATGGGAAGTGAAGCGAAAATCGGAAATTAGTTCTATAGGTATATCGAAGTCACAAAAATGAGCTTTTAGACCTATATAGGGTAATATTGACAAAACATATCACTGATGATTAAGATGAATTCCATAAATCTCCAAAGCAAACGGCATAATCTGGTACATAAGTTCCAGTCATATGTTGACAGCTCGTTCTATTGGACTTGTGATCGCCTGAGAAGATGATTCTCTTAGATCATGACCAAAGACTGATAGAGCGTGCGGAGTGTCAAAAATTGATGGAGGGGGGGAAGCATTCGCCCGAATGAACCATCATTAGGGGGATGTTGCCTGAATGGATATTATTAATCAAACGAACCGAACGATGCTTTTTGAAGAGATCAATCCTGAGAAAATGGATTTGATTACGATTGTCGGTGACGTAAAAGGGATCGACAGTCTGAATGATGACAAGATCAAGGAGATCAATGAACACCTGCTTGTACGAAGCTTCGATGAGTTTTTGGACAAGTTTTCTCCCAGTGTGTATTCCTTTTTCAATGCGGTAAACCAGAAAGTCATGTATACGCTCAAAAAGCCCGAAGGGATTCCGGATGAAGCAATCTCTGAGATCAAAATTGATCATAGCAATGACTTCCTAAGAATGTTGTTTACCCTGATCGATACCAAACGCAGCCAGGGGATTACGAATGTAGATTTCAAGTTTGAGAATTTGCTGGATATGATCTCACCGAAAAAGGTTATGGATGACATTCGGCAGGTACGGAAAGAAATTCATTACATGTACGGCCAGCATGAGAAGCTGGATGACGGGGACCCGAAGAAGTTGGATATCGGGGATAAACTTAATGTCATGTTTGAAGATGCCAGCCGGAACTATAACAATGTCATGGCGATGCTGCCACTGGCTATCGAAGATATCAAGACCCGCTTGTTGCTGGGCCGTGCTCAAGAAGAAACTTCTTCCGAAGCGATTCAGGTAGGACAACTCACGATTGGTGAGAGTGGAGAATTGAAAATTATCGAAGCTCCAAAGAGTGATAACAACGAGTTGATGCTCCTGGATGAGTCGACAAGCACAGATTTGACTCAGGTGTTTGCCGAAGATTATGATTCACTCTCCGAGGCACCTTCACCGTATGTACAGGATCTGGTCGTTCGTACATTCTGCCCACTGCCTGCGGTTCAGACGGATGTCGATACGGCAGTTGAAGTACAGAATTACAATACATACCTGGAATTTTACAAGAACGCCAAGGATGACTTTGTAAAAACCGTAAAACCGCTGGTAGAGAAAATTTTGGGTGTCAAAATGTTCTTTGATCAATATGCGACCAAAAACAAAGGCATGCTGCCTTCCATGCTGATTGCCAATGCCAAGCTGGATATGCTGGTCAAGAGCAGTAACATTCCGCGGCTGGAGACTTATCTCAACACAGTCAATGCGAAGAATGATTTTACCGACACCATTTGGTTCGGAATTGTTCCTTCCGTTGAACTGGAGAATACGGGACAAGTTCAAGTCAGTCGAGCCCGTTTCCGTGGTAACGAGAAAGTGGTTAAACAAGACGGAAACAGTATGGAATCCTTGTCGATGCTTCTGCAAGTCGTTAAAGACTACAAAGTACAAGTATTCTTCAGCTTTGAATCCGGAGAAGAGACTACATTCAGCAGCATGGCTACTGCGGGTATCGATAAATATATTGATAAATGCTCGGTATTAACTCGCAAGGACTACAGCGAATTCGCCATTCCAAGTGCTCCGAATTTCACCATTATTCCGAAAGAGAAATCCGGTGTCGTTATCGACAGCCGTATGCTTCAGACAGAGAATGGTGTGGAACTTTCCAAGGAGAAAGAAGACATTCTGAAGCTGTGGATTGAAGGTGTGTATGTCGGTGCGTCTTATGTATCTGCCGGAATTGTGGCTGCATATCAGTGCCCCGAGTATCTACGAGGCGCATTCAAAACCGTGAACCGGGATTATCCAGGTGTGCGTTTTGATATTGAGGCAGGCGATAATAGTTTGCGTGTAGTGACTACGATGACCAAAGAAATCTCCGGATTCACGAACACCATCAAGGATTCGATTAACCGGAAAAACTTTGGATTTATTTTCTCATCGGAAAATGCCCAAATCCAGGATAGCGACATCAAGCGGATCACGGTATACAAAGCGAGAAGCATGGCGATGTCCGAAGATGGCTTTGATTCCTTGTATAAAACACTCGTAAGTACTTACATTGAGCGCTTGCTCCGTTTCCAGACGGGTGATTTCAAGCATGAAAATATCGTCAAATTCTTCAGCAACAATCCGAGCAGTCAGAAGAGTCGGTGGCTGGGAACCCGAGGGTCGATCAATTCGATCATTCAGGAAGGTGACGATATGAGCTTTATCATCGATGAGAAGAGCAATATGTGCCACATTGACCTGGTATTTAACGGCAACGTGAAGAACCTGGAGGTCATGATTACCAAAGGCACCAGCGCGATGAAGGTGTAAGAAACTGGAGTGGGTACAAGTTTTAGAAATGGAATATGATTCTTTAAACAACGAATTATAGACATTTATTTTGGTGTTAAAGGCAGCCTTCATGGCTGACCTTATACATATATTCCGGTATCTCTCCCCAGATGGAGAGCATGCCGGGCACATTGTTTTCTAATCTTAAGGAGGTTTTTATTAATGGGTTTTGTATTGAAAGTAGAAGGCGCAGAAACAATCGAATTGGGAATGGATAATATCCGCACTGTAGTGTATGACACAGATACACCGGACGATTCCAACGCTAGATCCACAGATGTAGGTGCAACACTTCGCATCAGTGGCAAAATTATTACAGCAACAGACGGTGACAATGCAGATGACACGATGAAACTTGCTCTGTGGTCACTCGTTCCAGCTGAAAAAGCAGATTGCTACCGTAAAGTAACCCTTGAAGTGGTTGCGGCGGATCAAGTGGTACGCAAAATTTACATGCCTAATGCGTTCGTTGTGGATTACACAGAGCGTTTCGGAGATACCGAAGGCGTGGGTGAATTCAGCCTGTTCATCAAACAGAAAAAAGACAAAACGGAATTCACTAAAATTGAAGGCGGCTTCCCGGTATAAAAGGGAGCAGCTGATGTTCCGGGTCAGTTATGGCTGGCCCAGAATAATTCTGTCATGTTAAGGGGCCTTGGTGCCCCTTAATCTTTATTTACGCCCGAATACGGCAGGGAGGCAGGTACGAATACCATGAATGATTATTATGCCGTGCTTGGTGTGGAACGTGAAGCTTCTCCGGAGCAGATCAAGAAGGCTTATCGTCAATTGGCGAAGAAATTCCACCCGGATGTTAATGGGGGAGATCCGCAGGCAGAGATGCGTTTCAAGCAAGTCCATGAGGCCTACAGCACACTCGGAAATCCCGAGTTAAGGGCTGCATACAATCAACAACCTCGATCTACAGGGAACCCAGGAGGACCAAATGGAGCAACATCCAGTACTGCACGAGAAAAGAGTGGACAAGCCCAAAATGGACCTATGAATACCGATAAGGTATGGTCGGATCCATCACGAATGCAGGAACAATTTGAACAATTTTTTGGCTATCGCCCCAAAGGCAAGGAAAGCTCAAACAGTGGCAAAGCCGATCCCAACAAAGGAATGGATATGTCCGCCATGTTTGACCGATATTTCGGAGTTCGAAAAAAGTAAGCCGGTGGCCTGTAATGGATCGTGCCGGTTCAGGCGGAGGTTATGGAAGTGAGACGAGGAAGGTCGGTAATGACGATAGGGGTTGACGCATGCGTCGCCATGATTTCGTTAGCCGTGCTGTATTACATATTCATCATTAACCGGGACATGAGTGCCCAGTGGATAACTGGAATTATTGTGGTCCTCTCCGGGGGAGCATACCTGTTTTTTAAATACTTACCCGCCAGCAAGAGGGAAAAGAAGAAGTTGTCTTCACGTGTTGTGAAACTCGTACTGTTGGACGATGACGGTACAAGTGTGAAGGAATGGTACATTCAGGGTGAGACAAGTGTATTGATCGGAAAAAGTTCGAAGAACAGTGAGGCGGACATTGATCTGTCCGATACTCCATATGCTTCCCTCATCAGTCCGCAACATGCTGTGCTGAACAAAGCTTCGGGCCAATGGTTTATTGAGGATATTGACTCCGCCAGCGGCGTGGGCGTACGTAAGGGAAATCAAAGCAGATCATCCAAATTGGAAATCGAAGAACCCAGCCTGATTGAGGCAGGAGACTTAATTTATATTGCCAATACCCGCATTTTGGTGAAATAACGTTGGCGTACCATCATACAAGCTTACGGGGGAATGAAAAGAAATGAGTCTGACAAGATGTGGAAACGGACATATGTTCAGCACGAGACGGCACGGAAACACCTGTCCATATTGTAATCTGGCCGTCGAGTCACCGCCTTCCGGCAATAGTGAAGCAGGGGGAGCAATCCCACGCGCGCCTCGCACGGCAGAGGATGACAGAACGATGCCATACCTGGGAGAAACGACAGGAATTGAACCGGTAACGGGATGGATGGTGTGCATCGAAGGTCCACAAATGGGCCAGGATTATCGAATTATGGCTGAAAAGAACTTTATTGGGCGTTCGGAAGAGATGCATGTTCGAATCCTTGGGGATAACACGATTTCAAGGCGCAATCATGCGGTGATTGTATATGATCCCAAGAAACGGAATTTCTATCTGCTGCCCGGTGATGCTTCCGGCCTTGCCTACCATAACAACGAAGCGGTCTATTCTCCGGTGGAACTGGCTGCCTACGACGTCATTCAATTGGGACGTAGCAAATTCATTTTCATCCCATTATGTGGTGTGCATTTTGAATGGGAGCAACAGTGAATACCTTCATGATCTTGTGGAACGACAAGGAGCTAACGCCTTATTGGGTTCTGGCAGCAGGCTGTTTGTCGATCTGGTTGTTGTTATTCGTCCGAAGCCGGATTCCGGTAAGGCAACGTGACGATAGGCCGGTTGGCGTTCAGATCGGGAATGGACAGACCATTGGTGCTCGCAGTGAACAGGATGATTATTTTGCCTGTGCCGTGGAGCCTTATGGTGTAATTGCGGTGCTTGCCGATGGAATTAGCGGATTATCTGGTGGGAAAGTAGCCAGTACCACTGCGGTAGAAACATTTATCCGTGAGTTTGAAGAGTTGGAGCGGTTTCCTGATCCAGAGGAGTTTTGGGATGCTTCTTCCCATGCGGCAAACCAGGCGATTCTTCGTAACTTGCTTGGCGTTCCGGGCGGAACAACGTTGGTATCAGCCATGATCAAGGGCAGAGAGCTATATTGGGGCGCGGTAGGAGACAGTATTTTGGCCGTATTTCGTAAAGGAGAGCTGCTTGCTATCAATCATAAACATACGCTGGAAACCCAACTGGAAGAACAGTATATGTCTGGAGAAATATCGGAGCAGGAGGCGTTGGATAATCCGCAGCGCAAAAGGCTGGTCAACTATTTGGGGTACGACCATTTTAAACAAATGGAAATCGCGGACGAGCCGTTTGCACTGCAGCCGGCGGACAAGATTGTGTTATGCAGTGACGGGGTGTACAACTCCCTTACTGAAATGGAACTGGAGACTATACTGGCGAAAGACATGGCGCCATTTGATGCAGCCCAGACCATCATTGATTTGATTGAAGAAAAACAGCTCGTGCATCAGGATAATGCCACGATTATCATTTTGGAGCAAGGATGGTAGCGGATCAGGCAACGCACAGGGAAGGGAAATGGGGAGACGGATGAGGAAGGAGAACAGTGAATTCAAGACGGCTTTTGTCTCGGAAGCAGGATCTTTCCTGAAGAATCGGGATTTCTACGGCTGCGTTGAGCTGGAAGATTGGGCCTGTTATGTCATTGCAGATGGCCTGGATACAGATACGGAAGTGAATAGCGCACAGATCACAGTGCAGACCATTCTGGAATCCTTTTTGGAAAAGCCAACCATGTCCAAACGCAGACTAACAGAGTATATCAAGATTGCCCATGAATGGATGCAGTATGAAAGCCGCCGAGTCAGGCTCAAAGCGGGATTCGTCATTGTTGTGACAGATTATACACGTATGGTGTGGGCATCTGCCGGACACAGCCGGTTGTATCATTTTCGTGGAAATCGGCTTGCACTAAAAAGCAAAGATCATAGCGTTGCTGCCCAGTTGGCAGCCGAAGGCCAGATTGCAGAGGATCGTGTGGATCAGCACGATGAACGCGGCAATCTGAACGAATACGCGGGCAAACCTGGCATGATCAGACCGTATGTATCGGATAAGATTAAGCTGGCCGATGGCGATGTGCTTGTGCTCTGCACCCCTGGATTATGGGAAGGTGTTCAGGATGCCGAGATGATCGATGCGGTTGAAGGTGCCAATGACCCGCAGACACTGGCGGATACGCTTGAAGAAGTAATGCTTAGCAAGCAGCGTACCCGTATCGAGAATTATAGTGCGGCAGCCATATATGTGAACAAGATTTTTCATGAAGAGCCCAAGAACCGTAAGAAATGGATTAAGCGGATTGCCATCATGCTGGTTATGCTCCTGATTTTTGGTGGAGCCGGCATATTCTACGCGGTGAAAAGCGCAGCCAAAAAAGCTGAATTGGTCGTAGATATGCTGCAATATGAACAGACCGCAGACCAGTATGTCAAGGAACAAGAGTATGCCAAGGCGGTCTCGGACTACAGCCTTGCACGCAATAATTCCATCAAAATCAAGGACCCTATACATAAAAAGCTGTTGACCGCGAAGATGTCTGCTGCCCAGACGCTGGTTGATGGGGAAGCTCACCTGAAAGAAGGCGACATTACCAAAGCAACCGCGAGTTACACCAAAGCATTGGAATTGTCTGAATCCTATAGCATGTTCAACCGTGAAGTTATTCAGGAGCGATTGGAGCAGATGACCACTTTCCAGCAAGTGCAAGACTGGATCACGGAGGGCGATCTGAAACTCCAGAACGGAGATTACAGTGGAGCAATCATTTTGTATAAACGGGCCAGAACGGCCGCTACGGAGACAGCTTACAAAGATGCGCTGAAGGAAATTGCTACGCAATTGGAGACGGCCGAGACCAAACGTGCAGATATCAAACGGCAATCCCGGCAGCTTCAGGCAGATACGCTGGAACAGAAAGGTGACCGCTTCAATGAAGCCGGAGACTACAGCGGAGCCATGGATGCCTATGCTTCGGCACAGGGAATTTATCAGGAGATCGATATGCTGGAACGTGTGCTGGCCATGGAGCGGAAAATAAACAAACTGGATGAGAAATTGAACCCACCGGTACCGGCGGCTGATCTTACGCAGGATACGGCAGGACCAGATTCACCAAATACATCGGGCATAACCTCGGATATGACCGAGAGTACAGGAAGTGTGAGTACAGGCAATACAGTGGGGAACGGTTCTTCCACTGGTAATGGCACCTCGGCTGGAAATGGCAATGCGGATGCTTCTGGCTCAGGTGCTTCTTCTGGAAAAACGACAAGTAATGCTGGCAGCAATTCTGCCTCCAAGGCTGACGGAAGCACCGATACCACGGAGGCTGACGTGAATGAACAGGAATCATCGGAAGGAGGAGATTCATGATGAAAGACATGATTCGTGACCGTCTTAACAAGATGGAGGATCTCGAACAACGCCGCATGCTCAAAGATCTCATGACAGGCGTTTTTCTTAATCTTGTGGAGTATCAGGAGACGCTGAACAAGCAGATTGAGCAACGAGTTTTTGATGAGGTGTTGCCGCAGGAGGAACGTCATGATGTATATGTCACCTTATGTGCGCGGGAAGATCTGGACCCCATTCATGAATTTCTGTACCCGATCATTCCTGAGGATGCTGAACCACAGACCGTCTATTTGAGCGAGGCCTCAGAGGCACTGGCGCGTCAGGAAGAGATGAAATTGTTCACATTCTACATGGAATGTGGGCAACAGGAACTCCAATCTCTGCTGAACAGTAATCGGACATTTCGCGGGGAGATAGTAACCAGTGGGGGCAGACATGCCATAACGGTTCGGTTGAAATCAAGTGCCGCGTATATCTCCAAAGTTGAAGAATTGTACCGGGTCTTTCGTAAGAACAGCCTGCCATGGAAATCGATCAATGCACCCTATGTGTTCAAATTCGTTGATTGTGTTCTGGTCAGTTCGGACGATGGAGAAGCATGGGACAAACAACATGCTGTCAAGGAACTTTCCATCCATCTCGAAGAGTTTGAGCCTTATAAAAGAACCAATATGATTCCGCTGTGGAACATTCAGAAGCTGGATATGAAAACGGGTGGATTCCCTGTTCCGGCTTCGGACCGAATCAATTATGAACATGTGTTGCCACTCCGCAAAACCGGAACGGAACACGGATATCTGGTGGATGGAGACGAATCGCATATTCGGTATATCAAAAGATCGGAAGAAGATATCACCATCGTATCACCACTGGAAAAATCCGATTCATGGACGGTGCTGAAAATAGCTGGTCCCGTCGCAACCCGTGTTGGCAGGATGGACTATCCGCTTTTTTCCAATAACAAGCGGGAAGGGTTTGCCGGTAAATATGCGCGCCAGGAAGGACGTTCTGTACGATCCAAAGGAGAGATTGCCCGCATGGTTCACGCTTTTCAGGCAGCAGAGGGGTTGGAACTGGAAGATGTGCAAGTGGTGGCGCCAAGACCTGCTTTGGGCATTACGTATCCACTTAATGCATTTGTTAGCGATCATGTCCGTGTTGAAACAGATAAACATCGAATGATTTTAAGGTTCAGCAGACACGGGAAGCAGCCGGGACAGGCCATTTTTCTGGATGATCTGCTGAGCTTTCTGGTATCCGAAATCCAGCTGGCTTTCCCGGAATACTGCTGCGAAGGGGAATGGGTGTGAGTACAGCATGAATTACATCTGGGATCTCATTATTCGGGCCAAGCGTAATGGAACCGATCTGCGCGACGTAACCTTTGTGCCAGCACGTGTATATTCGCCTTATATGGAACTCAGCCAAACGAACCTGAATGCTTCAGGCGTGGAAGGCACGATTGAAGTCAATCCGTATTATCGCTTTTTTGATATTTTCCGGGACCTGTTCGATATCAATAATGAAGAGCAGGTGGAGTTGCGGGAAGCGCTCTTTGATCTGGTCATTCATTTTCTGGCGGATATGGATTTGATGCAGGGGATGAACAAGAGGGAGTATTATATTCGCTTCATTCTGAAGGATATGCATTCGGGTGTATACGGGGATCGGGTTCGGCGGCGACTGGAGCTGTTCGGACAGGAGGAGCAGGAAGTGATCGCCTGCAATATGCTCCGTTTGTATGATACGGGTGAGGCGGTTCATCTGCTGAGGGATACCCTTGTTCGAATGTTCCCGCGTTCAACCCTATATGCCAATTGTGAGGAAAAGGATGAATTGCTTTTGTATATTGGTCAGGTAGAACGTACGGAAGCGAAGGAGAAGCTGGAACTGATTCTTGAACTCTTTCTGCCGGTTCGGTTCGACACGGAAATATACTGGGGGCATCATTTTGGCATTCTGGATGTGGACTATACGATGATACAGGACGGGATTGCTCTATATTAAGCAGCACCAGCAGTTGTAAGGAGGAAGTATAGATGAACGGCTATTCATACCGATTGTATCCTGACGCCACGAGCAGGGAACGTTCCAGAGGAACCATGCGTTATACGCGTGAAGAATTGATGGACATGACCACGTTCCAATTACGGAACATTTGCTACAAGGAACGGTTAATCGAGGGATTGGGCCCTCGGACGGAGCGGGAAGAACTGATTCGGATTATTTTAAAATTTCTGGGAGCGGACGATATATTGTGGATCGATCAGTCTGTTGAAGGTGGATTCGAGCGGATACAAAAGGCTATTTCTCGTCATATGACGGCGCCCATGAGCAGTGATGGAGGCATTAGTGTGCCTGCACGACTGATTCTGTACGAAGGATTGAACGTGGACAAGCTGGATCGATATGTGGTTACGGCACCGGGTGGACTAACCGAATCCAACGTACTTTTAGTCAATGAGAGCATGGAGCTGTGTGGCATCTTCAACCTGGTTAAGGACGACTCCGTATCGGGAACCTTTTATTTGACCGCAGGAAGTGGGGTGACCTGGAAGAGATCGGGAAACAGACAGTACAGTCTTCTCTTTTTCCGTAAGCGCGACTCGGAGTATCTCTATCAGACCTATTATTCCAGCAGACCGCTTCCACCGGTTCATATTCAATATACTCAGATCCCACTGGCAGATCTGGACATCCGGGAGCTTGAACCGACAGAAGCAGTGCTTGCAATTGATTTTGGCACCTCCAATACGACGGCAGGCGCCTATTTGCATAACGGTTATATTCAGGCGCCGAGCAGCCAGGATTTGCTGAATGGACGAGTCCGTATGGATGCCATCAACTACGTTTCTTTTCCCGATCCTACATACAAAGATCCGGATTGGATCGAGGTCCTGCCTACGGCCATTGGGGTGGCGGAGTGTTCGGATCCAGCGAACATTCGTTACGAGTTCGGCTATGAAGCGCTGCGAAGTATGCGTCGGGGAGGGTACAGCAGCCGGGCGAGTGTCTTCCGCAGCATGAAGCGCTGGGTGAACAATTACAACAAAATGGAAGAAATCGTCGATGTTCATGGCAATGCGGCCATGGTGTCTCGTATGGATCTGCTGCGTGCATACATGAATTACATCATCCGAACGGCAGAGCATCAGTTCAAGTGCAAGTTTCGCCATGTGCACTTTACCAGTCCCGTGAAGATGAAAACACAGTTTTTGCAGATGTTCAGAGAGATGCTTCCGGATTATCGGATTGAGCAGACGTATGCGCTGGATGAGGGAATGGCTGTGCTCTATAACACCCTTGCTGACGGCATGGAACGTGGTGCTTTCATGGAAGGGCAGACGTATCATGCGCTCGTGATTGATTGTGGCGGTGGAACGACGGATTTATCTTCCTGTGCCTTTACGATCGAGGATGGACATATGGCGTACAAGCTCGATATCCATACTACCTACGAAAATGGGGATACGAACTTCGGAGGTCACAACATTACCTATCGTATTATGCAATTCATGAAAATTGTATTCGCCGACTACTATAGCGGACGCCGTCAGGTGACGGATATTGATAGCCTGATTGAGGCACCTGGTGCGGATGTGTTCCGTCAGGTGGACGAAGAGGGTGTAAAGTCCGTTTATCAGAAGCTGGAGCAGCGATATGAGGAGGCAGAACACATCATCCCTACCGCGTTTGCGCGCCGAGAGAATCGTTCACGGGATGAGTATTTGCGGGTAAGAGGCAACTTCTACTTTCTATGGGAAATCGCAGAAGAGATGAAGCAGCAATTTTTCCGCAAAACCGGCATTTTGCGTAACCGATTCCACTCGGAGATGGAGGGCGACGGGGACAGCGATCTGCAAATAACCACCATGGAGCGTTGGTTCCTCTCGGTAGAACGGAATGGGGAGTTGAAGGATGAATATGAGTTCCCCGATGTGGTGTTCAATATCAAGGAAATTACCCAGCTGATTAAGGCTGATATCTATGAGGTGGTTCGTAAGTTTTTGGATGATTTCTATCGGCAAGGGCGGATGAACCAGTACTCGATTATCAAGTTGACAGGTCAGTCCTGCCGCATTGATGTATTTCGGGAAGCACTGAAAGAGTTCGTTCCAGGCAGAAGCATTGAGTTTCGGCAAAAACCTGCGGAAGGGCGTGTGCCTGATCTTAAACTTGCCTGTCTTCGAGGGGCGATTCGTTATCTGAGTGCCCGCAAAACGGGAAGCGTTCAAGCGGACATCACGCATGATGCCGCTGTAATTCCGTATACCGTAAGTGCCTACACGCATAATGGACGTGAAAAAATGCTGATCAGCAGTCTGGATCGGAGTGATGGTATTCCGGGCAGCATTTCCCGGCCATTCGAGACGGCAGAAGTGGAGTTGTATCTTAGCGGAAGTGATGGCCAGCTGAGACAAAAATTCGTATATGCGAACCGCCCGGATTTCTATAAAGAGGTGCTCTACGAAGACATTCGAGATCGATATGGAGATAAAATTCCGCAAGATGATACGGATTCCATCGTGAATGGAGAGACGAAGTTTTTTGTCTTTCCGGATGATCGTCATTGGGGCTTCCATGTGTTGCCTGTAGCTCGTAGAAATGAACGGCTGTATCTGGGATCGCAGAAGCTACTTCCGTTTGAAACAGACTTGTCGGAACTGGACTTCTTTGACGGAATGAAGTGAGGACCACGAGCAGAAAGGAGGAACACCGCTCATGTTCACATATTCGTATCCGCATTTTAACAAGGGAAGAATTCTGAAAACATCCATGTTGGAGGGACTACGTGATTTCCCCAGAGACTTCATCGAACTGTACTATCGCGGTTATGCAGATGGCATTCTTGCAGGTGCAGAGGTAGAAGTCTTCCCGGACAAATTGGTCGTCGCTCCTGGGATGGTGCTGTATAGAGGAAGGCTTTATATGCTGACAGTGCCTATGGAACTGGCATACCAAGCTACGGGACGGGTCAATGTGCTGAAGCTTCGGTTTACCGCGGAGGAGACCGTGAGTGACATGACGATAAGCCACTCGGAACTGCTCTTGGATGAAGAGGCAACGTGCACATCGAGTGAGTTGGAGCTGGCTCGATTCAAGCTGAAGGAAGGGGCCCGGCTGCGGCGTGACTACCAGACCTTTGCCGACTTGGCAACGGAGTTCAACACGCTGCATGTCATTCATGTCCCTTATGCAGCCGAGGGGACAAGCACCTTATCCCCGGTTGTCATGAAGGATTATGCCGAGAGGTTGCTTCGAACGGGGACCTCTGATCCCCAGGATCTGGTCTTCGCCATGATGTGTCTCAATGAAGGAACGGTTGGGCGTAGCGTCATCTTGCATCACATTGCCAGTCGATTGGGGCTGGAGTACAGAGAATATGATAATGCGCAGATTCATCGATATCTGGATCGCATACTGGCGAATGCAGGTCGGGGAACGGGACGTTCGGGTATGCCGGTGGGTGGACCACATCGTATGATTGTGGATTGAAATTTTCAAGTGAATGGGAGGATGGAATTCGTTTATGGAACATATGGATCGCAAAATCATCCCGATGTTATATGGCAAAACATTGAACGGTGAACCTCATCAGGGAACAGAGACTAGAGATGTTGAAGCCTCTCCTGAATCAAGAGAAGTTAAACCATTCGAGCCAATAACCATGATACGCCTTGAACAGGAAACGATACATCTGAGAAGAACGGAGCTATACGAGGGCAAGGTTACGGTGTCTCTTCCCCGCACATTTCGTTTGGTGACAGAAAGAGAAGCTCAGTTAAAATATCCGTCGTCCCATCGTCCTGAATGGATCTATACCAATGATTCGGGAACGATCAACTTTACGTTCAAGACATTGGATCATCGTCTTGCTCCGGAAGAGCTGAATTCCTTTACGGAATCGATGGCTGATGTGATTCGTGCAACTCAACCTGTACGAGAATGGAAAAAACACGGCGTTCGAGTGACGGATGCCGGTCTTTCCACGGGTTACTGCCAGTTCGTTGTTCAGGGATTGAATGATCAAATTTATAACCATATGGTGTTCACCATTTTAGATCAGAAAGTCCTTGTTTATGGTTTTAACTGTACGGACGATGAGAAGAGAAATTGGATGGAACCCGGTGGTACACTTCTGGATACACTCATTGTCGAAATGAATTAGAGAGGAGCTGAGTCCATGAGCCTGACGTATGAAAATCTGATTATTGAACCTTATGAGCTAGTACATCTGCAAGAATTGACAATCCGCAAAAAGATGAATGAGCATACCCGCCTTGTTTTCAAAGGCATGGTATCCGAGGAATGGAAAGATCGATATGTGGATGTTACCGATCAGAGTACTGCGATTGAAGTGTGGCAAAAGGATGAGGAGGGGAACAAAAGTCCGCTATTCAAAGGCATTCCTTTATCTGTAGAAGTGCAGGTTGTGAGGGGCGTATATACGCTCCAGGTTGAAGCGATCTCACATACGTACCTGATGGATGTCAAGAAGCGAACGCGTACGTTTCAAAACATCCAGATGACACTCCCTGAATTGTTAAAAGAGCTGGATCAGGATTATCCGGGACTGGACGTGATCGATGAGGGGACCGGGGGAGCCGAGATTGGCAAGGTGGCCGTGCAATATCAGGAAACAGATTGGGCATTTCTCAGAAGACTGGCTTCCCGATTTCATACGAGTCTGATGCCTGCGGCTCAATTCGACAGCCCCAAATTTTATTTCGGCGTATATGAGCATGGTAACTCGATCGAACTGGATAATACGCGTTATACCGTCCACAAAAACATGACTCCGTTCATGTACTTCACAGAGAACGAGACTGTAAATGTGAATGAAAGTGACTTCATTGTATACGAAGTGGAGACAGATCAAGTTATGGAACTGGGACACCATATCTCATTCCGTGGCAGAAGTCTGTATCTTACGGAAGCCTATACGGAACTAGCCGGAGGTATTCTAAAGCATAAATATGTGCTGAGTCTTCACAAAGGATTGCGGCAAAAGACGTACTACAATCCGCTGATTGCTGGAAGCTCATTAATGGGGCGTGTTATCGGTGTACATGGTGGACAGGTTCAGGTACATCTTGATTGTGATGATAAACAAGGGACGGAAGATGCACTGTGGCTGTTGTATCAATCTCCGTATATTGCAGAGGGAGAGACCGGCTGGTATGTCATGCCCGAAATTGGTGACCCGATAGCTGTATATTTTCCAACGATGTATGAAGAAGATGCTTACGCCACAGGTGCTCCACGACTGGATAACAAGTCGTCATCCACCAACAAGCTGAACAATCCTGATCATAAAATATTTCGTACTCCTCATGGGAAAGAGATACGTCTTACTCCAGACGCTGTAATCATTAGCGGTAAAGAAGGAGAGGTCTATATTCGACTTAGTGGAAATGAAGGTATTCATATTGCAGGTAGTCAGCAAGTAAGTATGTCAGCAGGAGGGAGCATTTCGCTAAAAGCAGGAAAGAAAATTACATTATCTGCTGGATCAGAACTTCTTCTTGAAGGAGGAGGAGGGAAAATAAGGCTGGATGGTCAGGCTCAAATGAGCGGGACAGAAGTGAAATCTAATTAACGTTGGAAGGAGGAAAGTCAGTGAGCCGGAAGGAATCACTACTGCACTTTTATACGAATCAAGTGGAGCCTGAACGAATCAGGCTGATGGCTGACCTTCAATATACATTAAATAGCCAATCCCCAATGTTGACTACGGAGTTCCTAAGATATTTCGAGGAATTAACTAGTAAAGTAACGCACAGTCAACAGATTGGTGCCAAAGGGAATGTTACTTACATCCAATATTCTTTGTTGCGGACAGAAGTCGCTACGGGAGCGATGCATTATCTTGCCGAAGCCAGTGATATGTCATGGCTTCTCGACAGAGAGCCTATACAGGCAATATATGATGCCCAGTGGGCCTTTGATTGTTTGGAACGGATGCTTGATCGTTTGAAGAAGACACTTCCTGATTATCAGGGGATGATCTCGATGGTTGAACTGGATCGAATACGACTTCAAGAGGTAACTTTGGTTCACCGCTATGTTATTTATTTTATTCGTCAATGTTTCCATCAGCTCCTTGATTCCCAACTGATATCGGATATGCAGGTGGAGCCCGAATTTGAGGTTCGTGTAGGGGAGTATTTGGATACCAGTGAATGTGTGTATCGCCTGGACCAACGAGAACGGAACTTGGAAGACATCGGCAGGGAGCTTGAAGAGGGTGATGGTTTGGGTGGGATGTATGCGGACTATCACGATCTGGACATGGAAGAGATGATATGCAGTGATCTAGACTTCCGGTATAGCAGGTTTAATGACATCAGATTAAAATCAACAGATTTTGAACGTTGTGTCTTGGTAGGCACACGTTGGCATAACTGTGATATGAGAGATACCAATTTTGCTGACAGTCTACTCTACGGTGCTGACTTCAATGGATGTTCACTGGAGAGGGCTATCTTCAGGGGCATTTCTGGGGAAGAAGGGCATCCTGATGGTCGAATACAGGGTCCTGGGTACTCAGGTATCAACTTCGAGAATGCCAACTTAACCGGAGCAGATTTCAGGGGAGCGCGACTCCGTGGAGCTATATTTCGTAGAGCAAACCTAACCAACGTGTTATGGGATGGGGCAGATCTGGAAGATGCGATATTTGAGGAGTCGGTGAAGGAGGAATCGCCATGCGATACTTTAGGCTGATGCAGGATACCAGATGGACAAATCGTGTAGAGACAGAAGCGGTTGGTGAGGTACAGCGTCGAGAGTGGAATGCTTCTTTTCAGGAGGGGAGTAGTAATCACACCGCAATTAACCTTTCAATCAAAAGCAGACCTAATGTAGATTACACCGATTATTTGGAGCGTCCTGTACCTCTGGTATCGGATCGAATGCTGGAAGTATTTACGTTGTACCATCCCGGCTTAATTCGCAGGGCAGCAGTGTTGACGGACAAAGCACGTATGTCCCAGGAGACCTATTGGGCTATTTATCCAACGGTAATGGATGTGCTCTCTCCCCAAACGGAACGTCATCTGGATGGAAGTCTGAAACAGATTGTTCTGGATCGAGGTAAGGCTGAACTTCCTTTGTTTCAATTAAAGGAACCTCGTGAATCTGTCATCATCGTTAATCTAGCTTTGGCAGAGAGTCTGCTGCGTCGGGATTTTTCCGGGATTCAGCTGGTCCGTCTGGAGCAGGAACAGACAATATAGAGAGGAGAGAGGCGAAATGGCACAAGGTAATCAAGAGAGTGAGATCAGTCTTCAACCTGCTACAGGAGATTCCAAGAGTTATGTGGTTGCCGGAGCGATTCTGCATTGCAGTTGTGGTACACAGCGTACCCGATTGAAGATCCCATTTAGTCATGGCGTTTACATCAAAGGCAAGGCTCAGTTGACGATTGAAGATTATGTACCTGGAGTCCATATTGGATCATTTGGAAATTGCTCCAATATGGAGAATCCGGCTGTATCCAACAGTATGATGGTGGATATCTATGGGGTGAAGAAAGCACCGTGTGTACCTGTATTGACTATGCCTTGGCTACATGGCAAAGGAGATGCCAAGGTGGAAGGGAAAGCTGCTCTACTTGGTCACTGTACGCATAAGTGTCTGTATGGTGGAGATATCGTCATCGAGGATGACGGACAGCAGCTGGATTTTTGAGATGAACGAATCCATGAAAAAGGTACAGGAACGCATCGGATACGAACAACTCCGTTTATATTGGCCGTATAGAGTGCAATGGCTGGAAGAAATCCGAATTACCCGACAGATTAATGAGCATGCGAAGTTATATATTAGCGGCGTTATACCGGAGGAAGATGGACCAGGCATCCTTCATGTCCAGGCTGAAGGAGAACCGATTGTACTAAGACAGCTAGATCAAATGGGGAAATCTGTAAGGCGTCTGTTTCATGGCGTGATGACTTCATTAACTGTACATTTGGTTGGTGGCATATACAGGTTCGAGCTAGAGGCCATATCGAATACATATCAGATGGACATTGAAATATCCGTGCGAGCATTCCAGAACAGGGCGATGTCCTATGGCGAATTAGTTAAATACGTGATGAAGGCGTATACCTACTCGGATGTAATTGATAATGTCACAGAGAATACCCAATTGGGAGAACTTGTTTTACAATATAGAGAAACCGACTGGATGTTTCTGAGACGTTTGGCTTCCCGGTTTGGTACCGTACTGGTGCCTGAGGTGACCGCAGCTTCACCGAAATTGTTCTTCGGGTTGCCCATGGGCAAGTTGTGGAAATGGCCTCTGGATCGTCCATATCATGTCAAGAAAGAAATGGGCCATCTGAATTGGCATGGGGATGAACAGCATCGGTATATGATGCAGGATCCCAAAGGTACACAGGGGGCGCTCATCTATACGATGGAGTGTTATGAAACCTATGCTTTGGGTGATAAAGTCGAACTGCCTGACGGGAAAGAATTAACGGTAACTCAAGCGGAATCCCGATTGGAATCCGGGTTGCTCATGACTACATATCGTATGATGTTGGAAGAACATATTCGGGTTCCACGATCCGATCTTCTGGATCTCATTGGCCTCTCCTTATACGGTGAAGTAATCCGCATTATTGGTGATCGTGTACAGATGGAACTGTATATCGAAGATGGTCCGATTAAAGCAGAATCTTGCTGTCCATATCCTTTATCGACATCTTACGTCGCCGAAGGTCACAGCGGACTCTACCTAATGCCAGAGATTGGTGACACGGTGGAACTGTACATTCCTGGAAGTCGCGAGTCCAAGGCTTATATTCGTCATGCAGTACCCGAAAGCAAGCGTTCGGTTTCCGGTGGAACGCAACACAAAATGTGGGGCCACCCTGACGGACCATCTATTGGTATGTCATCGGATGAGGTGACCGTACAAGCTGGAGCTGGATTGGTCATCACACTGAATGACCAGGGTGTCATGATGCAGAGTGCAGGTAACATCTCGATTCAGGGTGGCAGTCTATCGCTTAAAGCAGGTCAGATTAAAGCTACCGCCCCTGAAGCAATTTGGCTCCTTGGCGGAGGAAGCAGCTTTATTCTCGATGGACAAGCTGATGTCCGTGCTGGACTGCTGCAACAGGAAGGCAGCCATAAGGCACCCGTCGTGGTAGCCGATTTGCCGCCAGAGCCAGAGCCGCCCCTTATTCCGCTTGAACAATATGAGGCAGCTCAAGCAGCAGCTGCAGCCGAAGCAGCTGCTATGCAGCCTTCCGTGGTTAACATGAAGGAGGCCTCCCTGTTTGGTGCAGCGGTCGCCATGGCGGGGATGATCCCCGTCTTGGGCATGTTTGGAGGTGCACCAGCGGTTGCAGCACAGGCCGTTGTCGTTGGCGCTGCAGCAATCGGCTTGATCGGGAACATCCCAAGTGCAGGATCCTTTAAGCCTTCGACCCTACAACTTCTGAATCATCTGAATGGTGATTTCGTGGGCAAGCTGCAGCAAGAAGAGGCTTACAAGCACCAATTATTTGGTAAAGTTGTCTCAGCAGCACGAGAGTTAAGCACGGCTACTTCCTTTTTGGATTTTGTGAAGAAACTGCATCAGCAGGAAAAGGAAATTAGCCAGATGTATTATCAGATTCCAGGCAATACGAGGGAGCATTGGGCTCATCAACAGGTTGACCAAGAGTTGAAGGAAGCACTCGTGTATTATGGGAATGTGAAGCAGAATGACATTAAATATGAACTATTTTTCAACCCTTATCATAACGGCATTGCTCGAGATATCGGAAGAATAGACATCACCGCAGAGGAAATGGGTGACTATAATTACTGGCAGAAACAGAATCTGACGGTCGAACAGAAGAAGTATCTTGCCCGGCGAATTATGGCTCCCATGAGTAAAGAAGAATTATCTACCTTGATGGGTGAATTCGAGCAACATGAGATGACTATGAAAGGGTTGGACGGAGAGTTCAATGGATTTACGGGCAGAGTAAGCACGAAAAAGGGTTCTTCAGGTGTACCAGAGCCCTCAGACCATCCAGGAACAACGGGTTCTCCAAGTGCTGCTTCTAAAGGAACAACGACGACAGACAAACCGGCTACAAGTAAAACAAAAACATTTGTGAAAAAGTCAAAAGATGTGATTGTTAAAGCCGTCAGCGATTATTATAAGGAGAGCCAGGTCATCCGGTTTCAGCCTTGGAGCAACTTGGGAAAAAACAAGCCCAAAGAGTCGGGAACTGCCGGGGAAGTGGGTTCTGGAGGGAAAACAAGCTCGAACGCTGGGAATAAGTCAAGTGACGGGGCAGGAACAAGTTCCTCCAGCAATGGCAAGAAACCGAATCAGACCCCGAGCAGCAGTAAGAAGTCGCAATCGTCAGGTGAAACGGATAGTACGGGTTCAAGTTCAGGTACAGGGAAGAAGCCTGGCGATGGTGAAGGAACAGAATCATCAGGTAGTGGCAAGATAGAGGATCCAACTCCGAATACCAGTAAGAAGACCCAAACATCCGGAGAACCGGATACTGCAGGATCAAATACAGGTACAGGGAAAAAGTCGAGCGAGGGTGAAGGAACAAGCTCATCTAGCGCTAACAAGAAAGATAATCAGATTCCCAACAGTCATAATCAGTGGAAGCAAGATTCATCGAAGAAAAAAGGAAAAGATGATAAAAAGAAAAAAGAGGAGGAAAAACGTAAAAGTGAAGAGGAAGAAAGACAAGAAAGACAAGAAAGTGAATCAGAGGCTGAGGGGACGGGTGATGTTCCTAAGGTAAGTCATGGAAAAGTATTCCCAACAAGAGTAATTGATTTAGAAACAGAAGGTTTTATTATTGATAAAGTTAAAGTGTTAAGAAGTAAGCTTTCTAATAGGATTAAAGGTGATCTAAATTTTGCGTATGCGAAGGTAGAAATTGAAGGAATTGACAAGAATGAATTTTATTCTCATAGTAGTTTGAACGGGGATAATAAGGAAAAGACCTATGCTGATTATTCATTAAAACCAACAAAACCAAAGTACGAGGCTACTGAAGCGCCAGATAGGAGTGGTAATGTAAGATTAAGAGACAATGATACTGAGTATAAAATTCTCAATGATTTGGCATCTAGACTTGATAAATTGCCAGATCCATCAAAAGCTCGTGGGAAAATTAAATTATTTACTGAATTAGATACATGTGGAAGTTGTAGTAGAATCATAGGGAAGTTTCACAAAGATTATCCCAATATTGATATTGAGGTAATCCATAATGGTGATAAGATAGTTGAGCCATAAGAAATTTATTGGGAGGACATAAAGTGAAACGAAATTATGAGGCTTTATTTGGAGCTTTTTATGAAAACTATTTTTATTTTAAAAGTGAGGGAATGAGTGGTCCTGAAGCTCTTGCTTGCACATGTGAGGCATACTTCGGTATGGATAAAAGAGGTGAAATGGAAAAAGCAGTATTGTCTATTGCGGAAGGGAGAATTCATTTAACACATTCGAAAATTTTTGTTAAATCGAAACAAAAGATAATTGATGCATTAAATTCTCTAGATTTAAATAATTTACAACATGAAATAGCTCCAGATGATTATCAGGACATATTAGAACGAAGAGATATGGTGCTTGATGGAATTGAAAGTATACCTGTAGATTATAGTCCGAATACAAGATATTACTACTTTGAAATAGAAAAGGAAGTTAAAAATTACTTTGGGATTTTATTCAATGAGAAGAAAGATGCAATTGAGCTGGTTGAGGAAATAATGGAACGATTCGAGCGTGAATGTAGGAGTACATTAAGTGAAAAAATAGTTGTTAGAACAACACTTGCAGAACTACTTATCAGATATAGAATTAATGCTAAAGGGGAGTTTTTGAAAATAAAAAATGAATTAGAGCAATTTGATATGAATGATGTGGGGGAACAATTGTCAGAAAATGAAAAGTTGGATCTTTCTATGCGAATCAAGGAAGTCTTAACTAAACTTCAAAATTTATAGATAAATTTGTTTTTTCAACGATCTGTATTTAGAATGATACAAACAACAACGCCACAATGCGAGCTAAACGCTGTATTGTGGTTTTTTATCCCCCTTTATTATCCAAAAAATCCAAACTAAAGTGTACCTTATGAGATGGACACTTTAAAAAAAGTCCATCTCATAAGGTACATTTTAGAATAGAAAATATGCCAGACGACATTTATGATTCCTATAGTTTGTATACACATGGTTCAGGATCGCATGCTGAGGTGTATGCAGCTAATAAGGCATTATTGGATAATCCGAGTGCTACTATTGATGATATCTTAATATATGTGATAAAACCTGGAGGCTCATCAAAGCCAGTCATCGATATACCATTCCAAACATGTCCGCACTGTAATTATATTTTACGGGATTTTAAAATAGAATCTGATTTACCCAAATAATCTAAATGGAGTGGATGATATTAAATGATTGATGTTAATATTTTGCGAATGGAAGATGTATTGTTAACAGGTATAGAATTTACTGATGATGTTTGTTTTTCTGGAAATAGTGGGCAAGAAGTTTTTGATAAACCGATAGAGGATGGAGGGAAACCTATATCTGGTCTTTTATATGAAAGATACGATAATGGGAATTTAGCATATTACTCTTACTATAAAAATGGATTGGCTGATGGAGACTATGTGAACTATTATGAATCTGGCAGAATTTCAAGCTTCCAGAAAATGAGCAAAGGTGTAATAACAGGAGAATTTATCTCTTGGTTTGAGAATGGTAATCATAAATCAATCGCGAATTACAAATATGGATTTGCCATAACATATAGAGAGTGGGATATAGAAGGGGTACTAATTAATGAAAAATTAGAGCCAAGTGAATTTGAAAAGAAAATGATCGAAAAATATGATGCGCGTGCAAAATAAGTTAATGAATAAAATAATAGATGAATTTGATAAAATTCAGTATGATTTAACTCGGAAAATAAAATTAGAAAATGATTTCCACAAAGAAAATATTCTGCTGATTGCAGGTATTGACCTGGCATATTGGGAGGAAAATGAAACGACAATTGCAGTTTGTTGTATATGTGTCGTGGATTTTATGACGAAAAATGTTATAGAGACGAAATCTATGACAGATGAAATTGCGGTCCCGTATATACCAGGATATTTATCTTTCAGAGAATTACCATTAATTTTAAAAACATTTAACACCTTAATTAATGAACCAGATATCGTTATGTTTGATGGAAATGGGTACTTACACCCTAGGAATATGGGGATTGCAACGCATGCTTCCTTTTATTTAAATAAACCAACAATAGGTATTGCAAAAAGCTACTTGAAAATTGACGGGGTTGATTTTATTATGCCCGATGAAGAAGAAGGGGCTTTCTCTGATATTGTGATAAATAACAAAATCTATGGGAGAGCATTACGAACACATAAAAGTGTAAAGCCCATTTTCGTCTCCTGTGGTAATTGGATAAGTATTGATACTGCTACAGACCTTACATTAGCGTTAATTAATAAGGAAACTAGACTCCCTGTACCAGTCAGACAAGCAGATTTAGAAACAAAAAAAATGAGGGAAAGATTTAGATGAGTCTGTAAAATAGTTTGTGTAAATCCTGTAGTGTTTGAATATTATTTAATAATCATACCGAATACCATAATATGAGTAATATACTTATATTATGGTGTTTTTTTATAGCATTAGAAACTCTGAGAGAGCGTTCAGGTAAGCTGATTTGATGGTGGATATCGGTAAAACAGTAGTATCCTTATTTAGAAGATGATACTTAACGAATTTGAAACAACAATGAATCTCGGTATTTTTGAAAAACATAATAGTTCTAGTTTACGGTGAGATATTATTAACGTATGTAGTGGTGTCTTATAAATCTAAAGAGTATTTGTTAAAAGAATTGAAAGACTTGAGTCATCATCAGCTAAAGGATAAGTTGTCTTTTGAACAATTTAATTATCTTAATACACGCAGAAAGGTAATATTAGAGAATATTGAACAGAGGACTGTAACAACTTACTAGATTAGAATTCGCATTAATGTTGTTGTTTCATTTTATTCGTGATTGCACTGTGGATGAAGGAGAAAAATGGGTATTCAAACCCAGCAATTTTGATCTTTGGTAAACGAAGGTTTTGTTCAAAGTGGAAAATAGAAAACAAGTACTAGAATTGGTGATAGAACGATCGCTATATTTTGAATTTTTATGTAAATGTGTTTAATCAATGATAGTTTGATAGTAGAGTACTCGATAGATGGAGTAGGACAAAGAAAAATTACAATAGAGAATTAAATTGGAGGTTAGAGGAATAATGGAGCAACAGATGGATCCTCTTTATCCCATGATAGCAGAGCATATTCTAAGTATGATACCTAGTGATAACTGGAATGAGATTTACTTGTACGCCGAAATACTAGATGGATCCAGAGAGGTATACTTCTATTTCAACACTTATGAGAATGAGGAGTTCATATACTCTCATGATATTCCTGAAAAATATAGACTGAGTGAAAAAACTTATGATAACTTATTATTAGAATTACAAACAAAATTTAAAGAATTAAGACAAATTTTTATAGACTATGATCAAGAGGCGTGGACAAATTTAACCTTAACATTAAAGCATCCTGGTAAGTTAAAAATTCATTATGATTATGAAGACGTAATAGCTTCAGAGGTGACCCCAACTCAAAGACAAATGATTTTTGAGTATAAATATTTAGGTTTGCTTCCTGAAAAAGAAAAAAATAAACAGTTTGTAGAGAATTATAAATAGTCATAATAAATAGCTGTAGAATTATCCTAATGAAAAACAATTGCATTACATGTGAACAGGTCAACTTTGGTTATATACAACCATAATTGTCCTGTTTTTTTGTTATTATCCAAAGTTACTCGCAAATGTTTGCGATCCATTGAAGTTGAAAGGAGATGGGCAACATGAGTTTGACTTATGAGAATCTGATTATTGAACCA
This sequence comes from Paenibacillus sp. USHLN196, assembly GCF_037144955.1. Lineage (NCBI taxonomy): Bacteria > Bacillati > Bacillota > Bacilli > Caryophanales > Paenibacillaceae > Paenibacillus > Paenibacillus sp. USHLN196. Next base: position 435,874 of record NZ_JBBCYH010000005.1, on the reverse strand, counting down.
TATGAACTGGTGCATTTGCAAGAACTGACGATCCGGAAAAAAATGAATGAGCACACTCGGCTCGTGTTTAAGGGCATGGTGTCCGAGGAATGGAAGGATCGCTATGTCGATGTTACGGATAAGAATACCCCAATTGAAGTGTGGCAAAAAGATGAGGATGGCAATAAGAAGCCTCTGTTCAAAGGCATTCCACTATCTGTTGAAGTGAAGGTTGTCAGAGGCGTATATACGCTCCACGTGGAGGCCATTTCACATACATACCGGATGGACATTACAAAACGAACGCGTACATTTCAAAATATCAAAATGAAGTTACCCGATTTGTTAAAGGAACTGGATCAGGATTATCCGGGACTGGACGTGATCGATGAGGGGACCGAGGGAGCCAAGATTGGCAAGGTTGCCGTGCAATATCAAGAAACGGATTGGGCATTTCTCAGGAGACTTGCTTCTCGCTTTCACACGAGCTTAATGCCGGCCGCTCAGTTTGACAGCCCCAAATTTTATTTTGGCGTCTTTGAGCACGGAAATTCAATCGATCTGGACAATACACGTTATACAATCCGCAAAAATATGGCACCATTCATGTACTTTACCGAAAACGATACGTTAAAGGTCAACGAATCAGATTTCATTATATATGAAATCGAGACAGATCAGGTGATGGAGCTTGGACATCATATTACCTTCCGAGGCAGAAGCCTATATGTGACTGAGGCATACACCGAGCTTGTGGGAGGAATAGTGAAGCACCAATATGTACTTTGCCTTCATAGAGGACTAAGACAAAAGACATATTACAATTCGATAATTGCCGGAAGCTCATTACTTGGTCGCATCCTTTCAGTGCATGGTGGTCATGTAAGAGTTCAGCTGGACTGTGATGAAAAACAGGAGGAAGAGGAAGCGTTGTGGCTGTTGTATCAGTCGCCATACATCGCAGAGGGGCAGACAGGTTGGTATGTCATGCCTGAAGTGGGTGATCCGGTGGCCGTATATTTTCCAACGCAAAACGAAGAAGAGGCCTATGCGACAGGAGCACCCCGTCTGGATAATAAGGTAACTGGAACGAACCAATTAAACAAACCGGATCATAAAATTTTCCGTACGCCTTATGGCAAAGAAATCAGACTGACCCCAGATTCCATCTCCATTAGCAGCAAAGAGGGCGAGGTGTTCATTCGTCTCAGCGGGGACGAGGGCATTCAGATCATCGGAAGCCAGCAGATTCGGATGTCTGCTGGGGGCAATATCTCGCTCAAAGCCGGGAAGAAAATAACGTTATCTGCCGATTCGCAATTGTTGCTGGAAGGCGGGGGAGGGACATTCAAATTGGATGGACAAGCAAAAATGAGTGGATCAGAAGTGAAAGCCAACTAGTATAGGGTGACGTATGGGCAGGAGGGATAATTTCCAATGGATCGCAAGGAATCTATATTACATTTTTATACCCATCAGGTAAAACCTGCGCGGGCCAAACTTATGGATGATTTGCAGCATACGCTGCATACAAGGTATACGGAATTGACAGCCGAGTTCCTAAGTCATTTCAGGTTGATGATTCAGGAAGTCAGCGACGCCCAAAAGCGTGGGGCGAAAGGGCCGATCGCTTACATTCAATATTCTATGTTGCGAACAGAACTTCTTGGAGGGGCGATGAATGTCCTGGTCGAAGCATATGATGCTTCATGGTTGTTGGATCGAACACCCATCCGTTCATTCTATTCTTCCCACTGGGCCTATGAGTGTCTTGAACGGATGCTCAATGGATTAAGAGAAGAACTTCCTCACTATCAAGGAACCGTTACAGTGGTAGAACTGGACCGCATCATGCTACAGGAAGCGGCGTTGGTGAATCGGTATCTTGTACATTTTATACGCCGTAGCTGTAGCGCTCTGGAGGACTTCGAATGGAACTCCCTTATGGATCTGGAACAGATATTCGAAGTACGTGTGGGAGAATACTTGGATGCCAGCGAGTGCGTATTTCGTCTTGATCGAAGGAATAGGAGCATTTAGGAGATTGGTGAAGCATTGGAAGAAAGTGATGGTCTGGAGGTTATGTACGCGCACTTTCAGGGACTGGATATGAGCGAGATGGAATGCAGCGATCTAGATTTTCGTTACAGCCGTTTTGACCGTATCGATATGCATTCTACCGATTTTCAACGCTGTATCTTGATAGGGACACGTTGGCGCAATTGTAGTCTGGAGAATACCGATTTCACCGGAAGCATTCTATATGGGGCAGATTTCAGCGGGTGTTCTCTGGAAAGAGCTGTTTTCAGGGAGATCATAGGGGAGGTAGGACATCCGGAAGGACTCGCTCAAGGTCCAGAATACGATGCGCTTAACTTCGAGAATTCAAACCTTTCAGGTGCTGACTTCCGAGGGGCACACCTTCGTGGAGCCATATTCCGTGGAGCTAATCTAACAGATACGTTATGGGAGGGTGCTGATGTGGAGGGTGCGATTTTTGACGATGCCGAGAGGAGGCGAGGGTTATCCGATACTTTCGTCTAATGGCCGATCCCAGATGGATACACCGCGTAGAGACTGAGCCTGTTGGTGAACTGCAACGCAGGACCTGGAATCAGGCTTTTCATGATTCGGGCAGTGAGCATACAGCCATTAACCTTTATGTGCGAAGCGGATTCCATGTGGATTATACGGATTATTTGGAACAGCCGGTTCCCTTGGTTTCAGATCAATTGCTTGAAACACTTATTTTGTATTGTCCTCAGCTCAAGCGAAGGGCTACCGTATTAACGGACAAGGAGCGAATGACCCAAGAGACGTATTGGGCCATTCACCCTCCTGCACTGGCAAACGTATTATCTCCTCATACCCGTCGGCGTATGGATGGAAGTCTGGAGCGGATCGTACTGAAGCGAGATTTCCCGGAGTTACCCCTGTTCCAATTGATGGAGCTGCGCGAAACCGTGATCATTGTCAATCTGGCGTTGTCGGAGAGCATTCTGCGGCGAGATGTCGCAGGAGTACAATTCATTCCGTTGGACTTGGAACAAACGAATTAGAAAGGAGAGGTTATGATGGCGCGAAGTCAAGATCATGATGCCCAGATTCATACGGCTGGAGAAGCCTCTAAAAGCTATGTCGTTGCAGGAGCAATACTTAAATGCAATTGTGGGACGCAGCGTACACGATTGAAGATACCATTCAGTCATGGCGTATATATCAAGGGGAAGGCGAAGATGACTGTCGAGGATTATGTTCCAGGTATTCATATTGGATCGTTCGGTAACTGTTCCAATCCAGTTAATCCAGTAGTGGCGGCAAGCACGATGGTTGACATCTATGGGGTTAAGAAAGCGCCTTGCGTTCCCGTGCTGACCATGCCTTGGCTTCATGGAAAGGGAGATACCAAGGTGGAAGGGAAAGCTGCACTGCTCAGTCACTGTACGCACAAGTGTCTGTATGGCGGAGATATCGTCATAGAGAATGACGGACAGCAATTGGACTTTTGACGATGAATGAAATTACGGAGAAGAAACTCGACCAGATCGGTTATGAGCAAATTCATCTATATTGGCCTTATCGTGCTCAGTGGTTAGAAGGCGTGCAAATTACCCGCCAAGTGAACGAGCATGCGAAACTCTACGTCAGCGGTATAATTCCGGAAGAGGATGGGCCGGGCATTCTTCAAGTTCAGGCTGAAGGGGAATCTATCGTACTCAGACAAGTCGATAAAAATGGTAGATCAGTGAGGAGACTCTTCCATGGCGTAATGACATCGCTCTCGGTTCATTTGTCGGGAGGGGTCTATCGATTCGAACTTGAAGCCTTGTCCAACTCCTATCAAATGGATATGCGAATTGAGGAAAGAGCCTTTCAAAACAGAGGGTGGACGTTCAAAGAACTCATTCAATTCATTATGAATTCTTACCGCTATTCGGATGTCATGGATCAGGTTACAGGAAATACCTCATTGAGCGGACTTGTATTACAATATAAAGAGACCGATTGGATGTTCCTACGCAGGCTTGCCTCGCGATTCGGTACAGTGCTGGTCCCCGAAATCACAGCGGCATCACCAAAACTGTATATCGGTTTGCCAGTAGGTACGTTGTGGAAATGGCCAGAAGACCAACCTTATCAGTTTCGTAAGGAGCTGGCCGGAATCGACTGGCACGGCTCCGGAACGGAAGATCGATATATTATTCAGGGCCCCAAGGGATCGCAAGGCGTATTGCAATATACGGTGGAAAGTGTCGAGACCTATGCGTTGGGAGACAAGGTCGAACTTCCGGATGGCAGAGAGCTGACCGTGGTGTATGCCCATTCGCGACTGGAATCCGGGTTGCTCATGACGACATATCGCATGGTACTCGAAGACCACATTCGTGTACCTAGATGCAATCTATCGGACCTGATTGGGTTATCGCTGTACGGCGAGGTGGTCCGCGTGATTCATGATCACATTCAGATCAAATTACCCATGGATGAGGGCCCGATGACGCAAGGCTCCGCCTGCCCCTATCCGGTCGCGCCAGTTTATGCTGCGGAAGGGCATAGCGGATTATACATGATGCCGGAGATCGGGGATCAGGTGGAATTATATTTTCCAAGTAGTCTTGAATCCGGAGCGTACATTCGTCATTCTATCTCTGAGGGTAAACGTTCCACTAACGGAGGGACAGAGCATAAAGTCTGGGGGCATCCTGCCGGAAGCTCTATCGGGATGTCGCCTGAGGAGGTTACACTGCAAGCCGGATCCGGGTTAACGATTACCTTGAATGATCAGGGGATCGTATTGGATAGTCCAGGCAATCTGTCCATTCAAGGCAGCAATATCCTGCTTGCAGCCGGACAGATCGAAGCCACAGCACCAGAAGCGATTTGGCTGCTTGGCGGGGGTGGTAGCTTCATTTTGGACGGGGAGGCCAACGTACGAGCAGGTCTATTGCAACAGGAGGGCAGCAACAAAGCGCCTGTTCATGTGGCGGATCTGCCTCCGGAGCCGGAGCCACCGCTGATGCCGATTGAGGAGTACGAAGCGGCTCAGGCCGCAGCAGCCGCAGAGGTTGCTGCAGTGACGCAGGCATCAACGACGAACCCGAAAGATGGATCGTTGGCTGGAGCTGCGTTGGCCATCACTGCTATGATTCCGATCCTGGGAGCTCTAGGGGGGATTGCTGCTCAGACAGCCATCGGCGTAGGTATTGCTGCCGTTGCAACGGGTCTCATCGCGAGCGTGCCGAAGTTAGGCTCCTTCAAGCCTTCGGCTCTGAATTTGCTGGACCGATTTACGAACAGATTTACCGAGCTCCAACAGCAGGAGAACGAAGCGAAATGGACGATGCTTGGGAAAATGTTGACGGCCGCCAAAGAGTTGACTACATCGACTTCGGTGACTGATTTCTTTAAGAAGTTGGAACAACAGAACAAGGAAATTAGCCTTGCTTATGAGCAGATTCCGAGTTACTTCCGTGAGAAGTGGGCGCATGAAAAAGCCCAGCGTGACCTGCAGAAGTCGCTGGAATTTTTCAAGAGTGTGGAGAAAGACGATGTTCAACATCAAACCTTCTTTTCGCCCTATTACCAAGAAATTTCATGGGCATTAGACAGGGCTGGCATATATCATAATATTACCGTCGAGGAAGTAAAAGATTACGATTTTTGGTTGCGTCAGGACCTGACATTGGAACAGATGAAATATCTGACACAGTTGATTTACAATCCGATTAGCGATGAGAAATTCGTAGAGATGATCTACGATTATGAAATGCATCGCGATTTAATAGAGAACGGAACGATGATTGGTGGTAATCTAAGGGTAAGGACGCCAGACATTGAAGGAAAGGTCATGCAAGTTGTTGGTAACGGATTAAAAACAGCAGCGACATTTGCAAAGAAGAAATGGACAGACGGTCAGAAAATGAGGATCGTTTCTGGTGGAGGAAGCGATTGGAGCGGGAATAAGTCGAAAAAAACGGGACAAGCAAGTTCTGGTGGCAAAACAGAAGGTGAAACTGAAACTAAACCTAACCAAGCGGGTAGTGATCAGAAGCCACCAAAACAGAAACCAAAAGATACCGAAACTAAGACGAATCCAGAAAAAGATGCTACTCCAAATGACGTGAACTCATGGAAGAAAACTCTGCCAAATAAGGTTGAGGATAATTCTGAAGTGGATACTAAACCACCTAAGCCACCAGAACCAGAGGGAGAACAGGACACAAGCAAACCGAAGGGAAATAAGGAAGGAACTGAGGGGACGGGTAATGTTGGTAGTCAAGTTGATGATGTTATACGTGATGGAAGTCATATAGTAGATGGGAAGCTAAAGCCAAATGTAACATATAAAACAGGTGAATATGAATATATCTATAAAACTGATAGTGAGGGAAGACTTGAAAAATTTACTGCTGACGATTTAAAATTAACTGAGAGGGGTAGCAGATTACCTCATGATCCAGTTACTCCAGGCAAAGAGCCAGGCGACCATGCGGGTCATTTGGCAGGGGATAGATTTGGTGGCTCACCAGAAATTGACAACCTTGTTTCACAACTAAGTAATGTGAATTTAAGCCAATATAAGAAAATTGAGAATCAATGGGCTAATGCGATTAAAGAAGGGAAACAAGTAAAAGTAAATGTTGAAGTGAAATATGACGGAGATAGTGTGCGCCCATCTAAATTTAATGTGCAATATGAAATTGATGGGGAAGTTTTTTCAAAGAGTATATTAAATTAAAAAAGGCAGGTTACTATGAGCAAAGTATTTGAAGATATTTTTAGTGAACTTCAAGCAGATATGGTCTCCATTTGTTTAGAGTATGTTCAAAAAAGAGCGGAAAAAATATATATCTATTGTTCATTTGAGGAAAGCGTTATTTCCAGTGATTTCTTCTGTTTTATTAACGGTAAGCTTGTAAAGAAACACAAACTTAACGATGCATTAGATGGTAGTTATGGTTTTCTATATGACATATCAGTCGAAAGACAAAAAGGTGTTTTGAATATTATTAATGATGATATTGAAAAGATATATAGATCATGCGACGAACACAAAAGAGAAATGCCAACTGAAATAAAATTGGTATATGATGTTACAAAAAATAGCCTTAAAGCAGAATATAAATATGAACTGGTTTATTCAAATGATCCTGTAAAAACTGCAGACGACATTGCAAAGGAATGGTTCGAGCAAATTCAAAAAGAACATAGCGCTTAAGATGATTTCTCATCTACTTTATATCACGCAGAGCTATGAGAATCTTTTAAAATATTGAGAATTAGCAGTGAAGATGATCCCATTGTTCAACCAATAACAAATATAACCAATGTAAAACCGTATAAAGATGTAGTCATTTCATTTATATGCACATCAAATCCTTGAATTGTATAACTTAAATAATGCTGTTCCTTTTTACATTGAACAGGTTGATTATGGTCAGATACTACCACGATTAACCTGTTTTTTGTTATCTTCGTTTTCTTCTTGATTTTCCTAGAAATCTCCCAACTGTAAGTACGTTACCCTAATTGATGTAGTACTATAAACTTTATACCTAATTTGTACGCTAGCCTGAATATTATATTGTGAGGCTATATATTGACCAGACTGTCTCACGAACAGATTTACCGAGTCCAACAGCAGGAGAACGAAGCGAAATGGACGATGCTGGGTAAAATGCTGACGGCCGCCAAAGAGCTGACCACATCGACTTCCCCCATTGATCTACTCAAGAAGTTACATCAGTAACATCAGGAAATTAGTGCCACATATTATGAAATTCCAGTTTATATTCGAGAGAAATTGACGAAATAACAGGTGGATCAGGAACTGAAAAGTTCGCTGGATTATTACAGTAATGTGATGGAAACCCGGAGAAAACGATATTTTTTTCGTAGGGCCTCATATCACGGTAGAGGAACTAGGGAGTTATGATTATTGGAAGGCACAAGAACTGAAGCCTTTATGAAATGAGACATCTATCATGGAGGCTAAAGGCCCCCATGAGCGATGAAGCCTTTGCTGAACTATGGGATGGATAGTATCAATGGTGATGTTCCTATTCCACCTAAGACTTCAAAAAAAATTTTCGGAGATTTCTAAAAAATGTACACAAGTTATAAAGAGTACTCGGAAATTGAGACGTATTGTGAGTTTAAAGAAGAGGAAAAGATGAGTAGTAAGGAGGCTATTGCAAGGACATTTAATGAATATGATATGTCAATGAAAAAAGTGAGACAGATAAAGCGGTGATAAGTGTTATCATTGCAGAAATTTTAGTTTCTCATGTAAGGATTCTACACACTTTTAAGGAGTATATGATGGAAACAATATCCGAACTAAATTAATAGAACAAGAGAATAAATTATCAAGTGATCAATTCAATGAATTAATTTCACGTAAAGACAAAGTACTTAAACAATTGGATAATAAACCTGTGGATTATTTTCCAAGGGTATGTTGGTACTATGAAGAATTGTCAGATGAACTTAATAAGTTTTTTGATCAAATCAACACAGACTCCATAAATGAAGAAGAAATAATCAGAGCTAAAAGGTAGATTATCTAATGGTGCTTTGAATAAAAGCGGAGCGAACTTTGGCTATGCAGAAGTTGATATTCAAGGGATGAAAAAAGAATTCTATGCACACAGTCAAGTTGATGGACCATCACCACCACACCAACCAGAGTTTAATTATGATGGTTTTTCATATAAACCAAAAGGCGAAGTGAGGTACCCAGCTGAGGATGCTCCTAATAGTTTAGGGAAAAGTATACCAAGAAATAGCGATACAGAGCATAAAATAATAAATGATCTTGCTAAGCAACTTGGTCCACCAAATCCTAATATAAAGGGAAAAGTGAAACTATTTACAGAAAATGACACGTGTTTAAGTTGTAATAAAAATATTAGTGATTTTCAAAAAGATTATCCAGGCATAACGATTGAAGTTATTCATAATGGTGGAAGTAAAGTTCAAAAAAAATAAGAGGTGATTTATATGGCGTGGCAATATCAAGATTTAATAGATGAATTTTATGGAGATGTTGAAAAGTATAAAAAAGAATATTATAGTCATGACGAAGCAATCAACATGACATTTAATGAATTTTACTCCGAAAGCATCGTTGACGAAATGGAAAGAGCTTTAATATTTATTGTATATGTGGAGCTTTCATTACAGAACCCAAGAATTTTAAGTAAAACAAAAGAAATTCTTATACATGAATTGGAATCAATTAATTTGGAGGGAATTGAAAATCAAATAAAAGATGGGCAATTAACACAAGAGCAATTTGATGAATTATCGATTCGTAAAGATAAGGCTTTGCAAAAAATAAAACTAATGCCTATAGATTTGTGCAACCAGGCAAGATGGTACTACACAGAGATAACGAATGCAGTTAGGGATTTTTGTTCAGAGCTTATTACCAGCAATGTGAATAAGGATGAGGTCATAGAGCAAGTACTGTATCGATATAAAAGGAGTTGTGACCGTACTCTTAGTACAAAGATTACAGTATATGTGACATTGGCTGAAATTTTATCGGAAAAAAATCAAAATCAAACAATCTCTAAAGAACTACTTAATGAAATAAATAGCTTTAAAATAAATTCTGTTAATGATGAATTGGATTTATATGAAAAAACAGATCTATTGAAACGTATACAAAGTTTAATAGAGTAATAATTTCAAATTTTTGGTACAAACCATTTTTTTTGTAATTAACAGCAGCAAGGTAGTAAAATTTATCAAAAAATAGGTATTCAAATACCTTGATAAGCTTTCCAAAAGGCTCTTTCTCACTTGAATCATGAGTAGGAATGAGCTTTTTTCATACTCAAAATCAAAGGAATACGAAATAAATCTAAAAGATATGGTGTGAAAGAAATGAGAGTGGATGTTAATACCATTGTCTTTCCATTGCCTAACAATGAATTATTAGAAGTAGTTGAGCGAAGCTTGAGAGTTTCATTTCCTGAAACTTATAAGAGTCTTATTGAGGAGAATAATGGAGCTGTGCCAATCACGAATAAGTTTAGTTTTAATGGGCGTGAATATATAATTGAGAAATTTCTTTGTATATTGGATGACAGTGAGTCTGATCCTATTAATGGATGGTATGATATTGAAGTTCTATTACGCAAATAGGTGATAGATTAACTGATAATGAAGATTTAGTGGGAATGAATGTAGTTCCTATTTCAGCGCTTTTTCAGGAGATTTTATTTGTTTGGATTTTAGAGAAACAGAAGAGCCTACTGTAGTTATTTGTTTTCATGAAGAGTCGGAGGTGTTCTCTCATGTGACACAAAAAGTCGCGCCTAATATATTAGAATTTTTTGAATTGCTGAGTGAATAAGGTTGTTCTAGTTCATGTTAATGCGTGACCCGGTTGTCAGTATCTTGTAGAGAAGCTAGTGGAGCGTTTTGAACGTGAATTGTAAAACTTAAAGAAGATCTGTGGAAATATTTGAGTTAAGTGATGTGCGTGGAGAATTAACAGAAGATGAGAAGAGAGATCTGTCTAATGACAGATGACAAAAACCAGTAAGGAAGTGACCCGATGGAATTTGAATATCATGTAACCATGCGTGATCTGAAGCAGAACGAGAAAGAGACCTTTATCAACATCTGTAATGAAGAGAACGTGAAGCCCGTGTTGATCATCTTGGACAAAGGTGAATATATTAATCAGCCAATGATTACTGGCATTGTACATAGCACGAATTACGAAGAAGTGAAGAATGTTATTGAAGAAGTTGGGGCGAAATTTCGGGATAACGGATTCACAGTTGTTCGGACGAAGGTGGAAATTCCGGCTAAGGAAGAAACGTATTTTGATCAGCCGATGCTGGCGCAGTTCAAGCCTTATTTCGAATGGCACGGTAAAGTACATGTTGATAATGTGGGCAGATTGAAGCAGTTGTGCGGCGATTCAGGCGGACATATCTCACGGAACTCACTTAATGCAGATGGCAAAGTGAGATTCGTAACAGTCCGTGAATATGAGAGTGCAGAACATTTTTATCGTAGAGTGGGAGAGATCCATGCCATTTTGCATACGAACAAGATCGAACTGTTAAAACAGCAATATGAACTGTGCATCTATGACAGCCGGGAAGAACTGGATCGTGGATGGATCTAATTGGATGTTGAGTACGATGAATGGAGGAGGAGAACGAGTGTCAGAAAAAAACATAAAAATGCACCTCCTAAATGAGGATGAGAGATTCATTGTTGTGTTAGAAGCTTTATTAAAGCGCGCTTCTCTGGTGAATAGTCCATTTGTATTAAAAGGAAGCCTATTAACAAGACAGTATTTGGAGAATCCCGATATTCGTTATGTGGATGACATCGACTTTCTGTATACAGGTCGAATTGAGACTGAGCATCAGGCCAATGAAATATTTACAGATTGGTTGATTAGGGTAACGGAGATGTACCTGAATGACGGTATCGTATTCCGAAGCTTTAGTGAGAACGCCTTCTGGCGCAGAATAGACTACGCGATGGCGGATGATTTTCCTACGGTGAACACGGAGCTTGCCTTTTATATTGATAGTGAACCAAGGAATGAAAATGAGTATGAGGATGAGTTGCATCTGGATATATCCTTTAACCTCGACTTGAGTGAGGAGTCTGTTGCTCTATCCTACCAACCCATGGTTGGTGAAGCTTTCGTCGTTCCTTACACTGTACCACTCTCCATCCAAATTGCATGGAAGCTGCATCAAACGATAGTCAGGCCCAGGTTTAAAGACTTGTATGATTTGCAGCATCTGTTGTCTAACCCGTCATACGATCAGCAGGCGCTCAAGGAGACAATGCAGACCCTGGCCAACGAGTGCAGCATGGACCCAGCTATTACGAGAGAGGATATGAAAAAGATACTGGTTGACGATCTGCATGATGTATTTTCGAGGTTAAATTACGATTATGACCTGCAGTATTATGCCGGAAGCCGTAGTCCTGAAGTGTATTTTATGGAATTTGTTTCGGAGCTGCGCCAAACGATGAATCACGTCGGTATTAACAGTGAAGCATATGATCATTTACCAAGCTGCACCACGCATACATAGAGATCGTCATGCACTGAAGAAGCGGAGCTAAAAGCTTTCTGTAAGAAAACTGCTTTGGAAGTATTCACTTCGCCTTTATTCGTAGATGAATTTGATACGAATACCCTATCTCCGATACAATGTTCTCATAGAGTCTGAGAGAAAAGATTAAATACGGTGCAGAAATGGAGAAAACCAATATGACTGAATTTATCAACGCTGAGGATATTAATGACGTAATCCTGGCTGCGGCGGCAAATGAGCTGGAGCAGATGGTGGACAAAATATGTGAGCTGATGGGCACACCGTTGGAACAAACGGCGGAACTGGAGCGTCAGGTGATGGCTGCTTTTGGGTTTGGTGCGGTGTATGGCATTACGAACAGGGATCAGCTGGCAGAGCCACAAGCGCATGCACTAAGTATCCGGATGCTGATTAAGCCGTTTAACTACAGTGAGCAGCAGGCCGTCGACTTTGCCGATGATCTGATTCGGGTGGCTTCGGATCGGGAGGTTCATCCAGTGATGAATACGATTATCCAACGTGGGATTGACGGACACCGCCAGTTCAATCAGGAAGACGATGAGGGATTGGCACGTAACATTCAGGAGATTTTAACAGCGGTTCAATCGCAGCAATAGACGAGTTTTATTAGATTGGGGAGATGATTGCATTGGATCTGATGAAATTAAGCAAGGAACTCTCATACGCTCTGCGTCATGCTCCATGGGAGTATGAGCTGGAGCTGGACGAAGAGGGTTGGGTGGAAATCTCGCAATTGCTGGTGGCTCTACATGAAAGTCCACAGTGGAAGGAAGTAACGGAAGCTGATCTAGAGCAGATGATCCAAGCTTCGGAGAAAAAGAGACATGAGATCCGTTCTGGCCGTATTCGGGCATTGTATGGACACTCGACGCCCCATAAGATATCCAAGTCATCTGCTGAGCCACCGGAAACCCTTTACCATGGTACCCCCGCACGTGCAGTGAATTCTATTATGGAACATGGCTTACAGCCGCGGCAAAGGCAATATGTACATCTATCCGCAGATATCGATACAGCCACTCAGGTGGGACGAAGACGTGATGATCAGCCTGTCATTTTGAAAATTAATGCTGCCCAAGCGGCTATAGACGGAATCCTCTTTTATCATGGAAACGAAAATATCTGGCTGGCCGATCATATTCCGGCACGTTATATTAAGCAATGAGCGATGAACTATTGATCGTTAGCTATACCCAAAAAGGACACATCCAATATTCATTGGTGTGTCCCTTTTTGGGTTTTCTATTTCATTCTCTTCTATCTATAGAGGAGAGAGAATTCAATTCTTGGAATTCTCATATCCCAATCTTACTTGCCTACAATCGCTTTAATACCTTCGCTTAGTGGCTGAGCCGGACGGCCAAGTAATTTCTCCAATGTATCACTCTCTACTGCCAGCGCGCCTTCACGGATGGCACCTTGCATATCAACGAGCATGGATACGACAAAGTCCGGTAGACCTGCGCCTTTCATGATGTCAGCATAAGCGGCATCGTCCACGTTTTGCACGCTGATTTCCTGTCCGAGCACTTCACCAACAATGGCAGCCAGTTCAGCTTGAGTGCGCAATTTGCCGGACAATTCATATACGGTATTTTCATGTCCTTCACCTGCAAGTACAGCTGCAGCAGCATGAGCATAATCACTGCGGGTAGCCCAGCCTACTTGGCTGTCGTTGGTGGCATGAACCCAAGGTGCGCCTTGCGTAGCTGCTTGCACGCTGCCTGCTTCATTCTCCAGATACCAGTTATTGCGTAAGAGGGAATAAGGGATGCCAGACTCACGAATAGCTTGTTCTGTAGCGCGGTGAACTTCAGCCAGGGAAAGGGTGTTTTTCTCTGCATTCACAACGCTTGTGTAAGCTATGAAGCCAACGCCTGCGCTCTTGGCAGCGTCAATGGCAGCCTGATGTTGGCGAATACGCGTTTCATTGTCACCATCGGTGGAGATGAGCAACAGACGATCTACACCCGCAAAGGCTTTTTCCAACGTCTCCGGTTGATCGAAATCACCGTGACGAACGTCAACACCTTGAGCTTGGAGAGCTTCCGCTTTCTCTGGATTACGTACACTTACAGCCAAATTTTTGGCAGAACCCGCTTTTAACAATGCTTCTACGACCAGTGAACCCAATTGACCTGTTGCCCCAGTAACCAAAATTTTCATCTTCTATTCCTCCTATAATATGTGTTGTGGTTGTCTACGTCTTACTTAACCCAAGCTAGCAAGCCGTATACGTATATTGCATATGGATGTAATCAAAGGTGTTATAACAGGTATGATTACAACGAAAAGGTTAAAAAAAGCTCGCAATGAGCTTTTTTTATTCAGAGACATGAACCTGATCCATCATCTGTTGTATCGTTACACGATTCAAGCGCTGTTCCATAGCTGTCTGAGCCTCAATGAGTTCGGCACGCAAGGTGTGTTCAATCATATTACCAACCGGACATTGCGGGTTCGGGTGTTTGTGGAAGTTAAACAGTTCTCCATCCTCCACGACCTCAAGCGCTCGATATACATCGAGAAGGGTAATATTCGCCGGGTCTTTCAACAAGGAAGCACCGCCTACACCGGGTCTGACGTCGATCAGACCCGCCTGTTTCAGCTTGGACATGATTCGCCGGATAATTACGGGATTCGTATTCACACTCTGAGCGATAATATCTCCGGTGCATTCATTGGGCATAACAGCGATCAGGGACAGGGTATGAACCGCGATGGAAAAGCGACTGCTGATTTGTTTCATTGATGATCACCACCGTTGTAACCATAATAGTTACAAAGTGATCTTTTGTCAAATCCTATTTTTTATTTCTTCTTAAGTGAAATCGGGCATGCTTTAAATACTTTATAGCTGGCTTCTCTAAGTGAATCTAGCGATAGAAAAATAGAAAAATATGTTTTAATTGACAATTAAAAATAGAGTTATATAATCTGGCTAGATGTCTCGTAGTGAAATGAATTGCGTTGGTTTGGAATAACCTTGTATGAAAGGAGCTGGGCATGTATTTTGCCAAATAAATAGGAACTACTTGTAGATGAGAGGAGCCATGTTCGTTTATGCTGCTACGAATGCTGAGAAACGATATAACGAGAAAGAAAGGGATTACGGCTGCATTATTTATTTTTGTCCTGCTGGCAGCCTTGCTGGTATCTTCAGGGTCACGAATGATTATGGAACTGACGAGTTCCATCCAATATCTGTTCTCTGAATCCAAAACACCGCACTTTGTACAAATGCATGCCGGGGAAATCGATCAGGTCAAAGTGAACACGTGGGCTGAAGAAAATGCCATGGTCCAGCAGCATCAGATTGTGGAAATGGTCAACATTGACGGCTCGAATCTGTTTCTCGGAACAGAGTCCGAAAAGAACAGCGTTATGGACATTGACTTTGTTACACAGAATCAGGGTTTCGATTATTTATTGAATCTGGACAGTGAGATTATTCAGGTTAACGATGGCGAGATCGCGGTTCCGGTATATTACATGCAGCAAAATAAATTGAGCTTGGGCGACCAGGTTCGGATAGATAATGGTCAATTTGTGGGTTCTTACACCATCGTTGATTTTGTCCGTGATGCTCAGATGAATCCATCGGTTGTGCACTCCAAACGTTTTATTGTAAGTACAGGGGATTTGCAGGAACTGAAGCAGAGCGTCGGAGAGATGGAGTATCTTATTGAGTTCCGGTTGACGGATCCCGGACTGACGGGAGATTTCACCCAGGCCTACCAAAATGCAGGGCTTCCTAACGCGGGTCCAGTCGTAACCTATGGTCTGTTTCAGGTATTGAATGCCATGACCGACGGAGTCATTGCAGCCGTCATTATTCTGGTCAGTCTTGTGCTGATTCTGATCGCGATGCTCTGCATCCGATTCACGATGCTTGCGACCATTGAAGAGGATTATCGTGAGATTAGTGTCATGAAAGCAATTGGGATCGCAGAGAAGGATATCAAGAATCTGTATCTGATGAAGTATGTATTTATGGCCGGATTAGCTTCCGTGCTGGGTTACATTGCATCACTTGGCGTTAACAGACTGTTTGTTTCAAATATCATGTTGTATATGGGAAAAGCACCTGCAACCCTGTTGCATTTTGCGATTCCGTTAGTAGCCGCCGGTTTGATATTTGCAATGGTAATTCTGTTCTGTCGAACGGTACTGCGGCGCTTTCGTTCCATCTCCGCGGTGGATGCACTCCGTACCGGGAGCCTGGGAGATACACAGATTGTTCGAAACCGGCTCAGTCTGTCCCGCAATCGCTGGTCTTCCGTACCTGTCTTTCTTGGACTGAAGGAAGTCATACAGCGAATCAAGATGTTCCGATTATTATTATTCGTCTTTGTAGTCAGTTCATTTATCATGATTGTGCCGGTCAACTTCCTGAACACTTTACAGGCGCCAAGCTTTATTTCCTATATGGGTGTTGGACAAAGCGATATTCGCATTGACTTGAGGCATACAGACGATGTAGAGCAGCGTTATACCAATCTGGTAGCTCAGATCCAAAATGATAATGACATCAGAACGTATTCCCCATTGGTGACGAGTCAGTTCAAGATTAAGAATGCGGAGGGAAGTTACGACAATCTGAGTGTAGAAACTGGGGATTTCAGTATTTTTCCATTATCCTATGTTAGCGGTAATGCGCCAACAACCGGAAATGAAATTGCTTTATCCGATGCAAATAGCAGTGAGCTGGGCTTGAAAACAGGCGAGCAGCTAACCTTGCTGGTTAATGGCAAAGATCAGATGATGACGGTCAGTGGAATATACCAGGATGTTACGAATGGTGGGAAAACGGCAAAGGCCTTGTTACCTTACAACAAGGATAGCGTGTTGTGGTACGTGGTCAGTCTGGATCTGAAAGATCGTGGGGATATGGCCGCCAAAATTGCTGAATATGAGACGTCTTTCTCTCCAGCCAAAGTAACCGATCTTCAAGGTTATCTGGATCAAACACTAGGCGGAACCATCCAACAATTAAAATTGGTTACAATCTTGGCACTGGTTATCGGTGTCTTCATCTCCATTTTGATTACATCCCTGTTCCTTCAGATGTTAGTAGCCAAGGACAACAACGATATTGCTGTACTAAGAAGTCTCGGCTTTGCCTTGTCTAAGATCAAGTTGAAGTATGTGGTGATGTCACTTGTCATATTGATCGTTGGAGTTGCAGCTGGGACGATATTATCCAATACGTTGGGCCCGTTGTTAGTCAGTGGTATCATGTCAACGTTTGGTGCTTCGAATATTGTTTTTGTTGTTAACCCGTTACAGGCATATATTTTGTGTCCACTGCTACTTGCAGGCACCATCGTACTGACGGCATGGATTAGCATCCAATCGATCAAGGAAACGAGCATATCCAAAATGATTGTGGAATAGGGAGGAATAACGATGACTACTATACTAGAAGCCAAAGATGTGAATAAATCTGTAGCGCTCGGCGAAAATGAAGAACATAGTATCCTGAAAGATATTAACCTTCAATTAAAAAAAGGAGAGTTTGTTTCCATCATGGGGCCATCTGGCTCAGGCAAGTCTACCTTACTGTATAACATAAGTGGCATGGATCAAATTAGTGCTGGAAGTGTCTATTTTAATGGCAAAAAAATATCGGCATTTCAAGAGAGTGACCTAGCCAGTCTACGTTTGACAAAGATGGGGTTCATTTTTCAAAATATTCATCTGCTCAAGAATCTGAATCTGTTGGACAATATCGTACTTTCCGCATATCTGGCCAAGAACAGCAACAGAGATACGATTAATACACGGGCGATGTCACTCATGAAAAAAATGGGAATTGACGAGTTGGCTGAGCATAACATCACCCAAGCTTCGGGTGGGCAGCTGCAACGGATCGCCATCTGCCGTGCGTTGATTAATAATCCGGATATTCTATTCGGAGATGAACCTACAGGAGCGCTGAATTCCAAATCGACGTATGAGATCATGGATATTCTGGGCGATATTAATACAGCGGGTACAACCATTCTGCTCGTAACCCATGATGTGAAAGTTGCTGCTCGATCGGAACGTGTGCTGTTTATGATGGACGGTAAGCTGGTGGCAGACAAAAATATCGGAAAATATGCAAGAGAACGTCAGGATCTGAAAACAAGGGAAAGCCATCTGGCACAATGGTTAACTGAAATGGGGTTCTAAAAAAAGAACTTCATGACTACAATAGACCGACAGTCGGTCGATGTATCGGAGGCCAGAATATGAGATTGATTAAAAATCCAGAAGAACGCAGGAACGAGATTTTGGATGCTGCGGAGATTCTGTTCGTAACCAAGGGATATACCAAAGCTACGGTTATGGATATCCTTCAAGCGTGTAACATTGCCAAGGGCACATTTTATTATTATTTTCAGTCCAAAGAAGAGGTCATGAACGCCATCGTCATGCGTTTTATTCTCAGCGGGGAGGCATCGGCCAAGTCCATCGTGTCAGATCCCAAGTTGAACGCCCATGACAAAATTTTTCGCATCATGATGGCTCAGAATCAGCCTGACGGCAAGAAGCATGATCTCATTGAGGAATTGCACAGTGTTCATAATATAGAGATGCACCAAAAGAGTCTTGTGGAGACGGTGATTCGATTAAGTCCCATCTTGGCTGAGGTGGTGGAACAGGGGATTCGAGAAGGGGTGTTTCATACGCCTAATCCCAAGGAATCCATCGAATTTCTACTTGTATCGTCCCAATTTTTACTTGATCGAGGCATCTTTCAATGGGAGGAGGAAGAACTCCAAAAAAAGGTTGAAGCATTCACGCATATTATGGAACGTGTTCTGGGAGCAGAGAAAGGAAGCTTTGCTTACGTCACTCGTCTTTATTTTCCGCATCAAGCTTAGCTAAAAAAAGGAGTATCATTCATGGAACATACGGTTCAAAAATCATTTAGGAAGTTTCTAGTTGTATGGTTCGGTCAGCTCATCTCCATGATTGGGATTGGACTTACGGCTTTCTCCCTGGGGGTGTATGCCTTCGAAAAAACAAATACGGCAACAAGTGTTGCGTTGATTACCTTGTGTACGTTTCTGCCAAACATCCTGCTTAGACCGATT
The DNA here is from genome assembly GCF_037144955.1 of Paenibacillus sp. USHLN196. Taxonomy (NCBI): domain Bacteria; kingdom Bacillati; phylum Bacillota; class Bacilli; order Caryophanales; family Paenibacillaceae; genus Paenibacillus; species Paenibacillus sp. USHLN196. The sequence goes on along the minus strand of NZ_JBBCYH010000005.1, from coordinate 416,700 downwards.
GGAGGTGTACTGGCCGACCGATTCGACCGTCGAACGATGATGATTATCGGCGACCTGGGATCGGCGGCAGGGTTGATTTTCATTCTGTCGATTATGCTCACAGGTGATATTCAGTTATGGCATATCTATGTGGGAGTGGCCTTTAGTTCTGTATTTTCTGCGCTGCAAAGCCCGGCATATAAGGCCTCTGCCACCGACTTGCTGGATAAGGATCAATTCTCCAAAGGAAGCGGTCTTGTACAGATGGCCGAATCCTCGAAGTTTCTGTTTTCACCGATCATTGCGGGCATTCTGCTCAGTATAACAACCATTGAAGTCATTCTGGTCATTAATATTCTGACATTCCTAGTTGCCATTCTGGCTGTGCTGGTTATTCGGAAGAGCATGAAGGTTGAGCGAGATGATAAGGAAGACAAAAACTGGATCGCTGATATTCAAGAGGGCTGGAGGGAAGTCGTAACTAACAAGGGAGTATTGTTGCTGGTGGTGATTATTTCGCTGGTTACCTTTTATCTGGGATTCCTGGAGACACTCATTGGTCCCATGCTCCTGTCCTTCACGGATGCGAAGACACTTGGTACGTTTCAGTCCGTTAGTGCCATCGGTATGTTGATTAGCAGCTTGTGCATAGGCATATTTACGATGACGAAGAAATATGCAAGTGTGCTCGTAATGGGATTGATTATGTGCGGTCTGTCCTTCTCGCTTCTGGGGATATCCACGAACATTTATTTTATTATTTTCGCAGGCTTTCTGTTTCTGTCATCCCTGCCGTTCGTCAACATGAGTGCAGATGTGCTGGTGCGAAACAATATTGCCAATGAAAAGCAGGGCAGGGTATGGGGAATCATTGGTATTCTGTCACAACTCGGGTTTATTATTGCGTACAGTTTGGCTGGATTTCTGGCCGACCATGTGTTTAATCCGCTGTTGATGGAGGATGGAGCGCTCGCGTCCTCAGTGGGGCAAATGATTGGAACTGGGCCGGGCAGAGGTATTGCCTTCCTGTTCATTATTGCTGGTCTATTTGTTATTTTGATCGCATTAATCACATCCCGGTTAAAAATGATCAAATCCCTGGAGCTTAGCACGGATATAACGACTCCTTCCGATGTTGTGGGATTGGCGCACGATTAATCTGAATTCTACAGCGAAAGCCCTTGTCCGCAGATTGTGAATATTTCTTCTGTACGAAGAGACATTTACACCATGAGCAGACAAGGGCTTTTTGTGCTGTGCAGTCAGCAGATTTAATTATATAAGAGAAGTTTGTGGATATCGTTTGTTGCCAGATTTCGTAGCAATTACCCCTTTACCGCCCCAGAAGTCAGGCCGCCTACAATATACTTTTGCCCAATGAGGAAGACAATTAACACAGGCAAGGACGTAAGTACAATATCTGCGCTGACCAGATTCCACTGGGCACTGAATTGTCCGAAGAAGTTATACACAGCAAGGGTCATCGGCCACATCTCGACCGTATTCAGCATATAAAGCGGGGCCGTGAATTCATTCCAGACACTAAGGAAATTCAAGACAAATACCGTCACCAGCACTGAGGTTAACAAAGGCACAATGATTCGCAGGAACAGTTTGATCCCATTACATCCGTCCATGATCGCGGCTTCATCCAGCTCCTTCGGGATGTTAGACACGAATGCATATGTAATGAACAGCGAGATCGGAATCCCCATGGCCGTATAGAGTAGAATCATGCCGACGTGTGAATTGATCATGCCCATCGATTTCATCACTTCCATCAGCGGAATGTAGTTGAGCGGGAGTGTAATGCCAAGAATCAGGAAGAAGTACAGGAACTTGCTGAGCCTCGAATGGTTACGTGATAACGTGAAGGCTGAGAAGGCTACAACAAACACCAATAATAGAGAAGAGGCCCCGGAGTGCAGCAGACTGTTGAAAAAAGAACCTCCCAAGTGTCCTTGTTCATAGACGGTTTTGTAATTTTCGAAAATAAACTTCTCGGGCAGCGTCAGTTTCAACACTTTGGCCTCGGCGTCCGACTTGAATGAATTCAATACAATGACGACAAAAGGAATCAGGACTACCAGGCTAAGTAGCCAGGCGAGTACATTTAACCCGATGGAAGCCAAACTTTTTTTCAATCGCATGTCAGTATTCCACCTTTCGGTTCATCAAACGAATGATGAAGAAGGAGATGATCGCCATGATGACAAACAGAATGGTGGACAGGGCACTACCGAGTCCCCAATACCCTTTGGCAAAAGAGGAATAGACCGCCGTGTTAATCACATCTGTGGCATTACCAGGCCCACCATTAGTCAGCACGTATACGGCATCGAATACTCGTAATCCATACGTAATATTGAGCACCGTGGCAATGGTAATCGTAGGCATCAGCATCGGAATGGTGATCCGGAACAGCTTCTGTCCGAACCCGGCGCCGTCAATGGACGCTGCCTCATAGTAATCGCGGGGAATGGCGAGCAGTCCGGCGATGAACAGCACCATGATGTACCCCATGCCTTTCCACGTATCCACCGCCATAATGGATGGCATGGCCCAGGTCAGGGAACCCAGCCAGTTCTGGGCGAGAACGTCCAGTCCCATGGAACGCAGGGTCACGTTAACGAACCCGTTGTTGGGGTCGAGTAGACTTTTGAACACGAGTCCAACAATGAGGAACGACAGCACCTGTGGGGAGAAGATGATCATCCGGTGCAGATTCGCAGCCTTTACACCGCTGACCAACAGCAGAGCCAGGAATAAGCCCAGCACGGTCTTGGCGATGGATGTAACGAGGGTGAACAGGACTGTGTTTTTGATAAAAAGCAGATAGGTCGGATCACCCGCCAGAATGGTGCGGAAATGCTCCAAACCGATAAAGTTCTTCTCCGAACTATAGCTGTTCCAGTCGGTGAAGGAATAATAGATGCCGAGCAGAGCGGGAGCGACGATGAACAGCAGATATAATACAATCGCTCCGGATGAGAAATACCAGGGATAGATTTTGTTCGCATTCATAATCCGTAACACCTTTCCTTCCTGCCAAAATACATGAGCGAGCAAGTGCCCGCTGCATGTAACGCTGTTCAGCGTTTATGTTTATCTGAGATTTGCGCTGTTATTGCCACGCTTCATCCTTCAACACTTTGGCTTGTTCAGCCCGGCGTTTATCAATATTTTGCAGAATCTGATCCGGTGTCATTGCGCCAGCGAACATGCCTGACAGGTCCTTGCCGATATCCATCCATTGTGGATCAATGTATTTCACAGCGGCCTGCATAACCGTACCTTTTTCATGATTTTTCTCATAATCGATATAATCCTGTGTCAGCTTTGGTTCGATTTCTGGCCAGCAGATCGTCAGGTTACCTTCACCTTCATCGAACACACGTTGCAGATGATCATGCTCGGTGATCCAACGGAAGAATTTCAGCACTTCTTCGGGATGTTTACTGTTTTTGTTACCGAACATGGCAGCCGAACCGCCCGGGTTCACCCCAATCGTCTGATTATCTCCCCACGGCATCACGAAGAATCCCATATTGTCTTCCATCGCCGGATACGCTTCGGACACTTCTTTTTCAGTACCTGGCACCCGCAGCAGCATAGCCGCTTTTTCCTGACCAAACGCTTCAATTCCCGCTTCTACCGTATTGGACAAGAAGTCTTTACCGAAATAACCAAGATCCGCAAATTCCTTCAACTGCTCAATGACCGTCTTGAGCTGTGTCATATCGGCTACTTTCATCTCATTATTGTTTAGTTTCTCGTATGTTCCCGCTGTCGTTTGCTCATAGTTAGGTCCCGTTTCGAACAAAGGCAGAACCTGATACCATCCACTGGCAGGTGCCTGATAGAACGGAATGATATCTTTATCCTTGATTTTCTGGCCGATTGCCTTGAATTCCGCATAGGATGTAGGAGGCTCAATGCCCAGCTCTGCGAAGATACGTTTGTTATAGTACACATACCAGATTTTCGATGGGGCAAAAGAAACCCCGTACACCTTGTCATTGTGACTGACAGTGGGCAAAATCTCTTCGGACATCCGACCTGTGAATTCCTCATTGGTCAGATCAATGGCATTTTCCTCCGGTCTTACGTTGGCCGGCATGCTAAGTGGGTCCACATCGACATTGAAAATATCAGGTGCTTCGCCAGAAGCGAGCTTCACCTTGATCAGATCACGCCACTGTGCGTCAGGTACAACCTGAAAGTCAATTTTGACACCCGTCTCCTGCTCATATTCCTTGGCCATTGTCTGCATGATGCCTGTACGCGGAATACCCGATTGGCTCGTTCCAAACGTGAGTGTCACCTTGCCCGAACCTTCCGCACTTTTCCCTGAGTTGCACCCGGCAAGTAGCAGGGTGGAGATTAGGAGCACACTTGCAAGCGAAAATAGAAATCGTTTTCTCATCATTGAACCTCCCGGAATATAAAGAAAATTGTCACTTGCCGAAACGCTTAATGTAAGCGTATTCTTATGTGGATAACTTTACTGTGAACAGCGGATGTGCTCAATAGACAAAAGCGTTCTGTTGGGTGGACATTTTCGAATGGTGTGACAGATATCATCATAGGACGAGGTGTGTGGGGATTGCGGTATCGATTTGGAACGCTTCAGCAAAGTCTGTTTGCCTATTACTCTGCGGTATTTATTATCTTTTCTCTCATCGTGGCAGGACTCCTGTATGTTTTTCTTGCCAGTGACATCCGTCATCGAAGTGAAGAACAGCAGAGACAATTAGGGGTATCAATCGTCAGTAATCTGGATCAGGAAGTGGTGAAAATGAACAACTTCTCCATGAATATCGTGTACTCCAATCTGGTGAAGGAACATTTCAGTCATTATTTGGCACCAGCGGAGGACAGTGAGCGGACAATGACGAGTGATCCGGCATTGTACAAAGATACAACCACACTGATTGACGTCATTCTGGCGATCATCAGTAGCTCGAATACAGCCAAGCAGGCCAATATCTATGACGTGAACGGCAAGATGTTGGGAGCGGGGGCATTCAACGGTCAACTATCGGTGGATCTGACTCAGCGACCGTGGTACAAGGAAACCTGGGAGCGGAGTGGCTGGCGGGTGATCCGTCTGTTACAGGGGGGAGCTTTGCCCATGCCAACAGGCGAGGGGAAAGCGGATCAACCCTACATTTCACTTACCCGGGTATACAAAGATGGCAATTATGTCAGCCAGGGCGTAGTTGAGATTTTGCAGGATGCCGGAACTCTGTTCCAGCATTTGAATGATTTGCAGGCGAGTAACGACGATCTTCGCATCTATGTGATGGATGAACAAAATACACGGTTATATCCACTTTCTTCGGGTGCCGATGATTCCCAAGCAGGCTATTTCGATGATGTGGATTTGATTCAAAATCGTACATTTCCGCCCGATACCATGCAGGAAGTGACGGATCCTCTGAATCATTCCAAGCAAATGATGACCTACATGACTTCACAGGAGACGGGATGGACTGTTGTTGTCATGCAGTCCAAGCAGTCCCTTTTCGCGAGTCTCAACCGGATGGCTGTGATGTTTATCGGTGCCACGTTAGCTACTCTCATGCTGATTCTGGTTCTCTCGTATCTGATTTCCAAAAGGGTCACTTTGCCGCTACATCGTTTGCAGCGCATTATTCAGAAAACGGGTGAAAACGATCTGGTATCGGGTCAGGATTCCGGCCAGTTATTCAAGCTGGAGCATCCCGGTTCCATCCGGGAGATGGATGAGCTGAATGATACGTTTATCCGGTTGAATCAACAGCTTGTACAGTCTTTTCAGGACAGGCTGGCGATGAAATCTCAGGAGACAGAAGCGAGATTACTGGCGTTGCAATCCCAGATGAATCCGCATTTTTTGTATAACAACATCACAAATATTAGCATCATGGCGGAAGAAGGCATGAATAAGCAGATTGTCGCATTCTGCGGAAATATTGCGTCCATGCTCCGTTATATCTCTACTCCGGGCAAGAATGGCGTTCCACTGTCTCAAGAATTGGATTATTGTGAGCGGTATCTGGAGTGTATGAAGATTCGGTTTGAAGATGACCTGCACTACGAGTTCCATATTCCGCCTGAGTTGCAACATATTCAGGTTCCAATGTTAATGGTACAACCACTACTCGAAAATGTCATGAAATATGGACTGAGTGATACGCCCCCTTGGAAACTGGTCATTACTGGAGAGTTGGATACGGCAGAGGAGACCTGGCAGATCCACGTGGAAGACAATGGGCCTGGCATGGAACCCGAGGCACTTGGCCAAATACTGCATTATATCGAACAGTCACGGGAGTGGGAACGTATGCCTGAGCTTGAGATTAACGGGATGGGACTCAAGAACATCTGGGTCCGCTTGAAATTGTGGTATGGCACGTCAGCTCGGATGCAGATTACGAACAAGTCTTCCGGCGGTGTCCAGATTACAATAGGCGGTTCCATTCGAAAGGAGCATGACTGAACCCGTGACGAACAAATACAGAACGATTATTGTGGAGGACGAGGCCTTGATTCGTCGTAATGTATCGCGCAAATTCAGAGAGCTCGGCAGCCGGTTCGAAGTGATTGGTGAAGCGAGGAATGGTCAGGAAGCATTACAGCTAATCGAACATTCCGTACCTGATCTGGTCGTAACCGATATTCAGATGCCGGTGATGAACGGATTGGAACTGGCCAAATATCTGTATTTTGCCTATCCGCATGTGAAGATTGTGATCCTGAGTGGTTATCATGAATTTGAATATGCACGGCAGGCGATTAGTTACAAGGTCGAGGATTATCTGCTCAAACCATTGTCCGAAGAACAGCTTCGTACACTGCTGGATGCAATGGAACTGAAGCTCGGGAGCGCTACGGATTCGCTTGCCCATGTCAGCGCTGTGCTGGATGAGCAGGTGAAGCCGGAAGATATTGCAGAGACCGTTAAGCTGTATCTGAAGCAGAATTACATGCATGAGATTACACTCCAGGATATGGCGGGGCAGATGCATTTTAGTGTGGACTATGTGGGGAAGTGCTTCAAGAAGGTGACGGGGGAGACTCCGCTGAAATATATGACAGGCTTGCGAATCAATGAAGCGAAGCGCATGCTCGTCACACACGAAAATATGGATATCAAGACGATCGGCGGAGCGGTAGGGTATAGTGATTCCCATTATTTCAGCCGGATTTTCAAAAACAAAACAGGTATGTATCCCAGCGAGTATCGATTGAGCTTACAGCAACGAAAAAAAGCCCTGTCCATGGATGAAGGGGATCCAGATGACCTGAGCTAATTTATTGAAGTAAAGCTTCTTCAGTTATTTTGCGAATATCAAACGGGGATCGAATACCTTCTTCGATGATATCAGGCAGGATGTGATTGAGGAAATAACGGACACAGTGGAGATCAATGTTTTTGATCTTGACGAGCGCGTAACGGTACATGACGATGAACTCTTTCTCCGTGTTACCCCGTTGCAGTTCCGCGAAAGCTTCGTACACTTGATCCATCTTGTCTGCAACTTCGAGAATCAGTCCTTCGACCGATTGGTCTTTGCCTTCACGCAGTTGTCTGCGGAAAATTTCTTTGAACTCTTCCGGGATATTCTCGTTAATAAAATGTTCAACCATACCTTCTTCCACCTGCTGAAGCATGGAACGAAGTTCAAGTGAATAATGTTTGACCGGGGTCTTGATATCACCGATGAAGATTTCGCCATAGTCATGACTGCTGGTAATCTCGTATAACTTTTTCCAGTCAATGCTTACGCCTTGCTGTTCTTCAATATCGGCCAACGTTTTGGCGTACTGAACCACTTTCCAGGAATGGGCGGATACACAATGTTCTTCGAACTTGAATTTGCCAGGGGTCCGAATAATGCGTTCAAGATCATTCAGTGATCTGAAGTACGTATGAATTCCCATTAGAAGAGATCATCCTTTACAAGTTAGGTGGGCGTATACACTGACTATACTTCAGTTATATTAACCACGGATTAACGATGTATACATTGAATGTAAAATGAAGCCAGAAAGCCACGATGGATGACTGAACGTGAGTTCGTCATCCATCGTGGCTTCATCTGTGCAAATGTTATGCTACCTAACGTAGATAAGTGCAGCTGGTCAACTATTATGCCTTTTTTCGTACCGGTGAAGTGTACCAGTACGCCATGCCGACAAAGAGGGCACCACCGATGATATTACCAAGTGTCACCGGAATCATGTTGTGGAACCAGCCTGCCATAGTGATCGTATCCGGGTGGTTCGGCAATAGCCAGGATAAAGATAGTAATGTCATATTGGCAACACTGTGTTCATAGCCACTTGCGATAAATGCGTATAGACACCACCAGATAAGAACAAGTTTGGCAATATCCTCTTTGGAGCGAGCGGCCATCCAGATTGCCAGACAGACGAGCCAGTTACAGAGAATGCCGCGGAAGAACAGCTCCGATACGGGAGCGGCCATTTTTTTGGCAGAGACGACAAACAGCAGATGTTCCGGCGTAGCCGTCTTGAACAGGCCGCTACCGACAATAAGCAAACTTAGCAGGATAGCACCGAGCAGGTTACCGATAAAGACGAGCCCCCAGTTCTTCAACGTTTCGTTCACTGTGGTTCGGCCAGCCAGCGTACTCATGGTGAAGAACATATTGTTACCTGTAAACAGTTCCGATCCGGCAAAGATGACCAGTGTGAGCGCGAGTCCGAAGGACATGCCCATCAACATGGTTTGCAGTGGTGACTGCGCCGCAAGGAGCGGAGCACCAATACTGAAGATCAGAACGATGCCAAGCCCTACATAAGCACCCGCCATCAAGGCAGCAACCATGTACCGTGGCAGGCTTGCGTTCATCTGATCGCGTTTTTTAACCGCAGCTTCAATAATTCCCTCAACACTTGGTGTATACATCACGGTTTCCCCCATTTTTTTGCATCAATCTGTGAATGTTTCAATGGAGCTATATTGCAATCCAGACTTGGCCATTCTCTACTTTCACCGGATACATCTGTACTTGACCGTTGTCCGGTGCTTGCACAATACCGGTAGTCAGGTCGATTTTCCAATCATACAGTGGATCGTACAGATAATGTCCGGACACGATACCTTCAGCCAGCGGCCCACCCTTAGGGTGGGGGTTGTGATTATCCGCAGCGAAGATGGTGCCATCCGATGCCAGAAAGACAGCAAGCTGATGATCCTTAATTTCAATTACTCTTCCGATGCGTGGCAGAAAGTCTTCAACTACTCCGGCAGGGAAGTAGGTGCCTGATTGTTTTGTCGTCATCTTGAACCACTCCTTTTATCTATTTAACATGGATCCCGATTCATCTTGCCAACTTATGGACGAGCTGACACTTCGATTCCGTGGAACATCTTACTTTGGCCTTCTTCATTGCGAATCGCTTTTTGCCAAGGTTCTTCAACATGCTCAAGTGCAAACTCAATCCGCTCCATCAAAGCTTTTCGTTCTTCGAGGTTATCCACGACAACCGAGCGAATATGTTCCAGACCCATGCGTTCCACCCATTCCGAAGTCCGTTCCAAATAGTTACCTGTCTCGCGGTAATACTGCATGATGGCTCCGCACAGTTCGATCAACTCTTCATCCGTTTTTACTTTGCATAGGGAATCAGCAAGTCTTGCTTTAATACCGCCGTTACCGCCGATAAAGATTTCCCAGCCCCCGTCGTTACCAACGATACCGATATCTTTTGTACATGCTTCTGCACAGTTCCGCGGACAACCATTGACAGCATATTTAAACTTGGCTGGCAGATCCAGACGTTCGAATTTGCGTTCAATTCTGGCGCCCATAGCCATGGAATCCTGTGTACCGAATCGGCAGAATTGGGAGCCGACACATGTTTTGACCGTACGCAGCGATTTGGCGTATGCATAACCTGAAGGCATATCCAGTTCAGCCCAGACTTTGGTCAGATCTTCTTTTTTGACACCAATCAAGTCGAGACGCTGACCGCCAGTCACTTTGACTGCTTTAACATCATATTTAACGGAAACGTCAGCGATGCGTTTGAGGTCTGCCGGTGTAGTTACCCCGCCATACATCCGAGGTACAACCGTATACGTTCCATCTTTTTGAATATTCGCGTTCATGCGTTCGTTAACAAAACGGGATTCCTTCTCATCTTCGTGCGTGTCCGGAGCAATCATGCCAAGGTAATAGTTGATTGCCGGACGACATTTGGAACAACCTTCTGGCTGACTCCATCCAAGTACATTCATGACCTCTTTGGTCGTTTGCAGCCCTTTTTGACGAATCTCGGCTACAATCTCATCCCGTCCCATAGATGTACATCCGCAGATGCCCTGTTTGGCTCCAGTACTGAAGTTGTCTCCAAGTACATATTGCAAAATCTGTTCCACAACCGGTTTACATCCACCGCAAGAGCGGGTTGCACCGGTACAGGCTTTGATTTCATCTACAGTGGTCAGGCCCTGGTTTGTAATTACATCGACAATAGTTCCTTTAGTCACTCCGTTACATCCGCAGACGATCTCGTCCTCGGGCATCGTTTCAACAGAGGTTGCTTTCTTATGACCGCCACAGCCTGTGCCCATGAGTGAACCGTACAATTCCTCGGTCATTTCGGTTTGATTTTTGATCAGCTTTTGCAATTCGGCAGAATCCGTAATGTCACCGAAGAGCACGGCACCGACCATTTTATTGTCACGAAGCAGAATCTTTTTGTAGGTTCGTTTCCAGTCATCTTTGTGCGAAATGACGGTGTGTTCCGGACTGTCGATGAATTCACCGGTTGAAAAGACGTCCACACCCGAAATTTTCAATTTCGTGGATACAACAGAACCTTCATAAGGAGCCGTCTCAACCCCGCAGATATGTTTCGCCAGAATCATGCCTTGTTCGAACAATGGGGCAACGAGGCCATAACATACGCCGCGGTGCTCTGTACATTCCCCGACCGAGTACACATTCTCAAGTGAAGTCTGCATATAGTCATTCACGACAATGCCCCGATTCACTTCCATACCGCTTTCACGGGCTACAACCGTATTAGGCTTAATCCCTACAGCCATGACAACAAAATCAACATTCAGAACCGTATCATCTGCAAAACGTATCCCTTCAACGCGTTCGCCGCCCAGCAGTTCGGAAGTCTGCGCACCCATCTTGAACCGGATACCCTGACGTTCCAATTCAGCTTTCAACATGGCTGAAGCTTGCGGATCAAGCTGACGCTCCATCAGATCCTGCATCAAGTGCACTACGGTAACTTCCATGCCAAGTTGTACCAACCCTTTGGCAGCTTCAAGGCCTAGCAGTCCGCCCCCGATAACGGCCGCTCGTTTATACTGTTTAGCAGCTTCCAGCATGACATTGCAATCGGCGATATCACGGAAACCGACGACACCTTCTTTGTCATGTCCAGGTACGGGGAGAATAAAGGAGTTAGAGCCAGTCGCAATGATGATTTTGTCATAAGGGAAGCGAGTTCCATCCTCCGTCACAACTTCATGGGTATCCGAATCAATCCGGGTTACGGTTGTTCCTGTATGGAGGGTAATACCATAATCCTGATACCAGTGGAGATCATTCAGTACGATGTCATCCAGTGTTTTGCTTCCTTCCAATACATAGGACAACATAATTCGGTTGTAGTTAGGGTAGGGCTCTGTGCCAAAAACAGTAATATCAAATCGCGATGTTAATTTCAAAATTTGTTCTACGGTACTGATTCCTGCCATTCCGTTACCTATGATAACGAGTTTCTCTTTTTTTCCGTTCATGTGGGTATGCCTCCTTGGATAGACGCTGTACATTACCAACAATTTTAGTGGTTTATATTTGAAATTATACAAGTAGTTGACGACAGTTTATGTGATTTAATTCACTAATAAAGATAGAAGAGTCAAAAATATAATAGTGTGAGCCCCATCACAGAAAGTGATATTTATTTTCATACAAATAAGAAATGCGAACTATTGTTCTTGTTTTGGTTTCGTTGTACTATCAAAAGTGGGCTATGTATGTTCCCTATTTCTTCGAAAGGAAGTTTTTGCACCATGATGGGAAGATCCCACCTGATGATCGGGACAGGCGTATCACTTTCTGTACTTCAGTTGGCTGGTATGCCGGTGACTGCACCGGCAGTTACGGTTGCTCTGATTGGTTCCTTATTGCCTGACATCGATGAGCCGAATTCGCTGCTGGTATCGAGAGCATTGCCTAATAGCCTGATTAGGCTGTTACAGACTATTCTTTTGCCGACAGCTGTATTTGTGTACTTCTATGTTCATGCCAAACCGTGGAACCTGTTGCTTGCGATCCTCATTGCACTTGTGTCATTTCTACCCTCGCGTTCACTACGCAAAGTGCTGATGTTTGCGATTGGACTCGGGCTCGTTTTCTATGGTCACTCATTCGCGCCATGGAATCTGATTGCAGGCAGTCTGTTAATGCTCTGCACCACCCTGACTCACAGGGGACTGACACATACCCTTTATGGAACCGCAATATGGGCTGGCTTACTTTACAGCACGACCCAGCAGCAGGGACCGGAGATTTGGGTAGCGGGAGGTACGGCATATGCGATGCATCTGTTGGCCGATTCACTAACCAATCGGGGTATTCGTCCGTTACCACCGTTCAAGTGGCGCATACGGGTGAATCTGATGAGTACAGGAACCAAGCGAGGGGCCGTTGTAGAGAATGTCTGCATTGTGCTTACCCTTATTTTGGCCTGGATTGCATTCTCACCGCTATTTCTATAGCCATCCAAGAAACGCCAGCCCGCATATTGTGGACTGGCGTTTATAGGTATGCATTTCATAATGAATGGAGCGTAATCACGTACGCCAATTCAGGATTGAGATGGTGAATCGGTTAGATCGTCAATATCGGAAGAACCAAATACAAATAAAACAACAAGAATGACAATAATCAATAGCTCAGCGAACCCATTTCCGTCAAAGTCAGACATCACTTCAACCTCATTTCTTGGCGTTAAGAATTGATTCTCTGTTGGAAAGCCCGGATAACATCATTCAACGTCATGTCCCCACCAATCTCATCCAGGAATTGCACCAGTTTGTCTTGATTCGATGGTGTAATGTTTTGTAACGTTTTATATTGTCCGACCAGTTCAACGACCAGTGTAGCTTCTCGAAACAACGTGACCGCATCCACTCTTAACTTCCCGCTTACCAGTAATGCAGCAACGATAAGTTCCAGATTTCTTCCTTTAAGGTTGCCATTGAGAAGGGTGTTTGCAGCATTTGTTTTTTTGGAACCTTTATTCGATTTTCCATTCCTTCTCACTGCCATAACAGGTCCCCCGCTGTTTGGTGTTTGAATCATCTACCGTTATTGTATCTTATGTGTAATTCCCTATAATGTTCGGCCTATTAATCCTCTGTGTAAATGTGTTCAACTGATATCGTTGTGGATATAAAAAAGAGACCTCCCGATATAGTTAGGAGGTCTCTTGTCAACTTTTACGCGTTATTTATTATGGTATTCATTGTTGTCCGATCCAGACCTTTCACCAGCTTCACAATCAGCTCCTTGGCTGCATCATAGTCGTCTGTGTGAATGATGGAGGAAGAGGTGTGAATATAACGGGCACAGATACCAATTACCGTTGAAGGTACACCAATTCCACTCAGGTGAACTTGACCTGCATCGGTACCGCCTGGCGAGATGAAATATTGCATTTTGATCTGATTGGATGAAGCGGTGTCTTGCACATACTCCACCATTCCGCGATGGGTGAACATACCCGGGTCAAAAATACGAAGCAATGCCCCTTGTCCGATATGTCCAAATGACTGTTTATCCCCTGTCATATCATTCGCCGCGCTACAGTCAAGTGCGAAGAAGATATCCGGCTGAATCAGATTGGCCGCTGTACGTGCACCGCGAAGCCCCAGTTCTTCCTGAACCGTTGCACCAGCATAGAGCGTATTAGGCAGTTTTTCCTTGTGCAGCGCTTCAACCAGTTCAAGTGCAAGTCCTACTCCATAACGGTTATCCCACGCTTTGGCCATGATTTTCTTCGGATTGGCCATAGGTGTGAATTCACAGATCGGCACGATCTGCATTCCCGGATGAATGCCCCAGGATTCTGCTTCCGCCCGGTTGTCCGCTCCAATATCGAGATACATGGTGTTCAGATCCACAGGTTTGCTCCGTTGGGATTCGTCCAGCAAGTGCGTAGGTGTAGAACCAACCACCCCGATAATTCGGCGATCAGGTGTGATAATTTCCAGTCGTTGAGACAGTACAGCCTGACTCCACCATCCACCCAGTGGACGGAATTTGACCATACCCGTTTCCGTAATGCCCGTAGTCATGAAACCTACTTCATCAAAGTGTCCGGCTACCATAACTTTAGGGCCTGATTCCTCCCCGCGTAATACACCAAAAAGACTCCCAAGACGATCCTGTACGAATTCATCGGTATAAGCGGACAGTTGCTCTTTCATCCAGCCGCGAAGCTCACGTTCAAAACCGGATGCGGAAGGGAATTCCGTTAACGTGCGGAACATATCCATCGTTTTTTCATTCATGTGTCTACAACTCCTCTGTTGGTATGTAAATCAGGTCACAGTAGAACGGCTACCCGCCTGTTGTTATTTAACCACTGGTCACATTACAGTATGAACCTTGCGCAAGTGATTGTCCATGTTTATGTCACGTATTTAAGGCATAATTTGGGCCTGTATCTTGCCTTAGTTTTATCAGTCTCTCCGCTGTCGTCGCAATCCTGACGCCGCTCGAGTGAATATGAATATACGGAGGAGATGTCATCATTTTTTGAAGTTCTTCATGCTCATAATCGCTTGTTAGTACACAGGAAGGAGCCGGGATATCAGATGAAGCCTCCGGAAGAGGGCACTGAAAAAGTGCTGTTTATCGTTCTTTTTATCTTGCTCGTGATCGTTCTGCTTTATTTATAGGACGTAATCAAATAACTCTGGAGATCCGGCATAATCGAATCTTGTTTCCACGGCTTGATCCTGTTGGAAACATATGCTGTCTGTCGCCGGATACATAACCTTCCGATCATTAACAAACAATGAATAGAGGATTACACACATAGGCATTCATCAGCCGCAGCTGTTGATTCATTCACATAAAGGAGGTCTTGTATTTTGTCAGCTCAATCTGCATCCGGAAGCTCAAAAAAATCATCGTCTCTGTCCATGGATGAAAAAGAGTACAAGAAAGTCGCGAAAAAACATGAGCCGCCTCGGCCGATTGTGAAAAACTGTCTCAAGGCGTTTCTGGTTGGTGGAACCGTCTGTTTGATCGGACAGGCCATTCAGGAGGCTTTTATGGCTGGCTTCGACATGACATCGAAGGAGGCATCTAATCCAACGGTTGCTGTCATGATCCTTATATCGGTTATTCTGACCTGTCTGGGCGTATACGATAAAATGGCTCAGTGGGCAGGAGCGGGCACCGCTGTGCCGGTTACCGGATTTGCCAATTCCATGTGCTCTGCTGCACTGGAACATCGTGCTGAAGGACTGGTGCTCGGTGTAGGGGCCAACATGTTCAAGCTTGCTGGTTCCGTTATCGTGTTCGGTGTCGTGGCGGCATTTGTCGTAGGTATCGTATACGCCTTTTTGGGATTCGGAGGTGGGCACTTATGAAACGATTGGGTCGCCAGACGTGGCAGTTTGAGAATCGTCCGCGGATCATCGGTAAAGCCGCAGTTGTTGGACCAGAAGAAGGCGAGGGTCCATTGTCATCTGATTTCGATTATGTCTATGACAACCTCGAGATCGGCGAGAAGACGTGGGAAAAGGGAGAACGCAAACTGCTCGAACAGGCCTCTCAACTGGCTTTGGTAAATGCAAATATCACCAAGGAAGAGCTTCACTTTTTTGTTGGTGGAGATCTGATGAATCAGATCATCAGCAGTTCCTTTTCAGCACGAAAACTGGGTGCACCTTATCTGGGTGTCTTTGGTGCTTGCTCCACATCCATGGAAACATTAGCTTTGGCCTCCATGATTGTTGACTCGGGAGCTGGAGATTATGTCCTTGCAGGAACGGTGAGTCACAACTGTACGGTGGAGAAACAATTTCGGTATCCGACGGAGTATGGTTCCCAAAAGCCGCCTTATGCGCAATATACCGTCACAGGATCAGGGTGTGGTGTGGTCTCCCGTACTGGTGATGGTCCCGTTGTTACCAAAGCCACTATTGGACGCATTATGGATTTGGGCATCAAAGATCCCTTTAATATGGGTTCAGCCATGGCGCCAGCAGCAGCCGACACTATAATCTCTCATTTCAGGGATACGGGATTGGAACCCGGCTATTATGATCTCATTGTGACCGGGGATCTGGCTTCCGTCGGTCTGCCGATTACGAAAGAACTTCTGCAAAAAGAAGGCATTCCCATGGAACAGACGGTTTTTAATGACTGCGGCCTGATGATCTATGATCGGGAGAAACAACCTTATGTTGTTGCCGGGGGAAGTGGCTGCGGATGTTCTGCCACCGTAACTTATGGTCATATTTTGAACCGAATGCAGAAGGGTGATCTTAAGCGAGTGCTCGTCGTTGCTACCGGGGCACTGTTGTCTCCAATTTCGTACCAGCAGGGTGAAAGTATTCCTTGTATTGCTCATGCCGTAGCCATAGAAAAGGAGGGATAAAGGTAATGCAGTTCTTGTGGGCATTTATTATTGGCGGTTTAATCTGTGTTGTCGGACAGCTTCTAATGGATGGGGTTAAACTGACGCCAGCTCATACCATGAGTACACTTGTTGTGTCAGGTGCGCTTGCGGATGCATTTGGCCTGTATGACCCCTTGGTTAAATTTGCAGGTGCGGGTGCTACCATCCCCATCACAAGTTTCGGTAATTCCTTGGTGCACGGGGCATTGACGGAGCTGGAAAAAGAGGGCTGGCTGGGTGTGATTACTGGGATTTTCGATCTGACTGCGGCGGGGATTTCGTCAGCGATCATCTTTTCTTTTCTCGCGGCATTGGTGGTTAGACCCAAAGGCTAACATAGAATGAGAAATCTATTTGAACATATTGCGATTCAGCAGAGGCTTCGGATAACTCTATCCGGGCCTTTTTGTCGTATTCATGCGTAAACTGCGGCGAATCTGACGGGCTGGAAACAAATTGTGATTCCCTTCGAGTGTACTCGTGACCTCGGATCATGTACAATAAAAGGAAATCTGTATGCTTTTTTAGGAGGTTAGACCACATGCCTGTGCGCAAAGAGTCGATCCAAATCATATCCGCAGTTCGTTCGAATCTGGAATCCTGCATTATGGGGAAATCCTTTGAAATTCAACTTTTACTTACAGCTTTGCTTGCAGGCGGGCACGTTCTGATTGAAGACGTACCGGGAACTGGCAAAACGCAGTTGATCAAGGCATTATCGAAATCCATGCGCGGAGAGTACCGACGCATTCAATGTAATCCTGATATTTTACCAAGTGATATTACGGGCGTATCCGTGTTTCATCCGAAGGATGAGCGTTTTTATTTCCGTCCAGGCCCCGTAATGACCAACATCTTGCTTGCTGATGAGATTAACCGGGCAACAACGAAAACGCAGTCAGCTCTGCTCGAAGTCATGGAGGAGCGCAGTGTAACCGTTGATGGCGATACGTATGATCTGCCACATCCGTTCATGCTCTGTGCAACTCAGAATCCGATTGATTTTGAAGGTACGTACACATTGCCGGAAGCACAACTTGACCGGTTTATGTTGAAAATAAGTCTCGGTTATCCCGATAAAGAGATTGAGAAAACCCTGTTGAAGACACATCAGTTAGGCCAGCCTGTAGATCGGCTTGAATCCGTAACCCATATGGATCAGATCTCGGCAATCCAACAGGAGATCAAGGAAGTCTTTATCGGTGATCCCGTCATGGACTATCTGCTGGATGTTGTTCGTCAAACCCGCTCCCACCCATCTGTATTGCTGGGTGCCAGCCCACGGGCAGCCATATCCTTTATGATGGCCGTGAAGGCCTTTGCTTTCTTGCAAGAACGTGATTATGTGCTTCCGGATGATGTGAAGACGATGGCCCCTTATGTGATCTCTCATCGTATTGTGCTCCGTCCCGAATCGAGATTGGACAGTATGAGTTCCGAGGCCGTTCTGAATGCCGTACTTCAGCAGGTTCGCGTGCCCGTCTCCATGGGGCAATAGTTCATGAAGCCGCTTTTGAGTACAGTGAATAGAGGGCTGCGCCACCCACGCGTATGGAGCATCGCAATGGTGTGGATGTGCTGTCTGGCTTATGTTTTGTTTCAGGGCGGGAAGACATCCCTTATGTTGCTGTCGATGGTGACCCTGCTCTGCGTGTATCTTGCCATTGCTGGATTTAGCGGAGTAAGACGTGCTCAAGGAGTGCGTAAGCTCTCCTCTGGCCCAGACCACGAAGAACTGCTGCATGCAGGCGATCAGGTTCAAGTACAGCTGAGTCTGACTATTCCGGGATTCCTCCCGCTTCCTTATGTTGTAGTACGTGAAATGCTGCACCGGCATAACGGAGAATCCTGGTCGTTCAAGGAAAGCTTGATTCCCAATATGCGAGGAAATGGCGAGTTGTCTTTCCAGACACCGCCACTTGAGCGGGGCAAGTATGTTTTTTCAGAAACAGAATGCGCCAGTGAAGACATTTTTGGACTGATTGAACATCGAGGGAAGTTTAAGGCTAAAGGTGAGTTTCGAGTACTGCCAAGAACGGTATTTATTCCATATTGGCAGCTATACGACCGCAAATCACGATTATCCGGTCCTCAGACGGCTCTAACCCGCTCGCGAAGAGAGACGACCCAGATTAATGGTGTACGTGATTACGTATACGGAGATCGACTTTCCCGCATTCACTGGAATGCCACGGCGAAGACAGGGAACTGGAAGTCCAAGGAGTTCGAACATGAGTCGGTACCCAAAACCATTCTGGTTCTCGATGGGCTAGCATCAAGTTATGAACATGGGGATGCATTTGAGATTGCCGTGTCCACAGCTGCCTCTCTACTGGAGTATGGTGCGAGAGAACGAATGGGTATGGGTTTGTTGACATTGGCAGACGAGACATCCTTCATGGCCCCCAGTGAAAGTCTGTTGGAACGGCAGAAAATGATGCATCATCTGGTGGATATTCAACATAACGGACAGGATACGCAGCTGTTGCCTGGCGTGGAAAGAATCGCACGTCAACTGCCTCAGGGAGCTTACTTTGTCGTGATTTCTCCCCAGAAGGATGAGAAAATATTAGAACTGTTGCGCTGGGCCGATACGCGGGGCATGACTCCATGTCATATTCTGATCGATACCAGCGAATCCCGCCGGAGTGCCGAGTGGAATGCCATGTTGCGTGGAAGAGGCACGAGGTCATTCGCTGTTTCTCATTTGCAGGAGCTTCCAACGGTGATGGGGGGAGGTTCTGTATGAGTACAAAAGGAACTGAAAGTGTTACAGGCAAACGATCCTGGTATCATGCAGCATCATTGCTCTGGATTTTCCTCATTGGAATGCAGTGGATTTCATTTACACAGGAAACGTGGTATACGGAAACGACTTCTCTGGTGTTATGGACACTTGCAGCGGTCTGTGTGCTGGAGGTCATTCTGCCCTTCAAAACGATATATCGGACGATCATCAAGGCGGTTGTCGTCGGTTACATTTTGCATAAAACACTAATTGATTATATGGTGTACATCCCTTATGGCTCTTTAACGGATCGAGCGGAGCAATTTATATTGCATATGGCGCCATACATCTGGTTCTCTCTGTGTGCATGGGTGATGCTGGAAGCTGCCCTTCGCCTCGTGACCACCACACGTCGCATTCTTGTTTTTCTGGGTGTCAACATCATTTCGATGGGGATTCTCGATTCTTTCACTCAGATCCCACTCTGGATTGAAATCGCATGGGTGATGTTTGCAGGGATGGGATGGCTCGTATGTCAGCATTTCCGCAATTATCAGCTACAGTATCCACAAGGTTGGAAGCGAATCATCCGTCATCCTTATAAAGTCCTGGCCAATATTGCCATTATCTTTTCTTTAATTATTGTGGCCAGCGTCAATATGCCGGAGATTCCACCCACCTTGACAGACCCATATACGGCGTGGCGTAACTATACCGGTACTTCTACAAGCCAGGCTGGTAACGGAAACCTTGATATTCCGGCGGCTACCGAATCGGGATACAGCAGGGAAGACAATCAGCTTGGTGGAGGGTTCAACTTCGACTATACTCCTGTCATGTCTGTCACCACCAATGAGCGTAGTTACTGGCGTGGTGAGACACGTGCAGAGTATACAGGTACAGGGTGGGATGACCGGGGACGGGGTGCGACAGAGAATGTTGAAGCAGGACAGCCTCTGGAGAATGATGAATCCGGAAATGTAAATACCAAACAAGTAATCCAGAATGTAACGATGCTGAATGATAATGTTTATCCGATTCTCTTTGGTGCTTATTCGATCGCTGAAGTGAGTTCGATTAACGGCGAGGACAGAGCAGAACGTATGTTGTGGAATGCTGAACAGGCTGAACTGCATGTGGTGACAGACCGTCAGCAACCACAGTATCCCAAGACGTACACCATCGTGTCGGAAGCTCCTGTGATTGTGGAGGATGAGCTGCGTACAAAGTCTTTTGAAGATCTGTACAACAGTAATCCGGCAGACGATATGTACTTGCAGTTACCATCCCGTTTCCCTGACCGGGTGTCAGATTTGGCAGCTGAAATAACAGCATCTGCGAATACCCCGTATGAAAAAGTAGCATTACTGCAAAACTATTTACAAACCAATTTTGAATACACGAACAATCCGGATTTATCTCGAAAAGTAAGCAGCGACTTTGTGGAAGGCTTCCTGTTTGACATTATGGAAGGCTACTGTGACTATTTCTCCACTGCGCTGGTAATGATGGCGCGCTCGGAGGGCATTCCTGCAAGGTGGGTTAAAGGTTATGCGCCTGGACAACTGTCTCTGAATTCGGACATGCAGGCTCCGCGTCAACCTGGAGCGGAGATTGAGACAACCTACACTGTTACGAATGCAGATGCACACTCCTGGGCAGAGGTCTATTTTGGTGAGTATGGCTGGATTCCTGTTGAAGCAACCCCAGGATTTGATATGCCTTTGCTCACGGAACAACCTGATGTACAGCCTGTAGATGAGCCTGAAGAACAGCCAGAAGAGGAGCCGGTACAAGAGGAAGAGCAGACTCCTGCACCAGAGCAGGCCTCGTCCACCATCCCGACTTTTGTCATCTGGGCTGCAGGAGCCATCATCGCATTGTGGATAGCATATATGTTCTGGCGTAATCGCTTCTCCTTGCGATTCCTCCTGCTTCGTCTGCGGACAGGTGGACCGCTCACCCCTGAACAGAAGGTGGTGGCAGAGACCGAGCGTTGGATTCAATATGTGAAACGCAAAGGTCTGACCCGGAGCGGAGACGAGACACTTCGTGAATCGGTAACCCGCTGGAGTCAGGCCAAGCCAGCTGCAGAAGCTACGTTGCATGAGCTTCTCACGAAGTTTGAACAGACTCGCTACAGTCCGGCGTCCGTAACTGCCGACGATTGGAAGGGTGTCTATCAGACAGCCTTGAAGCTGCGGAAGGAACTGAAAGCGGAACGGGCATAGTTGTTGCCCGTCCCGTTTTTCCTTTTTTCTATGCCATTAGGCGCTGTATGCATTTTCAGG
Source organism: Paenibacillus sp. USHLN196 (assembly GCF_037144955.1). Classification (NCBI taxonomy): domain Bacteria; kingdom Bacillati; phylum Bacillota; class Bacilli; order Caryophanales; family Paenibacillaceae; genus Paenibacillus; species Paenibacillus sp. USHLN196. Next base: position 395,019 of record NZ_JBBCYH010000005.1, on the reverse strand, counting down.
AAAGACGGATTTGTGATATAGTGTGTCGTATGAAACTGAGGTGACTTCTTTGTTTAAAATGTTAATGCCCAAGCTGCGTGTAGACACGGTTTTTGACATTAATCTGGAAGAGCTGTACGCTCAAGGCTACCGTGGAATTATAACTGATCTGGATAACACACTCGTTGGAGCCAAAGCCCCTGACGCTACGCCCGAACTGATTGAATGGTTTGCACGTGTGAAAGAGGCAGGTTTCAAGCTGATGATTGTGTCCAATAACAATTTGAATCGTGTATCCCTGTTTGCGACCCCGCTGGATATCCAGTTTGTGCATAGTGCACGCAAACCATCGAATGTACCGTTTCGTAGAGCAATGAAAATGATGGAGTTAACTCCTGAAAAAACGATTGTAGTAGGCGATCAGATGCTTACGGACGTCTATGGAGGGAACCGAATGGGTCTATATACCGTTCTGGTACTGCCAATCTCCATTGGGGACGAAGGCTTCATGACCCGCTTCAATCGACGCGTGGAACGGATTGCTCTAACGAGTTTACGCAGGAAAGGCTTATGGCTTGAGGAGGAAAAGAAGAAATGACAGAACCGCATAACGGCAACCTTGCCGTAAGGTGCAGCGGATGCGGCGTGCATCTGCAAACAGAAAATCCGGAATTACCAGGGTTTATCCCCGAGAAGGCACTGGATCGTGAACCGGTTATATGCCAGCGCTGTTTCCGCATCAAAAACTACAATGAGTCATCATCCGTTACGGTGGATCAGGACGAATTCCTGGCGCTGCTTAGCAAAATCGGGGATAAGGATGCACTTGTCATCCATATCGTTGATTTGTTTGACTTTGATGGCAGTATTATCTCCGGTCTGCAACGTTTTGTAGGCAACAATCCGGTATTGCTTGCTGTGAACAAAACGGACTTGCTTCCAAAAGTAACCAACTGGAACAAGGTTCGCAATTGGGTACAAAAGCAAGCCAAAGAACAAGGTTTGCGTACAGTGGATGTAGTCTTGTGCAGTGCGAAGCAAAATCAGGGCTTCGACCGACTGCTTGAGCTAGTTGGAACCTATCGCGAAGATCGTGATGTGTACGTGGTTGGCGGAACCAATGTGGGCAAATCCACACTGATTAACCGTCTGATCCGGGATTACAGCGATCTGGAGCAGGAACTGACCACATCCCGTTATCCGGGCACAACGCTGGATATGGTGAACATTCCGCTGGATGATGGGAAATATATTATTGATACGCCTGGAATCGTGTATCCATGGCGTTTCAGCGAGATTGTTTCCCGTAAGGATCTCGCTGCCATCATGCCTGAAAAACCTCTTAAACCGGCTGTTTATCAGTTGAATTCTGGTCAGACGCTGTTCTTCGGTGGCATGGCTCGATTCGACTTTGTTGAAGGTGATCGCCAGTCGTTTACTTGTTTTATCAGCACTGCGCTTGATATTCACCGGACGAAGCTGGAGCGTGCAGATGACCTGTACCGTGACCACCTGGGAGAATTGTTATCTCCGCCAACCCGTGAGGATGCAGCAGAGATGGCTGAATGGACCAGACATGAATTCCGCATCAAACGCGGCAGTCAATCGGATGTATTTATCTCTGGTCTGGGCTGGATAAAGGTGAATGGCGATATCGGAGCACTTGTTGCTGTGCATGCTCCAAAGGGCATTCGTGTACAGATCCGTCCATCCTTAATCTAATGTAATCTCAGAACCTGTACATCAGAGCGGATTGGAGGCGGACCTATGTCTGAGGAGAAAAAATGCGACCCTTCACTTCCCGTGCTGCTTGGCGTTATGGGTGATCCTATTGCTCATTCCAAATCACCGGCAATGCACAATGCGGCCCTGCAGGCTGCAGGAGTGAATGGAATGTATATGCCACTGCATGTTCATATGGATCAATTGGAAGCGGCAGTTCGGGGAATTGTGGCATTGGGCTATCGTGGTGTCAATGTCACCATCCCGCACAAAGAGCAGGTGATGCAGTACCTGGATGTGATCGATGAAAGTGCTCGCCTGATTGGTGCGGTGAATACCATCGTCAATGAAAGTGGAACACTGACAGGGTACAATACGGATGGTATTGGCTATGTCCGATCCCTGAAGGAAGAGGCTGTGCCGGAGCTTGCGGGCAAACGTATTGCTGTCCTGGGAGCTGGTGGAGCGGCGAGAGGCGTTATATACGCACTTGCATTGGAGAAGCCTGAGCAGATCCACATTCTGAATCGTACAGCAGACAGGGCTATTGCACTTGCTTCGGATTTACGGGGGCATGGCTTGGGAGAGATCTCGGGCGGTGGCATGGAAGACGCTGCGACGGTCTTGGCTACGGCTGATATTGTGATTAACACAACGGCTGCCGGAATGCATCCTCATGTTGATGACGTGCCGGTTGATCCTGCACTAATTCGTGAAGGCGCAGCTGTGAGTGATCTGATCTATAATCCGCTGGAAACCCGCCTGCTTCGGGAGTCGCGGTTACGTGGATGCACAGTGCACGGTGGTCTGGGTATGTTTGTATATCAGGGTGCTGTAGCCTTTGAACATTGGCTCGGCATCCCGGCTCCTGTGGAGACGATGAGACGTGCAGTGTTAAAAAGTTTTGAAGTGTGAAAATATAAATGAACGGTCAGGTCCGGACAGTCTTTGAACTGTCAATTAGGGCCTGCTCAATATAAGGAGTATGGAGTATTCATGTTAAACGGTAAACAAAAGCGCTTTTTGCGGTCACAGGCACATCACCTGACCCCTGTATTTCAGATTGGTAAAGGTGGCACAAACGAGCACCTGTTCCGTCACATCGAAGATGCGATTGAGAAGCGCGAATTGATGAAAGTGCAAGTGTTGAACAATAATGACGAGGACAGAAAAGAGATGGCAGAAGAAGTTGCCCGTGAAACGGGAAGTGAGCTTGTACAACTCATCGGTAACACAATCATCCTGTACAAAGAATCGCGAGATAACAAACAAATCGAACTACCTAGATAAGGGAGCGTGACGCGGGTGAAGATCGGTATCATGGGTGGTACGTTTGATCCGATCCACATGGGACACCTCCTGGCAGCTGAAGCGGCAAGGGATTCGCATGCACTGGATGAGATCTGGTTCATGCCCTCCCATGTTCCACCTCACAAGCGCGGAGCCGGAGCTTCGGGACAGCAACGTCTCGACATGACGGAAGCGGCTGTGAAGGGTGTGCAGCAATATGAGGTACTCGGCATCGAGATGGAACTTGGCGGAGTGTCTTACACCATCGATACGATGAAGGAACTGTGGCGTCGTCATCCTGAACATGAATTTTATTTCATTATCGGGGCGGATATGGTGAACTATCTTCCCAAATGGGAGCAGATTGAAGAGCTTGCAGAACGCTTAACCTTTATCGGAGTTGGTCGGCCGGGCTTCCAGTTACATCTGGATGATTTACCAGACGAGTTACAGGATCGGGTCCTGCTGGCCGAGATGCCCTTGGTCGATATTTCATCGACAGCCGTGCGCAGACGTCTCGCCAAAGGACATTCGGTACGCTTCATGATTCCTGATGAAGTGCACCAATATATTGTAAGGAGCGGTTTATATGGGACTAAGCCGTGAGGAACTGATTCAAGCCGTATCCGGACAAATGCCGGAGAAACGCTGGAAGCATACACTGGGCGTGATGGAATCGGCAGTGATGTTGGCTGAAAAATACGGTGCTGATCCTGTGAAAGCAGATCTGGCAGCGATTTTGCATGATGTGGCGAAGTACTGGCCCGTAGCCGAGATGGAAGCGGTCATCCGTGATAACGGATTAAACCAGGAACTTCTGCAGCATGACAAGCAGCTCTGGCATTCCGAAGTCGGTGCTTTTGTAGCCGAGCGTGATTACGGTGTTGAAGATTCCGAAGTTATTCATGCCATACGGTGGCATACCTCGGGTCGAGTGGGCATGAGCCTGTTAGACAAAGTGGTATGTCTTGCCGATTACATTGAACCGGGACGAGATTTCCCGGGAGTGGATCACATTCGCGAACAGGCTGAACATAGTCTGGAGGAAGGGTTAATTGCTGGATTCGACTCGACGATTAGCTTGCTGATCTCGCAGCGCCGTGTCATTTATCCTTTGACCATGCTGTCGCGGAATGACTTAATTGCACAATTATAGAGGTTGTTCAAAAAGTCCACTTTTGATTACGAAGGATCTTTTTGAACACACAATTATAGATTATGGAGGTTGGTTCATGACAGTATCATCGAAAGAACTTATGAATATGGCGGTTGCTGCCGCTGACGACAAAAAGGCATCCAATATTGTTGCATTGGATCTGATTAATGTTTCCCTGGTGGCTGATTATTTTGTTATTTGTCACGGGAATTCCGATACACAGGTACAAGCCATTGCTACTGAAATTCGCAAACAAGCTCATGCAGTCGGAGCGACGATCAAAGGTATCGAAGGTATGGATTCCGCACGTTGGGTACTGATGGACATGGGCGATGTCGTTGTTCATATCTTCCACCGTGACGAGCGTGAATACTACAATATTGAACGTCTATGGTCTGATGCCAAAGTGGTGGAAACCGTATGAGTTTGATTGCTGGAACAGTCGTCTCTTTGCCGGTTTCACGTGAAGTGTCTCCGTTTGGCTTCTTTTTGACGACAGGATCGGAAGATGTACTGCTTCACTACACCGAGTTAACGCGGGATATTAAGATTGGCGAGACGCTTGAGGTTTTTGTATTCTTTGATACAGAAGACCGTCTGGCCGTAACGATGAAAAAGCCTTATCTCATGCTCGGCGAAATGGCACGACTGGTTGTGGCTGATGTTCACCCACGACTGGGCTGTTTCCTCGAAATGGGACTTGGACGGCAATTGCTGCTTCCCATCCGTGAACTGCCTGAACTGGAAGAACTGCGTCCTCAAGTAGGGGATGAAGTCTTTGTAATCATGGAACATGACAAGCAAGGACGTCTGCGTGCCAAATTGGCCGGGGAACGTGAGCTTTCACCATTGTCTTTCCATGCTCCAACTTCATGGTTAAACGAATGGGTTGAAGCGACGGTGTACAAGCCACTCCAGATGGGTACTTTTGTACTTGTAGAGGGCGGTGTACTGGGCTTTGGCGCGATTGGTATGATTCATTCATCCGAACGTAGTCATATGCTGCGTCTTGGTGAAAAAGTGAAATGTCGGGTGACACTGGTACGTGAAGACGGACGGGTGAATCTGGCCATGACTCAACTAAAACAAGTTGGACGTAACGAAGATGCAGACAAGCTGCTCGCTTTCATGAAAGAACGTCCTATGGGTGGCATGCCATACTCGGATGCAACTCCGCCGGATATCATCAAGCAACGCTTTGGCATCAGTAAGTCTGCTTTCAAGCGTGCCTTGGGCAAATTGATGAAAGACGGACTGATCGTGCAAAAGGAAAGCTGGACGTATTTGTCCGAATCTGCACCTGCGGATCAGGATGAAACCAAGTAATTGAAATGGATTAAGTATATGTCATATATTTAACTCGGAGAAGGCAGGGCTAGGCTGGGTAAACACCGGATACCCCTGCTTTTTCTTATGTTATATAAATTGAACTAAACATTTACACGTAACGGAGAGGACAGAAAGAACCTGAAGAAGCGTAGCGTTCGCCTTTATCCCCGGATTTAATCCTTTATAAAAGGAATCAAAAAAATCTGGGGATAACAGCGATCGGAAGGTTGTTCTGTCATTGGAGTGTCCAGTGTAAATATTCTTTGGTTCAATTTATATAGATCAATTCGAAAATGAAATTGAAAGTGCGGTGCCTGAATGTCTTACCGGAAATTTGCCTATGTCTATGATGAATTAATGGAAGATATGCCTTATCCGGACTGGATAAGGTTTGCAAGAACAGCCTGGGAACATCATGGAATGCCCAAAAGTGTCGCAGAACTTGGCTGTGGGACGGGCTCGATTACGATCCCGCTCGTGAACTCCGGTTTTGAAGTTACAGGCATTGACCTCTCAGCAGATATGCTGTCGGTTGCGCGCAGCAAGATGGAGGCCACGCCTCAAGGTCATCGCTTGTACCGCGAAGGCAGTGTACGTTGGGTGCAGCAGGATATGCGGGATTGGCGAATTCCGGAGCCTGTGGATTCAGTGATATCTTTCTGTGATTGCGTCAATTACCTGCTTGAACAAGAAGATGTCGTTCGTACATTCCAGCGCACATATGAGATGTTGAAACCTGGTGGAACGTTCCTGTTTGATGTTCATCATCCCAATACCCTTATTCGTTATGATGAGGAGCAACCTTTTGTACTGGATGAACGCTCCGTATCGTATATATGGACTTGTGGATTGGATCAAGATCGTTGTGAGATTGAGCATCATCTGAGTATCTTTTCGCGTGTGGATGATGGTAGTAAGGATATGTACCAGCGTTTTGAAGAAGTTCATGTCCAGCGCGCGTATAATCCGGACTGGATGAAGCTGGAGTTATCCAAGGCAGGTTTCAGAGACGTGAAGGTGTATGCCGATTTTGAATGGGAAGAAGCCGGAGACAGCGCACAGCGCTTGTTCTACGTTGCTGTGAAGTAAGAGCGAATGAGAAGAGCTGTCCTTATGGTGCATAAGGGCAGTTTTTTTGTTTGATTTTCCATGGAGAATGAATAACAAGCTTCTGTGAATCGGGCAAGGAAATGCAAGAAAAGACATAACGAGGTGACAAAAAGTATTGCTAGTTATAGGAAAGGAAGCCATAATGATTGGATAGAAAGCGTTTTCTAACTGAATTATTATTCAAAGTGAGGTGCAGTAATGGAAAGTACATATAAAACAAGACTCACGTCAGAACAGCTGAATACCATAATTAAACAACATTTCTCTGCAAATATACAGGACTATAAGGAGATGGTGGATGGCTGGGCCAATCATGCATATCTCATTACCCTAAGTGATGCACAGCGGGTGGTACTCAAAATTGCTCCGTCGGCTTCGACAAATCTGATGCGCTGTGAGCAGGATCTCATGATTGCCGAGGTTGAGGCACTACGCCTCATTACGAAACTACAGGATGTTCCCGTACCGCAAGTGCTGGCTTATGATGATTCGTTAACCATTGCTCCAGCGCGTTATTTTATCATGGATTATATTTCTGGAACACCCTACAATCAGGTCAAGGATCAATACGCGGCGGAAGAGCAGGAAGCTATTGAGCAGCAACTAGGTCAGTATAACCGTCGGATTAATGAGATCAAAGGAGAGAAGTTCGGATATTTTTCGAAGCAAAAACAACGTTATTCTACATGGAAAGAAGCATTTATCCATCTGATGGATGACATTCTTAACGATGGGGAAGAAGCCGGGATTACATTTTCGATTGAATACCCTGAGTTGAGACGCTTGATTGAAGAAAAATCGGATGTGTTGGACGATGTCAAAGAACCTGTACTTGTCAGTTGGGATCTGTGGGATGGCAATGTTCTGGTAGACGCAGGTTGCATCACAGCAATTATTGATTTTGAACGTTCTCTGTGGGCAGACCCTTTGATGGAGCATTACTTTAGTCATTTTAACTATACTCCCGGATTCGTGAAGGGATACGGGCAAGCGATTACGACTGAAAGTGAGCTGAGAAGAAGAAGTCTATACGACTTGTATTTTGATCTGGTATTACGCATTGAATGCGCTTATCGCCAATATGATAATCAGGAACATGTGAATTGGGCCATTCATAATCTGGAGGAAGGCATCGAGCGTTTTCGTTTATCCTGAACAGTAACGAGTGTTATTGAAAGATACGAACCGTGTTGCTTAAAAGGGTGATTATCACGTGTAATATTGACTTTGGGCTTGCTTTTTTATATAATGTTCCCGATATTGTATACATATTTCGATGATAAGGATCAGTAGTAATTCCTGTACATAACAGAGAGCCGGCGGTTGGTGCAAGCCGGTTGACAGTAATTTGCGAACTCGCCTTGGAGAAATGCGGTGATTACACCATTCTGTTTAACCTGCTTGTATAAAGCTTGGGTTCAGGAATGGAAATCCGCATCGGTTAACCGCCGTTACAGGTCCAAAGGGAGTGGATGACGAAGCACGTTCGTCCGCTAACTAGGGTGGTACCACGGGAATTCAACCTCTCGTCCCTAGCGCTGCAAACGCTACGGGATGCTGAGGTTTTTTTGTTGCAATTAAAATGCGATTAACCTGAAGGAGGAACAATAGATGAGTGAGAATAACCAGCCGAAACACGGCTATCAGCCACAAGTCATGGAAAAAAGTTGGCAGCAATACTGGGATGCGAATAAAACGTTTAAAACGGGTGAGGATCCTGCTAAACCGAAGTTTTATGCACTGGATATGTTCCCATATCCATCCGGTTCAGGTCTGCACGTAGGCCACCCGGAAGGATATACGGCAACGGATATCGTTTCCCGTTACAAACGTATGCGCGGTTACAACGTATTGCACCCAATGGGTTGGGACGCTTTCGGTCTGCCTGCTGAGCAGCATGCACTGGATACAGGTGAACATCCACGAGATATTACATTCCGTAATATTGACAATTTCCGTCGCCAGATCAAATCGCTCGGTTTCTCTTATGACTGGGATCGTGAGATCAGCACAACGGACCCTGAATACTATAAATGGACGCAATGGATCTTTATCCAACTGTATAATAAAGGCCTCGCTTATGTGGATGAAGTAGCCGTTAACTGGTGTGAAGCACTTGGAACAGTACTGGCTAATGAAGAGGTTATTGATGGCAAGAGTGAACGTGGTGGACATCCGGTTGTACGCAAACCGATGCGTCAATGGGTTCTGAGAATTACCGAGTATGCAGAGCGTCTGTTGGAAGACCTGGAAGAGCTGGATTGGTCTGAAAGCATCAAGGATATGCAGCGCAACTGGATCGGTAAATCGACAGGTGCAGAAGTTGTATTTGCCATAGAGGGTCGCGAGGAAGTCATCAAGGTGTTCACTACCCGTGCGGACACATTGTTCGGTGCGAGCTTTGCGGTACTTGCTCCGGAACATGAATTGGTAGGAGCAATTACAACTGATGACCAACGTGAAGCGATTCAGGCTTATCAGGAGCAGGCTTCTCGTAAGAGTGATCTGGAACGTACGGATTTGGCTAAAGACAAAACAGGTGTATTCACTGGCGCTTATGCAATCAATCCCGTTAATGGTGCAAAACTGCCAATCTGGATTGCCGATTATGTCCTTGCTGGTTACGGTACAGGTGCAGTTATGGCTGTTCCGGGTCATGATGCACGTGACTGGGAATTTGCGAAGCAGTTCGGTCTGGATATCATCGAGGTTATTCAAGGTGGAGACGTTACACAAGAGGCGTATTCAGGTGATGGCGCGCATGTGAATTCCGATTTCTTGAACGGACTGAACAATGAAGAAGCGGTTGCCAAAATGATTGCTTGGTTGGAAGAGAACGGCAAAGGACAAGGGAAAGTAACCTATCGTCTGCGCGATTGGCTGTTCAGCCGTCAGCGTTACTGGGGTGAGCCAATCCCAATTCTGCATCTGGAAGACGGAACGATGAAGACCGTACCGGAGGATCAACTTCCACTGCTGCTGCCTGATATCGACCAGATCAAACCTTCGGGTACTGGAGAATCACCACTGGCGAATGTTACGGAGTGGGTGAATACGGTAGATCCTGAAACGGGAATGAAGGCACGTCGTGAGACCAACACCATGCCACAATGGGCGGGTAGCTGCTGGTATTACCTGCGCTTTATCGATCCGCACAATGACAAGGAACTGATCTCCAAGGAGAAACAGCAGCAGTGGCTGCCAGTTGATCTGTACATTGGCGGAGCAGAGCACGCGGTGCTTCACTTGCTGTATGCTCGTTTCTGGCACAAAGTGCTGTATGATCTGGGTGTTGTGGAGACCAAAGAACCTTTCCACAAACTGGTGAACCAAGGTATGATCCTGGGTACCAATAATGAGAAAATGAGTAAATCCCGTGGTAATGTCATTAACCCGGATGAAATCGTGAATGAATTCGGTGCAGATACATTGCGTCTGTACGAGATGTTCATGGGACCATTGGAAGCGACAAAACCGTGGAATGCAAACGGGGTTGAAGGCATGCACCGCTTCCTGTCACGTGTATGGCGTCTCTTCATTAACGAAGACACAGGAGCCATCAATGACAAGATTACGGCGGACGGTGGAACGGATGAGTTCAAACGGACTGCTCACAAAACGATCAAAAAAGTTACGGAAGATCTGGAACATCTGCGTTTCAACACATCCATCAGTCAGCTGATGATCTTCATCAATGATGCTTACAAAGCCGATACACTGCCTCGTGAAGCGATGGAGAACTTTGTGCAGCTGTTGTCACCACTGGCACCGCATATGGCAGAGGAACTGTGGAGCCGTTTGGGTCATGAAGGTGGAATCTCTTACGTGGCTTGGCCTGAATATGATGAGTCCATGACAGTGGATGCGGAAGTAGAAATCGTTGTTCAGGTAAACGGTAAAATCGTAACACGTGCTACGATCGCGAAGGATCTGGATTCACAGGGGATGCAGGACTTTACGATGGAGCTGGCACCTGTTAAGCAGGCGCTGGAAGGCAAGACCATTCGCAAGGTCATTGCCGTTCCAGGCAAACTCGTTAATATTGTTGCCGGTTAATCTCACCGGCTCGGAATAGTTCATCCAGCTTTAACAAATCTTCATCATACTTGTCATGTGTTGTGTGGATCAGGCTGTCGAAAACGCCGTCGAGACTAACCTTCAGCAGTGCCAGTGCCTGAGCAGTTATACCGCCAGGTACAGCGACACGAGCCTGAAGTTCTTGCGGCGTGTAACCTCCTTCGGTGAGCAGCTTGCCTGTTCCCAGGAGCATTTCGCCAGCCAGAGCACAGGCATCTGCCCTTTTGATGTCTGTCAGCTTCACTGCACTTTCGATCCACTGTTCCAAGAAGAACGATATGAATGCTGGTCCGCAGCTGGAGAAGTCGGATGTAATTCGTGTACAGGCTTCATCCACTTGGTAGGGCCTGCCTATATGACTGAGCAGACTTTCTAATACAGCGCGGTCTTCACTGGTCATTCGTTCACCGTGTATGCATAGGGATGCTCCGCTGCCGACCTGGTGTGTGACGCTGGGAATAACCTTGGAGACTTTGCAAGGAAGTGAAGATTCCAGATGGCGCAGCTGCACGGGACTGGTGATCGAGACAATTATATGATTGGGATTCACGACAGGCAGGATGTCTTCAATGACATGTTTGAATTCAAGCGGCTTCACACACAGGAAGATGATATTGCTTCGGATTACCGTTTCCCGATTACTCTGGGATTCATGCAGACCAGGGTAACGGAGGGCTAACTGACGTACTTTGGACGGGGTTCGATTGCTGGCGGCGATCTGCCGGGGCTCGAGTGCACCCGATTGGATCAGGGCATAGATCAACAGGCTGCCCATGCTGCCGATTCCGATAAATCCAACCTTCATTGTTTCAGGCCTCCTTTCATGCTTTACGGTACTGGCGCAGTTCATTCCCTCTATTCTATGCGTGAGGACCTGTTTCACATGACATGAAAAATGCACAGCTTGTTTCAACAGGAAAATTCAACGGTTCGGAAGCACCGCCCGTATTCGAAATGAATGATTTTGAATTCAGGGAGAGGTGTGGAAGAATGAGATGGAATAAAGGAATGACCATTGCTGCAGCGGTGGTTGGAAGTATACTCATATTATGGTCGGGCAAAAGTGAACAACCACCTAGTGGCTGGGAACCCTTGCAGCTCGGCACCGAGAAGCCGACGATAGAGCAGGAACTCCCTGCTGTACAGTCGGCTACTTCGGTTCAGGGTAATACAGGAGCATCTTCGGGAACGGATTCAAGTGGGATGCAGACTGGGAAGGATGCAAAGGCAGGAGAATCTACAGAGCTTTCGAGCGTAGGAGTTGAAGGTGATTCAGTAGTTCAAACTACAAATCAGACAAATGATAATGCAACGGATGCCTCTAGTTTGACTAAACCGATTGTACCAAGTACGAATTCGAATCCTTCAGTTACCTCCGAGACAGCTTCAAACAGTAATCCATCTGTCGTTCGTGAGGAACCTAGCGACAATGGCAAGATTGATGTGAATACTGCACCTGTCTCCAAGCTTACGGAGCTTCCCGGAATCGGGGAGAAGAAAGCTCAGGCCATTGTGGACTATCGGAATACACATGGTCCTTTTACGAAAGTGAGTGATTTGACGAAGGTCAAAGGAATCGGCATGAAGATGCTGGAGAAGATGGCACCGCATGTGCAGATCCGGTAATATTAGAATAAAAATTGTATTGAGCGGGAGGAAAGCAGCATGAGTACAGAGGTACGCAAGGACTGGGATACGTATTTTATGGACATCGCGTATATGGTTTCCACCCGTTCCCGCTGTTCGCGTCGTCATGTGGGTGCCGTTCTTGTTCAGGGAAAGAAACTGCTGGGAACAGCCTATAATGGTGCACCCACCGGCGTCCCGGATTGTTCTGAAGCAGGTTGCATGATATCGGAAGAGTATGAGTTGGTCGTGACCGATGGGCAAGAAGAAATGGTGAAAAAGCAACGATGCATTCGCACAATTCATGCGGAGCAAAATTTGCTTTTATTCACAGATCGAATCGACCGCGAAGGCTCGTCCGTGTACGTGACCGACGAACCGTGCTGGACATGTGCCAATATGCTGGCGAATAGCGGGATTACAGAAATCGTGTTTCATCGTTCTTATCCTAAAGATACCGGCAAGGTTACGAATATGATGCAACAGAAGGGCATAACGTTCCGCAGATTGGAGAATTACCAGCCGCCGCGGGAAACGATGATGACCGTGAGCAACTAATATGAATATAGTCTAATGCGCGAGGGAGAACCTCCGGCAAGCCTGAATTGGCTTTCCGGGGGTTTTTCTGCATTTAATGGGTGAAATGAAGGAGGGGAAGAAATGAAAGGCAGACCGTTACTGAGTTTTACGATTTGCTGGTTGTGCGGGAGCGGGATGGCATGCGCGTTAACAGGCTGGACGTTAATCTGGGGGTTCATTGGAGCGCTGGCATGTCTGCCACTTCTACTTCGCTTTATGGATGTGCGTGGATGGTCTATTTTATTTTTACTCGCTGCCTTTATTGGAGGTGCTGCACATTGGGAGTGGAATGACGCACGCAATCATAGCAGTCTGCCGGAGACCATGCAGATCGCTGCTGATGCGCTGGACGGTTGGTCAGCCGAAATTCAGGGTGAGCTGGTGTCAGATGTACGCATTGATGGAGATCGGGCTGACTTTAAGATTCAGATGTCTTCAATATTACCAATATCGAATTCATCAGCAGATACAGATCTGGCAACATCATCTGCGTTCAACATAGATGAACAATTGATGGTGCAAGTCAGATTGGCGGAGGAGGAAGAACAGCAGGTAGCGGCAGGTTGGAAGAGGGGCGATTCAATCACGCTTCATGGTTCTTTTGCCCTTCCTGGTGAAGCCAGGAACTTTGGCGGGTTTGATTATCGCAGCTATTTGCGAACCCTGCATATCCACTGGTTGTTCAAAGTGAAGGGAGCCAGTTCAGTAACAGCAGCTCCCCCTGAAGGGGTTGGACAAATTAACGTACTACGGTGGACGGATTGGATGCGGCATGCATTGGGTTCTTCGGTCGAGCGATTATTCCCCGAGCCTCATGCAGGATATATGAAGGGGCTTATTATCGGGATGGCTACTGATATCGATCCTGGTACCTATGGTCAGTTTTCACAACTGGGTCTAACGCATATCCTGGCAATATCCGGGACCCATGTCGCTGTATATGTAGCTTCTCTTCTCCTTATTTTATCCTGGCTAAGGCTTACCAGAGAGACGGCACTCACGGTTGTTCTTATACTGGTACCAGCTTATGTGCTGCTATCCGGTGGTTCACCTTCAGTGATTCGGGCAGGCATAATGTCCATGATTGGGCTGTATATGGCTCGTCGTGGTCTTGCCAGAGATGGTCTTCAGATGATTAGTGCAGCAGCATTGCTGATGATGTGGTGGAACCCGTACTTTTTGCTGAGCGTTAGCTTTCAGTTATCTTTTCTCGTAACCGCAGGTTTGATGATCTACATGCCATTGATTAACCGATTGTTCAGCAGTTGGCCGAAATCTCTTGCAGCGACAGCATCCGTTACCGTGACCGCTCAGCTGATTTCGTTCCCAGTAACCATTCTGTATTTCAATCAGTTCTCATTACTCTCATTTGTGGCCAACTTTCTGCTTGTTTCTTTAATTAGTGCGATTGTATTACCTCTGGGGACGGTCGCCATGCTGTTGTCATTCATATGGGTTCCCTTGGCGAAACCCCTCGCATGGGTTGCAATTCAACTGAATCAACTGACGTTTACAAGCGTAGAGTGGATGAACAGCATGCCAGGTTTTGTATTGATCTGGGCTACGCCTTCCCTGTTGTGGATTGCTGCATATTACGCCGTGTTGTATGCTCTGCTGTATCTACTTCATCAGGGCAACGGTACACAGCAAGAAACAGTGGTTACTGAGGAGGATACGGCTCCTCTTGTCATGCGACAGTCTTCTGTTGGAAAAGAAACTTCATTAACGACTTTAGGAGCCAGTATCGCATGGCCGGAGTATACAAGTGCATTTACTGCACGAGGTGCAGGTTATTATACGCATCAACGAATGAGTAAAGTTCAGCGATGGTTGTGCGGATTGCTCGCAATCAGCTTTGTTGCTGGATTGTGGTGGGCATACCAGATTCCGAGGCCTGCTGGAACCGGCATTGTGCAATTCTTGGACATTGGTCAGGGAGACAGCACGTTGATTACCACGCCAGATGGCAAACACATTTTGGTGGATGGCGGAGGCACGGTGAACTTTGGGAACACCGAACAATCATGGAAAACAAGGCGGGATCCGTATGAAGTGGGAGCCAAGGTCGTTGTTCCTCTATTGAAAAAGAGAGGCATCCATCAACTGGATGCTGTAATTGTAACGCATGCCGATCAGGATCATGCTGGAGGACTACAGGCTGTGTTGGAACAGATTCCGGTTAAACGATTCATGTTTAATGGCACAACCAGTGGTAAGGATAACTTTGATAAATTACTGAACACAGCCATGGAACGGAAGATTCCACTTTACGCCATCCAGCAGGGCATGTCTTATAAGGCTGACAAGGAGACGAGTTTACATTTTATAGCTCCAGATCTGGAACACATGGAAATAGAAACTTCAGGCAGTTTGCCTGTGTCTGAACACCAGAATCATGATTCCGTTGTCTTTTTGCTGGACATGGCTGGGACATCCATGTTGTTCACGGGAGACATGGATGCAGCGGCCGAACAGAACCTGCTCTATATGATTCAAGATGGCTCACTCGCTGAAGCGTTTGAACAGAGAGGTGCAGATCTTGGAGTTGCAGAGGGCGTTGTACAAAGGGTACTTACACGCCCGTTGCGGGTTAATTCAAATAATGCTTCAACAAAATCTGTCTCAATTGACGTGTTAAAGGTCGCTCATCATGGTAGTAAAACGTCGTCCACCGAAGCCTGGCTCCAATACTGGAAAGCCAAAACCGCGGTCATATCTGCGGGTGTTAACAACACATATGGGCATCCCAACCCAGGAGTGATGGAACGTCTGGAAGCTACCGGGTCAGAGATCTATCGAACAGATCAGATGGGTGAGGTTCAGATGAGAGTGAAAGATGGGGAAATTGATATTCGTTACAAGTTAGTTGACAAGGAGGGATGAGTTTTGGCTGGCCTAAATCGTTTTTTTTGAACGCCTCTGACTATTATGGATTGATATCCTGTATAAGATCGAATTCAAAGTGCCCATCACTATAACATGAGGGGTACTTCTCTTTGTGAAAATTTTTACGTATCTAATTGAATTCCACAATCTGATTGATATCTGTTCCTTCAGTATTTTTGCCCAGTAGTCGACGGAACAAGAACTTGGCCATCTTGAACTTGTTGCCGGTATCCCAATACTCGGCAGTTTCGGCTCTGACCTTGATGAGAACGAGGTTTGGATCATCATACGTAGTTTCTAGTACGTTCTCGTAGACCGGGCTCCAAAATTCCTTAATCTTCTCAGAGCTTTCCACGAGTTCGGCTTCGCCACGGATGGAGACGAAAGATTTACCCGCATATGCGATGTTAACTTGCTGGTTGTGAAGCAGTTCATGAAATTTGCTCGTATCTTTCTTGGTCAGGAACCATAGGTTGCTGTCGAACTCGACATCCTGGGTTTTCATTGGGCGTGAAACTAGCCCTTCTTCTGATACCGTTGTAAGCATCGCAACGTCGATGTCTTTGATCAATTCCTGAATTTTTTCAATTGCTTCTTGATGATCTGAAGTTGGATTCATCGTATGATTCATCCTTTCAATGTGTAGTATTATCACTATTTCCCTCGCTAGGCTTCGCCAAACCTCAGGGCTTAAGTTAATACCCCGTTTACATGGCGGTGATACCAAACGAATATTAAAGCTTTATCATTTAAGATGACAAACGAGGGAATGAGGACTAAATCATGAAGAATTATCCCATCATCGCCTCCATTACGGTAGACGAGCAAATTTCTCAAGCTATAGCAAGCGATGTGAAGAGAGTTATTCTGATGACAGGCAACATCACCAATCTTGGTTCAATCATAGACAGTCTGCATCAAAGCGGCAAACAGGCTTACGTGCATACCGAGATGGTATCCGGGATTGGACGAGATGCCTCCGCCATTCAATATCTTGCTGATGTGTTTAAAGTCGATGGGATCGTGACGACGAAGAGCAATGCGGTTTCTGCTGCAAAGCAAGCAGGCATATTAAGTATACAGCGCATATTTGCCATTGATTCAGCTGCAATTGAGACTGCAGTTCGGATGATTAAGAGCTACAAGCCTGATGAGGTTGAATTGATGCCGGGACTTATGCCCCGAGTTATCCAAGAACTGAAAGAACGCATCACGCAGCCGTTGATTGTTGGAGGACTTATCCGGCATGAGGAAGAAATTCAGGAAGCATTAAAGAGCGGGGCGGATTTTGTTTCGATAGGCCATGAGAAATTCTGGACTTAATTTCATACATTTATCCTTGGGTGGAGACGACGAGAAAACCCGGTGGTAAGTAAATCGATACAACCTTGATGTTGAAGGAGGGTGATTTGCTGCTGGGTTTTTTGTGTTGTCCATAAAATACAACGGGAGGTAACTTTAGCATGACCATTCAAGCAGTTGCTCATCGCGGCTATCCAAAGAAATATCCTGAAAATACGATGTCTTCCTTTTTAAAAGCGGTGGAGCTTGGGTTCACACATCTTGAACTGGATGTACATCTCAGCAAGGATGGAATCCCGGTTGTTATTCATGATCATACGCTTGACCGCATGACAAATGGGACGGGCAGGGTAGCCGATTATACAGCTTCGGAGCTGCAATCTTTTAAAATGAAGCAAGATGAGCATATTCCAACCCTTGAAGAGGTGCTACGTGCTTTAAAGGGTAAGATTGGGCTTAACATTGAGCTTAAGCAGATGGGTAACTATTACCCTCAGCTGGAGGGAAAGGTACTTGAAGTTATCAAAGAATTCAACCTGCTGAATCAGGTAGTCATTACGTCATTTGATTTTGATGCCTTGGAGAAGATCAGGCAATTATCTAGCGATGTACGCATCGGTCTTATCACTTTTGGGTGTTCGAAGGCTATTCTTGACTGGTCGTTAGAGATGGGGGCGACATTCTTGTCCATGCACTATGCCTTCGTGACCGAAGATTACATTCATCGATGTCAAGAGCTAGGAATTCAACTGATGGCTTGGACAATAAATGAGACTTCCATAATGGAGAAATTTCAGGAATATCCGTCCGTATGGGTCTGTACAGATGAGCTCGAATGCTTCATGAATGTATTGGAGTTGTCCAGCTCAGTGTGAGTGGGCAGGGTTAAGGTCATGGAGGATTTGTATGCTTACGATGCGTATTGCTTCGATTTAGACGGGACGATTTATGTCGGCCAGATGATGCTCCCTGGCGTAAATAACTTAATTGGTGGCTTGCGATCACGAGGCAAGCGTCTCTTGTTCCTTACGAATACTCCCGTTCATACCAGGGAGGATTGCTACAAGCGGCTGCTGAATTTGGGTGTTTCGTGCCAGCTTGATGAAATTCTGACCGCAGGATACGTGTCAGGAATGTATTTTACAGAGCATGCCCCGGACGCCAAGGTGCTGGTTGTCGGTGAGGAGGCTTTGCAGAGAGAACTTCGGGCAATCGGGATAGTCATTACCGAAGATCCGTATCGATCAACGCATGTGTTAGTTGGCATGGATCGGCAGTTTCATTACGATAAGCTTCATTTAGCGGCAAAAGCCGTTCGTCATGGGGCGGTTCTGCTCGCAACGAATCCGGACAACTGCTGTCCTGTGCCAGGAGATATCATTCCGGACACCGGAGCCATTCTAAGCTCGATCGAGGCAGCTAGCCAGCAGAAAGCATCGGTCGTGATTGGCAAGCCTTCCCGTTATTATGCAGAGAAGGCGCTCGAGCTTTTGGATGTGGATAGCAGCAGATGCCTTATGATCGGTGATCGGCTGGAAACGGATATTTTATTTGGGCATCAGAATGGAATGAAGACTGCCCTCGTGCTTACGGGTATCTCTTCGAGAGAAGATATCCAAAAAACAGGTATTGTACCGGATTATATATGGCCTTCCTTCAACGAATGCATTATGGAGCAGCAGGACCATTCGACGCATTCAACTGTGTGCCAGGTGGAGAGAACTTGAGCAGCAAGGTGTCCAAAATAAAGATGGAGGTGGCGTTTAATGCGTCTGGCGTTACTAGGTGATTTTCACTATTCAAGTATGAGTCACGGGACCGAGGAAATGAAGGCTGCGAGAGTCCGGGCATACGAGCATATGCTCGAGGCTTTTCTGAAGGAAGAGGCGGACTTTCATATCTCTATTGGCGATTTAACGCATGAAGGAACGGCTCAGGAACTTCGATCGATTTACTCCATTCTTGCAAGAAGTGAACGGAACTTCATTCATGTGCTGGGCAATCACGATACATATTCGATACCCAAGCATGAAATTTCCACGCTAACAGGTCAGGATCGCTATCGAGCGATTGACACGCCTCATGCCAAGCTGATTTTTCTGGATACTACTCAGGAAATGAACCGTGAAGATTGGGGAGGGGAACTGGACGGAGAGCAGCTGGCATGGCTCAAAGACCAGCTTGCCGATTCGTATGAGAAGCAAGTACTTCTCTTCGGGCACCATCCGGTATTTGATACAACTGCACGTTCGACGCTCGATAAGCTGTATGTTCGTCCGCAGGATGAACTGAAGAGCATATTCAATAGTCGGCCAGAAGGAGGCATCTATTTTTGCGGGCATAATCACATAAACTCCATCGTTGAGCAAGGAAAATGGCATTACGTACAGACCGCAGCTTGTCTCGATGTACCCGCCTACCGCGTTATTGAAGTTCATGAGGGAAAAGTAGCGATAACTCACCGGCTTATACAGGGTGCCGGTCTCATCGACGATATTCAGAGCTTTTGTAGTGATATGCCGGGCTTTGGACCTGTCGCTGATGCATTGGGAGAAGAAAGCGACCTTATCTTATCTATTCAATTAGCATCGGCCGCTCATTAATGTAAAGAGAAGGAGGGAATGTCATGGCACAAATTGTGTTGAAGCAGATTGAAAAAAGCTTCAAGCAGGATAAAGTCATCGAGGGTCTCGATCTGACCATTGAGGATGGTTCCTTTACCGTATTGGTAGGCCCGTCCGGCTGTGGAAAATCGACGACACTCCGCATGATCGCAGGACTTGATAAGGAGTCGGGCGGTGAAATTTGGATCGGAGACCATTCTGTCAATGGATTGGAGCCGGGCAAGCGCAATGTCGCCATGGTATTTCAAAACTATGCATTATATCCAATGATGACGGTCAAGGAGAACATCGAATTCGGATTAGTGAATCGCAAGGTTCCCCGGCCCGAGCGAGAGCGTCTCGTTAAGGAGATCACAGAGGTCGTCGGCCTAGCCGAGTATTTGCACAAGAAGCCGCAGGCTCTGTCCGGAGGTCAGCGACAGCGGGTTGCCTTGGCTCGGGCCATGGTGAAGAAACCCGCAGTCTTCCTGATGGACGAACCATTGTCCAATTTGGATGCCAAGCTTCGCCATCAGATGCGAACGGAGCTAATCCAGCTTCACAAACGGTTAGGCGCAACCTTTGTCTTTGTTACGCATGACCAGGTTGAGGCCATGTCTATGGGAGATCGTATCGTCATCATGAATAAAGGGCGTATTCAACAAGCAGATCGTCCAATGAAAATCTACGATGATCCGGATAATGTTTTTACAGCCCAGTTTATCGGTACACCGCCGATGAATGTAATTGATCGTGAACGTATCCTGCCTTATTTGAATGGGCAGCTTCATGACGATATTGGGCAGATTGGCTTTCGACCAGAGAAAGCAACGATGACACTTGAGAACAGACCGCAGACGGGGCATGTTCAATTCACGGCCCAGATCATGACACGAGAGACTCTAGGCGCAGAAATTATCTATCAACTGGATTCGGCGCTTGGACCTGTTGCCGTGAAGAGCTTTTTGAAGCCTTTGGAGTCAGCCTCCGAGGTAAACATCACGGTCTCTATGCAGGATCTGTACTATTTTGATCAGAACGGAGTCCGTGCTCGTCAGCATGAGCGGTCTGAAGCTAGAGAGCTCATTGTCCTGGGAGGGAAATATTCATGACCGTTTGGTCCAGATTCCGTCCTTATGTGATGGTGGCTCCTTCCATCGTGATTTTCTCTATTTTCTTCATTTATCCAATCTTCTATATGATCTTCCTAAGCTTTTACAACTGGGATTTCATTAATCCGGTCAAGGAGTTCGTGGGCTTCAACAACTTTGTTGAGTTATTTAAGGATAGTGCATTTCTTCAGGTGCTGAGCAATTCCTTGAACTATACGCTTCTTTCCGTATCTTTATCCATTGTGATTTCGCTACTGCTAGCCATATGGCTGAATCGGGAAGGAGCATGGTATGGGTTTGTTCAAGGTGCACTATTTAGTCCACATATTGTTTCGCTTGTATCTGTATCCCTGGTGTGGATGTGGCTGATGGATCCAAAATTCGGTTTGCTTAACGGTTTGCTGGATATGGTTGGCTTGCCCAAGCAGGAATGGCTGAGTAGTCCCGACAGTTCATTACTGTCGCTAGTACTTGTTTCGGTCTGGAAAGGCGTGGGCTACAACGCTCTCATCTTCATCGCTGGTCTGCAAAGCATTCCGAAGGATGTGTATGAAGCCACAGCTCTGGACGAGGCCAATTGGTGGCGGAAGTTCTACAAAATTACGCTGCCCATGCTTTCGCCGACTCTGTTTTTCTTAATTATCATTAATCTGATCAGTTCATTCCAGGTGTTTGAGACCATTGCCATTATGACCAACGGGGGGCCGATCAATTCAACTAACACGCTCGTCTTTTACATCTACGAGTACGGATTCCGCTACTTCAAGATCGGTTACGCTTCTGCAGCGGGAGTTATATTGCTCGTTGTCGTTGGTTTGCTTACGCTAATCTACTTCAAGTTGCTGAGCCGCAAGGTTCACTACCAATAGAAAGGAGAAGGGAAATGTCATGGCAAGGAAGCCAGTGCTGCGTATCCTGAATGTTACTGCCACAGTCGTATTGGTTGCGATTTTTGCTATCCCTTTTCTATGGATGATTTCAACATCATTGAAGTCTTACCCGGAGACGGTGATCTTTCCACCCAAGTGGATTCCCTCCAAGGTGATGTGGAGCAATTTCCAAGCGGCGTGGGAATCGGGGCCTTTTTTGAGATATTTAATGAACAGCGTTATCGTATCGGTCAGTATACTCCTTCTACAATTCACAACCATTATATTGGCTGCCTATGCGTTTGCAAGGTACTCCTTCAAAGGAGACAAGCTGTTATTCGGGATAACGATGGTGACCTTGATGATTCCTGGTCAGCTTATTTTCCTGCCTGTGTATTTGCTGCTCAGCAAGTGGGGACTCATTAACAATTTGCTGGCACTCATTCTTCCTTTCTCTTCCAGTGCCTTTGGCATATTCATGCTGAGGCAGTCATTCAAGCAAGTACAGGAAGAGCTTATTGAAGCGGCACGGCTTGACCAAACACCGGAATGGAAGATCATTCTCAAGATTATGGTGCCCATGGCACGGCCAACGCTGGTGACCTTTGCATTGTTCAGCTTCATTGCACACTGGAATGATTACTTCTGGCCGCTCGTAATGACGACCTCCGATGCAGCCAGAACGCTTCCGATTGGGATCTCCAAGCTGCGCGAGGTTGACGGAGGAGCCGCCTGGCACATTTTGATGGCTGGAAACATGATTTTGGTCGTTCCGATTCTTATTGTTTTCTTATTCGGACAACGGCAAATTATTAAAGCATTTGTCTATTCGGGTGTGAAGTAATCCAATTCATAGGAGGGTTTATCCATGAAAAAATTTGGTTCTATTTTGTTAGCGGCAACGCTTGCACTTGCTTTAACTGGTTGTGGTGATTCCAATTCCGCGGGTTCAACCGATAATGCTGCTGCTTCTGGTAGTTCCAATGGCACGGCCAATAAACCGGTAGAGATTACATATTGGTACTCATGGGGGGACAAGATCGCTGAGAACAATGAGAACTTGGTTAAAATGTTTAATGAATCCCAGGATGAAGTCATTGTGAAGGCGGAGTACCAGGGATCTTATGCAGATCAGCATTCCAAGGCACAGGCTGCTTTCGCAGCAGGCAATGCCCCTGAAGTTTGGCAAAATGAAATTGCTTCAGTTGGTGTGTTTGCTGAATCTGGCATGACTCAGGAATTGACTTCATTTGTTGAGAAAGATCAACTTGATATGAAGGATTTCATTCCAGGACTAATGGGAAATTCCTACGTGAATGACAAACTGTATGCACTTCCTTATTTACGCAGTACACCAATCCTGTATTTGAACCGTACCATGCTGAAGGAGGCGGGACTTGATCCTGCTGGACCGAAGAATTGGAAGGAATTTGAAGATTATGCACGCAAGCTAACGGTTAAGGATCAGCGTTACGGTATCTCGATGCCTGTTGATATTTGGTTCTATGAAGCTTTTGTTAGACAGAGCGGAGGAACAATGATTAGTGAGGATGGGAAAAGTGCAGCATTCAATAATGAAACCGGAATTGAGCCAGTGAAGTTGTGGCTGAAGATGAAGGATGAAGGCATCATGAGTATCGGTACGACTGATGATGCAGGTACACAAGCCAAGACGGATTTCCACAATCAGCGTTCTGCGATGATATTCTCCTCTACTGCGGACTTGACAAATAATATGAAGGTTGCAGAAGAGCAGGGTTTTGAACTTGGGACGACATTTATGCCTGCGAATAATACGTATGGAGTGCCAACAGGTGGTGCCAACCTGGTGATGACTTCCGGCTTGTCTCCAGAAAAGCAGGAGGCGGCGTGGAAGTTCATTAAATGGATGACCGCCAAAGAGCAAACGATATATGCAAGCTCCTTCACGGGATATTTGCCTAGCCGAATTAGTGCAGTAGAAAGCGATGATATGAAGAAGCTTTATGAGGAAAAGCCACTGTTCAAGGTGGCGGTAGACCAATTGGAATATGCGGGTCCACGTCCAATGCAGAAGGTGTATCCAGAGATTGGGGAGATGATCAAGGATGAAATTCTTCGCGCGGTTGTTGATTCGTCCGTTTCGGCAGAGGCAGCTGTAGCTGAAGCGGCGAAGAAGGCCGATGCCTTGCTGAATAAGTAAAATGATAAGACTAAGAAGCTAGGCGGTATAATTTCCGCTTAGCTTTTTTTGTTGTATGAGTCCATGGAAGGCGATAAAGACCGCTGAATCGGGAAGAGATTGAACAGGTATTACGATAATTCATGATCTGACCAGAGGTGTACTGGATTGATTCAGAGTGAAAGGTGGTATCCAGATATTCATAGCACGCCCTAACTTGCTTTCAGGAAATGAATTATGCTACTAGTACTTTGTCCATTGCAATTTTACTGGAAATACATATACTATTCAGATCTTTGATCATTTGAACACC
The DNA here is from genome assembly GCF_037144955.1 of Paenibacillus sp. USHLN196. NCBI lineage: Bacteria > Bacillati > Bacillota > Bacilli > Caryophanales > Paenibacillaceae > Paenibacillus > Paenibacillus sp. USHLN196. The sequence continues at coordinate 370,905 of NZ_JBBCYH010000005.1, read as the reverse complement.
AAAGGAGGGCTAAGTGCGTGTCTAAGGAAAAAAAACTCATTATAGAAATGCTCTTTAATAACTGGGGGGCGACATCGGACCGACTTACCAAGCAGTGGATAGAACACAGAATAGATTTATTCATGAAATATACACTCAAGAGCCTGCTCCTTCAATCTTCTCAGGATTTTACCTGCTACGTGCTATATGATCCGAAGTCTGAGAACCTCGTACAAGGGATACTAAAAAACTACCCTCCCCTGCCTTCCAATATCTGTTTTGTTACACCTATAGATTACAAAGCTCATGTAATCCAGGATATTAAGGAGTTCAAGTATTTGTACCGTGTCTATCTGTCCAGCGACGATATGTACCACAAAGATTTTATTAAACAACTGCACGTCTATGAACCACAAAAGGGCACGGTTGCCTTGATACCTCAATACGGTTACATCTACGATTCAGTACAAAAGCGACTGGGGAATTTTTTTTTCTGGCTTCCCAGCTACGGTGCAACACTTATCTATGTGGATGAGTATTTAAAAGGACAAGCAGCCCGTTATAGCTGGCGCGATGCACTAAAGGTACCTAGGGAATTTATTCATATCAAAGAACCCATCTGGATCAATCATATTCATGGACAGAATACAGGAACGACTTTTGACAATGTACTGACTTGGAAAATAGCCAATGTTCATGATGCTTGTACGTTGGAGCCTTGGAATAACAGTAAGCAACCTAGAGCTGTTTTTGGTCCTGAAATTACAAAGCCAAATGAAATCGAACGGATATTGAACAACTTTTTCTGAATATGCGCTTCTTTCCTGGAACAGGGGGGATGAGGATCCAACAAGCAAAGCCCGCTTTCCGTTACACTCCACGAGGGAGAATATCGGAAAACGGGCTATTTCTTTAAATGGTTGAAATTATATAATAACTACTCAACGCCATCCTTAAAGTGTTTGTTCCAGTGTTTGTCGCCTTTGTGCAGCAGATCTTCTACCGTTTTCTCAAGAGTCATCAACAGCTGAGCTCTCACATCAAGTACGGTTTCTCTGTACAAGCGTTCTTCCGTTCCAACGATTTTATCGCCGTATAATGCCTGTGCAGCTACGTACTTCCGATGTTCCTCAACCAGAGTATCAATGGACTCCAATGCATGTTCCACAAAATGAGAAATGCTTTGATATTCTTTGGGCATTTGTTCTTTTAAAGCTTGAATTTTCGCAAGAGCTGGCATGCTCATCACCTCGTGTTTATGAATGTAAATTTACAATACACTATTTTCATGAAAATTGCATTAAAAACAGCTTAAATTTGGACAAATTTCGACTTTTTTTATTTTAGGGACCAAAAAAGGGGTTAGCTATAATGTATGCTATTGCATTTGAATTGAGTCGTGTAAGTAATGGAATCCCTTTTGTACTCGTTTGGTGACTCATTATGCAATTTCTGTTATTCTAAGAGAAGATTTCAGCGGCCCTAATACATACGCCGTTATTTTGTTATGGCAAATTAAAAAAATACTTAACTTTGCAACAATTTTATTGATGATCACGTCTGTAAGGTTGCAGGGAGAGGGGGATCCTTTGTGGTAGAGCCGGAACTCATCAGAGCCGCTCAATCGGGCGATCGCGACGCTCTAATTACCCTATTGCGGGAGATTGAACAACACGTCTATCGGACCGCATATTACATTCTAAATAATGAACAGGACGCTTTGGATGCTGCTCAGGAAGCGTTGATCCGAATTTACACCAAAATCAACTCATACGAAGAAAAGGCCCAATTCAAAACATGGGTACAACGTATCGTTACGAACATCTGTATTGATAAATTCCGAAGAACCAAGCCGTCTGTCTCCATTGACGAACATGACATGGTTTTTCAGGATAATCAGGATGTCGAATATGAGGTCATGTCCACATATGTGGCACAGGACATTCAGGATGCGATCAACAAGCTTCCCGAGCATCATCGTACCGTTATTGTTCTAAGATATTTGCAGGACTTATCCTACAACGAAATTGCGGATTGTCTCGATCTTCCGTTAAATACGGTGAAATCTTATTTATTTAGAGCCAGACAACAATTACAGAATCTACTACAGGAATATCAGAAAGGTGGTGTGACAGGATGAAATGCGAAGAGGTGGTGGAATGGATGCACCGCTATCTGGATCATGATCTGGGCGAAGCGGAAACCGCACAGATGCTACAGCATGTGGCGAAGTGTCCGGAGTGCGCCGAGAATTTTAGTTTACTCAGAGCTCTTTCCAGAGAACTGGAGGAGTTACCGCAAGTAAGCCCGAAGTTTAGTCTGGTGGATGCGATTATGCCACAGCTTGATGCCATTGACGAAGCGCGGAAGGAACAAAGTAGCACTATACAGGAAATGAATCCTGTCCCCGCTGCATTTGAGAATTTACAACGTTCAAGTGAGCGGAAAACGAAGCAAAAATGGCTTAACTCGATGGCAGGACGTATGTCTATGGGGGCAGCGGCTGCGGCAGTTGTATTGGGATTCGCCATCTGGGGATACCAGCCTGAACAGATTGAGAATGCCGATTCCATGCTGATGAGCTCTGGAGCTTCTCAAGAGAGCGGTAATGTGGATGAAAATCCATTAAGCAAGAAGATTGAGAACGATGATCCTGCAACCTCGTCCACACAAAGCAGCAACGATGTGTTTGTGGATCAATCGAATGTTTCACCAACTGAACCAGATAACCAAGGCGTAGAAACAATTCCTGAAGAGAATGGTGAAGATAAGGTACAGGAGCCTGAAGTTCAGGTGGATCAAACACCTAAACAACCGGCAACCGAGCCAACACCTGCTCCGAACAAAGGAACACAAGATCATTCGTCCAGTCCTCCTTCGACGGATAGTCAGAAGAGTCAGGGTCAGACCCAAGATCCTGAGCAGAGAACACAGGAATCAGGGGATGCTCCTACATCTGCTACAGATGGGCAAGAGAATGGAGTAACTGAACCAGAAAATGGAGATGCGAAATCCTTCACTTCTCAGGATACAACACCTAATATGACTGAAGATGTTCCGGTTGAAGGTAACACTGTACCTGATTCCAGTGCAGGTGCAGATGCTTCTGGAGGAAACAAAGGACTCGCAGCAGGACCGGATCAGGGAATGACTACAACAGCAGCACCAAAAGAATGGAAGTCACCTGACGGCTCCTATGTAGTTATGCTTATTGGTGATCAAATCAGCATATACTCCAAACCTGCCAACGAACCGGATGTTCTAAATTTGGTTGAACAACGCAGTATAGAGGGGACACTGAAGTCAGCGAGTTGGTCGAAGGATGGCACCCTATTTAATTACGAAACGGACAAGGACGGAACAACGGCGAAGAACTCGTTTAATGTACCTTCTGTTTCAGGTGGAGCTTCTGCCGAATAAGTGGAGTTAGGGATTCTAATCCTTAAAACAAAAGAACATTTTCAGTATGACAAGCATATATTGGAAGTAACAAAACGTCCTATCTCAGTTCAAACAACTGACGTCGTATGACCGCACACCAGCTTTTTCTAGAACTGCTGTTGTCTGCGTTTATATAGATGTAGGACAGGGGACCTTCATCCGTAACTGGATGTAAGGTCCCTTTGTTGTCTCGCGCTTTTTCTGGTAGGATAAGAGGGATAAGGAGGCACCGTGAATGGATGTGAAAAGTGCAACAAAGGCAATACGTAGTGGAGAACCAGCTCCGATCTATGTGCTGTATGGAACGGAGAAGTATCAGATACAGCAATTTACGGATATGTTAAAAGAGCAGGTTATTGAAGAAGAACATCGTGATTTTGCGATTATTCCATATGATTTGTCTGAAACGGCCGTGGAGGTCGTTATTGAAGAAGCGGAGACCGTACCATTTCTGGTTCCCCGCAAATTAATTATTGTAAGGGATGCGAGCCTGTTTACTGCAGGTAAAGAATCCAAGATCGAACACCAGGTTGATCGTCTGCTTACATATATGGACAATCCCGCAGAATATAGTACGATTGTGTTTTTGGCTCAGGGGGATAAGTTGGATGAGCGGAAGAAACTGGTGAAGGCTGTTAAGAAGCAGGCGGTCGTTCTTGCTTTTGCTCCATTAAGTGGAGATGAGCTGTTGAGTTGGATTGTAAAACTGGCGAAGCAGCGCGATGTCTCTTTTGAAACTGGAGCAGCGGACACACTGGTTAGCTACGCGGGAACAGGGCTTCAGACCTTATCTGCTGAAGTAGACAAACTATGTTTGTTCGCGGGTAATGGAGGAACAATCAAGCGTGCTGATATTGAATCGCTGGTTGCCCGTAGCACAGAGCAGAATGTATTTTCCCTGGTGGAAGAACTCGCCAATTTGCGATTAGAGAAGGCGCTTGCTCTTTTCTATGAGCTGTTGAAACAACGGGAAGAACCGATCAAAATTGCAGCTTTAATCGCCCGCCAGTTCCGGATCATGATTCAGGTGAAAGAGTTGGGCCAACAAAGTTACTCCCAGCAGCAGATTGCCAGTCAGCTTGGTCTGCATCCTTACGCTGTCAAGATTGCAGGTGAACAAGCTCGTAAATTTCAGCCGGATCGTCTGAGAATGATCCTGAGTCACCTTAGTGAACTGGATTACCAGATGAAAACAGGAGCTGTCGATAAAGTGCTTGGTCTGGAGTTGTTCTTATTAAGACTTGGTGCGTAAAATGATACGTAAACCTGATAGAATCATAGGATGAATAAAAAACAAAGCGACCTTTGCTCCATGATGGTTAAATCATCGGAATAAAGGTCGCTTTGTCTGTGTCTTATACTTATCGAATCAGATACTAAAAAATCCTGAAAGCCTATGCTGTTCAGGATTTTTCCATTGGATCGTATAAGTAACGCTTCTTACGCTTGTGCGGAAAGAGCGTTCAGTTTTTTCGCCAAGCGAGACTTTTTGCGTGCTGCAGCATTTTTATGAACCAGACCTTTAGTTACAGCCTTGTCCAGCTTTTTGGAAGCAGCTTGAATCGCAGCTTTTGCAGTATCAACTTCGTTACTTACCAGAGCAGCATCAGCAGCTTTAACAGCTGTACGGAGTGCAGATTTCTGGGAAGCGTTGAGTGCGCGGCGCTTGTCGCTCGTTTTTACGCGTTTAACAGCGGATTTGATGTTTGGCATTACATTCACCTCCTGTAAGGCATTTGCATGAATACAAACGTTTCACAACTTAAAATATTCTATCACGCTAGCATGTAAAATGCAACAGATATTCCTACGATGTTCGACATGCTGCATAAAGAAACTCTTTTTCCCACACAATATGCTCAAATGCGGTAAGGGAGGCAGGGACAGAATGACACTGGATTTGCAAAACTATACAGTTCGTACCGATTTGGCAATCGACTCCAAGGAAATGGCGCAAGGTGGACAGAAACAGACGATTCCCGGACTACGGGAAGATGTAGAGAAAAAAGAGGGTATTACGATTACACGTATTGATGTACTTAATGATGAAGCAGCCAAAGCTATTGGTCGGGTGAAAGGTCACTATGTCACTTTGGAGGTGCCGTCACTTCGGAATGGTGATACCGTGCTACAGGAGCGTGTTGCCGCTGAATTTACACGTGAGATGGAAGATTTTATGATTAAGGCGGGGATCAACAAAACATCCAAGATCCTGATTGTGGGTCTCGGTAACTTGCATGTCACCCCGGATTCACTTGGTCCGCTTGTGGTGGAGAATCTGATGGTGACCCGTCAGTATTTCGAATTGGTGCCAGACCAGGTCGCCCCAGGGTATCGGGAAGTTAGCGCGATTGCTCCTGGCGTGCTGGGTACAACGGGCATTGAATCCAGTGACATTGTACAGGGTATTGTTGATCGTACCAAGCCGGATGCCATCATTGCGATTGATGCCCTGGCCTCCCGTTCTCTGGAACGTGTGAATACAACCATTCAGGTAGCGGACATCGGTATCCATCCTGGTTCAGGTATTGGGAACAAACGGCGAGGCTTGACCCGTGAGATATTAGGTGTTCCCTGCATCGCTATCGGAGTACCAACCGTATGTTATGCGTCCACCATCGTGAATAATGTGATTGAGATGATGAGCTCACACTTTCGCCAGGAAACGGATCAGACCAAACAGATCATGGGTATGCTGGACGACATCGGTGAAGAAGATCGCCTGAGTTTGGTGAAAGAGGTACTGGAACCACTGGGTCATGACCTAATCGTAACCCCGAAGGAAATTGATGAGTTTATCGAAGGCATTGCCAATGTTATTGCTACAGGGCTTAACGCCGCACTCCATGATGCAGTGAATCCGGATAACGTTGCTGCCTATACACATTAAAACTAAAAACTGCTCAGAAGAAGGTCCGAATCTATCGGACTTTCTTTTTTTGTTCCAGGAATCTTTCATTTTCCTGTTCTATCAAATCTTGCAGGCTCATAGAGTTGAAGTATAAGAGTTGTCCAGCAGGGAAGGAGACAGCAGAATGAACAAGATATTGGCCTGGAATATTGGGAAGTGGAAAAAAAGATGTCTGCACGTGCTGGCCATGGGCCGTACGTTGTTGTTGCTTATGATCATATCCGCTTTGTTTTTTGTCGTACTTGGTCTCGGAGGAATGGCAGAGAAACGTCTAAATAATTCCCCCGTTTCTTCCATGAAAGGATTTGCGAGCGCCGTATCAAGCCGCTTTTTTGTCGATATGCTTGGTATGGAGATGCCCCATCTCACCCAGAAAGAACAGACCTCTGCCATATCAGGAGAGAATCTCACCTCTTTTGTTTTTCAACTACTTACGAATGTTAACCCTCAAGATCCCAAGAGCCTGATTGCGAGAGAAATGCCCGGCATGGGTTCCAACCAACCTGTACTGCTCCGGCCCGGCTCTGGTAACGAAAAGGCTGAGGCTCCCGAAGATTATCAGCCTGGTCCTGGTCTTACGGATACGGCATCTGCGGGTGGAGGGAAACCTGGTAGTGAGCTGCATGTTCCGCCAGGTCAGGACAACACGGATCCGCCTGATTCGAGCGAGCCGGGAGATGGAGAAGTTAAAGAAGACCCCCCAGCAAAGGATGGCGAGAAAGACAATAGCGGCTCACCGACATCAGGCAGAAAATCAGTTCTTATCTATCATTCCCATCCACGGGAAGGCTACAACCCGCTGTTAGGTACAAAGAGTGACAATCCATCATCCGGCAAATCAACAGGCAATGTGTTTCAAGTGGGAACCTATCTCTCAGACAGTCTGGAGAAGCTGGGAATCGGCGTAGAACACGCAAAGGATGATTACCCTACCAAAGTAAAGGATTATAACTGGAACTATTCCTATAAATACTCCCGTCAAACCGTAAAAGCGGCACTTGCTCAAAATGACGATCTGACGTACCTCATAGACATTCATCGAGATTCACAGCGTCATGGCAAAACAACGACTACCATTAACGACTTGGGTTATGCCAAAGTGTATTTCATTATTGGACATGAAAATCCGAATTGGCGTCAGAATGAAGCCTTTGCAGCGAAAATTCATAAGAAACTAGAAGCCAAGTATCCTGGGGTATCCCGAGGTGTGTGGGGCAAGGATGGTGGAGGAGCCAACAACGGAGAGTATAACCAAACCCTTTCACCCAACAGCATTTTGATCGAGATTGGCGGTATTGACAATACTGGAGCTGAGCTACAGCGCACATCCAAGATTCTCGCTGATATGATTGCCGAGGTGTATTGGGAAGATCAGAAGGTGGACAAAGCCAGTGCAGAGACCTCGTCGCAGGGTGGATAGGAACTATATATGTAAGAAGACAAAAAATAGTAGAGTGACGGGAGGCAAAGCATATGTCCAGATTCGGTAAAAGACTGTTATCTATCGCTGTATTAATGTTGCTTGGTATTTTGTTCGGAATGCAGCTGGCTGGCAGTAACTTTCATATGGGTAATCCATCAGGTGCCACACCAACCGCCGTGACAACAGAGCGAGCAACATCGGTTACCGAATCTGTTCAGACTGCACCTGTCCAAAAGGAAGTCAAAGAACCACCATTTGTACCTGTACAATCACCAAGCCAAGTGCTTGGGGCAGATCGGAATAAAGCTCCGGTTGATGTACTGGCAGACAAAACGGCTGGACTATTACAAAATTTGTCTCACAGTGGAATCAAGTGGGTGGTCTCTCTATTTAGCGGAGTTGCTGAATAAAATACCATGATTTAAAGGTACAATATAACCTCTGGGAGTGAATGATTACACTTTATTATAAAAGTTAAGACATCACGGGATTGATGCACTCTGCATCAACTGTTATAATGAAGTGATTGACACTAGGCTGTTTCTGGGGGTAAGGAATGACTGATATTCGGGCAAGACAACGTAAAATTCGTAACTTTTCTATTATTGCACATATAGATCACGGCAAATCAACACTTGCGGACCGGATCTTGGAGTACACAGGTGCGCTCACTTCACGTGAAATGCAGGATCAAGTTCTGGATAAGATGGATCTTGAACGCGAACGTGGAATAACGATCAAGCTACAGGCAGTTGCTCTGAGCTACAAAGCTGATGACGGTGAAGAGTATTTATTGAATCTGATTGATACACCGGGACACGTAGACTTCACGTATGAAGTATCACGCAGTCTTGCTGCATGTGAAGGTGCTCTGCTGGTTGTGGATGCGGCTCAGGGAATTGAAGCCCAAACACTCGCCAACGTGTATCTGGCATTGGATAACAACCTTGAAATTTTACCGGTTATCAACAAAATTGACCTTCCGAGCGCTGATCCTGAACGGGTAAAGCAGGAAGTGGAAGATGTTATTGGTTTGGATACGAGTAACGCTGTTCTGGCTTCGGCCAAGTCGGGTATCGGGATCAAAGAGATTCTGGAGCAAGTGGTGCAAAGTGTTCCGGCACCTACTGGTGACCCGGATCAGCCGCTGAAAGCGCTGATTTTCGACTCGCATTATGACCCGTACAAAGGTGTAATCGTATACGTACGTGTTGTTGATGGCAAAATCAAATCCGGTTCCAAAATCAAAATGATGGCAACAGGTAAATCATTTGAAGTCATTGAAGTTGGCGCGTTCAAACCTCGCATGACCATCGTGGACGAGCTGAACGTGGGTGATGTTGGATTTATTGTTGCCGGTATTCGGCATGTAGGCGATACACAAGTCGGGGATACGGTGACAGATGCCAAAAATCCAACACCGGAACCTCTGCCGGGTTATCGCAAAATTAACCCAATGGTGTATTGTGGTCTCTATCCGATTGAAACATCGGACTATGTTGATCTGCGTGAAGCGTTGGAGAAATTGCAGTTGAACGATGCGTCTCTGAGCTTTGAACCGGAAACATCCAGTGCACTCGGTTTTGGATTCCGTTGTGGATTCCTTGGACTGCTTCACATGGACGTTATCCAGGAGCGAATCGAGCGGGAGTTTAACATTCCGTTGATCACAACGGCACCAAGTGTAATCTATCACGTCACCTTAACCAATGGTGAAGTGATGAAAATCGACAACCCATCCAACTATCCTGAGGTGGGACGGATTGATTACGTCGAGGAACCATACGTCAAGGCAGATATTATCGTACCGAATGATTATGTAGGTACCATTATGGAGCTGTGTCAGAATAAACGCGGTGAATATGTGAATATGGAATATCTGGACACAACCCGGGTTACCATTACCTATGAGATTCCGTTGTCCGAGATTGTATATGACTTCTTCGACCAGTTGAAATCCGGTACCAAAGGATACGCATCCCTGGATTATGAGCTGTCCGGTTACCGTCAATCCAATCTGGCGAAAATGGATATTGTACTCAATGGCGAACAGGTTGATGCGCTGTCCTTCATCGTTCACCGTGACCGTGCCTATAATCGCGGACGCATTGTCTGTGAGAAACTGCGCGAGCTGATTCCGCGGCAAATGTTCGAGGTGCCAATTCAGGCATCCGTGGGTACCAAGGTCGTTGCTCGTGAAACGGTAAAAGCAATGCGTAAAAACGTACTTGCCAAGTGTTATGGTGGTGACATCTCGCGGAAACGGAAACTGCTTGAGAAGCAGAAGGAAGGTAAGAAGCGGATGAAGCAGGTTGGTAACGTTGAGGTGCCGCAAGAGGCGTTCATGGCAGTACTGAAAATCGATGACTAAACAATCTAATTTGAAATACATCACGCACAGAATGTGTGTATTCAAATTAGATTAGAGACGTTTGCTTGCAAACATGGTTACAACACAAAATATTAAATAACTAAGCTGAAAGGGAAGCCGGATGGCTTTCCTTTTTTCAAATAGAGGGGGACTTGCCATGACATTGGCAGCACACAGCCGGAAGACAGGTGCGCCCCAAGCGGTGTATCTTCACATTCCCTTTTGCACGAATAAATGTTTTTATTGCGACTTTAACTCTTACGTTCTGAAGGATCAACCCGTGATGCAATATCTCGAAGCGCTGGAACGGGAGATGGAACATACAGTTAAGGCCAATCCACCGGGTGAGATCAAGACCATATTTGTAGGTGGTGGTACGCCAACGGCTCTGAAATCGGATGAGATGGCGGTATTTCTTCGTTCAGTCAAAACGTATTTCCCGAATTGGGCGGACGACATTGAATTTTCGATGGAAGCCAACCCGGGAACAACGGATGCAGAGAAGCTCATTGCGATGAAAGAAGGCGGGGTCAATCGCGTCAGTTTTGGCGTACAGGCTTTTCAGAATGATCTGCTGACAGGCATTGGCCGTATTCATAATACGGATGATGTATATCGCAGTCTGGAGAATGCTCGCAAAGCAGGTTTGAATAACCTCTCCATTGACCTGATGTTCGGGTTGCCGAACCAGACCGTAGCGATGTTGAATGAGAGCATCGACAAAGCACTGGAACTGGATCTGCCGCATTACTCCATCTACAGCCTTAAGGTTGAAGAGAATACACTTTTCCATACACTGTATCAGAAGAACCAGTTACCGCTTCCTCATGAAGATGACGAGTTGGAAATGTATCTTCTATTAATGAAACGGATGAAAGAAGCAGGCTATGGACAATACGAGATCAGTAACTTTGCCAAGCCAGGCTTCGAGAGTCGTCACAATATTACGTACTGGCGTAATGAGGACTACTATGGTCTGGGTGCAGGTGCACATGGATATGTAGGCCGCGAACGGCATATGAATATTAAAGGTATAAATCCTTATGTTGAAGCTTCACGGGCAGGGCTGCCTCGTCTGGATCATTTTGAGATCGCTCGCCCGGAAGCCATGGAAGATTATCTGATGGTTGGACTGAGAATGCTGGAAGGGGCTTCAGCCTCACGGTTTACCGAACAGTTCGGAGAGTCCATGGAAGAAGTGTTTGCGAAGCCTTTGGGCAAAATGCTTAACGCAGGATTGCTTGAGCGGACGGCAGACGGCTTCCGACTGAGCGAGCAGGGTATACTGTTCGGAAATGACGTTTTTGCGGAGTTTATCGGGTCCATATCGCTGAATTCGTAGCTTGAAATTCTATACGCTCTGTTGTATATTTATTCATATTGAATTTACAGAGCGTGTTATTTTAACCACTACGAAGTCAGCTTTCCTCTGGAAAGCTTGGTAATAGGAGGAGAGCAGGATGTCGGTAATATGCAGAAAAGCTGTGCCGGAAGATGTTGAACCACTGTATGAAATGATTAAGGGCTATGCAGAGCGTGGGATCATGCTTCCGCGATCACGGGAAATACTGCACCGACAGCTGGAGCACTTTGTTGTAGCCGAAGTCGATGGTGAAGTGGTGGGTTGCGGATCGCTTTGTCGTCTGGGGAATGATCTGGTGGAAGTCAGATCACTCGGTATCTCGGAAGGGCATAAAGGGCTCGGTATTGGCTCCCGATTGCTGGACCGGCTGGTAGAAGAAGCGGAGAGACAACAGATTCCTAAAGTTATGGCGTTAACCTATGAGGTGTCCTTCTTTCTCAAAAACGGATTTGCTGTGGTGGAAAAAGAGATTTTTCCCGAGAAAGTATGGACCGACTGTGTTCATTGCAGCAAGCAGGATTGCTGTGATGAGATCGCCGTATTAAAAGAGCTTAACGTATCGGCCTAACAACAGAATGGACTGCATGGATCGAGCCGAGTCAACCTCTGCCCTACATGCAGTCCTTTTTACTTCAAACTATCTTCAGTAAAGTTGTTAGTACAGCACGACATTGGTCTATACTATAAATAGATGAGCCCACTCATCAAACTCACTTGACAATGTTCACGTCAGTTTGGTATTTTTGTATTACCGCTTAGCACTCATCTAACCGGAGTGCTAACGACATGGGACAGTACAGTCAGAAGGAGGGAATACTCACCATGTTAACAGAGCGTCAACGAATGATTCTGAACGCTATAGTGGATGACTATATCCGTTCAGCTGAGCCCGTAGGGTCCCGGAGCATTTCCAAAAGGGGAGATGTTGGATACAGTCCGGCGACGATCCGTAATGAGATGGCGGACCTTGAAGATATGGGTTTCCTGGAACAGCCGCATACATCGGCAGGACGCATTCCTTCCCATAAAGGCTATCGATATTATGTCGATCATTTGGTTCCTTGGAATCAGGTGGAGCCTCAGGAATTGGACGATCTGAAGTCGTTTTTCGCCGAAAAGCTGAACGTCATGGAACAAGTTATTCAGCATGCATCCAATATTTTGTCACATATGACGAATTATACTTCGATCCTGCTTGGACCGGAAGTATTCCATACGTCCCTTCGCCACTTCCAATTGCTTCCGCTGAACGAAAGTGAAGCTGTGGCAATCATTGTGACCAATACCGGTCAGGTGGAGAACAAGACGGTCCAGATTCCGCCAGAAATCTCGGTAGCCGAGATGGAGAATGTGGTTCGACTATTGAACACCAAGCTGGTTGGAGTGCCAATTTACAAATTGAAATCCCGTCTCTATAGCGAACTTGGGCAAGAGATGGAACGGCATATTACACGTTATGAGGAAGTCATGCAGGTGCTGAACAGTGCCTTTGACAATGAACATGATAATCGTCTGTTCCTCAGTGGTGCCACTAATATGTTAACTCAGCCGGAGTTTAAAGATATCGAAAAGGTAAAAGATATTCTTGATCTGCTTGAGGAAACACCAACACTCATGAAATTGATGATGCCCGTGCCGGGTGGATCTGGTATTCAGGTGCGAATAGGCACCGAGAATGATCATGAAGCCTTTGCTAACTGCAGCCTTATTACAGCCTCCTATTCATTGGACGGCGAGGCTTTGGGTTCGATCGGTATTCTGGGACCCACGCGGATGGATTACGCACGTGTCATTCATATTCTAAATACACTATCCCGTGATTTGACGGCGATGCTGACGCATCGTTTCAAATAAGAGACGGGAATGAACATTTCATTCGTATAAGGAGGTGAACATCTTGAAAGAGGAGCAATCATTTACAGAAGAACAAGAGGTAACAGCAGCTGAGCAGGAGCCTGTCAATGAAGCTGGCGCTGCAGAAGCACAAGCTGAAGAGATCGCTGATCAGGAGCAGGATGAGCTTGCACGTCTGAAGGCAGAAGCTGAGGAGCAACAGCAGCGTTATGTCCGTGCACAGGCTGATTTTGATAACTTCCGTCGTCGTACACAGAAGGAAAAAGAAGAATTGGCTAAATATGCTTCGATGAAGCTGGTCACCGAACTGGTACCGGTTATTGATAACTTCGAGCGTGCCATGGCTACTGTACCGGAAGGAACAGAGTCCGAATCTTTCTCCAAAGGTATCCAAATGATTTTCCGCCAATTGGAAACTGTGATGACGAATGAAGGTCTGACGGCGATGGAATCAGTAGGACAACCGTTCAATCCTGAATTCCACCAAGCAATCATGCAAGTGGAGAGCGACGAGTACGAAGAAGGTATCGTTGTGGAGGAAGTCCAAAAAGGCTACATGCTGAAAGATAAAGTGCTTCGTCCGGCTATGGTTAAAGTCAGCTCATAATTTCCGACAGGAAAGAATGAGTCGGCTCCATGGTTGAATAATGTGGTCGAAGCTTAATATAAAGGTTTGTACACATAGAGCACGATTAGCAACAAGAACATCCAATAAGGGTCATACCTGACCCATTTATTTTAAATTGTCGAGGAGGAAATTTTTCCATGAGTAAAGTAATCGGTATTGACTTAGGAACAACAAACTCATGCGTAGCGGTAATGGAAGGCGGCGAGGCAGTCGTAATTCCAAATCCCGAGGGCGCACGTACAACCCCATCCGTAGTAGGTTTCAAAAAAGATGGAGAGCGTGTTGTCGGTGAAACAGCAAAACGTCAAGCGATCACGAATCCGGATCGTACCATCATGTCGATCAAACGTCATATGGGTACTTCCCACAAAGAAACAATCGATAGCAAAGACTACTCTGCACAAGAGATCTCTGCAATCATCCTGCAAAAATTGAAATCCGATGCTGAAGCTTATCTGGGCCAAACGGTAACTCAAGCAGTTATTACTGTACCAGCTTACTTCAATGACAGTCAGCGTCAAGCGACTAAAGATGCGGGTAAAATTGCAGGTTTGGAAGTTCTGCGTATCGTCAACGAGCCAACAGCAGCAGCTTTGGCATATGGTATGGAGAAATCCGAAGACCAAACGATTCTCGTATATGACTTGGGTGGCGGTACGTTCGACGTATCCATTCTTGAACTGGGTGATGGCTTCTTCGAAGTTAAAGCAACTAGCGGGGACAACCAACTGGGCGGGGATGACTTTGACCAAGTGATCATCGATTATCTCGTAAGTGAATTCAAAAAAGATCAAGGCATTGACTTGAGTAAAGATAAAGCAGCGGTTCAACGTTTGAAAGATGCAGCCGAAAAAGCGAAAAAAGAACTTTCCGGCGTATTGACTACAACGATCTCCTTGCCGTTCATCACGGTTGCTGATGGCGTTCCTCAGCATTTGGAGTTGAACCTGAGCCGTGCGAAATTTGAAGAAATCTCTGAAGGTCTGGTTGAGCGTACGCTCGAACCAACTCGTCGTGCATTGAGCGATGCGGGTATGACGGCTAACGATATCGACAAGATCGTATTGGTTGGTGGTTCCACACGTATTCCTGCAGTACAAGAAGCGATCAAGAAACTGACTGGTAAAGAGCCTCACAAAGGCGTTAACCCGGATGAAGTTGTAGCTTTGGGTGCTGCTGTACAAGCGGGCGTACTGACAGGTGATGTGAAAGACGTTGTATTGCTTGACGTAACTCCATTGTCCCTGGGTATCGAAACAGCGGGTGGCGTATTTACTAAAATGATCGAGCGTAACACAACGATCCCTACAAGCAAATCTCAAGTGTTCTCCACATATGCAGACAATCAACCAAGCGTTGAGATTCATGTTCTGCAAGGTGAGCGTGAGATGGCAGCGGGTAACAAATCGCTTGGACGTTTCATGTTGGGTGATATTCCACCAGCTCCACGTGGCGTTCCACAGATCGAAGTTAGCTTCGATATTGATGCCAACGGTATCGTTAACGTATCTGCAACAGATAAAGGTACAAACAAAACTCAAAAAATCACAATCACTTCTTCCAGCGGTTTGAGCGATGCTGAAGTTGAACAAATGATGAAAGATGCTGAGCTGCACGCTGAAGAAGATAAAAAACGCAGAGAACTCGTTGAAGCGAAAAACAGTGCAGATCAACTGATCTACTCTGTTGACAAAACGATTAAAGATCTTGGCGAAAAAGCAGATGCTGGCGAAGTTGAAAAAGCGAATGCAGCCAAAGAAAAACTGCAAGGTGTTCTGGCTTCCGACAACCTGGAAGATATCAAAGCTGCTACAGAAGAACTGACAGAGATCGTTCAACAACTGTCCGTGAAACTGTATGAGCAAGCACAGGCGCAAGAGCAAGAAGCACAAGGTGCTGAAGAACAACAAGGTTCCGCAAAACGTGACAACGTTGTAGACGCTGATTACGAAGTTGTGGATGAAGATAAAAAACAAAACTAATTCGTAGTTCTACGCGAATTAAACATCGGTGACGTTCGAATTAGAGGGAAAGTCATAGCCGGGGCTCCCGTGCTTTGGCTTTCCTTTTGTCACGATGTGCGATATGGTGAATGATATGGGGGTGGAAGAGTGGCTGAAAAGCGTGATTATTATGAGGTGCTTGGCGTTAGTAAAACGGCTAACGACGATGAGATTAAAAAGGCTTACCGTAAGCTTGCCCGTCAGTATCACCCTGACGTAAACAAGGCTGCTGATGCGGAAGCTAAATTTAAAGAAGTTAAAGAAGCTTATGATGTCGTGAGTGACGGTCAAAAGCGTGCACAGTATGACCAATATGGTCATGTCGATCCGAATCAGGGTGGATTCGGTGGTGGTGGTGATTTTGGCGGCGGCGGATTTGGCGACATCTTCGACATGTTCTTTGGTGGCGGTGGCGGCGGACGACGTGATCCAAATGCTCCGCAACGGGGAAATGACCTGCAGTACACGATGACCATAGAATTCAAGGAAGCTGTATTCGGGAAAGAAACCGATATTACGATTCCACGTACCGAAGGCTGTGATACCTGTCATGGCTCAGGTGCCAAACCTGGAACGAAACCGGAAACCTGTTCGGTCTGCCAAGGTAGCGGTCAGCAGGAAGTCGTGCAAAATACACCGTTTGGTCGTATGGTTAATCGTCGTGCATGTTCGAACTGTAGTGGTTCGGGCCAGATTATCAAAGAAAAATGTACGACATGTAGCGGTAGCGGTAAAGTCCGCAAGCAACGCAAAATCCATGTTCGCATTCCAGCGGGTGTAGATGATGGCGCGCAACTGCGTATGACAGGCGAGGGCGAAGGCGGTCTGCGTGGCGGACCAGCGGGAGATCTGTATATTGTCATTCGTGTGAAATCACATGATTTCTTCGAGCGTGAAGGCGACGATATCTATTGTGAAATCCCACTGACCTTTGCCCAGGCAGCTCTGGGAGATGAAGTTGAGATCCCAACGCTGACCGAGAAAGTGAAGTTGAAAGTACCAGCCGGTACACAAACGGGAACGTATTTCCGTCTCAAAGGCAAAGGTGTACCACGCCTGCGCGGTATGGGGCAAGGGGATCAGCATGTGAAAGTGGTTGTGGTTACACCTAGTAAGCTGAATGACGAGCAGAAAGATCTGCTTCGCCAAATTGCTGCGCTGGATGGAGAGCAAACACATGAGCATGAACAATCCTTCTTTGACAGAGTGAAACGCGCCTTCCGTGGCGATTGAGAATAAAATATAGCAATCCAAAAGGACACCACAGCGGTTTTTACCGCAGGGTGTCCTTTTTTATATGCACTTTTGAGTGACTATCCATTAGTCTTGGCAGAATCCATGAATTTTTGATACGAAGAACGGCAGCAAGTTGTGGGAGCATTTCGGTATATTCTGAGCGAACTTGCGGAAAGATAGCATGGCGAGAATGATATGCATAGCTGATATGCGAGAAATTAGGGAAGCAGGTGAAGCGGATGACCGAGAAAAATATTTTGGCGTACTTTAACAGTCCGGAGCAAGCTCAAGGGGCAGCCAAAAAACTGGAGGCATTGCGAGTGGAGGACCTGTCGATTAATCGATTCAGCCGATATGCGGGTGTAGGACCAAGCGGGGCTTCCTACAAGCCGGGCGTTTCCGGCAGTTTTTCATCATGGGTGCCCGATTCAATGCAAACGAATGCCAGTGCTGGTATCATGGCTGCGGCAGACCCTTCCGCAAGTGGCATGAGTGATGGCGGACAGGGTGGACCTACAGGAAGAGATGTATTATTAACTGTCGTCGTAGATGAGTCGGTACATCACCGTGCTATGTCTATAATCGAACAAGCCGGTGGAATGATTTAGTTTCAGGAAATCTATATAAGATGAACAGAGAATTACACTTTAACACGTATTAGTTCATTTTAATTTGAAGGAGGAACATAACAATGGCAGAACACGAACGCCCAGGCAAGATTCTCACAAAAACGGAAAAGATGAAACGATTGCAGTCCGCCAAAAATGAAGACGTGGAATTCAGCGCTGAAGCTGCGGATCATGAAGATATTGAAGCACTACGCCGCAGTGAAGCGGCTGATCGACGACAGGGACGGGAGCTTAATGACTGAAGATCGCTCGGCAGTGACCCTCGAAGCTGTTTTTACCAGCTGGACTGAGGCGGAGTCTGCACGTAGAGCTCTGGAATTGTTGCACCCGAACCAATTAAGTATCGAGAGTCGTAGTAATGAATCGTCTGCATTGGACTCACACAATGTTATGGGTACCGATAGTTCTCCTACGGCTGTCGTCGGAGGATTCAGTGGCGAGCTGAATGTACTTGCCCTGATTAGTGATGAAACGGAAATGTTATCAAATGGGCAGGTCTATGATACACCCGAAGAGGATTCGGTAAACAGGCTAAGACAAGAAATATTGTTGACGGTGTCCGTATCCAACGATTCGTTACCGCAAGCCGCAGAGATGATCACTCAGAACGGTGGACGTTTTTGCTAAGTAAGTGAACCTGATAATGATCATTACACGACAGGATATTCGAGCGGTCAAGCTGCGGATATCCTGTTTTGTTTTTCTTTTACTGATCGGCTTTGTACTCCGGCTCGCTTGTGTAGTACAATAGTTGGGATGTTTGAAAAATGAGGAGGAAAAACCAAGTATGTTATGGCATGAACTAACAATACATACCACAGAAGAAGCTGTGGAGATGATTTCTAATTTTTTACATGAAGCGGGTGCTGGAGGGGTTTCGATTGAAGAGTCCGGTACTTTAAATAAAAAACGGGACACGACATATGGTGAGTTATACGATGTTCCTTTGAATGATATTCCTGAAGGCTTTGCGGTCATCAAAGGGTACTTCTCCGAAGGTACGGACATGGTTGCATTGCAGTCAGAAGTTAATCCAAGAATCGAAGAACTCACTGAATTCGGAATTGATACGGGTGAGGTTCGTTATGAGACACGTACAGTGGATGAAAATGACTGGGCAACGGCCTGGAAGCAATATTTCAAACCGGTACGTGTTTCAGAACGTCTGACGATTAAACCAACGTGGGAAGAGTATACGCCAGAAAGTCCGGATGAGAAAATTATTGAACTTGACCCAGGTATGGCTTTTGGTACAGGAACTCATCCAACGACTTCCCTCTGCTTGCGCACACTGGAAACGGTTATTCAAGGCGGCGAGGAAATCATTGACGTAGGTACAGGTTCCGGCATTTTGGCAATTGGAGCGATAAAGCTTGGTGCTAAACATGTGTTGGCGCTTGATCTGGATCCAGTTGCGGTCATCAGTGCCAGGGAGAATGTGCAACTGAATGGGCTGGAGCAACAAATTACGGTTAAAGAGAGTGACTTGCTGTCCGTCCTTGGCAATCAGGACCCTGCACTTGGAGTACAACTGCCTGTTAAGGTTGTGGTGGCTAACATTTTGGCAGAGATCATTTTGTTGTTCGTAGACGATGTCTATGATGCGCTTGAGTCTGGTGGTACCTATATTGTATCCGGCATTTGGAAGAACAAAGAGCAGGTTGTGCATGATGCACTGGTAGCCTCCGGGTTTGAAGTGAGTGCGATCCACCGTGATGAGGATTGGCTGGCGTTTGTAGCCAGAAAGGGGTAACGTATGGACTTTTGGAATTCGTTCTTTCGTTATCCGATCGATCAGCTTCCGTTTTTCCTGCTGACCATCCTGATCGCATTTACGGTGCATGAATTCTCGCATGCGTATTTTGCCAACAAATTCGGTGATCCGACAGCCAAGCTGTTGGGTCGGGTCACGCTGAATCCGGTTGTACACTTTGACTTGTTTGGTGTGCTGTTGCTCATTATTGCCGGCTTTGGTTGGGCACGTCCAGTTCCAGTTAATCGGGCTAACTTCGACAAACCTAGATTGATGGGCATCATCGTATCCGCAGCAGGACCTCTGAGCAATCTGTTGCTGGCGATCATCGGTACAATCATCTATGCTTCACTGGTTGGTTCGGGAGCGCTCGGCGGTATTGATAATGAGCGGTTGCTGACAGCCATCACAACGTTCTTTGCTATCTTTAACTTAACCAACTTTTTCCTGTTCCTGTTTAACTTGATTCCGTTGCCTCCGCTGGATGGTTATCGGATTCTGGAAGATGTAGTGCCACCTTCAATCAGCCGCAAGCTGCAAGGTGTGGAGCAATGGTCCATATTTATCTTCCTGTTGATTCTTGTTATACCTCCGTTGCAAAATGTGACGATTCAACCTTTGTATGAGTTTGCGCAAACGATGTATGTGGATCTGGCAAAGCTGGTTATTGAATTATATCGCTAAAAGCGCATTGTGTTTTGGGCTGATATACTGGTCAGAAACACGTAAAAGTTGTATGATCATCTGTGGCGATTGGATTCACGCTTGTCATTAGGCACGGTGAATTCCAGTCATAACAGGACAGAATGGGTGGATTGACTAATGCAGCGATATTTTGTATCTGCAGAACAGTTTAATGAACACGCTGTGATCATCACAGGTGATGATGCACGCCATATCGGCAAGGTCATGCGTGGTAAACCTGGAGATAAACTGATTGTCAGTGACGGAAACTCCAGAGAAGCACTCGTGGAAATTGAGACCATTGAAGCAGGCCAAGTGACGGCCAACATTGTAGAGCCTTTGGTTATGGACCATGAAGCACGGATTCGCGTAACCGTGGCACAGAGCTTGCCCAAAGGCGACAAAATGGAGACGGTCATCCAGAGATGTACCGAGATTGGGGCAGTATCATTTGTACCCTTCCTCTCAGAACGTACGATTGTGCAATATGATGCCAAGAAAGAAGGCAAACGGTTGGAGCGCTGGCGGAAAATTGCCAAGGAGGCTGCCGAACAGAGTCACCGGAATCGCATTCCATCCGTCGAGCAGCCGCTTTCCTGGAAAGGGCTGTTATCTTCTTTTGAGGGCTACAGCCTGGTATGTTATTGTTATGAGAAAGAAAACGGTAAACAGCTGAGAGATGCACTGAAGCCGTTTGTAGAGCAGCTTGCACCTGGTGCAAGTGCAGAAGTACTGATCGTGGTTGGACCGGAAGGTGGATTTTCTGAGAAGGAGACGGCAGAGGCCGATCGGGCTGGTGCTGTATCTGTTGGACTGGGCAAACGTATTTTGCGTGCTGAGACAGCTGGAATGGCAGCACTAACTTGTGTGCTATATGAATCCGGAGAAATGGGAGGAATGTAATTATGCCATCCGTGGCGTTTTACACCTTAGGCTGCAAAGTTAATTTCTATGATACAGAGGCGATTTGGCAATTGTTCAAAAACGAAGGTTACGATCAAGTGGAGTTTGATGAACAGACAGCGGATGTATACTTGATTAATACTTGTACAGTAACCAATACCGGCGACAAAAAGAGCCGTCAAATTATTCGTCGTGCCATTCGGCGCAACCCGGAGGCGATTGTGGCCGTTACAGGCTGCTACGCGCAGACTTCTCCGGCAGAGATTCTGGACATCCCAGGGGTGGATCTGGTTATCGGTACACAGGACCGTGACAAGATTTTGCCATATGTTAATGAAATTCAGGAGTCCCGTCAACCCGTTAATGCGGTGCGTAATATTATGAAAACCCGTGTGTTTGAAGAAATGGATGTACCTGATTTTGCTGATCGTACCCGAGCTTTCCTGAAAATTCAGGATGGATGCAATAACTTTTGCACGTTCTGCATCATTCCGTGGTCTCGTGGTCTCTCACGCAGCCGTGAGGCGAATAGCATTATTCAACAGGCGCATCAGCTCGTACACGCCGGATACAAGGAGATTGTTCTGACCGGTATTCATACAGGTGGGTATGGCGATGACATGGAGAATTATGATCTGACTGATCTGCTGTGGGACCTGGACAAGGTAGAGGGGCTGGAGCGTATTCGAATCAGCTCGATTGAAGCCAGTCAGATTGACGACCGTATGCTCGACGTGATCAAACGTTCAGACAAACTTGTTCGTCACTTCCACATTCCGCTGCAAGCGGGTGATGATACGGTGTTGAAACGCATGCGCCGTAAATATACGACAGAAGAGTTTTACAACAAGATGCTTCGCATTCGGGAAGCAATGCCGGATGTAGCGATTACAACAGACATCATTGTTGGATTTCCAGGTGAGACGGATGAGATGTACCGTAATGGCTATGAGTTGATGCGGAAGATCGGTTTTTCCGAAATGCACGTATTCCCTTATTCCAAGCGTACGGGTACGCCAGCAGCACGAATGGAAGATCAGGTGGACGAAGAGGTCAAAAATGCACGTGTGCATGAACTGATTGACTTGTCTGAGCAGATGCAGTTGGAGTACGCTGAGCAGTTTATTGGACAGGTACTGGATGTTATTCCCGAAGGTGAAGCCAAAGGCCGCGAGGGAAGTGGCAAGCTGCACGGTTATAGCGACAACTACATTCAACTGGTCTTTGATGGAACGATGGATATGGTTGGTAAAGTGTGCCGAGTCAAAGTGGTTGAAGCCGGCGTCAACGAGAGTCAGGCTACGCTGGTACGTGTGTTGGAAGAGAATCTTAAGTCCGCCGCGATGTAATCAAGGCGTCAGAAACAAGGATTTCATTTCCTTGGGGAGCTTACCCGGGAGATGAGGTCCTTCTTTTGCAAAAAATAAGATAAAGATATCGAAGTTGATGGGGGAGAGCACGATGAACAAAAAAGAAATTTCAGCAGGCGGAGTTGTTTATAGAACAGGGGAAGACGGACGTCTTCAAATTCAGCTTATCGTAGATCGTTATGGTAAAACAACTCTCGCCAAGGGCAAAATGGAAGATGGAGAAACAATTGAACAGACGGCACTGCGCGAGATTTTGGAAGAGACAGGTATGGTGGGCCGCATTGTAGAGCCGGTTGATATCATTGCTTACACGTACCAACATGCAGACTTTGGCCCGGTGGACAAGGAAGTTCATTATTATCTCGTTGAAGCCGAGAGTGGTGATCTACAGCCTCAGATTGAAGAAATCAAGGGTGTGGATTGGTATGCTCCGGAAGAAGCATGGTCCTTACAGCAGCAGAGCGGATATGATAATAACGATGACATCTTGCGTGTAGCCCTGAACAAGTTAGGCATTAACGTATAACGCATTATAGTTCTAATTCGACGAGTCAGTTAACCACGCGTTCTGTAGATCTGGATAGGCAGATCATTAAGCCACGGGTGACTTCGCCGCGGGGGCGGGGACCGGTGGTTTTTTGTGCCAGATTGGCAAGTAACAGAACGGCAAAGCAAGCAGTGAACTGGTGATGTTAAAAAGGGTCTGGGCATGCGCAATCTGTGCCCCGTTGTCCGCTGACAGCCAGGCCGAAGCTGCATGTAGCTGGCCGATCAGCGGCATAAATAGCAGCGCTCCCGCAATGTTTAATACAACATGGGAGGCTGCGACAAATTTGCCTGCGGATGCTCCGCCCGCGGCAGCAATCACAGCGGTGATGCAGGTCCCCACATTGGACCCGATTACAATGGCGATGCCGATCTCCACAGGTAATACCCCTGTGGCTGCGAGCGTAATCGCCATGCTAATGACAGCCGCGCTGCTGTGAATGAGCGCTGTGAGACACGCTCCTGCCAGGAAGCCCCACCACAAGCTGTCAGCCGAGCGGTCGAGAAACCATTGAAATACGCCCATGCTCCGCAGTGGCAAGGCAATGGATTGCATGACCTGAATTCCTGTCATGACAAGTGCAAATCCGGCAGCTGCGAGGAAGCTGTATTGGATGTTAAACAGAGTCTGCCGCGTGCGTTCAGGAGCGGCTAGATTGCGTTCACCAAGTACAACAAACATGGCCCAGCCCGTCAGCGACAGGACTAGTAGGGGCAGGGAAGCACGTCCGATCTGCAGCCCCACCAGCTCTGTTGTCAGACATGTCCCGATGTTGGTGCCGAGGATGATGCCGAGTGTACGTCCGTAGGTAATCAATCTGGCATTAGCCAGTCCAATGGTGAGTACGGTTACCGCAGTACTGCTCTGCAACAGTGCCGTTGCACCCGCGCTGAAAGCCATGCCTTTCCAGGGAGCAGAGGTAGCTCGATTGAGCCAACCTGCCAGCATGGGCCCTGCCATGCGCTGCAAGGCGGTTTCCATCAGCTTCATGCCACCAAAAAAGATAATAAGCCCATATAGCAGGGGCAGTATAACATCTCTAAACATACAAAATCATTCCTTCCGTCCGGTTCCTTAACTCATCCTATGAGTAAATAAAGACAACCATGACAAGCCTAAAGGAATTCAAAGGGAAGTGAACTTAATTTCCCGCCCCCTCAATTCAAAAAGTCTGGAAATACGTCTTAACTGCCGCACCCCAATTCGAAAGAAACAGTGATTCGTGCAAATGTAGCGAAGAAGACGAAATTGTTACCGAAGAAGCGAAGCGCTCGCCTTTATCTCCGGATTTTCCCTTTGAGAAAAGGGAGTTCAAAAAATCTGGGGATAACAGCGATCAGAGGTTCGTCGCCGTAGTGTACTCATACAGCGCTTAAAGTAACAACTTAGCGCCAACATGCTCTCAACTGCCGCACCCCAATTCGAAAGATAGAGTAATTCGTGCAAACGTAGTGGAGGGGACGAAATCGAATCTGAAGAAGCGAAGCGTGCGCCTTTGTCTCCGGATTTTCCCTTTAAAAAAGGGAATCAAAAAAATCTGGAGACAACAGCGATCGGAAGATCGATTCGTAACCGAAATGCCACCTACGCGCCGCACCAAACCTATCTTTTGAACTATTAAATTAAAGGAAGTGGATCTACCTTGCCATCAGTTACACTCGAACGCAGTCGCAAAAAGCGGCTTGAACATGCACATCCATGGATATTTAACAACGAAATTGCCTCTGTTGACGGAAACCCGGAACCGGGAGATCTGGTCAATGTATTGAATCATCAAGGTCGCTATCTGGCGACAGGTTATTACAATCCCGCATCTCAGATCACAGTAAGGGTCGTAGCATATCAACCGCTGGAGTCCGAACAGATGGACACCGCGTTCTTTGCAGCTCGTTTCCGCGATTGCTTGCGTCACCGGGAACGTTTTATCCAGGATGGCGAGGCATATCGTCTCGTTTATGGCGAAGCTGATTTTCTGCCAGGACTGATCGTTGACCGATTCGGCAGCATTCTCGTTGTACAGTTGCTTACACTCGGCATGGATCGTTGCCGTGAAGCTATCGTACAGGCACTCATCGAAGTGATGCAGCCGGAAGGTATATATGAGCGCAGTGATGTCTCGATTCGTGAACTGGAAGGTTTGGAACAGACAAAAGGTCCACTGTACGGGGATTGCCCGCGGCATGTCACCGTTACAGAGAATGGACTGCTCATTAAAGTGGATATTGTAGAAGGACAGAAGACAGGTTATTTCTTCGACCAACGCGAGAATCGCGCAGCTATCGAACCGCTTATGAAGGGGTGGGGCTACAAGAGTGGAATCACACTCCAACAGACCGAGCAGGATGGCACAGAGCAGCTGTTGCCTGTGAATAAAAGCGGCAAGGTAGTTACATTCCCTTATTGGGATGGTGCCACTGTGCTGGAGTGCTTCTCACACACAGGCAGTTTCACGTTGAATGCTTGCAAGTATGGAGCCAAAAAAGTGACATGTCTTGATATTTCAGAGCACGCCATTGAGAGTGCACGAACAAATGTGGAGTTGAACGGTTTTACCGATCGCGTAGAATTCGTTGTTGCTGATGCTTTCCAGTACTTGCGTGAACAAGTGAAAGGACTGGATGAACGTACTGCACGTGCGCGTGCAGGCGAACAGAAAGTGGATACATCCAAAGCGCTTTCAGCTGGCGGTAAAACATTTGATGTAGTCATCCTCGATCCCCCTGCGTTTGCCAAAACGAAATCAGCAGTAAAAGGTGCATGTCGCGGTTATAAGGATATCAATCTGCAAGGAATGAAACTGGTTAATGAGGGCGGATATTTGGTAACAGCCAGCTGTTCGTATCATATGCGTCCAGACCTCTTCCTGGATACGATTGCTGATGCAGCGGAAGATGCCGGCAAAGTGCTGCGCCTAATCGACTGGAAGGCAGCAGGTAAGGATCACCCGCAAATTTTGGGCGTGGATGAAGGACATTACCTGAAATTTGCTATTTTCGAAGTGCGCAGTAAAAAGAATTAATCGTATGATTTCCGTTCTAATAAAGTATAGGTCAAGTCAAAAGTCCACAGTGTGATAGCTGCGGGCTTTTTGCTGTTTTGCTGTGTTAACGGAGATGATCTCCGTTTTTACCGGATAGTGGCAAACGTATGTTCCGAACCAAGTCAGATATGTTATACTGGGAATTAAAATCTTGTACGTGTAGTTTGGAGGATTAGACATGTCCGTTCGTTTTGTTATTGGCCGGGCAGGCAGCGGCAAAAGCTCGCTGATTACCCGGGAAATTACAACCCTGCTTCAACAAGAACCGCAAGGGAAACCTTTGATTTTACTCGTTCCGGAACAGAGTTCCTTTCGAACAGAGCAGGCATTGGTGTCTTCTGGAGCAATTAAAGGTACCATGCGTGCAGAAGTGCTCGGCTTTCGCCGTTTAGCCTATCGTGTCATGCAGGAAGCAGGTGGTTCTGCTCGTATTCCGATCGGAGCCGAAGGCAAAAAGATGCTGCTCTACAAAGTCATCCAGCGCCGTAAGGAAGAATTGAAGCTGTTTGGTGCATCCGGCAGCCAGCTGGGTTTTATAGGCGAATTAAATGACTTATATAGTGAATTTAAACGTTATGAAGTTGATCCATCATTGCTGGAAGAAGGGCTGTCTGGAGGAAATACCTCATCGACTTCGCCGATTCTGGAGGACAAGTTGCATGACTTGAATCTGATATATCGTGACTATGAACAGGAACTGACCCATTTATATATTGATGATGAAGACACGTTGACCGAGCTGACAGATCGTTTGTCGGAAAGTGCTTTGCTGCAGGATGCCCAGATCTGGATTGATGGCTTTCAGGGATTCACGCCACAGGAGATGAGTGTGATCGGTCGGCTAATGTTGCAGTCCTCTTCCGTGACGATTGCCCTGACATTGGATCGTCCTTATGATCACGGCGCACTGCCTGGAGAACTTGAACTGTTCTATCCCACAGCGAGTGCCTATGCGCGCCTGAAAGGGATGGCTGAAGAACTGGGTGTACCGAGCGATATAACCGTGCTAGATTCGGAGATTCCACCGAGATACAAGGATCGTCCAGGACTTGCTCATCTGGAGGCTGGTTTCGATCGCCGAATTCGTTGGAAAAGTGATGGCTTTGATTCCGGAATCCGACTAGTCGCAGCTGAGAACCGTCGAGCTGAGATGGAGGGAGCACTGCGTGAGATGCGGCGTTTGGCGCAAAACGAAGGTGCACGTTATCGGGATATGGCGGTGCTTGTTCGTCAGTTGGATACCTACGCCGATATAGCTGAACCGTTATTCAGAGATTATGGCGTGCCTGTCTTCCTGGACCGCAGAAGAAATGAACTTCATCATCCGTTATCCGAGTTTATCCGTTCCGCACTCGACATTGTTCGTCGACATTGGCGTTACGAGGATGTATTTCGCTGCGTCAAAACGGACCTGCTGCTTCCGCGTGATGGTTCCATCACCCGTGAAGATATGGACCAGCTTGAGAATTATGTATTGGCTTGTGGTATTCATGGATATCGCTGGACTGACGGCAAACCGTGGAAATATGTGCCAAGCCTTTCGCTTGAAGACCATGGTCAGGATGGTCGTAGTCGAGGACGGGATCAAATGCTGTCTTTAATGGAGAGTTGTCGAACGGTCATTACAGATTCCATGGGTGCTTTTGAGAAACGTATGAAAAAGGCAAAGACAGCCAAAGCCCAATGCGAGGCACTATACAGATTGCTGGAAGAGGCCGAGATTCCATGGAAACTGGAGAGTATGTCTGCTGAAGCTAAGGCTCAAGGTGACCCCGAACGCTCGAGAGAACATCGGCAGATGTGGGGAGCTGTGCTGGATTTATTGGATCAGATGGTCGATATGATGGGCAATGAACGGCTGGATGTCACTCTGTTCGCCGGGATGATCGAAACCGGATTGACCGAACTGAAGCTGGGTCTGGTACCACCAGCACTTGATCAGGTATTGGTCGGTTCCATGGATCGTACACGTCTTCAGGATATCAAATACGTATTTATTCTCGGTGCGGTTGATGGTGAACTGCCTGCTATACCTCAGGAGGCTGGAGTATTAACGGAGCTGGAAAGATCGTTGCTGACAGAAAGAGGCGTGGCGCTTGGACCAGGAGCAACAAGACAGATGCTGGATGAACGTTTTCTGATCTATACGGCACTTACAGCGGCAAGCAGCCAGTTGTGGCTGAGTTATCCGGTTGCTGATGATGAGGGAAAAACACTGCTTCCTTCCGAGATTATCCGTCATGTACGGAAGATGTTTGGTTTACAAGAACGGCCATTGCTCGCTCAACCACCAGTTGCGAACTCGGAAGAAGCTCATTGGTCCTATGTTACCCACCCGGGCCAGAGTCTGTCTGCGCTCATTGGACAATTGCGCAAATGGCGCCGTGGAGAAGACATTCCAGAAATGTGGTGGGCGGTCTACAATTGGCATGTATCTCGGGAGACAAGCAGACCTCAGTTGGAGCGGCTGCTGGGATCGATCTTTTACCGTAATCGGGCATTGCCCCTACGCACATCTACCAGTCGCAGATTGTATGGCACAGAGGTGAGAACGAGTGTTTCGCGAATGGAGCGGTTCGTAGCTTGTCCGTTCTCCCATTTTGCTTCGCACGGCCTGCGCCTCAAAGAACGGCAATTGTACCGTCTTCAGGCTCCTGATATCGGACAGCTGTTTCATGCTGCACTGAGTCAGCTGGCTATGCGGTTGCGTGAAGAAAATCGCAGTTGGGGCAGCTTGACTCCAGACCAATGCCGCAAGGAAGCCGAGCAAACGGTGGAGCAGATTGCACCTCAACTGCAAGGAGAGATTTTGCTAAGCACCAAGAGATACGGTTATATCTTCCGCAAATTGAAGGACATTGTTAGCCGGGCATCCGTTATTCTCGGTGAACAGTCCAGACGTGGAAGTTTTGAACCGATTGGGTTGGAGCTTGATTTTGGACCGGATAAAACACTGCCACCTCTGCGTTTTGAACTGGAGAATGGCTGTGTGATGGAGATTGTGGGTCGGATTGACCGTGTGGATGTGGCAGAAGGAGAGAATGGTCTGCTCTTGCGTGTCATTGACTACAAGTCCAGCCAGACGGATCTCAAGCTGCATGAAGTGTACTATGGTCTGTCATTGCAGATGCTCACCTATCTGGAGGTGCTGCTTAGTGCTGCCGAGGAATGGCTTGGAGAAACGGCTATGCCGGGAGGAACGCTGTATTTCCATGTGCATAACCCGTTGTTGCAATCCGCAAATGGCATGACATCGGAGCAGGCCGGACAAGAACTGCTGAAACGGTTCAAAATGAAAGGTTTGCTGCTGGCGGATCGGGACGCAATCGCTCAAATGGATAACACCCTGGATAAGGGGTATTCAGCTATTATTCCAGTTGCCCTTAAGGCGGACGGAAGCTTTTATAGTAGCGCCGCTGTAGCCACGCCAGAGCAATGGGATACGCTGCTGGCTTCGGTTCGCAGTAATATCCGTGAGATTGGTACCCGAATTACGGATGGGGATGTGGCCATTGAGCCTTATCGTATTCAGCAGGAAGTGGCGTGCACGTTCTGTCCATATAAGCCTGTTTGTCAGTTTGATGAGAATATTGAAGGAAATGAATATAACCTGTTGTCCAAACCGGGCAAACAGCAAATCTGGGATATGTTATCTCACACCAAGGGAGGGGAAACATCATGACGAATATGCCAAAACCGGAAGGAAGCTTCTGGAGTGATGACCAGTGGAGTGCCATCTCCGAAAGCGGAGAAGACATTCTGGTTGCCGCTGCGGCGGGATCAGGCAAGACAGCTGTACTGGTTGAACGAATTATTCGCAAGATCGCAGATCCCTCCCAAGGATTCAGTGTGGATCGCTTACTTGTAGCCACGTTTACCAAAGCAGCGGCCGCCGAGATGAAACAACGGATTCGGGAAGCGCTGGAACGTGCGCTGGAAGAACAGCCTGGAGAAGAACATTTGCGTAAGCAGCTGTCGCTGCTTGGGCGTGCATCTATTACAACATTGCATTCATTCTGTATGGAAGTCATTCGCCGTTACTATCAGCAAATTCCGTTGAACCCGGCTTTCCGTATCCTGAATGAAAATGAAGCGGAAATCATGCGGCAGGAATTGCTCGAAGAACTCTTTGAGGAAAAGTATGGCGAAGAAGATGAAGGCAGTACATTCCGCGAATTGGTGGACTGGTTCAGTGGAGAGCGAAACGATGATGCCATGCATCGACTTGTGCAACGATTGTATGATTTCTCCCGCAGTCATTCCTGGCCGGATCACTGGCTCTCAGAGATGGCATCCGCTTTTCAGGTAGAAAGCGTGGAGGCACTTGGACATTCAGCATGGGTTCAGAGCATTTTGCGTGATGCGGCTCTTGCCTTAAGTGGTGCAGCAGGACTGCTCCGTCAAGGCATTTCCATTTCCATGGAGCCAGAAGGTCCGGCACCATATGCAGAGACGCTAAAAGAGGATCTGATGATGGTGGAAGAGCTGTTTTCCGCAGTTGAGGTTATGCCATGGGAGAGGTTGCCTGAGGTGTTTCAACCCGCTGCATTTGGCAAACTAAAACCCTGCAAAAAGGATCAGACGGACCCGGCTTTACAAGATCAGGTGAAGGAACTCCGTGAAGCTGCGAAAAAGGCAGTTTCCGACCTGAAAGGATCGCTGTTTGGAAGAACTGCTTTTTCGTTCTGGCAGGAGCTGGAGCAGGCGGCACCACTCATGCAGGAACTCTCGAGGCTGGTTAGTACATTTGGGGAACGTTATCGAAAGGCCAAACAGGAACGGGGGCAAGTTGACTTCAGTGATCTGGAGCATTACTGCCTTCACATTTTGCGACATGAGGATTCAACGCCTGAACTGTCGATGCCTTCCGATGCGGCTATGGAGTACCGTTCACGATTCGATGAAGTATTACTTGATGAATATCAGGACACCAATACGGTTCAGGAAGATATCGTGAAACTGATCTCCAGAGAAAAACCGGGTAACCGATTCATGGTAGGTGATGTCAAACAGAGTATCTACCGTTTCCGTTTGGCTGAGCCGGGTCTATTTATGAACAAGTATCGCCAGTATGGAGCGAGCATGCGTGAGGATGGAAGTGTTGAAGATCGCCTGAGTCGTACAGGCCAACGCATTGATCTTGCACGGAATTTCCGTAGTCGTGCAGAAGTCGTGCATTCGGTCAACATGATATTCCGGCAACTCATGAACGAAGGCGTGGCAGAGATTGCTTATGATGAACGAGCTGAGCTGGCATATGGGGCTACGTTCCCGTCAGAGACGCTTGGTGATAAGGCGTATACGCCTGAACTCATGCTGATTGATCGTCAGGGCGGTGGGCCTGATCTGACAGAGAGTACGGATGAGAATGGGGATGCATCGATCTCCGCAGAACTGGAGAGTGCCGAACTCGAAACAGCTCAGTTGGAAGCGCGGGCGATTGCAAGGCGTATTCGTGAAATGGTTGGGGACACGGACAAACCTGCCCTCCATGTATATGACAAAGCCCTGCAAACGATGCGCCCGGCACGTTACGGCGACATGGTCATCTTGCTCCGTTCAACCTTGATGTGGGCTCCGCTCATGATTGAAGAATTCAGACAGCAGGGAATTCCTGCTGGAGGAGAACAGAGCAAGGGCTACTTCCAGGCTACAGAAGTGGAAATCATGATGTCTCTGCTTCAGCTTGTTGATAATCCAAGGCAGGATATTCCGCTCGCTTCTGTGCTACGTTCTCCGATTGTCGGACTGGATGAAGAGGAACTGGCACAGATTCGTCTCGGTGATAAAAGACAGTCATTCTATGATGCGGTTATATCGGCTGCTGGAGAATGGAACGATTCCTCTACGAATGCCGTACATCAATCCCGGCAGGATAACCATCCTGACTTCAATATGGTCCAGTTGCAGTGGCCGGAAGCCTGGTCAGAGATGGAACAGGGGCAGCGGGAGACAGCTGCTTCTGCTGAGGCAGAGATTCTGGACGATGTATACGAATTTGATGTGCATACAGATGGAATTCAAGATGCTGATTTTACTGGACATGCAAACGAGGACAGGGACATAACGGAGATTTCAGGCTCGGAGCTTGAGCAAAAGTTAAGTCGATTTATGCGTCAATTGGAGCAGTGGAGACTTGAGGCAAGACAAGGCAGTCTAAGTGAACTGATCTGGCGTATGTATCGGGAAACCGGGTATTTGGACTGGGTTGGTGGTCTTCCAGGAGGCCTGCAACGTCAAAGTAATCTTAAGGCACTGTACGATCGCGCAAGACAATATGAGGAATCAACTGCAAATCGCGGCTTGTTCCGTTTCCTGACCTATGTCTCCAGACTGCGGGAAAACGGGGGAGACCTCGGGACTGTAGCGGGTAGTTCAGGTGAGCAGGACAACGCGGTACGTATTATGACCATTCACCGGAGTAAAGGTTTGGAGTTTCCAATTGTCTTTGTTGGTGGCATATCCAAGATGTTCAATCAGCAGGATCTGAACGCACCGTTTCTCATGCATAAGGAACTGGGATTTGGTCCGAGGTTTGTGGATCGTGAGAACCGGGTTGCCTATCCTACACTGGCCAATCTGGCGATTCGTCGTCGGGCCCAATTTGAACTGCTTGCTGAAGAGATGCGTGTGCTGTATGTTGCGTTGACCCGTCCCAAAGAGAAAATGATTTTGCTGGGTACCGTAAAAGATGCATCTAAAAAAGCACTAGCGTGGTCTCAGGTCAAGGATAGCCCTGAACTGGCATTGCCGGACTATCTGCTTGCTGCCGGACGAAGCTACCTGGACTGGATTGGGCCATCCCTGATGAGACATCCAGATGCGGCTGTATTGCGTGAACTTGCAGGAAGCAATGATTCGTTCTCAGCCTGTCTTGCAGATGATCAATCACGATGGGCGATTTCTATTATCTCTGCCGATCAGGTATCCCGTGACCATGTGGTGGATCAGACACTCGGAGAAGAAGACGGGATGACTGAAGTGCGGAAAGAACGAATTGCTGCGCTCAAAGCGGTTCTACCTGTGGAGCTGATTCCATCCTCAACTGTAGAAAAACTGACGGAAAGCGCACAAAATGCAGCTAACCTAAACTTTGGAGATGAAGGTGCAGATCCAGGAATCTCCCAAGAAGAAGAGACACGCCTGATTCGCGAGGTTGATCAACGGCTTTCGTGGACTTATCCCTATGAAGCAGCAACTCAAGTAGCAGCCAGCACATCTGTGACCGAGTTGAAAACGTTACTTTCGATGCAGGACATCCAGTCTGTAGAGGTGATGGAGGAACTGGGAGAACAGTCCGAGAGATTGTTGGATCACAACACTTCAGGAATGAATGACATCAAAGGTGAAGCAATCCATGTACTACGTGGCGCATCTGTTGAATCTATCGAGCATGAGGCTAGCTTAGGGGCAGATTCAAACGGTACGGTGGACGTTTCGGGTGCGGGATCTGAGGATGCGTCTTTCAAATTGCACCTGCGTCGTCCCAAGTTTATGGGGGAGAAACAACTGACAGGGGCAGAACGGGGGAACGTGTATCATACGTTGATGCAGCATCTTCCTATAGATGGAACAGCCATTGATTCACAGCTTATTGAGCACACAATTGAACGACTGGTGGAGCTTCAGATTTTGCTGTCCCATCACGCGGAGGCTATCGAACCTGAAGAATTGGTCGGATTCTTCGATACAGAACCAGGGAAAGAACTGTTGCATGCAGAGTGGGTAAAACGGGAGATTCCGTTTGTGTATGGACTTCCGGCACATCAGTCTCCTGTGGAATGGCTCCATGAACGGGTAGTGAACTCAGATATGCAGATGCTAGATGAAGATAGCAAAATGCAGGCAACGATTGAAAATGAAACGGTCCTTGTACAGGGGATTATTGATTGTCTGTATGAGGTGGACGGCGAGCTTGTCTTGCTTGATTATAAGACGGATCGGGTATTGGAGCATCGTGGTGGTTTGGATGAACTCACCAAAAATTATCGCTTCCAACTGGATCTGTATGGACGGGCCATTGAAGATATACTGGGTCGGAAAGTTGACAGGAAATGGCTGTACTTTTTTGACGGTGGACATGCAGTGAAATTGTAAAAGAAACGGATTGGAATTCAGAACCATGGATCTCACATGGGAGAGGGGTGGTACGGACGATGCGTATTTTGCATACAGGAGATTGGCATTTGGGAAAAACGCTGGAAGGACGAAGTCGACTGCGTGAACAGGAAGAGTTCGTTGATGAACTCGTCAGGCTGGCTGATGAGCAGCAGGCGGATGCCATATTGATGGCCGGAGATGTGTATGATTCCGTCAATCCTCCCGCAGCGGCGGAACAACTTTTTTATGAAGCGGCAGCGCGTCTGACGGAGCATGGAAGACCCCTCGTGGTGATTGCAGGAAATCATGATCAGCCAGAGCGGGTGGCTTCTGTGACTCCGCTTGTAAACAGACAGGGTATTACACTCGTAGGCATGCCTACTTCAGAAGCCGTAACCATCCATGCACAGCGGACCGGAGAGACTGCACAGATTGCGGCATTACCTTATCCTTCTGAAGCCAGATTGAATGAATTGCTGACAACGGATGGGGATGAAAATGTGCTTCGTCAGGCATATAGCCACCGGGTGGGCATGTTAATGCAGCGTCTGGCAGCTTCTTTTCGCCCGGATACTGTGAACTTGGCCATGAGCCATATCTATGTGCTTGGCGGACTTGAGAGTGATTCGGAACGTCCGATTCAGATCGGTGGGGCTTACACGGTGGACCCTTCGTCTTTATCGACTGGTGCGCAATACACGGCACTCGGGCATCTTCATCGTGCACAGGCTGTCAAGGGAGACGGTCTGATTCGATATAGTGGCTCTCCGCTGGCCTACAGCTTCTCGGAAGCGGGGCAGAGCAAGTCTGTCACGATGGTTGATCTTGCACCAGGCGGAGCTGCACAGGTAGAGGAAGTCTTGTTAACGTCCGGGCGTCCGCTCGTTCGTTGGCAGGCGCGTGGTGGTCTGGCGGAAGTATACCGTTGGCTGGACGAGGGACGTGATCCGCAGGCTTTTATCGACATGGAAGTGTGGTTGGACGAGGCGATGTCTTTGAAGGAGATTCAGCAGCTGCGAAAATCACATGAGGGTATCATTCACATACGCCCCGTGTATCCCGAGATGGCTGCAGCAGGACTTTTGGAGCAACGATCCGAACTGCCGGTCCACGAACTGTTCCGTAAATTCTATCAGCGTCAGACGGGTGGCGCACAACCGGAAGACAGCCTGGTACAGCTTTTCCTGGAACTTGTCGATGAAGATGAGCCGGGTGTGCGTGAGGAGGTTGAGGAAAGATGAAGCCGATTCTATTAAAAGTTGCCGGACTGCAAAGCTATCGGGAGATGCAGGAGATTGATTTTACCGTGCTGACGGAAACGGGGCTATTCGGTATATTCGGTCCAACAGGCAGCGGTAAATCTTCCTTGCTCGATGCAATCACACTCGCCATGTACGGAAAAGTGGAACGTGCGGTGAACGGCACGCAGGGCATTATGAATCATGCAGAAGATTCATTGTCTGTTGCTTTTACATTCGAACTGATGTCTGCGGAAGGCACTCGAAGGTTTCGCGTAGAGCGACGGTTCAAACGAACTAATGAAGTGTCGGTGAGTAACACGATCAGTAAATTCATAGAGACGGTTAATGGCGAAGAACAGGTACTTGCCGACAAATTGGCAGATGTTAATCGCTGCGTTGAAGATGTGATCGGTTTGAAGATGGATGATTTTACACGTGCAGTGGTGCTTCCGCAAGGAAAGTTTGCCGAGTTTTTGTCACTCAAAGGCAGTGAACGTCGCCAGATGCTGCAACGCTTATTCCATTTGGAGAAGTATGGGGATCAGCTAGCCATCAAATTAAGTCGGCGGGTCAAGGATAATGATATGGTTCACCAATCTCTTGCTGCCGAGCAACAGGGACTTGGCAATGCCAGCAAGGAGACACTGGAAGAGACCAAACGTCTTCTTCAAATCGCAGTGCAACAGTCTGAATTGTCTCGCAAAGCGCTGGATGAAGCGGCGAAGGAAGCCGAACAACTGGGTAAAATACGTGAGTTAAGTAACGAACGGCAGGCCCGTACAGATGAACAGCAGAAGCTGAAAGCACTGGAACCACAGATTGAGGCAGGCGAACAACGGCTGAAACAATCTGTAGCAGCAGATGCAATACTGCCTGCGTTGCAGACGGTTCGAGATGCTATGGCTATGCAGAAGCAACGGCAGGCTATCGCAGAGACAGCTCAACAGCAAGCATTGGAACATGAGCGTCTGTCCGTTCAGCAAGCAGAGAAGGCCGAGATCGCACGTACGCAAATGGCTGAGGAAGAACCGAAACTGCTGTTGCGCCTGGAGCAGCTTGAACAAGCGAAAGAGCTGCAAAGGGAACGGGACGGTCTTCAAGTGGATTGCTCGCGCCTCATGCAACTTCTGGAACAGGGACAGGGCGAACAGAGTGCGTTGGGACAGCAGCTTGAGAAAGAAAAGGAATTGCAGCAGCGCGGGCGCAAACGGCGTGAGGAACTACAGGAGAGCCTCAAGCCGAATGAAGTGAAGTCAGAGGAACGCAGGCAGCTTCAGGCTGCGCTTG
This sequence comes from Paenibacillus sp. USHLN196, assembly GCF_037144955.1. NCBI lineage: Bacteria > Bacillati > Bacillota > Bacilli > Caryophanales > Paenibacillaceae > Paenibacillus > Paenibacillus sp. USHLN196. The sequence continues at coordinate 334,142 of NZ_JBBCYH010000005.1, read as the reverse complement.
AGCTGAAGCATCGTGTGGATACTGCCGCGGAGCAGTTGCAGCAAAACAAGGCTGACATGCAAGCCTACAAGCAGTCAGCAGAACAGGGAGCCGACAAGCTGAAAGCGGCGGCTGAGGAAGAAAGACGCCTGAGTGATCAGCGTATGCATCTGGTAGAACAGGCGTCAGCAGGTCTTGAGGCCTTGCTTGCTTGTGAGCAGGACATTAGCCGCGAACAGAGCCTGCTGGCCCTTGCGGAGGAACAGCTGCGTGGCACGATGCGAGAGCAGGAGCTGCACCGGCTGTCCTCCGCTTTGCGCGCCGAATTGCACGACGGCGAGCCATGCCCGGTGTGCGGCTCGCCGCATCACCCGCTCCCGGCTGCGCCGCCGGGAGAAGGTCCGCACGCAGGCGATGCGGACCTGGAACTGCTGCGCAGCCTGCATGCGGAGCTGCAGGAGCTGCGCTTTGGGCTGCGCCAGCAGCTGCACGAACGTCGCAGTCTGCTGACGCAGCTTGGCGCTGCGGCCGGCGAAGCTCCGGCCGCAGTCGAGGCCGCGCCTGCGGCAGCGGAGCCCGAGCCCGCCGGGTCGCCCGAACACGGGCGCTCCCCGGCAGCCTGGGCATCGCGTGCCGCTGCGCTGCGCGAAGCCGCGCAGGCGCTGGCTGGCGCAGCAGCGCCATTGCAGGCGGAAGCCGCCGCGTTGCAGCAGGCGGCTGTAGGCGCCCAGCAGCGCCGCATGGAAGCGGCAGCTGCGCAGGAGGCCGGCCGTGCCGGTCTTGCCCAGGCGGAGCGCAAGTTGGCCGAGAGCGAGGCCGCAGTGGCTGCCTTGCAGGGCCGCTGGGCCACGGAACTGCCGGGCATCGCTCAGGAGGAGGCCAAGGCCCTCTATCAGGCGATGCAGGAGCGCGATGCGCGCGCCGAGGACATCAAGGAACGTCTGAACAAAAGCGTGACGTTCCTTGAGGAAAAAGACCAGATCATTCAATCTCTCCAACAGAAGCTGGTTGAATTGGATAAACAACTGATTCAGTGGCAAACGGAATGGCAGGGCAACAGCAAACAACTGGCCGAGAAGGAAGAACGCTTGCGTCAGTGGGTTGGGGAGCAGCGGGTAGAAGATCTGATTACTTCGGCTCAGGTTCGTCTGGATGGACTGCGAAAAGCAGCTGCGGAGTCGGCACAACGCTTCAAAGAAGCGGACACGCTGAAGCAGGAGTCAGCCAAGAAAGATGTCATGGCACAGCAAGCCGCCGTCTCGGCCGCAGAACATCTGCAACAGGCACAGGAACGGTGGCAGCAATTGCTGGAACAATCTCCGTTTGACTCGGACGATGCTGTCGTGTCCGCGGCGATTCCATCCCAGGAGGCGGAACGACTGGCAGGAGAGATCCAGCAGCACCGTGAACGTGAGCGTGAACTGGCATCCCAATTGCGCGAACTGGAACAGAAGTTGGGTGGTGCTAATGTATCGAATGAACAGTGGTTCGCCTGTACTGAACGTTTGCAGCAAGTCCGGACTGAGGATGAGGCGGCTCTTCGTGCCAAAGCACGGGCAGAACGTGATCTCGAGGATGTAGAGCAGCGACATGTTCGCTGGACCGAACTGGAGAACAAGCGGGTGGAGGTAAGCCGTCAAGGCGAACTGCTCAGCAAACTTCAATCCGCGTTCAGAGGCAATGCTTTTGTCGAGTATATTGCCGAAGAGCAACTGATGCAGGTTAGTCATGCGGCTTCTCAGCGTCTGCGTTTCCTGACCAAACAACGCTATTCACTGGAGGTGGACTCCGGTGGTGGTTTTGTAATCTGTGATGATGCCAATGGGGGAGTCAAACGACCAGTATCAACGTTGTCAGGTGGCGAGACGTTCTTGACCTCATTGTCATTGGCGTTGGCACTGTCAGCCCAGATTCAGCTGCGAGGCCAGTACCCACTTCAATTCTTCTTCCTGGATGAAGGGTTCGGTACACTTGACCCGGAGCTATTAGATACCGTTATCACGTCTTTGGAAAAACTGCATGACGACCGATTGGCTGTCGGTGTAATCAGTCACGTTCCTGAACTGCGCGCACGCTTGCCGCGTAAGCTTGTGGTGATCCCGGCAGGTGAAGGCGGAGGCGGTTCGCGGGTGGTCTTGGAGACCCTGTAGAGAGCAAGATGTATAATCTGTTATATGTGCCGGGCTCATGATCCAAGATTTTGCGAGATGGTCGAAGAATATGGCGCTGGACTTAAGTTTATTTAGAGACTAGACCTGTCGTCAGAATGACTTTCATTTTTGATGAATCGAATGTTATTGTAAAAATATTTCTTTTCTTGCTTTTATAACTTAGCGTAGTGAGTTACATCACAGATACAGGTTCATCCCGCTGTTATACTACAGTTAAGCCGACAAACTTTATTTTAAGTACCCCGGCGGACATCTGATCAGGACGCTTCCTGAATAGATGTCCGCGCAGCAGCCTTCCAAGGAAGCCGCTACGGGGTGCTTCTTTTTTTGTATTTTCAACGTTGTGTCAATTCGCCCAGATCTGAATACCATGAAAAGGTGATCAAGAGCAGATTCAGGGAGGCGTTGGCAAGTGGAAAAGGTGGAAGCGAAGAAAATATGCAAGGAACACATGCACCGATATGTATGTGTGCAGATGAATGACGGCATGCAATATGATGGCATTATGGAAAACGTGGATGATGAAATGATTTATCTTGCTGTTCCAGTTGGGCCTGAAGCTGTCGCACATCATGCGAACTGGGCTCCAAATGCAATGCCGGGTGCGAATTATCCTATAGGTCATACCCGCGGATTCTATCCAGGATACGGGTACCCTACGCCTTATCCTTATTATGGTTACGGCCGCAGACGTTTTAACCGACTCGTGCTCCCGTTATTTGCACTCACTGCATTAACGTTGCTGCCTTATTATTGAACCATGCACTGGCGTAATCGGATCAGTTGCTTATATGGAGTGACATTGGCTTCAACTGAATAAAAAAATTATTAAAGGATGGATCAAGCATAGAACCTTTCTCATCTCCACGTGCAAGAATGGAACTCACTGAGATGCAGAAAGGTTTTTTGCTTTTATACAATATCTGTTATTTATTCCTAATGGGTAAGTTCACTTGAATAGTATGGAAAGAAAAGTCTTTAACATGCTGACACCTGTAGCGAAAAAGATGTTCACCCGTAGTCAAGAAAATTGGACTACACTTTTTACTTCGGTTATGATGTACAGGAATACATAATTTTCAAAACAAAAGGAGGGTATGAACTATGGATTGCTTATTTTGCAAAATTGTAGAGGGCAGCATCCCCTCCAATAAAGTACTGGAGAATGACCATGTTATCGTTTTTCATGACATCCAGCCCGCTGCGCCTACACATGTTCTCGTCATTCCGAAGAAACATATTGCTTCCATGAATGAAGTGACCGCAGAAGATCTGCCTTTTATCGGTGAGATTCATCTGGCTGCTCAAGAAGCGGCCAAACGTCTTGGCGTGCACGAAACAGGATATCGCCTGATCAACAACTGTGGTAAGGATGGAGAGCAAACTGTCCACCATCTGCATTACCATTTGCTTGGCGGTACCAGACTTGGTGTACTGACAAGTTTGTCTGATTCTCACAAATAAACGAGCTAATGTGTACTAATATCGAGGATTTAGACATATGTATTAAATCCATGAATATGTGACTTAACGCTCATATAAATGAATCAATTTCATAATACCTTTAGCTGCTTTAATCAGGGTACAAAATCTATTTTTAATGAGTTATGAAATTGATTCAAATAAGTGATCATTACATTGAGGTTGACACCTTTATTACCTTTCGCCTATAATGAAAGATGATGAACCGTGTTATTGCTCTTGGACGGTCTGGTCGGAGGGAGGGAAAACTGGTGTCTGAAACTAAAGTTCGCAAAAACGAGACTATTGATGCTGCACTTCGTCGTTTTAAACGCTCCATCGCTAAAGATGGCGTATTGGCTGAGGTGAAGAAACGTAAGCATTATGAGAAGCCAAGCGTAAAGCGCAAGAAAAAGTCCGAGGCTGCTCGTAAGAGAAAGTTTTAGGAGGATTTTAACTACATGAATCTTAGCGAACGATTGAACGAAGATATGAAGCAAGCGATGAAGAGTAAGGACAAGTTCAGACTCTCCAACATTCGGTTGATTCGTTCGACGATCAAGAATCTTGAAATAGATTTGAAAAGAGATTTGGATGACAACGAAGTGCTTGATATCCTGAGTCGTGAAATCAAACAGCGCAAAGATGCCCTCCAAGAATTTGACAAAGCGGGCCGTGAAGACCTCGCGGCAAATGCAAAAGCGGAAATTGAAGTACTCATCCAGTACCTTCCCGCACAGCTTTCCGAAGAAGAAATTAAAGTTATTGTACAGCAGACCATCCAGGAAACCGGTGCTTCTTCGAAAGCCGAGATGGGGAAAGTCATGGCGGCCCTTATGCCGAAAGTTAAAGGCAAAGCGGACGGCAAACTGGTAAATCAAGCAGTTCAACAATTTCTGCAATAAAGCAAACTAATAAACACCTTCTGACCTGTCAGGAGGTGTTTTTTCCATTTTCATGAACGCATGATGTCCTTCTGATAGCAATTATTTCTTTTAAATGGTTAATATATAGAATTATGGTTTTAAATTCTTGCAATTGCTCCAGTTTTCAAATATAATTTTAAGATTTTGAAACGAAATGTTGCATTGTACGTAATAAATACCATAAGCTGGACAGTATAACATTAATGGAAAAGGGGGGACTATTGTGAAGGGAAAGCGCCGGAAGAAGCTTATGGGGCCATTGATGCTCTTAATGCTGCTGACGCTGTTGCTTCCTGTCTGGATTGGATCACCGTCAGCGCATGCAGCTGAGAAGAGTGGCGCCGTATATATTATTCCGGTTGACAAACCAATCGAGCAGGGACTTGGCAAGTTCATGGAACGCGGCTTCAAGGAAGCAGAGAAGATGAATGCTGGCCTGATCGTTCTTGATATCAATACGCCGGGAGGCCGTGTCGACACTGCGGAAGCGTTGGGTACCCTGATTAAGGACAGTCCGATAGAAACTATTGCATTTGTTCGTGGAGATGCTGCTTCAGCCGGAAGTTTTCTGGCCCTGAATGCAGATAAGATCGTAATGTCACCAGGCAGTATGATCGGTGCGGCAGCAATGGTGGACAGTTCGGGCAAACATGTTGATGATCCGAAGCTTGTTGCGTTCTGGAAAAGTAAAATGCAGGGAGCGGCTGAAATTAGTGGCCGTGATGGCAAGATCGCAGCTGGAATGACGGAGGTTAACATGGTTGTGGAAATGCCGGAGATTAATAAAACCAAGCAAAAAGGTGAAATTATTGCTCTCTCGGCTGAAGAAGCGCTGAAAGTCGGTTATGCCGACCACATCAGCAACACACCGGAAGAAGCGGCAACCTGGCTCGGTTACAGTCAGGATGATGTATTCAAGGTAGAACGGACGACAGCAGAGAATATCTCATCCTTTCTTACCAATCCTGTTGTTATGACCATATTGTTGTTCCTCGGAATCGCAGGTGTGGCCATTGAACTGATCGTTCCTGGGTTTGGAGTACCTGGTATTGTCGGTATTGTGTGTTTTGTCCTGTATTTCTCAGGAAATTACGTTGCCGGTTTTGCAGGAGCAGAGACGTGGGTATTGTTCACTGTCGGACTCATCTTGATGATTCTGGAGATGTTCATACCAAGCATGGGTATTTTGGGTATTCTGGGATCAATTGCGCTTGTTGCCGGTGTTGTGAGGGCTGCTTATGATACGAGTGATGCATTCGTTTCTTTGGGTATCGCTTTTGGAGCAGCATTGGTAGTCATTGCGATTATCGCAGTATTGTTTAAAGATCGAGGGATATGGAATCGATTCATACTGAGTGACAGTTTGTCTGCGGAACGTGGATACTCATCTGCGACCGAACGTAAAGAGTTGATTGGACTGCAAGGCATCAGTCTCACACCGCTTCGACCTTCTGGAACAGCGATGTTTGAAGGGGAACGAATTGACGTTGTGACCGACGGAGACTTTATTCCCATCGATACACCGATTATTGTGATCAAAGCGGAAGGTACTCGGATTGTAGTTCAGCAAGCTCTGCCGGTGTAACTCGCTCTGTTGTCGAAGCGGATTAACGCTTCGACAATGTACATAACCACTTAGCTTAAACTGTCAGCGATGTGGTGCATTCTTCAAACGAGCAGTAATTCATAAGATCTGCTCGGTTGTATTCATCAAATTCAAAAAACAAATGGAGGAATTATCACATGGACACATCTATGATCACGATTTTGCTCATTGCGGTAGTAGGTATTATCGTATTGAGCGTATTTTTCAGCTTTTTCCCAGTAATGCTCTGGATATCGGCAATTGCATCCGGTGTGCGTGTTAGTATTATTACCCTGGTCGCGATGAGACTTAGACGTGTAACACCTAGTCGAATTGTAAATCCTATGATTAAAGCAACCAAAGCAGGTATTCAATTGTCGATGAACCAACTGGAAAGTCACTTTCTGGCCGGTGGTAACGTTGACCGTGTGGTTAACGCCCTGATCGCTGCCCAGCGTGCAAATATTCCACTCGAATTTGAACGTGCTGCTGCGATTGACCTTGCTGGTCGTGACGTGTTGCAGGCGGTTCAAATGAGTGTTAACCCGCGTGTTATCGAAACGCCTGTTGTATCTGCGGTGGCAAAAGATGGTATTGAAGTTAATGTTCGAGCAAGAATTACAGTTCGTGCAAATATTGATAGACTCGTTGGTGGTGCTGGTGAAGAAACAATCATCGCCCGTGTCGGTGAAGGTATCGTAAGTACCAACGGTTCAGCAGAAACGCATAAAGTGGTGTTGGAAAATCCCGATCTGATCTCTCGTACAGTCTTGTCCAAAGGACTGGATTCTGGAACTGCCTTTGAGATCCTGTCCATTGATATTGCGGACGTGGATATCGGTAAAAATATTGGTGCTTTCCTGCAAACCGAGCAGGCAGAAGCTGATAAGCGAATTGCTCAGGCGAAAGCAGAAGAGCGTCGTGCGATGGCTGTAGCCCAAGAACAAGAGATGAAAGCGCGCGTTGTGGAAATGAGAGCGCGTGTTGTTGAGTCAGAATCAGCAGTACCACTTGCAATGGCAGAGGCTTTGCGTAGTGGGAAAATTGGAGTTATGGACTACATGAATCTCAAAAATATTGAAGCAGATACTCAAATGCGCAATTCATTGGGAAAACCTGTTGAAGGTTCGAGTTCCAACGATCAGGGTGATTCCAAAAACGGAAGATAGGCGGTGAGTGCATATGGGCCTATTTGAATGGATTTTTGATAATCTGTACATTGTGGCTGTAGTCGGTTTTGCGCTCTTCTCGTTCTTGGGGAAAGCTGCCAAATCGGCTGATCCGAACAAAAAGCGTCCTGCCAACGGGATGCCTACGTTTGGAGGCGGCGGTGATTCAGATCGGGAAGAACGCTCAAGAGACAATTCATCTCCGCAGCAGTCTTCCGGACATACTGATCCCCGTTATGATGAACAGTATGACGATCGGTACGAAGACGAACAATATGAGAATCAGTATGGTCAGCCATATTCGGAGCCTGCTCCTTCTTCTCCGTCCGCAAGTGACTACAGAAGTGAGAACTCTTTGAGCAGCATGGAAAGCACACTTGATCAACAAAAGAAAGACCTGGAACGACAGGAACGATTGATTCAAGAGCGATTAAATCGCTTCTCTTCTGCAAATAAACCTGTTGTGTCTGATTCCAGTTGGGATATACCCGACACAGGTGAACAAGTGTCTCCACTTCGACCTGAAGATATTCGCACAGGTGTCCTGTGGGCAGAAGTGCTGGGTTCTCCTCGTTCCAAACAGCCGTTTGGTACAAGAGGGAAACTGTAACCAAGTCTTCATAATGAACAGAAATAGAGCCGTCTCTGGTGTGCAGAAAGCCGCCGGAGACGGCTTTTTCTGTGTTCTTTACTTTTTTCTCAACATTCGCCCCTAACACGACCCGGAATTTTCATAAATTCATGAATCTGCGCATAAGTTGAACTGTAGAGGAAGGGGGAAGACCTTCGAATGACCCGGATCAGCCGCAAGCTGCGCAGATGGACCAGTGAAGTGTTGGATCTGCCGCAGGATGTGCTTTATGATATGCCACGGTTAACCCTGATCGGCAGCAAGCAACTGTATATAGAGAATCATCGCGGTGTCATCCATTTCACGCCGGATCGTATCGTGCTGGCTCTTTCACAAGGCCAGTTGGAGATCAAAGGAACTGCCTTGGTGATACGCAACATTTTACCGGATGAAGTAGCTGTTGAAGGAACGATTCTGGATATTCATATGAATGGAGTGGAGGGGAACGCATGAAGCAGCCCAGTCTGTACAAACTGCGGGGAGCAGTCCGAATCACGGTCACTGGGGGAGACATTGAAGCATTGATCAACACGGTGGCAGAGCAGGGACTGGAAGTGTGGAACCTGCGTGCTCACGATGGACGCGTGGCAGAGATGAACATTCTGCTGCCGCATTTTTTCAGGTTGCGTCCTGTGTTGAAACGGACAGGCTGCAGAGTGAAAGTAACCCACCGCAGCGGTTTTCCTTTTTTTGCAGCCCGACTATTGCGAAGGAAGTTTTTTCTCGGAGGAATGCTGTTTTTTGTGGCAGCTTTGTTTGCGTTGTCGTCTATGGTATGGAATGTGGAGGTCAAGGGTAACGTCACCATTCCTACGGACGAAGTGCTCGCAGCAGCGAAGAAAGAGGGGGTATACCCTTTCCAGTGGGCGTTCCGCTTGCAAAGCCAAGACAAGCTCTCCAGGCAACTTGCACTTGCTCTGCCGGATGTAACCTGGATCGGGGTGAGCAAAGAGGGGACAACCATTACCATTCAAGTCGTGGAGTCTGCACAACCGAAGCGCGAACCGTTACTGAACCCGAGACATCTGATCAGCAAAGCAGATGCTGTCGTCACTCAAATCTATGCGGAGCAGGGGCGTCCTGTCGTTCAGAAGGACATGCGTGTCAAAAAGGGTCAGGTACTGATCTCAGGTATTCTCGGAGATGAGGAGAACACCAAGACTATCGTTGCCAAAGGAGAAGTTCGTGGTCTGGTATGGCGTGAGTATCAGGTAGAAGTCCCGCTTGTGCAAAAACATAACACGATGACCGGTGAGAGCAAAGAGCGCTTTTACATGGTGCTGGGAAAATGGGCGATCCAGCTGTGGGGATACGGAAATACTCCGTTCACTTCTTTTGATACCGAGAGTAATCATAAACCACTGACCTGGAGATCCTTTACACTTCCCATGGGCTGGTTGACAGAGAAGGATGTGGAGACCCGTGAACATGAGGAACAACAGACCATAGAGTGGGCCAGAGCGAAAGGATTGGAAGGAGCAAGGAACGATATTATTGCCAAAAATGGCAAAGGAACGAAAATTATAAGTGAAAAAATTTTGCATGAGAAGAAAGAGAATGGTAAAGTTTATATGAAAGTCTTATTTGAAGTAGAAGAAAGCATTGCGGAAGAACTTCCGCTAGTCCATAGTCAAGGAGAATGAGGATATTTGTCAGAGCAAACACGCAGTATACAAATCTCCCTCCAGAGTGCGGGAGAGGGCCAATCTCTGTTTGGACCCCAAGATACTTTTCTTAAACTGATTGAATCCGAGATTCCTGCCCAGATTGCATCCCGTGAAGCGGAGATTGTGATTTTCGGCAATGCACAGCAGGTGGAATCGCTTGAACAATTATTTGATGTGTTACTGCAATTGATACGCAATGGATATGTGTTAACCGAGAGAGATGTGAAGTATGCGATTGAACTTGCCAAGGATATGCGGGCAGACCAGCTATTGGACCTGTTCAAGGGTGAGATTACGACGACATACCGAGGTAAACCAATCCGTGTTAAAACCATTGGGCAGAAGCACTATGTAACTACAATTAAAAAACGTGATATTGTATTTGGCATTGGTCCTGCTGGTACAGGTAAAACCTACCTTGCTGTTGTACTGGCTGTTGCCGCAATCAAGGAAGGCAGCGTCAAACGCATTGTGCTTACACGGCCTGCTGTTGAAGCAGGAGAGAGTCTTGGGTTTTTGCCAGGTGATCTGCAGGAGAAGGTAGACCCGTACTTGAGACCGCTGTACGATGCCCTGTATGACGTTATGGGACAGGAACAGACCGCGAAGGCACTGGAGCGAGGGTTAATCGAAATCGCGCCACTCGCCTACATGCGGGGGCGTACGCTGGATGACTCCTTCATCATTCTTGATGAAGCACAGAACACAACACCGGAACAGATGAAGATGTTCCTGACCCGTCTTGGTTTTGGCTCCAAAATGGTCATCACCGGAGACGTGACACAGATTGATTTACCGCGTGGTAAGAAATCCGGGCTTGTGGAAGCGAATACGATCTTGAACGAAGTTAACGAGATTGGATTTGTGTATTTTGCCGAGCAAGATGTTGTGCGGCATTCCCTTGTCCAGAAAATTATCGTGGCTTACAACCACGCCGCAGAAAATCAAGCATAGAAAGGGATTGTCTAAAGTGACCTCGAAGGAACCGTCAAAAGGCAAATCTTTTCAGAATAAGGCTACAGGATGGAAGTATAGCGTGTGGGCACGCTATCTTCTGTTTTTGTTTCTGGTGATTCTTTTCTACGTGAGTCTGGCTTCCAAGCTGCTCCCCGAGCGATATGATATCCAGGAAGGTACACGGAGCGAAGTTGATATTGCTGCGCCCATGCAGATTCCAAATAACAAGGCCACACTCAAAGCGCAGGAAGAAGCTGCTGAACGGGTACAGCCGATATTTCAGATCGTGCAGATGCGAAACGAAAATTTGATGACAACCCTGCTTGATCGTGTAGATCGATTGAATCAGGATGATCAGATTTCAAGTCAGGACAAGATTGATATTTATCGGGATGAAATCCCGCAGCGTCAGAAGGATTTTGTAACCAACTATATCAATAACAATCGGAAAGCCGGTACATACTCCGAGACTCTGTTGGAAGAGATCAGAAACGTGGTTCAGGAACAAAGTTATCGTATTCCTGAAGAAACTTACATCAAAATCTCGCGTCTGACATCAGATGATATCCAAGAGATGAAACCAGTTGCGAGGGATATTGTTGCCCGGTTAATGACCGATCAGATCAACGATGCAACCACTGCGCGTGCGAAAGTAGCCGAGATGGTGAGTGTGAGCTCGCTTAGTAAGCGTACGCAACGTGAGGTGGTGCAAGAACTTGCTCGCCTCGTGGTGACCGCTAACCGCTTCTACGATGAAGAGGGAACCAAAGAAGCGAAAGTTCAGGCGCGTGAGAACACACAAACGGTCTTCATTAAGCAAGGGGACACATTAGTTGCCAAGGGTGAAATGATCACCCCGGAAATGTATACGCTATTGGATGAGAATGACTTGCTGAAAAATGAAGTGAACTACTGGCCGCAGCTTGGACTTCTTATGTTTTCCTGCCTGTTGTCGGCAGCAATTCTGATGTATATTCAGCAAGGCAGCGGAACGCACTTTAAATATAATAATGCGCAACTGTTGATGCTTGTTCTCATTTTTATTATTACGATTGTGGTTATGCATGTGACGGCGATTATCCAGACCAATGAGAGGTCTTATGTAGGTTTCCTTGCTCCTGTTGCGGTAGGGGCGATGTTAATTGCACTTCTGCTGGATACCTCACTTGCCTTTGTATGTTCGATTTTGATCGGTATGTTGTCCAGCATTATTTTGAACACGCATCAGGGTCAGCTTTTTGACTTTGAACTGGGTTTCTTCGCTGTATTGGTTTCATTTGTTGCGATCTTCGCAACTCATAAGGCCAGCCAGCGATCAACGATCCTGAAAGGGGCCATTATGGTCTGTCTGTTCGGGTCCATAGCCGTCTTCACCTTGGCTTTGATTGACTCGGGCGATTGGAATCGAACCACGACACTGTATGGCGTAGGATTTGCATTTGCTGGTGGCGTGCTGACTGCCATACTGGTCATTGGACTGATGCCATTTTTCGAAACTTCATTTGGCATCTTGTCAGCGCTCAAACTGGTGGAACTGTCCAATCCGAACCATCCGCTTCTCCGCAAGTTGCTGACGGAGACACCAGGTACTTATCATCACAGCGTTATGGTAGGTAATCTGTCCGAAGCCGCGGCAGAGGCCATTGGAGCTAACGGATTGCTCTGCCGAGTGGGATCGTATTATCATGATATTGGCAAGACCAAGAGACCCATTTATTTTATTGAAAATCAGAATAATATGGAGAATCCGCATGATTCGATCGATCCGAAACTGAGCAAATCCATCATCGTTGCCCATGCACGTGATGGTGTGGAAATGCAGAAGGATTACAAACTGCCAAGACCTATTCGGGATATTGCGGAACAGCATCACGGCACAACATTTCTCCACTATTTCTATCACAAAGCACTGCGCCAAGCAGAGGAAGCAGGCGTTGAGCCTGATTTCACGGAAGAGGATTTCCGTTACCCTGGGCCGAAGGCTCAGTCCAAGGAATCTGCTATTGTTGGCATTGCCGATAGTGTGGAGGCTGCTGTGAGGTCTTTGCGCAAACCGACAGTGGAGCAGGTGGAGTCGATGATTGAGAAAATTATTAAAGGGCGATTGGACGATCATCAGTTCAACGATTGTGATCTTACGATGCGTGAACTGGATATCGTCGCCAGAACATTGAAGGAAACGGTGATGGGTATCTTCCACTCCAGGATAGAATATCCGGAGGAGATTAAGAAACCGAAGCCGACTTCGCCCGAAGCAGGCTAATTTAATAATAGTTCGTGTTCAAAAAGGTCGGTTTTCAGTACTGAGAAGATGGGATGAAGCTAGAAAGGCTTTTTGAACAACCTCTAATATGAGCAGACAGGAGTTATGAAAGAATGAGTCTTAATCTGGCATGGAATAATGAACAACAGGATAAAGAAATTACAGAACCGATGATTGCAATGCTGGAACAGTTGCTGAACCTTGCGGGAGAAGCAGAAGGTGTTGCAGACGGGGAAGTGGCTCTGACTTTTGTGAACGATGAGCAGATTCATGAGTTGAACCGTGATTATCGCGGCATTGACCGTCCAACGGATGTATTGTCTTTTGCGATGAACGAGACGGTGGATGAAGAGCTCGATATTATCTATGATCTGGACGAAGATGAAGAAATGGAAGAAATGCCGGATGTTCTTGGAGACATCATCATTTCCGTACCACGGACCATCCTGCAAAGTGAGGAGTATGGACATTCATTTGAACGTGAACTTGGTTTTCTGTTTGTTCATGGCTTCTTGCACCTGCTCGGATACGACCATCAGGATGAAGCTAGTGAGGCTGAAATGATGGGCAAACAAGAAGCGGTATTGGCCCAGGCCGGGTTGACACGATAATGAAAAGGCGCTCCTGGGGTCTGGTATTCCGCAATGCTGCGGAAGGAATCGCATATGGGTTGCGGACTCAGCGTAATGTGAGAGTTCACACGGGAGTGGCTGTTTTGATGTGTGTAGCCGGCTTTTATTTCAGAATCTCAAGAACGGATTGGATGTTTGTGCTGACCGCAGTCTTTTTGGTCCTGGTGACTGAATTGATGAACACGGCTGTAGAAGCTGCAGTTGATTTGGCACATCCCCATATCCATCCGCTGGCAAAAGCGGCGAAGGATACCGCGGCTGGTGCAGTTCTGCTGGCTGCGGTATTCGCCGTCATCATCGGTTGTATCGTTTTCATGAAGCCGGTGATGAGCTGTCTAGGTTTGTATTGATTCTGTATTAACTTTGTTTGGATTTGATTTTAATACTACACAACTTTGTGGAGTTAGACCTTGTTTAAGTTGAACATGTAGTCATTACACGATAACGAAGAGGACAGAAATAAACCTGTAGAAGCGAAGCGTTCGCCTTTATCCCCGGATTTTCACATTGAAAAGTGAATCAAAAAATCTGGGGATAACAGTGATCGAAGGGTTATTCTGGACTCGGAGTGACTAGTGTAAATTTGGCTTTGTTTGAACTTAATTCGTAGGTAGTAACTTTATATTGCACCCTAAGGGAGAGAATATTGATGGATAACGGTTTGTTAATGCAGGAAGCAATTAAGGCACGTACGAAGGCGTATACGCCTTATTCCCATTTTGGTGTAGGTGCGGCTTTGCTTGACAGTGAAGGACATGTGCATCATGGTTGTAATATTGAGAATGCTGCTTATTCCCCAGGTAACTGTGCTGAACGTACAGCGATGTTCAGTGCCATTGCAGGTGGACAGAAGCCTCGCAGCTTCAAAGCGATTGCCATTGTAGGAGACACGGATGGTCCGATTGCTCCTTGTGGTGTATGTCGTCAGGTCATGTACGAGCTGTGTGAACCGGATATGAAAGTCATCTTGGGGAACATGAAAGGTGATCTGCAAGAGACGACTGTTGCGGAACTGTTACCTTGGGCTTTTGGGCCATCTGATCTGAATTCTGCCAAAAAATAAACCAATATTCCAGGCCTAGGCGCCTGAGGAGGAACATATGAAAAAACAAGCATTTAAATCCGGTTTTGTAGCCATTATTGGACGTCCGAACGTAGGTAAATCCACATTGATGAACCAGGTTATCGGACAAAAAATCGCGATTATGTCGGACAAACCGCAAACCACTCGTAATAAGATTCATGGTGTGTATACATCAGAACATCAGCAAATCGTTTTCCTGGATACACCGGGTATTCACAAACGTCAATCCAAACTTGGCGATTACATGAACCAGACTGCTCTGAACACGCTCGGAGAAGTGGAAGCAGCACTGTTCTTGATTGACGCTTCGGAAGGAATGGGTGGCGGTGATCGTTATATTGCGGAACAGTTGAAAAATATCCGTACTCCTGTCATTCTCGTCATGAATAAAATTGACAAAATTGAGCCGGAAGCATTGCTGCCCCTTATGGAGGAGTATCGCAAACTGCATGATTTCGCTGAAATCGTGCCTGTATCTGCCAAGCTGGGTAGCAATGTAAGCACCTTGCTCGAACAGCTTGGGAAGTATTTGCCTGAAGGTCCACAGTACTATCCTGATGACCAGGTCACTGACCATCCGGAACAGTTTGTATGTGCAGAGTTGATTCGTGAGAAGATTCTACAGATGACTCGTGAAGAAGTACCTCACTCCATTGCTGTAACGATTGAAGATATGAAAGTACAGGATAACGGTGTCGTTTATATCTCAGCCGTCATATTTGTGGAACGGGACTCACAAAAAGGGATCATTATCGGGAAGCAGGGTGCTCTTCTGAAAGAAGTGGGTAAACGAGCTCGACACGACATTCAGAACCTCCTCGGTTCCAAAATTTTCATGGATCTATGGGTTAAAGTGAAAAAAGACTGGAGAAATCAGGATCGGGTTCTGCGTGACCTTGGCTTTGGCCGCGATTAATGATTTGAGTTTTATCCAGTAATTGCAACACATAGTTTACCTTGCAAGACTCCATCCTATTTGGTAGATGCAGACGTCATTTCCGAAGAGAGGATGAAATTCCGATGCGAGATTTTTCGTGGAAGGTTTTTGCGATGACGGGGGATGTGGAGTCCTATTTGTTATATACCGAGGCGTGTAACTCGTTAGGACAGGAGTCGGAACCTGCAAGGGAAGTGATTGAAGATGAAGAAGCCGAAGGATAACTGGCTAATTCGGGAATGGTTAGGTGACGAGTCATGCTATACAGGGTGGAAGGGATTGTCATCCGCAGCATGGATTACGGCGAAGGGAACAAAATTATTACGCTTTGCACCGAAAGCGGCGGGAAAGTAGGCGTACTCGTCCGCGGTGCCAAAAAGCCCAAGAGCCGACATGCTGCACTGGTGCAGCCGTTTACGTATGGTCAATATGTATATTTTCGCAATACGGGTCTAGGCACACTGAATGCTGGAGAAATTGTTGAATCCTATCATGAGTTGCGTGAAGATCTGGTCAAGGCCTCTTATGCCTCTTATGCGTGTGAACTATTGGATCGCGTGCTTCAGGATGAAGAGACAGGTACATTTTGGTTCAAACAGTTAAAGGCGTGTCTGCAGGCGTTGAAGGAAGAGAAAGATCCGGTTGTCATTACAAGTCTGTACGAAATGAAAATATTGCAGGCATCCGGTTATGGTCCGCAGTTCGATGAGTGTATCTCCTGTAACCAGGAGCGACCGGATGAGCAGTTGTTTATCAGTCCAAGACTTGGCGGCGCCCTGTGTCGTGCATGCAAGCATTTCGATCCTCCGGCGATGTCAGTCAGTCCAAAGGCTCTGAAGTTGTTGCGCTTGTTCGCGCAGTTGGATCTGCAGCGCTTGGGGAATATATCAGTGAGTGAGTCTACCCGTGATGAGATCAAAAAGCTGATGCGTGCCTTTATGGATCATCAGCTTGGTCTGAATCTTAAATCCCGTTCTTTCCTCGATCAGATGGAGAAGTACGGGATTTGAGGCGTTTATGTGGAAGTGAAACTATATCTTGACTTCATACTAGATTTTATATATTATGAAATATAATTTCTCTTTATGAGACATGCATTGAACGAGAAAGTAAAAGACTGGATTTATTGCATTTATGGGGACAAGTCGTTGTAGAACACTTGGATATCATGAATAAGCGAGTTGGGGATGGTGGGAGCCTGACTGAATCGGTCTTTGAAACGGCACTCGGGAGCATGAATGGACACGGAAAAGTGGGCTGGAATCAACAGGATTATCCTGTTGGATCCAAGCCAAGTAGGGTGGAACCGCGGGAATAGCTCTCGTCCCTACGTCTGTACAACAGGCGTAGGACGGGGGCTATTTATTGTTGTCTGCGCCGTTCTAAGCTTGCTAACAAACCATTGAAAAGGAGCATGATTATGAATTTTCAGCAGATGATTCTAACGCTGCAACAATTCTGGGCCGAGCATAACTGTATTATTGTCCAGCCATACGATACGGAAAAAGGGGCAGGTACGATGAACCCGATGACCTTTTTACGTTCGCTTGGACCCGAACCTTGGAAAGTGGCCTATGTAGAGCCTTCCCGTCGTCCTTCGGACGGACGTTATGGTGAGAACCCTAACCGGCTGTATCAGCATCATCAGTTCCAGGTAATCATCAAGCCTTCTCCGGACAATATTCAGGAAATTTATCTGGAAAGTCTGAAGCGTCTGGGCATTGATCCGCTTAAACATGATATTCGGTTTGTTGAAGATAACTGGGAGAATCCTTCCCTTGGTTGTGCAGGTCTTGGTTGGGAAGTATGGTTGGACGGAATGGAGATTACGCAATTCACGTATTTCCAACAGGTTGGTGGAATCGAGACGAATCCGGTAGCTGTTGAAATTACGTATGGTATGGAGCGTTTGGCTTCTTACATTCAGGAAAAAGAAAATGTGTTTGATCTGGAATGGGTGGAAGGTATCACTTATGGTGATGTATTCCGTCAGCCAGAATTCGAACATTCCAAATATACGTTTGAAGTATCTGATGTCAAAATGCTGTTTACACTCTTCAACATGCACGAAGAAGAAGCAAACAAAGCCATGGCGCAACATTTGGTATTCCCTGCATATGACTATGTGCTGAAATGTTCCCACACGTTCAACCTGTTGGATGCACGTGGGGCCATCAGTGTAACGGAACGTACGGGTTACATCACTCGTGTCCGTAATCTGGCTCGTCAAGTCGCTGCAACATATATGGAAGAGCGTGAGAAGCTAGGCTTCCCGCTAATCAAGAAAGGGGGAGCCGAGCATGTCTAAGGAGCTGTTGTTTGAAATCGGATTGGAAGAAGTACCTGCACGCTTCATGCGCGCAGCAATCGCACAGCTGCAAGAGCGTGTCGTGAAATGGCTTGACGCATCCCGTATTGCTTATGGTGAAGTGAATGCGTATGCCACACCTCGCCGACTGGCTGTTTTGATTCAGAATGTGGCTGAAAAGCAGGAAGATATCGAGGAAGAAGTGAAAGGTCCTTCACGCAAAATTGCACTGGACGACAGTGGCAATTGGAGCAAGGCAGCACTCGGATTCGCCCGCAGTCAAGGTGTTGAACCGGACCAGTTTACGTTCAAGGAATTGAACGGTGTCGAATATATCTATGCAACGAAGAGCAGTAAAGGTGTGGAAACGGCTTCTGTGATTGGCGAAGGACTGCTTTCTGTATTACATGCCATGACGTTCCCGAAATTCATGCGTTGGGCTTCCTATGATTTCAAATTTGTACGTCCAATCCGCTGGATTGTGGCTATGCTCGGCAGTGATGTCATCGATCTGGAAGTGACAGGTGTCAAGTCTGGTAATGTAACTCGAGGACATCGTTTCCTCGGTAAGGAGGCCCTGATTTCCAATCCGTCTTCATATGTGGAAGTGCTGCGTTCCGAACATGTTATTGCAGATATCCAGGAACGTGAACAGATGATTGTATCCCAGATTCAGGCATTAGCTGCTGAGAAAAAATGGGATATTGCGATCAAGGAAGACTTGCTGGAGGAAGTCCTGTTCCTGGTGGAGACACCTACAGTGTTGTTCGGGACATTCGACTCATCATTTTTGAATATTCCACAAGAAGTATTGATTACTTCCATGCGTGAGCATCAACGTTATTTCCCTGTACTGGACAATGAGGGACAATTGTTGCCATTCTTCGTGACGGTACGTAACGGTGGAAGTGATTCACTGGACGTTATTGCAAAAGGGAATGAAAAAGTACTGCGTGCACGTCTGTCTGATGCCAAGTTCTTCTATGAGGAAGACCAGAAGCTACAGATTAAGGATGCACTGTCGAAGCTTGAAAGTATCGTCTTCCAGGAAGAGCTTGGTACGGTTGGAGATAAAGTACGACGCATTCGCAAAATTGCCGATGGAATTGCTGCCAAACTGCAAGTATCCGGTGATGTTGCCGAATCCGTTAGCCGCTCAGCAGATATCTGCAAATTCGATCTGGTGACACTGATGGTGGGTGAATTCCCGGAACTGCAAGGTGTGATGGGTGAGGATTACGCTCGTAAAGCTGGTGAAAAAGAAGAGGTGGCCAAAGCCGTATTTGAACACTATCAGCCACGTTTTGCCGGAGATCAATCCCCCGCTTCGCTTGTCGGTGCCATTGTGAGTGCTGCGGATAAAATGGATACAATCGTGGGATGTTTCTCCATCAACATCATTCCAACGGGTTCTCAGGATCCGTATGCGCTGCGCCGTCAGGCTGCAGGTATTGTACAGATTTTGCTGGATCACAAGCTTCCGCTGACATTGTCAGACGTGTTCGGAGTGGCACTTCAAGTGCATGCCCAGATGAACCTGTTGAAACGTGCAGATGAAGAGGTTCGTAAAGATCTGCAAGACTTCTTCGGTCTTCGTGTGAAAAAATTGTTGTCCGAAACCGTCCGTTACGATGTAGTGGATGCCGTAATTTCTTCCGGATTCGATGATATCAGCGCTGTGGTTCCAAAAGGTGAAGCGTTGATGGCGGCTGTTCTGACAGGAGACGCATTCAAAACAACGGTTGAATCGTTCAACCGTGTGGGTAATTTGGCTGCCAAAGCATCCAATGCTTCCGTACATCCAGAACTGTTCACAGAAGATGGAGAGCGTCAGCTACATGAGTCATGGAGCAAAACGAATGCAGAATATCGTCAGGCGTTAACTCAGCATGATGCTGCTGAAGCACTGGCTATTGCATCCGCTTGGAAGGATGGTATTACCTCATTCTTCGATTCGGTCATGGTTATGGCTGAAGATGAGGCTGTCCGTGCGAATCGACTTGCCTTGCTCGCGGCTATTGATCGTGACTTGAAAGGATTTGCTGATTTTTCCAAGTTGGTTTGGTAATTGGGCGTAAATCATGAGCCCTTTTCCACAGACTTGGAGCAAAGCTAAAATTCAGTATTAAAGAAGGATATATGAGGGTATAAATATACGGAACGGGTTGTGAAATGTATTTTTTACAACCGCTCCGTATTTTAGCCTTTGATTTCCCTTGTTCCG
Organism: Paenibacillus sp. USHLN196; assembly: GCF_037144955.1. NCBI lineage: Bacteria > Bacillati > Bacillota > Bacilli > Caryophanales > Paenibacillaceae > Paenibacillus > Paenibacillus sp. USHLN196. The sequence goes on along the minus strand of NZ_JBBCYH010000005.1, from coordinate 314,148 downwards.
GCAGAAGGATTTTGCCTGGCCGAGGTCGTATATTACAATATGCAGCTATTTTATGAAACCGGGTGGTCTGGGTTTGAGTGAGTTAAATATACGCCACATTGTTGTGGATGGTGATGCTTGTCCGGTCAAAACCGAGATTGCGCAAACCGCTCGCCTTTTCAACATCCCTGTACTGTTAGTCTCTTCATTTGATCATTTGCTTCAAGGAGGAGAAGGGGTGCGTACCGTGCAAGTGGATCGAAGTGATCAGAGCGCAGACCTCTATATTGCTAATCATATTAAGCCATACGATGTGGTTATTACTCAGGACTATGGACTTGCGGCACTTGCGCTTGGCAAACGTTGTTATGTTTTATCCTTTCGTGGTCGTGAATTTAACGATCGGGACATTGATTTCATGTTGGATTCTCGTCATACTGCGGCCAAAGCACGAAAAAGAGGCCATTACGGGAAAGGCCCAAAGCCTTTCACAGAGCAGGATCGAGAAATTTTTCAACATAAACTGACAAAACTTTTAAAAGATTTGCAGGAGAATGTGTAAGTTTATCGAATTATATTTACGTGTTGAAGAGATGAAGGTGGCCAGTGATGAGTACCGGACAAGGCGGTATACCCGAAAGTATTATTGAATCGGTGTTACAGCAGAATGATATCGTCGATACGGTGAGCCGATTTGTGCATCTGACCAAGCAGGGGAAGTATATGAAAGGCCTCTGTCCTTTTCATTCCGAGAAGACGCCTTCGTTCACCGTTACACCTGAGAAACAAATTTTCTACTGCTACGGTTGCGGCACGGGCGGAAATGCCATCAAATTCAGGATGGAAATCGAAGGGTTATCCTTTCCCGAGGCTGTCAAGACGATGGCGGAAGAAAGCCACATCTCTATGGGGGACTGGCAAGGGCGTGAATCTGCTCATGTGAATCCGGAGACGGAACGTCTGTTGGAGGCCTATGAGCTTACCGCGAAGCTGTATCATTTTTTGTTGAAAAATACAGAACACGGCAAGTCAGCCATGGAGTATTTACGCTCACGAGGTTTTGGCGACAAGTTAATTGACCAATTCCAGATTGGTTTTGCACCAAATCGATGGGATACATTGGTACAATTTCTCGAAAAACGTAACTATCCGCTCGAAGAGATGGAAAAGGGTGGGCTTCTCTCACCGCGAAATGAAGGTCAGGGATATGTGGATCGATTCCGCGACCGGATTATGTTTCCGATTAACGGCAGGAGCGGTAAGCCAATTGCATTTGCAGGGCGCATATTGGGAGACGGGCAACCGAAGTATCTAAATTCACCGGAAACCCGGTTATTTAACAAAAGCCGTGTTCTCTATAATCTGCATCATGCCAAAAATGCAATTCGCAAACAAAGGCAAGCCATTTTGTTCGAGGGATATGGTGATGTCATCTCCGCATGGGATCAGGATATCCAGAATGGTGTTGCGGCAATGGGTACTGCGCTAACTGAGAATCAGGCACTGATGCTCAAAGGCATGTGCGACGAGGTCATCATATGTTATGACGGTGACCGTGCAGGACAGGCTGCTGCACTCAAAAACTTCCCGATTCTTGAGGAAGCCGGATTGCAGGTCAAAGTGGCTCTCATTCCTGAGGGACTTGACCCGGATGATTTTATCCGGAAGCATGGTGGGGAGCGGTTCCGAAACCAGATTGTGGACGGTGCTGTGACCACTACAAAATTTAAACTTATAAACCTAAAAAAAAGCCATATACTGCTAGAGGGTGGCGGACAAATCGCCTATTCGAAAGAAGCAGTAAAATTGATTGCCCCCTTACCTTCTCCAACAGAGCGGGAAGTATATCTTCGTGAACTGGCTGCTGAAGTGGACGTATCCTTCGAAACATTGAAGCAGGAGTGTAATGAAGAGCGGGAAGCAATGAAAAATAACCTCCAGTTTGGGGATAATAACCCGAAAAGGTGGAATAATGGTAGGCAACAAAATAGGCAGGTGCCTACACCCAATCTGTTGCCAGCTTACCACGCTGCGGAACGCAAACTGATCGCCTGGATGTTGCAGGATGATGAGGCCGCCCAGTACGTGAACGAGCATCTTGGTGAAGCTTTTAACTTGGATGATCATGCAGCTATTGCTGCTTATCTATATGCCTACTATGCGCAAGGCAAACCGTCGGATACAAGCCGTTTTATGTCTTCACTGCATGACGATCGCCTGGAAAAAACGGTCAGTTCAATCTCGATGATGGATGGTCCAGGTGAATGGAGTATTCAAATGCTCGATGATTGCATCAGGGAAGTGCTGAAGTATCCGCGTAAGAAAGAGTACGATATGAAAAAAGAAGAAATGATTGCTGCAGAGCGGGCAGGTGATTCTGTACGCGCGGCACAGATTGCAATTGAAATGATTGCCCTAGAGAGACAGTGAACGTCTGATTATTGGATGTTTCTAGGGAGGAGGGAGTCGAGTTATGGCGAATGATCAGCATACTGAACTAGAAACAGAATTGACACTGGATCAGGTTAAAGATCAATTGATTGAATCAGGTAAGAAAAGAGCTTCGCTGAATTACAAGGAAATTATAGAGAAACTCTCTCCTTTTGAGCAGGATGCAGAGCAAATGGATGAGTTCTATGAGCAACTGAGCGATCTGGGTATCGATGTAGTGAATGAAAATGATGAAGAGGTTACACTTCGTCCTAGTGAAGATTCCGAGAACAACACCAGAGAGGGAGAGGACGAATTCCACTTTGATGATGATCTGAGCTTGCCGCCAGGTATCAAAATCAATGACCCTGTCCGTATGTATCTCAAGGAAATTGGTCGTGTGCCATTGTTGTCGGCAGATGATGAAGTTCAACTGGCCAAACGGATTGAGAACGGGGATGAAGAAGCCAAGCGTCGTCTCGCTGAAGCGAACCTGCGTCTCGTAGTCAGTATCGCCAAGCGTTACGTTGGACGTGGAATGTTGTTCCTTGATTTGATTCAGGAAGGTAATATGGGTCTGATCAAAGCGGTTGAGAAGTTTGACCACAAAAAAGGATACAAGTTCAGTACGTATGCTACATGGTGGATTCGCCAAGCGATCACTCGTGCTATTGCTGACCAGGCGCGTACAATTCGTATACCTGTGCACATGGTGGAGACGATTAATAAGCTGATCCGGGTATCCCGTCAGCTGTTGCAGGAACTTGGGCGTGAACCGACTCCAGAAGAAATCGCTGCTGAGATGGATCTGAGTGTAGAGAAAGTTCGTGAAATTACGAAGATTGCACAGGAACCGGTTTCTCTTGAAACACCGATTGGTGAGGAAGATGATTCCCATCTGGGTGACTTTATTGAGGATCAGGAAGCACTTGCTCCGGCAGATGCTGCTGCGTATGAGTTGCTGAAAGAACAGCTCGAAGATGTACTGGATACTTTGACTGAGCGTGAAGAGAATGTTCTTCGTCTACGTTTTGGTCTGGACGATGGACGGACGAGAACGTTGGAGGAAGTGGGCAAGGTATTTGGTGTTACGCGTGAGCGTATTCGTCAGATTGAAGCCAAGGCTCTTCGTAAATTGCGCCACCCGAGTCGTAGTAAACGACTCAAGGATTTCCTCGAATAATCCAACTATGGGAGACTTTCCGCAAGACGCTTTAGCGGCGGCGGGGTCTCCTTTATTTTTAATTTGAACGTCTTGATTTCTTGGTTTTGGAAATTCATCCTTGAAATGTTTGATTGGATTTTATTTTATCGCTTTTCCTTGTTCAATGCAAATCAATAAATTAAATGAATGGTGTAGGTGCTTCATGAAACTTTCGAATCGATTACAGCGAATACATGATCAAATTCCCGATGGTAGCCGCATGGCTGATATCGGTTCAGACCACGCGTTGCTGCCAGTAGCCGCGATCCGCAGTGGAAAAGCCGCAAGTGCCGTAGCTGGGGAAGTCAACCCTGGCCCTTATGATGCGGCATGCAAACAAGTCAGCGATGCTGGCATGAAAGAAAACATTACGGTGCGACGTGGAGACGGGCTTGAGGTGATCTCTGCGGGTGAAGTGGATGTCATCACCATTGCAGGTATGGGTGGGGCGTTGATTGCTTCTATTTTGGACAGAGGTATATCCAAACTGGAAGGAGTTCAGTTACTTATTTTGCAACCGAATGTGGGAGAGGACATCCTCAGACGTTGGTTGTTGGAGCATCACTGGGTGGTTGTAGCAGAACAGTTGCTCGAAGAAGATGGCAAGATCTATGAGATTATAACGGCGATGCCACAATCCGTAAGCCCGATTGCCAATGTTGAGGTGTATCGTGCACGTCCGCTTCAAGGCGGGGCGGAATTGACTGAAGATTTGCTGCTGCGGATGGGACCATATTTGGTGGATCGTCCAACGGATGTATTCTTTGCCAAATGGGAAAGTGAGATCATCAAACTGCAAGGGGTTGTAAACTCCATCTCCAAATCGGATCAGGATTCTTCCCGGGACAAGGCGGCTGAGGTAGAACGGCTTATCGCAAACTTGAAGGAGGTTTTGGCATGTTTGCCAAAGGTCAAACTGTAATTCAACTGATGGAGCAGCTCGCTCCAAAACATCTGGCTGTGCCGGATGACCGCATCGGTCTGCAGCTCGGCAGTTTGCAAAAAGAAATCAGTCACGTGCTTGTTGCTTTGGATGTGACGGATGAAGTGGTGGACGAAGCGATTCGTATCGGTGCCAATCTGATTATTGCCCATCATGCCATCATTTTCCGACCGGTTAAGTCACTGAGTACGGATACGCCTATGGGTAAATTGTATGAAAAGCTGATTAAGCATGATATTGCTGTCTATATCAGTCATACGAACCTGGACGTAGCCGAAGGTGGCATAAATGACTGGATGGCCGAAGCGCTCGGCATTGAGAGCAAGGAATCGCTGGAGGATGTACATACAGATCATCTGTACAAGCTGGCGGTATTCGTACCACGAACGCATCATGAACAGGTGCTTCAAGCGATCCTCGAAGCTGGAGCAGGAAGTATCGGTCAATACAACAAGTGCAGCTTCAATACGGAAGGTACAGGAACATTTGTACCCGGTGAAGGGACACAACCGTATATTGGTACCCAAGGGCAGATGGAACGTGTAGAAGAAATGCGGATTGAGACAATCGTGCCTCAAAGTCTGCGCAGTAAGGTCGTACAGGCGATGCTTAAGGCTCACCCGTATGAAGAAGTCGCTTATGACCTCTATGCAATGGATTTAAAGGGCCGTACGCTCGGCCTGGGACGCTTGGGACCCCTTAGGGAGCCTAAGACATTAGGTGAACTGGTGGAGGTCGTGAAGACCCAATTCAACGTGTCTCATGTTCGTGTTGTTGGAGATCTGAACAAGACAATCAAAAAGGCAGCAGTTCTTGGCGGCTCTGGCAGTCGTTATGCGCTCACAGCCCGCTTCAAAGGTGCGGATGTTATTGTGACCGGGGATATCGATTATCACACGGCACATGATGCGTTAATGGCAGGTATGTGCATCATTGATCCAGGGCATAATTCTGAGAAAATCATGAAACCGAAAACAGCGGATTGGCTTCGTTCTCGATTGGAAGATAAACGATATGAAACGCAAGTTACAGCTTCTGAGGTTAATACGGAAGTATTCCAGTTTATCTAAAAGGACAGGTGATGTCGGATTCCCAGTAATATTAAGCTTGTCTGGGAACCCAAATGCCTGTATACTATGTAATGTTGTTCGGAAAGCTTGACAGACAATCGCTGGTGGCCTTTGTTGCCACGAGAGGAAAGTCCGGGCTCCACAGGGCAGGATGCTGGATAACGTCCAGTCAGCGCGAGTTGAAGGATAGTGCCACAGAAATGGACCGCCGATGGCCGGATTTCCGGCACAGGCAAGGATGGAACCGAGGTGTAAGAGACCCCGAGGAACGCTGGTGACTTCGTTCCTGGTAAACCCCATCTGGAGCAAGACCTAATGGGACACAGTCAACTCTTCGGAGGAGACAGCCTTAGCCCGAGGTGTGTCTAGGTTGGTCGCTTGAGCTGTGCAGCAATGTATGGCCTAGATAGATGATTGTCGCTTCTGGTGGGAGGGTAGTTCCCGTATGAACCACGAAGAGCACAGAACCCGGCTTACGGTAAGCTTTCCTAACTGCAACAACAGCTTTACAGTGTAGTCCACCTATCAGTCGAGGACAATCCGTGAGATTCACCGATGGCCTGACTGATCAGAAGGACCCATGAAATTTACCACAATCGCATACTTCCTGTTCATGACAGGTCATATAAAATACGGCGGCAGTTCCGAGATTCTCGGTCTGCCGCCGTATTTGTGTTATATCAAGTAAATGTTTCGTACACTTTCACATTCAATGAATGGAAACAGTTGAATGACAGTGAATTACAGTGTAACCACACGGTCAGATTGTAATTCGGCATGCCAGCGCTGAATGGCCCGATCCATTCGTTCCACGGCTTCAGGGAGAAGCTCAGGATCTGTATGCGTAAAGTTGATTCGCATCCGGTTCAACTCTGGTGTGCCCGCATAGAAGGAATCACCTGGGACAATGCACACTTTCTCTTGGATACCGTAAGTGAAAAGATTGCTTGCCAGCATGCCTTCAGGCAGCTGTAGCCACAAGAACATGCCACCTTGAGGTGAATTCCACGAGATACCTTCCCATGATTTGGCTGCCATGAGTGTAGTCAGTGTTTTCATGCGTTGCTCGTAATCCTGTGAAATATGGCGGATATGCGCATCCAGATCGAAAGATTCAAGCAATGCATGAAGAGCTCTTTGGTCGATGCTGCTGGAATGCAAGTCGGCACCCTGTTTGGCCCGTGCTGCCATTTTGACAATGTCGGGAGCAGCCAGTATCCAGCCGGTACGAAGGCCTGGTGCTACCGTTTTGGAGAACGTACTGGTGTAGATAACATTGGAAGGGGCGCCATAGGAGGCTGCATCCAGTTCTGCGAGAGCAGGGACATCCAAATGTTCCGGATTGAATCGAATTTCGCCATATGGATCATCTTCCAGAATGAGCACACCATACTTGCGGCACAGATCCACAGCTTGTTGTCTTCTTTCTCTTGACCACACTTTACCCGTAGGATTGGAAAATGTTGGGTTGATATAAACAAGCTTTGGACGATGAAGTTGAAGCTGTTCCTCCAGAGATTCAGGCAACATGCCATGATCATCGCAGGCTACACCGTGAGATTCAGCCTGATAGGAATGGATAACTTGCAGAGCAGCGAGGTAGGTTGGTGATTCAACCAGTACGCGGTCACCCGGGTCGAGAAGGATGCGGCACACCAAATCAATGGATTGTTGTGAACCTGTAGTGAGAAGCATGTGGTCTGGTGAAGCGGGAATGCCCTTGGATTCAAGACGCTCGGCAATTTTGGCGCGAAGAGGACGGTATCCTTCAGTCTCCGCATATTGAAGAGCGGCTGCTCCGCTCATAAATACTTTTTCATATGCAACGCGGATGGCTTCCAGCGGGAACGAAGTTTGGGCTGGTAATCCACCTGCAAGTGAAATCATTCCAGGTGCCTGGGCGGCCTGGAGCATGTCGCGAACGACAGAGGACGGGGTGTTTTGTGCCATTTTGGACCAAGGGATACTCATGTTATTCTCATCTCCTGTTATTCACTGTTATACTGATATTATAAACTATAATAGACGGACTGCACTATAACAGTAAAATGAAGATCATAACAGTTGGGGGGAGCACGTATGCATATTGAATTAAAACGGGGAAGCAGTACCAAATTGTACGTGCAGATTGCGCTAACGATTGCCGATCGCATCAGATCAGGACTCATTGAACCCGGAACCCGACTTCCTTCTGTTCGTAAAATGACCGCCGATCTGGGTGTCAGTCTGGTCACTGTATCCAAAGCGTATGCTGAACTCGAGGCCATTCAATTGATCACCTGCTCCCAGGGTAAAGGTTGTTATGTAAGAGGTTCGTTGCACACGGATCAGACGGAGGAGCTGGACCGGACGCAGCGGTTGAATGGTAATAGTGAATCCAGTACGCCTTGGAATTGGCAGATGGCACTGGTGGATTATTTACCAAGAGCACAACTCTGGAGACATTTTGATACGTCACCTCAAGTACGGGTTGAACTTCATATGTCAGCGATTCAGCCTGAACTCTTGCCTACACGCGAGATTATCGATAGTGCCTACCGCCTTTCCTCGGATCATGCAGAGCGTATGGCGGCGTATGGATCTTTTCAGGGAGATCGGGAACTCAGACAGACCTTTGCGGAACATTTTGCCGAGCGTGGACTACAGGTGACACCTGAACGCATGCTGATTACAAGTGGCGCCCAACAAGGAATTGATCTGGTGGCACGGACTTTTGTTGGACCCGGCGATGTAGTGTACATGGAGGCGCCGAGTTACACTGGAGCCATTGATGTGTTTACAAGTAGAGGTGCGAAGATCATCACGGTCCCGATGGACGACGAAGGTATGCGTATTGATCTGTTAACCCGGTTATGTGATACATACCCTCCCAAGTTGATCTATACAATCCCGACTTATCATAATCCAACAGGCATTACGATGAGTGCAAGAAGACGAGCACAGCTCCTGAATCTCGCGCAAAGTTACCACTGCCTCATTCTGGAGGATGACCCGTTTGCAGATCTTTATTTCCGTGACCCTCCCCCGGCTTCCATTAAATCGATGGATGGGACAGGTCACGTTGTGTACATCAAAAGCTTCAGCAAGGTGTTATCTCCTGGTTGCCGTATAGCCTGCGCTATTGCAGACGGAAGTGTATTGACCCGGCTTGTGGCTGCGAAATCTACGGCCGATTTGGGGAGCCCGCTCCTTACACAGAAGGCATTGCAATCCTTTATTCAGAATCAGTACGGAGTGTATGTATCCCGCTTGAGGGATGAACTGTATTCTCGCTTATGTGCAGCAGCTGAAGTACTGAAAGAGCATGCTCCTCCGGGGATGCACTGGCGTTTGCCGGATGGGGGACTCAATCTGTGGCTCCAACTGCAGGATAACTTGGATATGCGTGAACTTCATCGTCAGTCACTTGCCGCCGGGGTGTCTTTCCTGCCGGGTTCCGCCTGTTATGTGGGTGAGACGGATACATCAAGTCTGCGTATTTGCTTCACCGTGACGAGCGCTGAGCTTTTGTGTGAAGGGCTGCGTGTACTGTGCGATGTCATTGACAAGGTTACACCTCGGGAAGGTGGGACAATGGCGGACAGGCTACCGCTTATATAATTTTTCGGAGTATGGACATACATCCAATCCACTTTCGACCTGCTGCAATAGGTTATAGTATCACCAGAAAGGGAGTTGGTTTTGAAATGAACCATTACTGTCCACCGCTTTGTCCGATTGTCTGTGACCCGATCCAGGTTGTTGAGGATTACTACATCCCACAAATCGTGCCTGTAATTCACCCGATTGAAGTTATTAAAAAACATCACTGCGTTCCCATTCACCACCACATGTACCCAGTTGTTGTCAAAGAGGAAGATTCTTGCTATGTATCCAGTCACAACGCGAAGAAAAAATCCATGAAAAAATCAAGCAAAGCCCGCACAACTTCTCGCAAACGCTAATCGCAGCGGGTGCCCCGGGGAATTGGATATAAACCAAAGAGCAGCGTACGCCCCGGGGCGCAGCTGCTTTTGTATTTTTTACAGATTATCCACATTACGCTTACTGCGTATACTTTTTCATCGTATTATCCATTTGTTGTCTGACATGCTGGGGCCAGAACTGCAGAGGAGCGCTGTTGCCTGATGCGGCTTGCAGTGCTTTATAGACATCGATCTGCCCATAGCCGAAATACTTATCGTGACCCGGATCACCGAGGTCAATGACACTTTGGCGCATGAGATCCATCACTTCCGTGTTGGTTAAGTCCGGGTTCAAGGAACGAATCAATCCTGCAAGTGCTGCTACATGCGGGCTAGCCATGGATGTACCAGACAAAGCTGCATACTGATTGTCCGGATACGTACTTGCGATACTGGACCCTGGGGCCATCACATCCACATAATCCCCGTAATTGGAATAGGAAGCTTTGCTCATATCCGGGTCCGTAGCGGACACGGCAAATACTTCCGGATAGGCAGCAGGGTATCCTGGACGCTCGGTATTATCGTTCCCTGTAGCTGCAATCAAGACGATATCCCGGTCAAAAGCGTATTTAATGGCGTCATGAAGAAATTGGGCATCAGCGTAATTGCCAAGACTCATGTTGATGACTTTGGCTCCATGATCAGCTGCCCAAATGATTCCTTCAGCAACGGCATACGTGGTGCCTGAACCAGAGTTGTCCAGTACCTTGACCGGAAGTACCTTGTTATACCAGCTCATGCCTGCCACGCCTTCGTTATTGTTAACAATAGCGCCGATAATGCCGGCAACGTGTGTGCCATGTCCCACATCATCCAGCGGTTGGCTTCCCGGATCGACCACATTATATCCCTCCAGGAGCTTGCCTTTCAGATCAGGATGATTCAAATCAACCCCTGTGTCGACCACTGCAACGATAACGTCCTTGTTTCCCTTGCTAATATTCCAGCCGCGATTTGTCTCAATTGCAGGCAGGTTCCACTGATAATCGGAGAACAAAATATCGTTGGGTATCGTTACATCTGTTTGTTCAGTTACAGTGTCATTGGTTAAATACATGTAGTGGGGTTCCATATAGAGTGGATTCCATTTGCTTTCGAAATAGTTATGCAATTGCTTGTAATTCATGTGTTCTGACCGAAAAACATACGTGTATCCCAGCTTACGCGCAGACTGCGTTCTTAGATCAGATTTAATGATACGCATATCCCGGTCACCAGGATCCTGCCGAAAACGGATAACAATTTCATTTTCGTAAAAATGACTGGCATTGGCATTGTCGTGCCCTGTTTTTACCGTGATTTCGTTAAGGGTATCCGGGTGAACGGACTCAATTTTGAACTTACCTTCACGCGGATATGGGATCATGCGCAGATTTTTGCGTTGGTGTTGCTCAACAGCACTCAATACGTTCTGACTGAACAAGGCAATCACAGCTCTTTTACCATCTTTCGAAGGTTGCCCCATCACAAAGTATTTTTCTTTTCCCAAAGGGAAAGAAGAGGATTCGAAGCTTTGACGTTTGTTTACCGCTTTTTTGGCAAGGTTTAGAGCATGTTCAAGCTTCTGTTGCTCCAGCTTGCTACCTTGCTTGGATGCCTGATCAAATGGCTTGTTGAATGATCCGTTGGTATCCATGAGATGAATGGATCGAATATGTTTATGCGAACGTTGGAGATCCTTCACGTATTGATTAAACTGCGCAGTATTCATAGTGGAGGTTTTCTCCAGCATGATACTGAGGTGCTGTTTGGCATCCATGCGGGTCAGAAGATCTGTTGCTTTGACATCCTGTACTTTCAGTCGCTGTTTGTTCGTGTGCTCATCATGGGCAGAGTCGGAAAGGGCGCTTGGCTTAGGTTCGGGACGATTGGATGTTGGAAGCAGAAGAGTCAGGGCGAGTGCTCCCGCACCAGCTGCTATGGCCCAGTTAATCCATTTCGGTCTGGACATGGGGATGGAACCTCCTTCGTTCATTTTGGACAATCATCAACAGTGCTTCATCATTGTCACTGGTTGTATCTATCGTTAGGATAAGCGGATATTTTTATGCAACCGAGTTCGAGTCTAACTGCACATAATAGGCATGTTTGATGGTAGAAACGGAAAGCCTGATTAAGGGATACCGCTCGTCATCTTTTTATGGTAGGATTATAGCTGAGAATTCAAAGGTCAGGGGAAAACCACCGTTGGCCGACCTATATGTAAGGACTTATTTAAGGGGGAGCTACCTTTATGTCAGCAGCCAATGTACAGAAAACATGTGAGTCAACTAGGGAAAAGTTAAAACCGGCTATCGATCGGATCGAAAAATTTTTGAATGAAAATGCCTTGCCTGAACTGGATCAGAATCAGACGGAAGAATCAACAGCCTTCTACAAAGGATTTCTTTCAGATCTCCGTCATTTGCTCGTTTTTTCTGAAGTTTCTTACGAAAAACTTGGCGTTGTGCTGCGTCGTGCCAACTTTGATGTCGATTTTGCCGAAAAGGCTCTTTATAATACGTATCACCAATGCGTAAACAGCTTTTTCTATCCTAAAAATGAATGTTATTCTGAAGACGGAAGATATGCTTATACGGGACAAGATGCCATTCGTTTCCGTGACAAGCCAATTCGTTCGGTACGGGATGTCATTCTTGAGGTTTCCAAAACGTACGAAGAATTGCGCGATGATCTGGCATATTATGAAAGTGACTACCTGACTCAGCGCCGTATGCAGAATCAGCGTAATCACGCCTAATTCCTGTTAAAACCTGATATGAAATTGGACAAAACCGCCCTTGTGGCGGTTTTTTTGTGTCTTTATATAAGAATCAGATCAGGATGAGATCATGTCATCATCTGGCATTTCGACGGGGAATATCGGTTTTGTGGCGGGGAGACAATAGTACTCGAGGTGATAAAAAATGAGCCAAGACAAACCTATAGTCAAATGCAGCGTCTCCAACTGCAACTTTTGGGGAGAAAACAACTTCTGCCAAGCTGATGCCATCATGATTGACATTGACCAACATGCCACCCGTCGTCTGCATGAAGAATTTGCCGGTGAAACATTTGACTCTGACCACCATGATCATGCACGTACATCCTCTGCAACATGCTGTCACACGTTCAAACCTAAGTGAGCAGTCATCCCTATTTCATAACGGAGGTGCTTCCAAATGGAAAATGACGATAATAAGTTTAATTTTAAAGATCGCCCTGAAACCAATGTAGAAGGTGAAAAACAGCGTATGCGTGTCGATTATCCAAGAAAAACACATCGGGAAGAATATGGGGCAGAGGTCGCTCCTCCGACTGTGGTAAGAACTGGAGGCACCGAGCGTTCTGAACACGTACCTGAGAAGCATGAGGCAGACCGTGTTATGGAGTCAACAGGCAAGGTCGCGGGTTACATGGGGCTTGCCTTCGGGATCGCGTCCTTATTCATGTGGTCAATCGTACTTGGACCGGCAGCAGCCGTACTGGGTTACTATGCCTATGTGAATGGCCGGAAAACAGCGGGAGCTTGGTCCATTGGACTGGGTATTGTAGCCACGCTCAGTTATTTTTTCATGATTCCATTCGCTCGCTAGAGTATACAATTGTTCATTCAACAGCCTTCTGTTCTCACCCCAATGTGGTGATATACAGAAGGTTTTTTTCGTATATGTGCAGGTTAGGCGGCGTGATTCATTTATTTTTTTGAAAACAATGGAACCTTGCTGTAAAACGATGTAGAATAAGGTCATAATACGCTTAATTATACGGGAGTGGATATAACGCATGCAGATTGATCCACGCGGATCGCGGCAGTTGTTGGAACTGCAATTGTCCAATGTGAATAATAACCAAACCAATGGATCAGCCCCAGATGCTGGTTCAACAGTGGATTTTGCCAATATGATGGACGGGCTGTTAGGCACGGGTTCCAATTCGACGAACATGAATGGTTCAACCGAAACGGTCTCCAAAAGATCCAGTGATGGTCTTTTGTGGCTGCAACTTGGAAGCACGTACAATCCGGATATGAATACGGCAGGGGCGTCCTCTGTCTCCAATAACATCGTTGATTCTGTATTAACTTTATCCAATACCGGCATGGTGGATTCCGGGGCATCTGTACCTACGGATTTTGAATCTTTGATTGCGGAGGCAAGCGCCAAGTATGGTGTTCCTGAATCGTTGATCAAAGCCGTCATTGATACAGAATCCAATTTTAACCCGAATGTGGTGTCCTCCGCAGGTGCCAAGGGTCTTATGCAATTAATGGATGGCACGGCTGCAGGGCTGGGTGTGAGTAATTCATTTGATCCTGCCCAGAACATTGATGCGGGTACTAAATATCTTTCCCTTCAGCTCCAGCGTTTTGGTGGAGAAGTGAAGATGGCACTTGCAGCATATAATGCAGGACCGGGTCGTGTTTCACGTCTGGGTGTGTCGAGTGATAGCGAACTGATGAGTGTGCTTAACCGTCTGCCTTCAGAAACTCAAAATTATATCTCCAAGGTGGAGAAGGCACAGTCTAAATATGTGATCTAAAATCACAGAAAGACATTGGCGATAACCATCATAGGCAGGATGAGATCAAATGTGGGGACAGTGGCGCTTAAAACCGTCTGTTCCCAGTTGGTCTTTTTGTGTTGTATGGGTATCGTGTTACAATGCTCACAGTAGATTCATGAACGAAGAGATAAGGGAGGTCTAACCTCATTTGAAATATTTTGATTATGCTGCAACCACACCTCCCCATCCGGATGTGATTCGTACGATGGCCGAAATTATGGAGACACAATTCGGAAATCCGTCCTCCATTCATGGATATGGAGAGCGTGCAGATCAATTGTTGCGTCGTGCTCGATCCGGCTGTGCTGCCGCAATAGGTGTTAAGCCTGAAGAGATTGTGTTTACTTCCGGTGCGACCGAGAGTAATAATCTCGCGATAAAAGGTGCGGCATTACGTTATCAGTCACGTGGCAAACACATCATCACAACAGCTACCGAGCATGCCTCGGTGTATGAAAGTTTTATGCAATTGCAGCAGTGGGGATGGGACGTGACGCTAATTCCTGTCAATTCCGATGGTGTGGTGAATGCTCAGCAGGTTGTAGAGGCGATTAGGCCAGACACGGTGCTTGTGAGTCTGATGCATGTAAACAATGAAACAGGGGCCATTCATCCGATTGGAGAGATCGGCAAACAACTCAAAAAGAAAGCACCACGCGTGCTCTTCCATGTGGATGGTGTGCAAGGGTTTGGAAAAATGGAAGCAGCACCTGCCGCTTGGGGGGCAGATCTGTACAGTCTGTCTGCTCACAAGATCCGTGGACCCAAGGGAGCTGGCCTCCTGTATGTGCGAAGTGGAGTGGAGCTTACGCCATTATTGTCAGGTGGATCACAGGAGCAGGGCCTAAGAGCAGGCACAGAGAACGTGGCCTTGCTGGTAGGTATGGCAAAGGCCATGCGGATGGCAGCAGAAGATCAGGTTGATTTTGCCCGGCGTACAACGGTGTTCCGTGATCGATTAATGGAAACGATACGTGCCATTCCTGAATTTGAATTGAACAGTCACCAAGGGGGGGCACCTCATATTGTGCACTTCTCCTATCCTGGGATGAAGGCAGAAGTGGCGCTGCACACCTTGGAGCAACTGGGCGTAACGATATCCACCCAATCGGCCTGTTCTTCACGTTCGGCTGAACCGAGTCGGGCTCTGCTTGCGATGGGCAGAGATGCAGCTTGTGCTGGTGGCGGATTGCGTATTAGTCTTGGAGATGAACATACAGAAGAAGATGTAGCCTTGCTTGAACAGGCTTTACATCAGATGGTGGCGCAGTTGCGGCCCCTCGAAAGGCGGATGTAATGGATATGAAATATGATATGCTGCTTCTCCGTTTCGGAGAGTTTATGTTAAAAGGGAAGAATCGTGCCCGATTTGAAAAAACGATCATTACACAGGTGAAAGCTTTGCTTAAACCTTATCCAGGAGCGAGCCTTCGTAAAGAATATGGCCGTGTCTATGTAGATCTCGGCGGTGAATCACATACTGAACTGATTAAGGTGCTGAAGCGGGTATTCGGTGTAATGTCGATTAGTCCGGTTAAAGTCACTCCATCCGAGCTTGATGAAATTGTGAAAACAGCAGTTGCGTTTATGGACGAAAGAGAAGATGAATTCAAGGAAGGCACCACATTCAAGGTGAATGTAAGACGAGTATGGAAGGAGTTTCCGAACTCTTCACATGAAATGAATCATTTGGTTGGTTCCCCGATCCTTCGGAAATTTCAGCAATTAAGTGTTGATGTTCGTCAACCTGATATTGAACTGCGAGTGGAAATTCGGGATCAGGGCACCTATATTTTCAATGAAACCATTCCGGCAGTAGGTGGGTTTCCACTGGGTACGAATGGAAAAGCGATGGTGCTGCTGTCAGGTGGAATAGACAGTCCCGTTGCAGCTTGGTCTTCCATGCGCCGTGGACTGGAAGTGGAATGTGTCCATTTCTACAGTTACCCGTTCACAAGCGAGCGTGCCAAAGAGAAAGTCATTGATTTGGCGCGTGCCCTTGCTGATCATGCAGGAACAATTAAGCTGCATCTGGTTCCATTTACAGAGATTCAAACGGCATTTACCCAACTGGGTCAGGATAACCTGATTATTACGCTGATGAGACGTTCAATGCTACGAATTGCCTCCAAACTTGCCGAGCGTGAGCGTGCACTCGCACTGATTACCGGGGATAGCCTGGGGCAAGTAGCGAGTCAGACTCTTCCGAGTATGAATGTCATTGGTCGTGCGACGGATCTGCCATTGTTGCGACCACTGGTTATGATGGATAAACAGGAGATCATCACCCTATCGAAACAGATCGGAACGTATGACATATCTATTTTGCCATATGAGGATTGCTGTACTCTCTTTGTGCCAAAGTCACCTTCAACCAATCCAAATCTTCGGATTGTGGATAAAATTGAATCGACAATGAGCCTGTTGCCGGAGTGGCTGGATCAGGCGGTAGAGCAGACAGAAACGATCACACTGCATGCTGGTGAAACTTCCGTGGTATCCAATCAAACAGGTGATAATGGATTGAAGGATGATTGGTTCTAAACTCAATAAAAATTAGCGTGGCTGACATAATAAGGGCTATGTTAACTACAAAAAAGGACTGTCCGATGTAATATCGTTCAGTCCTTTGCTGTATTCAGAAGACATTTTAGATTAGATACCCCTATGAATAGGAGCGCTGCTGTTCTCCTCCAGATCCCTTGTTGCTGGAGCAGCTGGAGCGTTTGCGATAACCGGCAAAGACTACACCTGCAATAACGACAACGATGAAGAGAATGCGCAATGCCGGATGTTCAGTAAAGTAAGGCAAGAGTCGCTGCTCCTCAGTAATCATATTGGAAGCCGTATACCCGAGAACGATGGCTCCAACATAGATGATCCAAGGGAAATGATTGATGAGCTTGATAAACAGGGTACTACCCCAGACAATGATCGGTACGCTGATTAAGAGTCCGAGAATAACAAGCACGAGATGCTGCTGCGCAGCTCCAGCGACTGCAATCACGTTATCTAATCCCATGGCTGCATCCGCGATCACAATGGTACGAATAGCGGTCCATAAGGAAGTTCCCGCCTGAATATCATTGTGTTCATCCCCCTGATCCGCCAATAATTTATAGGCAATCCAGATCAGAAGTATGCCCCCTACAAGCAAGAGCCAAGGAACCTTAAGCAACCATAACACAACAACCGTTGCCAAAATTCGAATCAGAAGAGCACCGCCAGTTCCGTATAAAATCGCCTTTTTCTGCACGGAAGGGTGCAAATTTCGAGCTGCCAGGCCAATGACGATAGCATTGTCTCCAGCCAGAATGAGATCAATAAAGACAACGTTCAACAAAGCCAGCCAGAATGTGGGACTAAATAGCTCCATGGGATATGTCACTCCTTATATACTGTTCAATCATTAAGAATAGCATGGACAACTCTGACATACAAGTTAATGTGGGGGGATGAGGACATGGATACGCTATGGCTGTTAACTGAGATTTTAATGATCAATCTGGTACTAAGTGGAGATAATGCGGTTGTTATTGCGCTTGCCAGCAAGGATCTGCCACCGATACAACGTAAAAAGGCGGTATGGTGGGGGGCTTTTGGTGCGGTAGTGTTACGCTGCGTATTAACCTTCGTAGCAGTATTATTGCTGGGAATTCCGTTTATCCAGGCCGCAGGTGGGCTGCTGTTACTGTGGATTGCAGTGAAGCTGTTGCTTCAAAATGATGATGAAGTACATATTAGAGAGGCTTCGACGACCTGGAAAGCCATCCAAACGATTCTGATTGCCGATTTTGTAATGAGTCTGGATAATGTCTTGGCTATAGCAGCTTTGGCGGATGGGGATCTGGCTTTGATCGTCATCGGGATTGCCATCAGTATTCCTATTGTCGTATGGGGGAGCGGTCTAATTGTTGGTTTGTTGAAGCGATTTCCGATTCTGGTATTCGTCGGCTCAGGCATTCTGGCCTTCACAGCAGGTGAGATGGTAATGAAAGATCCCAAGTTGGGAGAATGGCTGGGAGGAATGGCATCAGAGGTGCATACGCTACTACCCACAGCGATGGCTTGTCTGGTAGTTGCGGTTGGAGGCGCACATAAATTTGTGCGGAAGAACGCCTAGTTTGATTTTGAATAATTGCTTGGACATAGGGCCGTCTAAACCATCTGGTTTAGGCGGTTTTGTGTGGAGAGAAATATCTTTTCCATAGAGTTCTCATTGGGCTAGTCATAAGTTGCAGATTTTAGGGTAATACAGGTAAAGGGAGCAAGCAAGGTGCGACATAAAGTATAGTTTTTTGCCGAAACATCGGATACACTAGAAGCAGGATTACAGGTTAGGAAACCAACAGTCATCATGGAATGCGCATCGATTATAAGAGTAAAAGTACATAGCCAATGGTATAAGAGGTGATTGCAGATGAGGATGAGAAATGAAAAAGCGATTGGATTATTTATTGTAGTTGCGGGGATTATTATTCTGCTTGGCAAGTTTGGTGTGTTTGGATTCATTGGTCGTAATTTCTGGCCTTTGCTGATCCTGCTACCAGGCATCGCCCTTCATGCGTTATATTATGCGCGTATTTCACCATCGTGGTCACTTGTTCCTGCCGGCATACTAACGGTGTATGGTGTTTTATTCAGTATAACGAATACATGGGGTGCAGGACTCATGAGCAGGCTGTGGCCAGCATTCTTGCTGGGGATTGCCATAGGTTTACTCGAATATGCAATGGCTGAGCGGAGAAGACCGGAATTTATATTACCTGCGGCTTTAATCCTTGGTGCGGTGTCCATCATATTATTCGGATTCACCCTGCTTCAAACGGGAATAATCTATGTGCTGGCTGTCCTTTTGATCTTGGGCGGAGCCTGGTTATTGCTTGGTCGAGGGCATCAAGGGAGAGGCTGGTAACATTCCCAGTGGTCTTTTCGTGCGAAATATCTTGATTTTTACCTATAATAAACTATAATATAAGGGATATAGACATGCGTCGGGATATCACCGACGCTTATTTTGTGAGTAACCTGCGAAATTGCGGGAAGTTTAGTAGATAAGAATTGAAATTGGAAAGGATATGGATACAAACCATGCATTCAAGAGAACACATTCGCAATATTGCGATTATTGCCCACGTCGACCACGGGAAAACTACGCTCGTCGACAAGTTGCTCCAGCAATCCGGTACTTTCCGTGATCACGAAACGGTACAGGAGCGCGCAATGGACTCCAACGATTTGGAGCGTGAACGCGGTATTACGATTTTGGCCAAAAACACGGCTATAACTTATAAAGATTACCTGATCAACATTGTGGATACACCAGGACACGCCGACTTCGGTGGTGAAGTGGAACGTATCATGAAAATGGTTGACGGCGTATTGCTCGTTGTTGATGCATATGAAGGCTGTATGCCACAAACGAAGTTCGTACTTCGTAAAGCCCTGGAGCACAACCTGACACCAATCGTTGTTGTAAATAAAATTGACCGTCCAGCGGCTCGTCCGACTGAGGTTATTGATGAAGTACTGGACCTGTTCATTGAACTGGGTGCCAACGATCAACAACTTGAATTCCCTGTTGTATATGCTTCCGCATTGAACGGAACATCCAGCATGGATAATGATCCTGCGAAACAGGACGACAACATGATGGCGATCTACAATACGATCGTTAGTCATATCCCTCACCCAACAGAGAATGTTGAAGAGCCACTTCAATTCCTCGTTACTTTGATGGACTACAATGAATACCTTGGCCGTATTGCCATTGGTCGTGTTAACCGCGGTGTGATCCGTCAAGGACAATCGGTAACGGTTATTATGCGTGATGGTAAAAGTAAAACTGCACGTATCGAGAAACTGTTTGGTTTCCAAGGTCTCAAGCGTGTTGAGACAGAAGAAGCAGGAGCAGGCGACATCGTTGCGATTGCAGGAATCAAGGACATCAACATTGGTGAAACCATCGCTGATCCGAACAACCCAGAAGCACTTCCAGTTTTGAAAATTGATGAGCCTACACTGCAAATGACGTTCCTCGTGAACAACAGTCCATTCGCAGGTCGTGAAGGTAAATGGGTAACTTCCCGTAAACTTCGTGAACGTTTGTTCAAAGAGTTGGAAACAGACGTTTCTCTTCGTGTTGACGAAACGGAAAGCCCGGATGCATTTGTCGTTTCGGGACGTGGTGAGCTTCACTTGGGTATCCTGATTGAAAATATGCGTCGTGAAGGATATGAGCTTCAAGTATCCAAACCAGAAGTTATCGTAAGAGAAGTTGACGGTAAGAAAACAGAGCCTATTGAGCGCTTGTTGATTGATATCCCTGAAGAGAGCATGGGTTCCGTAATGGAGAGCCTGGGCGCACGTAAAGCAGAGATGGTTAACATGGTCAACACAGGTAGTGGTCAAGTTCGTCTGGAGTTCCTGATTCCAGCACGTGGTTTGATCGGATATAGCACAAACTTCCTGACATTGACTCGTGGTTACGGTGTTATGAACCATGCATTTGACAGCTACGCTCCGGTAGTGTCCGGTCAAGTGGGTGGACGTCACCAAGGTGTACTGATCTCAACTGAAACGGGTACATCTACGTTCTATGGAATGATGGGCGTTGAGGATCGTGGTACGCTCTTCCTTGAGCCTGGAACAGAAATTTACGAAGGTATGATCGTTGGTGAGCATACACGTGACAATGATATCGTTGTCAACATTTGCAAAGAAAAACAACTGACTAACGTTCGTTCTTCAGGTAAAGATGATACGGTTAAAATTAAAACTCCGATTATCTTCTCGTTGGAACAGGCGCTTGAATATCTGAATGACGATGAATATTGTGAGATTACACCAAAATCTATTCGTCTTCGTAAGAAGATTCTGAACAAATCCGAGCGTGAACGTGCAGAGAAACAACGCAAAATGGCTTCAAAATCTTAATAACAACAAAATAATTTATATAAGTTAGCATTTGATGGAACACAGAAGTTAACGATGTTATGCACAGTGGAAGTAGTGAAGGGATCGGAATCGATTCTGCAGAAGCGAAGCGTTCGCCTTTATCTCCGGATTTTACCATTGAGTAAATGGATCAAAAAAATCTGGGGATAACAGCGATCAAAAGAACGATCCGATACCGGAACGGTCACCTCCGATGTGTGTTTTACTCAGAGTTATCAAAAGGGTTTCACAATAGTTAACTTATATCCTAGCATGATAACGAAAGGAGCTGGCTGTGCATGCAAGCATGGTTCGCGTCAAACCCGATCGTAGCCTACATCGTCATCTTTGTATTGATTACTTACGTATATAACAAGGTGTTTCGGGTACGTCAGAAATTACCGCTTGGTAAGGAAATCGTTCTCTATATATTGATGGCGATGGGCACATTCATGCTTCTTATTTTTCAAATCGATAAGCTTCCCATCATTCAATGTTTGTTGGTGGCAGTTGGTTTGATGTTGTTAGTGAGAGTGCGCTATTTTATTGAAGGTCGTCAAAAGAAAAAAGCGGAAGCTGCCGCTCGAAACTCATAAATCCTGTCTTGTACAGACCATCCGTTTTCCTTAGGGAAAGCGGTTGTCTTTTATTTAGACAAAAACAGATGTGATAAAGGTGTTGAAGATATGAACTCGAATTCGAACGGACTGCCTCCACGGAGACAGGCACCGACGCAATCCGGCGCTTCTGGATCGAAGAATGGCAAGGGTAAGCAGCCTAAGAAGAAAAAAAGAAAGAATGCGTTTGGCAGAATCCTTTTAAGTCTATTGGTTATTGCCATTGTGGTAGGCGGCGGATATGCGTATTGGGTATACAATCAAGTCGTGGATACAGGTATCGACAAACCGGTACCTCCGGGGATGTCAGCCACAACGAAACCAATCACGATGCTGTTGCTTGGTACAGATAACCGTCCGGAAACTGGCACGTATCTCTCGGATGTCGTTATGGTGGCTTCGTTGAATCCGGAGACGAAGACGGCAACGATTGTATCTTTGCCCCGAGACACGCGTATTCAACTGGATGGGTATAAATCTAACAAGCTGAACTCCTATTATCCGAGGTTCAAGGCACAGGAAAAGACTACTGGCAAAAATGCAGAGGATCAGATGAAAGAGATGATGGGCAAGTATTTGGATGTAGACATTAATTACACCACCGTCCTGAATTTCCAGGCTTTCCGTGATGCTGTCAATGCCGTAGGTGGCGTAGATGTGACTGTGGATAAAAATATGTGTTACAGAGATACAGCCGACGGTACCGATATCAATCTGGTTGCAGGCGCACAACATCTCGATGGTAAAGAGGCACTGGATTTTGTTCGTTACCGCAAATCGAATTGTAATCCAAAGACGGATGAGTCTAACGACTTTGATCGGAACAAACGTCAAAACCAAGTGCTGAATTCCATGCTGGATCAGATGAAATCTCTTGGCGGTATTACGAAGATTAGCAAAGTGGTTGGTGCAGTTGATAAGAACATGACGACAGATGTGGAATCGGAACAAATGAAAAACTTTATCTCGACGTATTGGAATATCTCTACCTCAGATGTGCATTTTACTCCGGTTACCGGAGAGTGGAGAAGTCCGTATGTGTACATTAATGAGACGGAACTGGCCAATGCGAAGCAGGCTTTACAAGATACACTTTCTGGTAAAGTAACAACTTCACCTTCAGGTGAATAACCTTCATTCTTTTGGGATTGGAAGCACATTAATCGGTATGCTATAATAACATAAACCAAGTTTAAGAATTGCATAAAGAAGTTTAGGGGGGCTGGTTGAATGTCCGAAGCCGTCACACAATTAACTGAATCTCTTTTACAGCAATTCAAGAATGAGACCTTTGTGCTTCTGAGCACCGTGGATGCAGAATCCGGAGGTCCGACTTCAACAGCCATCTCCTGGATCTATGCGGAGAATGCTTCTACTTTTCGTGTGGCGATCGATCATCGTTCACGCCTGGTGAACAACATGCTCACTAATCCGCTCATTACGGTTACTGTCTTTGGAGAAGAGACGGTGTACGCAGTGAACGGACGTGCGACGGTACGACAAGATCCGCTGCAGGATGTTCCATTTAATATGTGTTGTTTCGACATCACGATTGAAGCAGTGAGGAATGCCCTGTTTTACGGCGCTCAACTGTCCTCTGTGCCTCAATATGTCAAAATATATGATCAGCGTGCTGCTGAGAAATTAGATGAGCAGGTTTTTGCTGCCATGAAAAAAGCCTAGTGAGAGATCACTGGGCTTTTTGTTGTCTTTTGTCCGTTGAATGCTGCTGCATTTGTTGTTCTTGATCCTCGTGTTCATCCGGATTTTGACGGACTTTGACGTCTTTCGGAAGTTGGGGAATAATTCGTCCCACCATGTCAGCGAGTTCTGAAGCAAAACCGGATATCGGGTGTCCTTGACGAATATGTTCACCAATTTCTTTAATTCGTTCAGTGACATCGGCATCGGCAGTAACAATAGAATCTACACCTTCGGGATCTTTGCGAAGCGCTTCGGCAACAGAGTACTTAATCGTACCCACCCGTGCACGTTCAAGTTCACCATCAACATCAATACCAACTACGGCAGTATTACCCAGTATAACGCAGTTCGCATCTTCAACACCTTCCACTTGCTTGGCAAGGGCTTTCAGGTGATTGACTCGTTTCTCATTTGGCATTCGTCCACTTTTATCATCTTCAACAATGTTCGTGTCATGGACTTCACCTGTATTTTCGTTGAAACGGTCCAGACGTGAAGGGTTCATTCGATCGTCCTGTGTATAGATCGGTTGGGTCCCATTCTGTTGATTCTCTCGTGTTTCAATATTGCCTCCATAACTTCTGGGATGTGACGTATGCGGCTCTTGTGAAGCACTTCGTGAAGTGTTATTACAACCGGTAATTAAGAAGATTAGAAGCAACGTGCAAACCCATTTTTTCATAAGTGTTCATCCTTTCTTGGAGTTTTTCAGAATGGTTGACAATTATTTTGTCCTAGTCGAATACATTTATGTATGGGAGCATGATTGTCCATGCCGCTGCTGATAAGATCATACGATCAAGATGAACTCGGGAATGAAGGGAAACGGGCTTCCTTCGAGGATATTACAAGGATTAATCCGACATTCCCGAGTTTTACGTTCCAGCCCATGCCTTTAACGACGCCGCTTTGGAGGGGATTGAATGAAAAAGATTTTTGTATTGGATACCAACGTGCTTCTGCATGACCCCAATGCCATATTTGCCTTTGAGGAACATGAGGTAATCATTCCCGCGGTTGTACTGGAGGAAATCGACTCCAAAAAAAGAAATGCCGATGAAATTGGGCGTAACGCCCGCAATGTATCCAGACTGTTGGATGGATTACGTGAGCTGGGTCACCTGCACAGTGGGGTGCCTTTGGCTAATGGAGGTAATCTGAAAGTAGAGTTGAATCATCGGAGTTTCGTGAAAGTTCAGGAAATGTTTGGTGAGGTGTCCAATGATAATCGGATTTTGGCTGTCGCGCTGAATTATCAGATTGAGGAAAACGAAAAGGAGATAGTTGAACGTCAAGTAGTGCTTGTCAGCAAAGATGTACTCGTGCGTATCAAAGCGGATGTACTTGGTCTGTTCACACAGGATTACTTATCAGATCGGACGGCAGGACTCAGTGAATTATATCCAGGCTATACAGCCCTAAAAGTTCATCCGTCAGTGATTGATGAGTTTTACACATATCGTTTTTTACCAATCAAGCCGTTGCAGTTGTCATATTCGCTCTACCCGAATGAATTTGTCATTCTCAAGGATGAGATGGGAACCAATAAATCGGCTTTGTTAAAAGTAAATACAGAGGGGACGAAGCTTGAGCCGCTTTTCCTCAGTAATGATAATGTCTGGGGCATTAGCGCTCGTAACGCGCAACAACGTATGGCACTGGAGCTGCTTTTAAATGATGATATCCCGCTGGTTACCATTACTGGTAAAGCTGGAACAGGGAAAACCTTACTGGCGCTAGCAGCAGGTCTGCTTAAGGTAGAGGATGATCATAAATACAAAAAACTGTTGATTGCTCGTCCTGTCGTTCCGATGGGGAAAGATATCGGTTACTTGCCTGGTGAGAAGGAAGAAAAGCTCCGGCCATGGATGCAACCGATTTATGATAATCTGGAGTTCTTGTTTGATACCAAAAAATCCGGAGATATCGATAAAATTCTAATGGGGCTTGGCAGTATTCAGGTGGAGGCTCTAACATATATTCGTGGAAGATCGATACCTGGACAGTTTATCATTATTGATGAAGCTCAGAACCTGTCCCGCCATGAAGTGAAAACGATCGTATCAAGGGTCGGTGAAGGCAGCAAAATTATTTTGATGGGAGACCCTGAGCAGATAGACCATCCATATCTCGATTCCGCAAGTAACGGCCTGACGTATATCGTGGAACGGTTCAAACAAGAGGGAATCAGCGGACACATCATGCTCGAAAAAGGAGAACGCTCAAAGCTGGCACAGCTTGCAGCTGATTTGTTGTAAAATTTAGGTTATTTATTTCCCGGAAAATGTTACCTTGGAAGCCGGCTCTTGGAGTCGGCTTTTTGCTGAAAAAATGAGAAAGCGTTATTACACAGAACTCGATATCCTCTTATTATGCAAAAAGCCGAAAAAGTGTTTTTTGGCAGGGTAGGACAAGAGCACTACTTATTTGTTACAATAATTGCTGCAGGAAAAAACGAGGTGAGCAGGGAGGGAAGTTAATGAAGCGTAGACATCAGGTTGTTTTATTCGCGGTATTGCTGCTTTCGTTAACGATCCTGTCTCCGAGTTTTGACTTCAGAGGTTCACAGCTTAATCAGGAACGTGATCAGGAAAAAGATACCTTTCCTGGTTCTTCATCCCGTAATGAGGATGCTCAAGCTCCACTGGAGATTGTAGTCGCCATGTCGGATGAAGAGTTTAAAGCCTTTCAAAAGATAGCTAAAGAAGTTGCTGCTTCTCAGCTGGTAGAGATCAATCTTCGGAATGAGAAGCCTGATACATATAAACATGTTCTGGATCTAGAATTTTCGCTAGGGGAGAACGGGGATATTGTTCTGCTTGATAGTGAGGAAGTGCAATACTATGCCCAAAAAGGGTATCTGTATCCGCTGAACGGCACAACATTGTCGAAGTCGCTTGGAGAGACGGTTGCCGGGTTACGTGGAATGACAGAGTGGAATGGTTATCAGTGGGGCATGCCCTTTGATTTTGATCCATACATTATGGCAGCACATTCTTCATTTCTGAAAAAAGCGGGTCTGCAGACGTTACCTCATAGTAAAGATCAGTGGGCCAAATTGACTCAACAAGCCATTGCGGAAGGAATACCTCTAATTGCATTGAACCTGAACGATGTGTACGGAACAAGTGGGTGGTTGCATCATTTGGAACCGGGGATGGCACCGGATCAAGTTAAGGGAGCGCAGATTTCTTCGCAAACGGGGGATTTCCAACAAGGAATGCAGTTAATGAATCAGATTCAACCGTATATCATGGTTCAGGCTGACAATCCGGATTTCTCTTCATCTGCTGATCAGAAAGTAACGCCGATGATTGTAACATTGTTATCTCAATTATTAAATGCAGAACAAAGTACAGTTGATAAAGATTCCATGGAGCGTATTTCTATCGAAGCGTTGGAACCTGTAAACTCCAGAAGTCTTGTCATTACTGCAGGTTCGGTTGAGGCGGAGGAAGCGAGTAGGTGGATTGAAGGCATGACATCTGCTGGTACACAGTTGAAATGGTACCAACAGACTAATCGGTTGCCCGCAAAGCAACAGGAACTGGATGTAGAGTCTGAGAAACTCGCGGAACATTATGATATGACCAAGGGACAATCCTGGTTTTCAACCGAAGATGTCCCGGCTGCAACGCCTGAAAGTCGTGCTTTGATTATCCGTTTTCATCAAAAAGTGCAACAGTTTCTAAAGGGAGAGATTACTGCCAATCAATACGTAGATAGTATCAGAACGACAAACTAACCTTAAAATGATATAGCAAGTTGTACTTCCAGTACGCCTTCACTCGTTGAAACATCGGTGGCTTTGACAAAGGATAAAATTTTCTGCGGATAGAATCCGAGATCGAACTCTCTTTCCAGCATTCGGCGAGTGGTGTCTGGTAATTCAAGCTGATTGAACACAAGTTTATCCACATGAAAACGAATGGAGTTTTGAGGTTCATTTTCTACTGTATAATGTCCTTCAATGCTTAATTGCAATTGATCTCGCTGACCGGAAGCTGTGATTTTGTCCTGATTGAATTCAAACGCAAAGTCTTCAAAAATGGGATTCTGAGAACGAAGAAAAGCATTAAGCTCATCCTGACCAATTCGAATCGTATACGTCGTTCCGGTTGTGGATATGCCTCCATTGTGCTCTTGAATAAAATCGGGCAGGTTCTGCATGGCAGATGCCAATGCTTTGAAATATCGTTTCACCTCATAGATGCCGATGTTCTCCCAATAAAGGGTCAATTCGTCCATCAGTTTTTGAATTGCTGCCGCATCTCCGCTGGTGGCTATTTGGGCGTCCATTTCTTTTTGCAAGGCGACTACACGTTCCCGCTGGTTTTGAAGATTAGTCTTCATTTCAGATAATTCTGATGTAGTTTGACGAATCTGAGTGGAAGTCTGCTGCAAGTTGCGATAACGGTCCTGATACTTGTCCAGCACAGCTTGATCGCGTCCAATAATAATCTGGTAATAATCATACAATACGAACAGGTCTTTAAATGACCTGGCTCCCAGGACAGTCATGAGAAGACTGTCACGTTCTCCCGTGTAGTAGGACCTCACCACAGCCCCGGCCCGATCTTGCTGAATATGTATCTGTTGCTCCTGTTCCTGAAGCTGGACGGATAATGTCTCGTATTGTTGAGCCAGCAGTTTTTGTCTTTCTGCGATGCGTTCGATTTCATGATCGATTTCGACGATGGATAGACTTTTTTGCAATATTTCACGTGTATCCTCGGGTGAAGACTCTCCATAGGCATAGGTAGAAGGTGGCTGTATGAATAAAATGATGCATAATAAAAAGGCGGCAATGCCGTATTGACGTTTCACTGATCATTCTCCTTTCCATTTCCTAAATAACAATAGTACAGGCCTGTTGCCTTCCAGACAATATATGAAACAAGTTCGTAAAATATCCTTAGTGGTTACATAACACCATGAACAAACATGTAATCTGAAAACAACAAAAAAGCAATCCGACTGATGCCGGATCACTTTAATGTTGCAGGTGGATTAGAGCGGCAACCCCATTTGGAATACGGTCCAGTAGCTGAACCCCGTGAAGGTCACGATCATATAACCCCAGAAGAGCAATATGTACGTCCGTTCAGTGAATTTCAAGTATCCCAAAATGACAAAAAACGCAGTCTGCAGGAAAAAAAGCAAAGCCATTTCGACCAGATCTCCCGCAAAAGCCATCAGGCCAATCGCAAGCGTGAAGAACCCGAGTACCCGAAACATGCGTGCCACGGTAAATCCTCCTCTCCTAAGTACGATCATAGATTGTCTACACAACATTATACCGGGAAAGGAAAAACGTGTAAACAAATTTGGATATGAAAGCGAATTCTTTTTTACCCCAAAGCAAGTATAACGGGAGTAGTTTTACAGATGTTACGTATGAGCAAGCCTGAATGTGGAAATACATTTTAGTATGAAATCAATTCTATGAACTCTATGAGAGGCATAAGAATGAATGAAGCAGCTTTTATACCTAATTCACATACCGGGCTTCCGGTAATGCGGACGGTTATTTTAGGATGTTGTTAGGAGGGTATTATAGCATGACTGCAGTGAGACAGGATGCTTGGAGTACAGAGGACGATTTGATATTGGCTGAGGTAACTTTGCGTCATATTCGGGAAGGAAGTACACAACTGGCCGCTTTTGAAGAGGTGGGCGAAAAAATAGGCAGAACTTCTGCCGCATGCGGTTTTCGCTGGAACAGTTGTGTGCGTAAAAAGTATGAGTCTGCCATCAGTAATGCCAAGGCACAACGGCAAAAACGTAGCTATCTCAGAAAGCAGCCGGCTATGCTGGGACCGCAGGTTGCAGCTCTATCTACACTGGATACCGAAGAACATCTGTACAAATCAGATGGGATCTCGGACGATTCATTATCTATGGATGCAGTAATTCGTTTCCTGCGACAATGGAAAGGAACAGTGCAGGAGAGTAGTCGTCAGCTCAAGATGCTGGAAAAGGAACTTCGGGAGAAAGAAGATGAATTGCTTGAACTGCGCTGCGAGAATGACCGTCTATCCAAGGAAGTGAACGAAGTACAGACGGATTACCGTGTGGTGAATGACGATTATAAGGCTTTGATTCAGATTATGGATCGGGCTCGCAGACTCGCATTTTTGTCCGAAGAAGAAGAGGAACTCAAAACACGTTTCAAGATGGATGCCAACGGGAACCTGGAACGGATTGAATAGTAAGAACAGGTGTTTGATTTGCGAAACTCAGATATGAACCCGCCACACCTCCGTTACATGACGGTAGGTATGACGGGTTTTTAGTTTGCTGTTTTTGTTCTATGATAGATAAAATGAGAGTAACTACTGAAGCCGAGAGGAGCGAATCTTATGATCATTGACGTTGTAGGAGCAGGATCGCTGGGTCTTTTGTATGGCGGAAAACTGCTCGCAGCGGGTAATCAGGTTCGATTTTGGACCCGAACAACTGCTCAGGCAGACCTACTAAACCGTATTGGAGTAACTATCGTGGAACAAGATAGGAAGATACATATTCAACCGGATCAGATACAGGCCAAACCGATCAATGAGCTGTCTGGCACATGGGAGCGCACGCCTGGAGAATGGTTATTGCTAATGGTTAAGCAAACAAGCATTGACGATTTCATTCATGAGATTAGTCTATTGAAAGATCAGGTGCTGAATATCGCGTGTTTTCAAAATGGGATGGGCCATCTGGAGAAACTAAAAGCTGCTTTGCCGAATTCACTTATATGTAGCGCGATTACCACAGAGGGGGCAAAGCGTACCGAGTACCAGGTGACTCGTGCAGGCACAGGTGAAACCAGACTAGGAAAACGTAACATAGATATAGAAGCTTCTACATCTATAGAGATGGAGAAAACATTTACTCTATCGAGACTTATGCAACAGGCAGGATTTGACTGTACAGTGTCGAATGAAATCGATAAGCTGATATACAGGAAACTGTTGATCAACGCGGTCATTAACCCGCTTACGGCACTATGGCGTATTCCCAATGGTGAATTAATCAACAAGGAAGAACGCAAGCGGTTTATGCGCCAGTTATATGATGAAACATTGGTGATCTACTCCGCAAGTGGTATACACCTAGATCAGGATATGTGGGAGCAACTGATTAGTGTCTGTCGTTCCACAGCCTCGAATACTTCCTCTATGCTTGCAGATGTTCTTCAAGGACGTGGTACAGAAGTCGGATCAATCAACGGACATATTGTAAGGATGGCACATAAGTCAGGCCTTGCTGCACCTACACATAAAATACTGCTTGATCTGATTGAAGGATTGTAACCGGAAGGAGTGAGTTAATGGGACTTTTTATTGTACTAAGCATACTACCCTTTTTTCCGTTCTTTCTTGTATATTGGGGCATGTACGCATGGAAAAAAGACAAACGCACAGCATTGCGGATGGCAATGGATGTAACCACCTTTTTTCTTGTATTTTCAGTTTCGGCGTTATTCAACTTAACATTTGAATCGAATTTTGGTTTTTATCTGACACTATTACTCATACTACTAGCACTTGGATTCATCGGGAGTGCGCAAAATCGACTAAAGGGGAAGGTTGATGGGGGTAGAATGTTCCGGGCCGTATGGCGCATGGCCTTCATCATCATGAGTTTCGGGTATGTTTTGTTTACTTTATTTGGATTAATTAGATACTTCATGCAACAGATGTGAGGATACATAACGCAAAAGAGCTAAAAAATGTGTCGATTTTGTCGAAAACTGAAAAAAACATTACTTTCTGAAAAAGTAATGTAGATTTTTTTGACCGGTGGTTGTATAATCTATAAACATATAAACCATATCAATTTAGGGGGAACGTGTTAGATGAAAAGGAAAAGTCTATTAGTCCTTTTGACGCTGATTTTGGCGTTCGGTACCGTACTTGCAGCGTGCGGATCGAAAAACGAAGGCACAGGTAACACCGATACTGGTTCTGCAAACGAAGGAAATGGTCTTGCTAAAGATCAAATCCTGAAAATCAACCTGTCAGCTGAACCTCCTACGTTGGACCCGGCTCAAGCAAAAGATAGCCAAACCAACACAGTTCTGAAATTCTTGTATGAAGGTCTTGTTCGCATCGATGCTGATGGTAAAGAAGCTCCAGGTGTTGCTAAAGACTGGACAATCTCCGAAGATGGGTTGAAATATGTTTTCAACCTGAACCCGGAAGCTAAATGGAGCAACGGTGATGCAATCACTGCCGAAGACTTTGTTCGTTCTTGGGAACGTGCTTTGAAACCGGAAACAGCTTCTCCATATGCATACCAATTGTACTACATCAAAGGAGCTGAAGGTTACAACCTCAGCAAAGATGAAACATACACTGGTACTAAAATCACAGATTTCTCACAAGTAGGCGTTAAAGCTACTGATGAGCACACATTGGAAGTAACGTTGGAAAACCCAACACCTTACTTCTTGGGTCTGACAGCATTCTACACGTACTACCCAGTACATGCATCTGCTGACACGAATGACAAATTCTTCACAGACTACAAAAACATGATCGTTAACGGTCCATTTGTAATGGATCAATACGCTAAAGGTCAAAAAATTGTTGTGAAGAAAAACGATAGTTACCATGCAGCTGCCGATATTAAATTGGCTCAAATCGATATGTCTCTGACTAACAGCAGTGCTTCCGAACTGCAAGCTTACAAATCAGGACAATTGGACTACACTGGTGCACCTAACGGTGAAATTCCATCCGACCAAATTCCTTCTGTAAAAGCGGAATTGCCGGACGAGTTCAAAGCTACTGGTATTGCAAGTACTTACTACTACCAGTTCAACGTAAACGAAGCACCATTTAACAACGTTAAAATCCGTAAAGCATTTGCGATGTCTATTAACCGTCAACTGATCGTTGACAAAGTAACACAAGGTGGACAAATTCCGGCATTCGGCTTTGTACCTCCAGGTATCCGTGGTGAAAACGGCGAATTCCGTGATGAACACAAAGATGATTACTTCACAGAAAATGTGGACGAAGCAAAAGCATTGCTTGCTGAAGGTATGAAAGAAGAAGGTTACACAACATTGCCAGCTGTTACTTTGATCTACAATACTAGTGATGGTCACGCAAAAATCGCTTTGGCGGTTGCTGACATGTGGAAACAAAATCTTGGTGTTGATGTGAAAACAGAAAACCAAGAGTGGGGCGTATTCCTTGAGAATCGTCAAAATCAAAACTTCCAAGTAGCTCGTGCAGGTTGGTCTGCTGACTACAACGATCCATACAACTTCTTGGAAATGTGGACTACTGGAAACACAAACAATGATTCCAAATTCAGCAACGAACAGTATGACAAAGATGTTAAAGACACTGTAAAATCTGCTGATCCAGCTGCACGTATGGCTGCATTTGCTGACGCTGAGAAAATCCTGATTCAAGATGAAATGGGCGTTTTGCCAATTT
Organism: Paenibacillus sp. USHLN196; assembly: GCF_037144955.1. Taxonomy (NCBI): domain Bacteria; kingdom Bacillati; phylum Bacillota; class Bacilli; order Caryophanales; family Paenibacillaceae; genus Paenibacillus; species Paenibacillus sp. USHLN196. The sequence goes on along the minus strand of NZ_JBBCYH010000005.1, from coordinate 281,309 downwards.
ATTACTACACTAACGTATCTTTGACCAAGCCTTACCTGAAAGGCGTACAACTTGATTTCAGTGGAGCTATTGACTTCACGCGTGCATATCTGGAAGAGAAATAAGTTGTTCTGAAGTCTAATATGAATACTTCGGGATATATATGTGGAATTCCATATATATCCCGATTTTTTGTATGTGCACCGATTTTCCTTATAATTCTTGAAATTTCCGATAAATGGATTGGACTTTATTTCTGTCTAATTCTACAATCGATTTGTATACAAAATATTGTTTGTGGAGGTGTGCAAGGGTTGGTTAAGTATGTGTTGAAAAAACTATTATTTATGCTGCTATCGCTTTTCATACTCGCATCGCTGACTTTCTTCCTGATGAAGGCCATTCCTGGTGACCCGTTTACAGCAGAAAAGAAACTATCGCCAGAAATTCGTCAACTTTTAGAAGTTAAGTACGGTTTGGATAAACCGATGTATGAACAATACCTGAAGTATATGGGAGGAATCCTTAAAGGGGATTTCGGCGTTTCTATGAGGTATCTGAACCAGGATGTAACGGACATGATTACTCAAACATTCACAGCTTCACTGAAGCTTGGGATCTTTGCAATCCTTATCTCCATTATTGTTGGTGTATTGTTGGGTCTTCTCGCAGCAGTTTATCACCGCAAATTGATTGATGATGTCACCATGGTCGTCGCTGTCATAGGTATTGCTGTTCCGAGCTTCTTGCTTGCATCGTTATTGCAATATGTCTTTGCTTTCAAATTGGGATGGTTCAACGTTATGGGCTTCGACGGACCACTTGACTATGTGCTCCCTGTTGCAGCACTGTCCGCATCACCAATTGCCTTTATTGCACGTTTGACGCGTTCCAGCATGCTGGAAGTTTTACATGCCGATTATATCAAAACGGCTAAGGCCAAAGGTTTGAAATGGCCAGCGATTATGTTTAAACACGTTGTACGTAATGGTATTTTACCGGTAGTAACTTATGTTGGTCCAATGACAGCAAACATCATTACAGGTTCCGTTGTTATTGAACAGATCTTTAACATCGGGGGAATTGGTAAAGTATTCGTAGAAAGCATCACTAACCGGGATTATACCATGATTATGGGAATCACGATTTTCTATGGTATTCTCCTCATGTTGGCACGCTTCCTGACGGATATCGCTTATGTACTAATTGATCCTAGAATTAAGCTGGAAAGCCGGAAGGGGGCATAACGTTGTCTGGCACGAATAATAAAAAGAATGAAACGGCGAACACGAACCTGACTAGTCAGGCAGCGGTTAAACCGCAAGAAAGTGTATCCCTTTTTAAAGATGCCATGTACAGACTTGCAACCAATAAGGCTGCAATGATCAGTCTGAGTGTGTTGGTTCTTGTCGTGATTTTCGCTTTGATTGGTCCAACTTCTTTGTTTACAAGTTATAATTATTATTCCAATGATTTGATGAATGCCAACGCAGCACCTAGTGCCGAGCACTGGTTTGGTACAGACGACCTGGGTCGTGATGTTTGGGTAAGAACATGGGTTGGTGCTCGTGTATCTCTTACTGTAGGTTTGGCAGCAGCTCTGATTGACCTTGTTATTGGTGTAATCTATGGTGCAATTATGGGTTACTACGGCGGACGTGTTGATGGTATCATGAACAAGTTCTCTGAGATTCTGTACTCCCTGCCTTACATGCTCGTTGTTATCTTGTTGCTGGTTGTATTGGAACCAAGTCTGACAACCATCATCATTGCCCTCACCATTACAGGCTGGATCAGTATGTCGTGGATTGTACGTGGTGAGATTATGCAACTCAAAAACAGAGATTTTATTCTCGCGGCCCGCTCCATGGGTGCAAGTACAGGACGTCAATTGTTCCGCCACTTGTTGCCAAATGCGATTGGCCCGATTATCGTAACTTTGACATTGTCAATTCCTAATGCGATTTTTGCTGAGGCGTTTCTGAGCTTCCTCGGACTTGGCGTATCTGCACCGAGATCATCCCTGGGATCCATGATCAATGACGCACTCACAGGCTGGACGCTGTATCCTTGGCGGATGTGGTTCCCGGCAGGTCTGATGGTTCTGACTATGCTTGCATTTAACTTGCTCGGTGACGGTTTGCGCGACGCGCTCGATCCGAAATTACGTAAATAGAAATAGGAGGTGGGATTATGGAGCCGATTTTAACAGTCAAGGACTTGAGCGTATCATTCTCAACGCGCTCTGGTGAATTTGATGCCGTTAAAAATGTGAGTTTTGAAATTGGCAAAGGAGAGACGCTGGGGATCGTAGGTGAATCTGGTAGTGGTAAGAGTGTTACCGCCCAAACCATCATGAAATTGATTCCCTCCCCGCCTTCGAAGGTCAAAAGCGGAGAAATTACTTTTCACGGGCAAGACCTGCTGAATAAGACGGACAAACAAATGGAAGCGATTCGTGGTAAAGATATCGGTATGATCTTTCAAGATCCAATGACTTCTTTGAATCCTACCATTAAAATTGGTAAACAAATTACCGAAGTATTGCGCAAGCACCAGAACATGTCCAAACAAGCGGCGGATAAAGCTGCGTTGGAAATGCTGGAACTTGTAGGTATCAAAAATGCGGCTATCCGCATGAATCATTACCCACACCAATTCTCTGGTGGTATGCGTCAGCGTGCCATGATTGCAATCGCGCTTGCTTGTCGTCCGTCTCTTCTGATTGCAGATGAGCCGACAACTGCACTTGACGTTACAATCCAGGCTCAAATTCTGGATGTAATGAAAGACATGCAGCAAAAGCTTGGAACATCGATCATGCTGATTACGCATGACCTTGGTGTCGTAGCAGGTATGTGTGACCGTGTGGTTGTTATGAAAGAAGGCGAAGTTGTTGAAACAGGAACAACTGCTGAAATCTTTAGTAACCCTCAACATCCATATACGATTAAATTGCTAAATGCTTTGCCTCGCCTGGACGAGCCCAAAAAGGAAAAACCAGCTCCGGCTGGTATTATCAAAGGCAGCAACAAGCCTCTGGTACAAGTGAAAAACTTGAAACAGTACTTTAATTTGGGTAAAGGTAACATTCTCAAAGCGGTCAATGATGTAAGCTTTGATATCTTTGAAGGTGAAACACTTGGCGTTGTAGGCGAGTCCGGCTGTGGTAAATCCACAACAGGTCGTACTATTCTGCGTCTTTACGAGCCAACTGGTGGAAATGTTAACTTTAACGGAACGGATATCTACAAGTTGTCCCCGCGCAAAATGAAAGAAATGCGTAAAGATATGCAGATGATCTTCCAAGATCCATATGCATCCCTTAACCCGCGTTTCAACGTAATGGATATTATCGGGGAGTCCCTGGATATTCATGGCCTGGCTTCCAGCTCTAAAGAGCGTAAGAGACGAGTGGAGGAGCTGCTTGATCTGGTAGGTTTGAACCCAAGTCATGCACTGCGTTATCCACATGAATTCTCCGGTGGTCAAAGACAACGGATCGGGATTGCGCGTGCGCTTGCTGTAGACCCTAAATTCATCATCTGTGATGAGCCATTGTCTGCACTGGATGTATCCATTCAGGCGCAGGTCGTTAAATTGCTTGAAGAACTTCAGCAACGTCTCGGCTTGACATACCTGTTTATTGCGCATGACTTGTCGATGGTTAAACATATCAGTGACCGTGTAGCTGTAATGTACATGGGTAAAGTGGTTGAGCTCGCAGAAAGTGAAGAACTGTATGCGAACCCTGTTCACCCTTACACCAAAACATTGCTTTCAGCGATCCCTGTACCTGATCCGGAAGTGGAAGCGAACAAGCGTCGCATCTTGCTGCCGGATGAGCATATGAGCCCGATTCAGAATGGATCTGGCGGTCCTGCTAATGACCCGTACAACCTGGAAAATGCTCAATTGATTGAGGTTTCCAAAGGTCACTGGGTTGCAGAACCTTACGTATAATAGAATTTCTAAAGTGATATGCTATTATTGATGTATTAATTGCCGCCGACTTGTTCGGCGGTTTTTTTGTTTTTTTAATTACTTTCTTTTGACGAAGCGACCCTGAATTCGGTACAATCAAGAAAGGCTCTTTGAAGCAGAATAGGAGGCAGACCTCATGAACGGTATTACCGAGGCACTCCGCAGCGGATCTAAACTTGCAGAAGATTATATCTGTTCAAGAGATGCTGCGCGTGGCCTTTACGAGTATGACATTCGCTGGGAATCAGGACTTCAGGCGCGTGCCGAGTGGTTGGACCAATCGGAAAACACACGTATTGATCGTCGTGATCTGGCAGAGTATTTACGTATATATAATAAACGGGTGAACGACCATGGGGAGGTTCATGCGTCCATCACACGTTTGGCAGAACAAGGTGCATTGGTGGTTACAGGAGGACAGCAAAGTGGTTTGCTCACCGGACCACTGTTTGTCATATACAAAGCCGCCAGCGTAGTGGCAGCTGCGCGTGAAGCCGAAGAGAGGCTTCAACGCCCGGTAGTTCCAGTATTCTGGATCGCGGGTGAAGACCATGACTGGGACGAAGTTAACCATACGTATCTGCCTGATCGCCAGGGAGACATGAAGAAAGTTAAGTTACAAGGACGATTCGCAGGAAGGGATTCTGTGAGTAATGTTCAAGTGGATACGGAACAATGGATGAATGTAATCGAACAGGTGGAACATCTGTTACCTGATACGATACATAAACCAGGATTGATGAAATGCATCACAGAAATTCATCAATCCAGTTCGAATCTAAGTGATGCCTTTGCCCGCATGATATCTGCTTTGTTTGCCAGCAGTGGACTTGTTCTAATGGATGCATCAGATCCAGACTTGCGCAGACTGGAACAGCCTGTTTTTGAACGGCTGATCCGTAGTAATGAAGTGTTGCGTAACGCTTATATGCAAGGATCTTCGTTGGTAGAACAAGCTGGTTATGCTATGCCTGCCGAAGTGGCGGAGGATGGAGCCAATCTGTTCTATATCCATGAAGGCGCGCGGTTGCTTTTGACGTTGAAGGATGGCTTGTATACTGACCGTAAAGGTCTGGTTTCTTTCACAGAGGAGCGTCTGCTCCAGGAGCTGGAGGAACATCCTGAGCGCTTTAGTAACAACGTATTAACCCGGCCATTGATGCAGGATTCCGTTTTGCCTGTAACTGCTGTTATTCTGGGGCAAGGTGAAATTGCATATTGGGGTTTGACTCGCGAAGCATTCCGTCAGTTTGGGCTGCAAATGCCTATTTTGTTGCCGCGGTTGTCCTTCACCATTATGGAAGATGTTCATCACAAACATATGAAACAATATGGACTTTCCTTTCAGGATGTTCAGTATCATATGGAAGACAAGAAGGAGCAGTGGCTTGCGCAGCAGGAGACATTCCAGGTGGAGGAACAATTTGCTAAGGTTCAGGAAGCCTTTCTTGATCTGTATGGTCCATTGTTGGATGAAATCTCGGAGATTCATCCGGGGTTGGAACGAATTGGGGATACCAATTTGAGTAAAATCACCGAGCAAATGCATTATCTGAAGCAGCAGACTCACAAAGCCATCGAAGATAAACATAATGTGAGTCTAAGGCACTGGAACGGCATTCAAAACTCCTTATTCCCAACGGGCAAACCGCAGGAACGAGTACATAATGCACTCTTTTACCTGAATCGTTATGGCACCGAGTGGATTGATGAACTAATTAAGACCTCAAGCGAATTCCGTGGAGAGCACAAGGTTATTGCACTGTAGAGACCTTTATAATAGAAGAAACACATAAACGAGGAGGACATGGAATGACTACACCTGCATTGCAAAACAGTATTGTTAAAGATATGGGACTCGCTTCAGAGGGTCATCTGAAAATTGACTGGGTAGAAGCACATATGCCGGTATTGAACCGTATACGTCGCCAGTTTGAACAGGATCTACCTTTTAAAGGTTTGAAGGTTGCTATATGTCTTCATCTGGAGGCAAAAACAGCTTACCTGGCAAAAGTGATCCAAGCCGGTGGAGCAGAAGTGACGATTACGCACAGTAACCCATTGTCCACACAAGATGATGTCTGTGCAGCATTGGTAGAGGACGGCGTAACTGTATATGCGAAGTACAACCCGGAACCTGCAGAATTCAAATCACTGCAACTTCGTGCGCTTGAGGTGAAACCTGATCTCATTATTGATGATGGCGGAGATTTCGCGACCATTATTGCATCCGAGCGTCCTGACCTTGCAGCGACCATTCGCGGTGGAGCAGAAGAAACGACAACGGGCATTATTCGTCTGAAAGCATTGGCGAAAGAGGGCCAATTGAAGTTTCCGATGGTAGCAGTTAATGACGCTTACTGCAAATATCTGTTTGATAACCGTTATGGCACAGGACAGTCGGCATTTGACGGTATTATTCGTACAACCAATCTGGTGATAGCAGGGAAAAATGTAGTGGTTGCCGGATATGGCTGGTGTGGTAAAGGTGTAGCGATGCGCGCCAAAGGTCTTGGAGCGAATGTGATCGTAACCGAGATAGATCCAATCAAAGCGGTAGAAGCACATATGGACGGATTCCGCGTCATGACGATGGTTGAGGCGGCTAAATTGGGCGATTTCTTTATCGCAGTAACGGGCAATAAGGATGTTATCACAGGTGAGCACTACGATGTGATGAAGGACGGAGCAATCTTGAGCAATGCCGGTCACTTTGATGTTGAAGTGAATAAACCTGAACTGGCTAAACGTTCGGAATCCATTCGTACAGTTCGCCGCAACATTGAGGAATATCGTTTCAAAGATGGTCGTAAAATGTACCTTCTTGCAGAGGGGCGTCTGGTGAACCTCGGTGCAGCAGATGGTCACCCTGCCGAAATTATGGATACGACGTTTGCTCTGCAGGCGCTTGGTCTGCGTTATGTGAGTGAAAATTATGCTGAACTGGGTAAGAACGTGGTTAATGTACCTTATGATATCGACCAACAGGTTGCCAGTTATAAGCTTGAAAGTCTGAATATTGGCATTGATTCCTTGTCAGCTGAGCAGGAAAAATACTTGGATAGCTGGAAGTTTTAAGCTCGATCCAATATTTACAAGCTGATGAACTGATTCAAAGGGTATAGAATGGTTTATTGATGATATGGCTCATGTGCGGGTAGACATACGGTTGTCCGTTTACGGTAAACGTTTTTGATCCTGAGTGACAGGATCAAAGACGTTTTTTTTATGCTTATAAATTAAATAATCAAGCAATGCAAGAAGGGTTTTGATTTTTTTGTGCGAATCTATTATGCTTAGGTGGTGGAAAGTGGGGCAAAGTGGGAGAATCGGGTGAGGAGTGAGTGGGCCAATGTTTATGGGGGAGTTCCAACATAGCATTGATGATAAGGGTCGGGTTATCATTCCGGCTAAATTCCGCGAATCTCTGGGACCGTCTTTCGTTGTCACACGGGGTTTGGACCAGTGTCTTTTCGTGTACCCCATGGAGGAGTGGGGGGTCATGGAACAGAAGCTCAAAGCACTGCCATTGATGAAATCTGATGCACGTGCGTTTACCCGGTTTTTTTTCTCGGGTGCAACCGAATGTGAACTGGACAAACAGGGCAGGGTAAATCTGCCGGGCAATTTAAGAGAGTATGCCAAGCTGGACAAAGATTGTGTTGTTCTTGGTGTGTCGAACCGGGTGGAGATTTGGAGCAAAGGCATATGGGAGAGTTATTTCAATCAATCCGAAGAAGCATTCAACGACATTGCCGAAAAGCTGGTCGATTTTAATTTTGATTTATAAAGTCAGGAGGGGTGCAGGTTGTTTCACCACATAACCGTACTCAAAGAAGAGGCAACAGAGGGATTAAACATCAAGCAGGACGGTATATACGTGGACTGCACTTTAGGCGGTGGCGGACATAGCTCCGTGATTGCTTCCAAGCTCGGTCCAGGGGGACGTCTGATCGCACTTGATCAGGATGATTGGGCTTTGGATAATGCTCGCGAGAAGCTCGCTGCCTATGGAGAACGTGTAACATTGGTGAAAACCAATTTTCGAGATCTGGAACAGGTACTCAAGGATCTGGATGTACCGATGAAGGATGGTGTACCACAGGTCGATGGTATTTTGTATGACTTGGGTGTGTCGTCTCCGCAATTCGATGAAGGAGAACGTGGATTCAGCTACAATCACGATGCTCCGCTTGATATGCGAATGGACCAGGATGCAATGCTTACAGCCAAAGAGATTGTAAACGAATGGTCAGAAGAAGAGATTGCTCGGATTTTCTATCGCTATGGCGAAGAGAAGTTTTCGAGAAGAATTGCCCGTGTAATCGTTGCAAAACGAGCTCAGTCTACCATTGAGACCACTGGTGAACTCGTAGAACTGATCAAGGAAGGCATTCCGGCGGCAGCCCGCCGTACCGGTGGACATCCTGCCAAACGCAGCTTCCAGGCATTACGGATTGCCGTCAACGATGAGTTGGGCGCGTTTGAGGAAGGCCTGCATCAGGCTGTTCGTTGTCTAGCACCAGGAGGACGTGTATCTGTTATTACCTTCCACTCCCTTGAGGATCGGATATGTAAACAGATTTTCAGCAGTTATCTGGAGAAATGTACATGCCCACCCGATTTTCCGTTGTGTGTATGCGGCGGTAAGGGTACCCTGCGTTTAGTTAACAGAAAACCGCTGATTCCAACGGAAACGGAATTGGCCGAGAATTCACGTGCTCGTTCAGCCAAACTGCGCGTAGCCGAGAAATTGTAGATCAAGAGTGGAGGAGAGAATCGGAGTATGGCATATACACGTGGTAATCTCGCTGTAAAAGAAAAAGCGTCCCAGGAACGTGTGACCCAGCAACGATACAAAGAAACCACCAAAGTGGTGACCCGTCGTACGGGTCTTCCGGCACGCGAGAAGATTTTGTATCTGATTACCCTGGTTGCAGTGATTCTTGTTGGAGGAGCCTTGATGTCTCGTTATGCTCATATCTATGATCTGAACAAGCAGGCACAGGCCACGATTTTGGAAGTTAAGGGGTTCGAGAAGACGATTGCAGACCTGCAGGTGGAAAAAGAAACATTGAACAACCAGGTTATTGAAAATGCAAAACAACTTGGTTACGTTGAAGCTTCCGACAAGGATGTCATTTTTGTACCTCGCTCAACAAGTTCAACTAAATCAACAGGTACTGAATCGTCCTCGAATACAGCGAGCAGTAAGTAAAGAGGTGTTCCGATGATAAAAAGAATAAAGATGCGCACGTTGCTTATAGGGGGATGTATTACCCTCTTTTTTCTTGTACTCGTAACCCGAATCTTTTTCATCCAAGTGGTGAATGGTAGTGTATGGCAGGAACGGGCGGCGGGTCTGGTAGAGCGGGAACAGACGATTAAGGCAGCACGTGGGACGATTACGGATCGAAATGGTAACGTCCTGGCAACCGATGCGCCTGCATACACAGTTTCTGTTAATCCCCTCTTGATCGATGAACTCGGGATACAGGATGTTGTCACGGAGAAGCTCTCTAATCTTCTAGGTAAAAATGAGAGTGAGATGCGTGCTCTGGTTACAGCAAAAAACAAAGATGGGGAATTTTATCAGCAACGTGAAGTGCGTAGTGAAGGATATAAGATCAGTCCTGAGCTTGCGGCACAAGTCAATGAGCTGCGTGAAGAGTTGCAAGATGAATACAAGGCCCGTAATGCAATTGTGATGGCTCAAGAGTCGAAGCGTTTTTACCCTGAAGAAACACTTGCTTCTCACCTCTTGGGGTATATGAGCCGTGATGGGAAAGCTGTCAATGGACTTGAAGTCTCATATGATGAAGCACTGACAGGCACAGATGGATATCTGAATTACCAGAAGGATGCCAAAGGCATTAAACTTCCGGATTCACAGGATAACTATCTGCCGCCTCAGAACGGGAAAAACCTTACGTTGACCGTTGACGATACGATACAGTTTTACATTGAGGACGCCATGAAGGAAGCCGTTGCCAAGTATAATCCACTGAGCATGACGGTTATTGCTGCTGATCCGAACACAATGGAGATTCTGGGGATGGCGAACTGGCCAACCTTTAACCCGAATACGTATGCGAGTACGCCTGATCAAAAGAACTTTATTAATCATGCGACGCAATCGATCTATGAGCCGGGTTCTACATTCAAAATTGTAACGCTCGCAGGAGCTGTGGAAGAAAAACTCTTCGATCCCAATGCAAGTTTTGAATCGAAGCGTATGTATATCGGTGGTTTCCCAATTAGTGATAATGGACATGCCTATGGTTGGATCTCTTATCTCGAAGGTGTCAAAAGATCAAGTAACATTGCCTTTGTTAACCTGGGTTACAACATGCTTGGTGGTGAGCGTCTGCGTCATTACATAGACGAATTCGGCTTTGGCAAAAAGACAGGTATTGATCTGCCGAGTGAGGCAGCTTCACCGATCAAGCCACTGGTGTACAAATCCGAGATTGCTACTGCTGCCTATGGTCATGGTCTCGTACAGGTAACACCAATTCAACAGGTCGCAGCGATTTCGGCGATTGCCAATGGCGGCAAGTTGCTTGAGCCACATCTGGTGAAGGAGATCAAGAATCCGAATGATGGGACAACGGAAGTGATCAAACCTAAAGTTGTTCGTCAGGTAATCTCCAAGGAATCTTCCAAACTGGTGAGCGGTTATCTGGAACAAGTGGTTGCAGACCAAACGATTGGTACAGGTCGCAACGCTTATATCGAGGGTTATCGTGTAGCTGGTAAGACAGGTACGGCAAGAAAGGTAGTTAACGGGGCATACAGCAAGTCAAAAGACGTTGTATCGTTTATTGGATTTGCACCCGTGAATAATCCGAAGATTGCGATACTAGTTGTCATTGACCAACCTGACGGTACCAATATTGGGGGAGGAACTGCAGCTGCCCCTGTATTCAAAAAAATCGTTAGCCAAACTCTTCAATATATGGGAGTTCCGAAGGATACAGCCAAAACTGCTGACAAAAAGTCAAAAGAAGCCCCTGTCGTGCAAGCTAAGGCACCGGACCTGAGTGGCAAGACAGCCAAACAGGCCAGAAGCCAACTTCTAGGCGCAGGTATTGCATATGTGACTCTTGGTCAAGGTGATAATGTAATTCGGCAGTATCCGGTGGCTGGCGCATCGATGAATCCAGGCCAACGAATCTACTTGCTAACGGAAGAAAGTAGCAAAATGAAGATTCCTGACCTGACAGGTGAATCTCTCCGCGATGCTCTTGAAGTGCTTTCTCTCATGAAAGTTGGAGTTACCGTCAAGGGGGAAGGTTATGTCGTGAAGCAAACGGAGCAGGTCGCAGGTGAGCAGAGAACCGTTCAGCTGAGTTTGCAGACTGCCAAAGCCGCAGTGACTGGCATAGCGGATGAGGCTCCAGTTTCTTCTGATCCGTCGTCAGAAGCCGAAGTGAAGGAACAAGAGGCGTCGGGCGGAGAAGGTAAAAGCGATGTAACAGAAGAAACAGATAACAACAATGCTTCTACTACTGACTCCGAATCCTCTAGCGATCCAGCAACAAACGGGGCTTCTCTTCCATAGGAGCTCTGACAGCTTGTTCTAACCCCCGGTTGTCCTGAATATTCATGAATGGAACGAATGTCATGATTTTGGGACGAGTGGGGGGATCTTTTCGTGAAGGGAACAAGCGTAAATCTGCGGCGCAGGCTGCTATGGAGTTTAATGATTTTAGTTCTGTTATTTTCGGCCCTGGTGATCAGGCTTGCTTATGTACAACTCGGGAAAGGCCCTGAATTGTCAGCAAAAGCAGAAGAATCCTGGCGGCGCAATATTCCTTACTCTGCTAAGCGAGGGGAGATTCTGGATCGTAATGGAACCTCTCTGGCCTATAATGTCACAACACCGACCATTATGGCCATTCCGGCACAAGTCAAGGAAGCTGAAACGACAGCCAGAGCGCTGGCTCCATTGCTCGGGATGACAGAAGAGAAAGTGCTGGCAACCATTAAAAAACGAGAATTGATTGTAAGACTACAACCCGGTGGCCGCAAAATTACGATGGAGAAAGCTCAGCGCATCCGTGATTTGAAGCTTCCGGGTATCGTTGTTGCTGAGGACAATAAACGTTTTTATCCTTATGATGATCTGGCTGCTCATATACTTGGTTTTACGGGCATCGATAATCAGGGCTTAACGGGCGTCGAGAAGAAATATGATGACAAGCTGAATGGTTTAAATGGCAGTGTGTCCTACTTGTCCGATGCGGCCGGAAGGCTAATGCCGGGCTCATCCGAGAAGTATGTGGAACCGAAGGACGGCCTTAACCTCAAGCTGACCATTGATAAATCCATACAGTCCATCATGGAGAGAGAACTGGATCAGGCCATGGTGAAATTTCAGGCGAACTCAGCACTGGCCATAGCCATGAACCCCAAAACAGGTGAAATTTTGGGGATGTCCAGCAGGCCGGGATACGAACCTGCCGATTATCAACAATATCCCGCAGAGATATACAACCGGAATCTACCGATCTGGATGACATACGAGCCGGGCTCCACGTTTAAGATCATTACTCTGGCAGCGGCGCTTGAAGAGAAAAAGGTTAATTTGCAGCAAGATCAGTTTTTTGATCCAGGATATGTTGAGGTGGGGGGAGCTCGTCTGCGTTGCTGGAAAAAGGGCGGTCACGGAAGTCAGACCTTCCTGCAAGTTGTGGAGAACTCATGTAACCCGGGATTCGTGGCTCTGGGGCAGAGACTTGGAAAAGAATCACTCTTCTCCTATATTAAAGACTTTGGCTTCGGCACCAAAACAGGGATTGACCTCAGCGGAGAAGCCAGTGGAATTCTGTTCAAACTGTCCAGAGTAGGACCGGTCGAGCTTGCAACGACTGCTTTCGGTCAAGGTGTATCTGTAACGCCTATTCAGCAAGTAGCAGCGGTGTCAGCGGCCATCAATGGGGGTAAACTTTACAAGCCCTATGTTACGAAAGCCTGGGTCCATCCGGTAACGGGAGAAGTGATGGAAGAAGCCAAGCCGGAGCTCGTTCGCCAAGTGATTTCGGAGAATACGTCCAAGCAAGTACGTGAAGCACTCGAGAGTGTTGTCGCCAAAGGTACCGGGCGTCCGGCATTTATTGATGGATACCGGGTCGGTGGTAAAACAGGTACAGCCCAGAAGGTTATCAACGGACGTTATTCCTCGACGGAGCATATTGTATCCTTTATCGGTTTTGCTCCTGCAGATGACCCACAGATTGTGGTCTATACCGCAGTGGATAATCCCAAAGGTATTCAATTCGGAGGTGTGGTTGCCGCCCCGATTGTACAGAACATCCTTGAGGATGCACTGCATTACATGAACGTCCCTGTTCGGAAGGATCAGGTCGCCAAAGAATACAAGTACGGCGAGACCAAAATCGTGACGGTTCCAGATCTGACAGGTGCTACTGTTGAAGATCTATACGAAGACCTGAACATGAATTTTATGTTGGCGAAGTCCGGCAGTGGTAAATATGTGATTAATCAGGCGCCTAAGCCTGGGGCACGGGTAGATCAGGGTTCAACCATCCGCATTTACATGGGGGATGTACTGAATGATGCGCATGATCACACGAAGGATGAATAACGGAAGGAGCCGTTTCAACTTCAGGCGCAACAAAATTCATCCAGGCGCGTTTCATTATGTGTCTGTATTGACGATATTAATCAATACAGACACAAGCTAAAACAGAAGTATAATTGGAAAAGTGAGGTTATTCATGTGCTTTTAAAACAATTCGCATCGATGCTGACCACCGCCCGTATTGTGGGCGAATCGAATACAGAATGTCACAACCTTCAGACAGATTCCCGGCAGGTAAAACCGGGTGATCTGTTTATCTGTCTTCCGGGACATACGGTAGATGGTCATGATTATGCAGAAAAAGCTGTAAATGCTGGTGCAGTTGCATTGGTTGTTGAACGGCAGCTGGATCTGCCTGTACCACAATTGCTGGTGAAGGACAGCCGGTTTGCGATGGCTGTTCTGGCAGATTTCTTTTTTGACTCGCCAAGCCAGAAGATGAATATGATTGGTGTAACGGGAACGAACGGAAAAACGACGACCACGTATCTGATTGAAAAAATCATGAGCGATTATGGACGTAAGACAGGGTTGATCGGTACCATTCAAATGCGTTATGACGGTCGTACCTATCCGATGTCAGGAACAACACCAGAGGCACTTGATCTCCAGCGCAGTCTGTATGATATGGTTCAGAAGGGAACTGACTGCTGTGTAATGGAAGTTTCTTCTCACGCACTGGAACAAGGCCGTGTGAAGGGAACGAATTTCCGTACAGCGGTATTCACTAACCTGACGCAGGATCATCTGGACTATCACCACTCCATGGAAGAATATCGCGGAGCCAAAGGATTGTTCTTTGCACGATTGGGTAACGGATATACGGAAGACGCTTCACAGCGTAAATTCGCCGTCATCAATGCAGATGATCCGGCGGCGGCTTATTTCATCTCTGTGACTGCGGCTGAAGTGATTACATATGGCATGGGTGAAGAGGCGGATGTACGCGCATCCCAAATCTCGATCACCTCACAAGGAACTTCTTTCCACGTGGATACATTTGCAGGCAGTACGGATATTCGCTTGCGCATGGTAGGTAAATTCAATGTGTACAACGCAATGGCAGCGATCTCTGCAGCACTGGTGGAAGGTATTCCGCTGGAAGAGATCAAGCGCAGTCTGGAGACGGTTCCGGGCGTGGATGGACGTGTTGAAGGAGTGGACGAAGGACAGCCATTTGCTGTGATTGTCGATTATGCCCATACACCGGATGGACTGGAGAATGTGCTGCGGACGGTGAAGGAATTTGCCGAAGGACGTGTGATCTGCGTGTTTGGCTGTGGTGGTGACAGAGACCGTACGAAACGACCTCTTATGGGGAAAATTGCTGCAAAGTATAGTGATTTTGTACTGGTTACTTCCGATAATCCACGGACAGAAGATCCGGATCTCATTCTCAAAGACATTGAACAGGGCCTGATTGAGGAATCTGTTCCTGCTGAACGTTATACGATGATTGTGGATCGGCGCCAGGCGATTCATGAAGCTATTGAAATGGCAAGCCCGACCGATGTAGTATTGATTGCGGGCAAGGGTCACGAGACCTATCAGATTATCGGCACAACCAAAACCGATTTTGATGACCGGATCATAGCCAAAGAAGCGATAAGGGGCAAATCCAATTGATAAAAAGAACATTGGCACAATTGGCCGAGATGTGTGGAGGAACATTAAGTGACGTTGCTGCTCATGGCAATGTAATGGTCCAAGGGGTGTTTACCGATTCGCGTAAACCCCTGGAAGGCAGTTTGTTTATCCCGCTAGTGGGTGAAAGGTTTGACGGACACGAATTTGTGCAAGCCTGTCTAGAGAAGGGTGCCGCAGGGGCGATCTGGCAAAAGGATCATGGGATTCCGCCGCAAGGAGCTGTCATTGTTGTTGACGACACACTTGTCGCACTGCAAGCACTCGCATCTGCTTATCTAACGGAGAATAAAGCTGCCGTTGTTGGTATTACAGGCAGCAACGGCAAGACAACAACGAAAGACATCGTGGATGCCATTCTCTCGACTACGTTTAAAGTGCACAAGACGCAAGGCAACTTCAACAATCATATTGGGTTGCCACTGACTGTACTAAGCATGGACCCGGATACAGAAATTATTATTTTGGAGATGGGCATGAGTGGCCGCGGAGAAATTAACGAGTTATCGGTTATTGCTCAGCCTGATGTAGCGATCATTACGAATATTGGTGAATCTCATCTGCTTCAGCTAGGGTCCAGATTAGAGATTGCCAGAGCAAAAGCTGAGATTGCAGCGGGATTGAAGCCAGGCGGGTTACTGATCTACAACGGAGACGAGCCTTTAATTGCTCAAGTCCTTGAAGAGCCGGCAACGATCCAACCGGAGGGATTGCAGCGGTTTACATTCGGTCTGCAAACCGACAATGATGATTATCCTACTGGACTTATGAATGCGCAGAATGGGGTCGTTTTCACCACCAAACAGTTTGGAGACCTTGCAATTACGCTTCCACTGTTAGGAACCCATAATGTCGTTAACTGCTTGGCTGCCCTCGCTGTAGCCCGTCATTTTGGAGTGACGACAGAACAGATTGCTGCGGGTTTGTCTCGTTTGAAACTGACAGGCATGCGCATTGAGGTTACTCAAGGCGTAAGTGGTCTGACCATGTTGAATGACGCATACAATGCAAGTCCAACTTCCATGAAGGCCGCCATTGATGTATTAGAGGGTCTGAAAGGATACCGCATGAAAGTGGCTGTACTTGGTGATATGCTTGAACTTGGTCCTCAGGAGCAGGATCTGCATCTCGGAATCGGTGAGTATATTACATCTGCCAAAATGGACATGGTGCTGGTATATGGTCCGCTATCAGCAAAGATTGCTGAAGGAGCAAGAAAGCATATGCCGGCAGAGGCTGTGCATGCTTTTATAGATAAACAAGAAATGACCCGTTATCTACTGGAGAAACTTCATCCAAGAGACGTTGTCTTGTTCAAAGCCTCAAGGGGCATGAAGCTGGAGGACGTGGTCGAAGCACTACAAATAGCACCATTACAGAATCGAGTAGACTAGAGGGGTGAACCCATGGATTTTCAGGTATTACTGTTAACAATCGGCGTTTCATTTATTCTGGCGGTGATTGCCGCACCGCTCCTGATTCCGCTGTTACGACGAATGAAATTCGGACAGCAGGTTCGGGAAGATGGGCCTCAGAGCCATTTGAAAAAAAGCGGAACACCTACAATGGGTGGCGTCGTCATTTTAGTCGCGTTCACATTGGCCTTTTTGAAATTTTCGGCAGTCAAGAATACAGACTTTTATGTCTTGCTTGTGGCTACGCTGGGATTCGGGCTTATAGGCTTCCTTGATGACTACATCAAAATTGTGTTCAAACGTTCGCTTGGACTGACGGCCAGACAAAAAATGCTGGGGCAGTTGTTCTTCAGTGCAGTGATGTGTTTCTTGCTAATTCAGAATGGACACAGCACAGCAATTTCTATTCCGGGTACGTCATTCTCGTTTGACTGGACCGGATGGTTCTATTATCCGTTTGTCGTATTCATGATGCTTGCCATTACCAATGCGGTTAACTTTACGGATGGTCTGGATGGTTTGCTGTCCGGGGTAAGTGCGATAGCCTTTGGGGCGTTTGCCATTGTGGCGATGCAAGCTACGTCGATGCCGGCAGCCGTGTGTGCAGCAGCGATGATCGGAGCCGTGCTTGGTTTTCTGGTATATAACGCACATCCGGCCAAAGTGTTTATGGGAGACACAGGTTCTCTGGGGATTGGCGGCGCGATTGGTGCAGTGGCCATCGTAACGAAAACAGAGCTTCTATTTGTCATCATTGGCGGTATTTTTGTCATCGAAATCCTGTCGGTTATTATTCAAGTGGTATCCTTCAAGACTCGTGGCAAACGTGTATTCAAAATGAGCCCCATTCATCATCACTTTGAATTAAGTGGTTGGTCTGAATGGCGTGTTGTCATTACCTTCTGGGCGGTAGGCGCAATTTTGGCCGCTCTTGGACTTTATCTCAACAAGGGGTTGTAAATCATGAACCATCCTGAATCATATCGCGGACAACAAGTAGTCGTTCTGGGATTGGCCAAAAGCGGCGTCCAAGTCGCCAAAGTGCTGGATCGTGCCGGAGCAAAGGTTACAGTGAACGATAAAAAAGAGAGAGATCAGTGTCCCGAAGCTTCCGAATTGGAGGCTTTGGGAATTTCTGTTGTATGCGGTGGACATCCGGATGATCTGATTCACAGTGATGTGAAGCTGGTTGTCAAAAACCCGGGTATCCCGTATCATGCTGCTCCAGTGCAGCAAGCTCTTGCATTGGGCATTGAAGTGGTGACCGAGGTGGAGGTCGCGTATCATCTATGTGCTGCACCCATGATCGGTATTACAGGTTCCAATGGCAAGACAACAACGACGACTTGGGTGGGGCAAATGTTGGAACATGCCGGCCTCAAGCCGATCGTTGCCGGTAATATCGGAACACCTCTCTGTGAAGCGGCAGAGCAGGCTTCTCCGGATAACTGGATGGTTGTCGAGCTTAGCAGTTTCCAGCTCAAAGGAACGGCTGATTTCCGTCCGCGTATTGCGAGCCTGCTTAACGTTGCAGAGACGCATCTGGACTATCACGGGGACATGGATGATTATGTGGCTTCCAAAGCCAAATTGTTCGCCAATCAGCGACCTGACGACGTAGCTATCCTGAATTGGGATGATGCGGTATGTCGTGGTCTGGTTCCTTACATCAAGGGCAGATTGCTCCCTTTCTCCATGACCGAGAAATTGGATACAGGTGTGTACGCAGATCCTTCTTATGTGGATGGAGAAGAGGATGATGTGAAGCGTCAGATTATCTACGCGGATGAAAACGGAAATCACCACATCATTATCGACATCGAGAACATTGGCATCGCTGGACGATTTAATGTGGAAAATGCAATGGCTGCTGTGGCCATTGCCGTAGCAGCAGGAGCTGATCCAGCAGTACTGGCTGCTCCGCTTGCAGAATTCAAGGCGGTTGAACACCGACTTGAATATGTTCTGGAGCATAATGGCTCTGCATACTACAACAACTCCAAAGCAACCAATTCGAAGGCTACGGTCATGGCCCTGAATTCGTTCAAGGAACCGGTCGTATTGATTGCCGGAGGGCTGGATCGTGGATCAGACATGATGGAGTTGTTACCCTTGTTCCAGGAACGGGTAAAAGCTGTCGTTGCAATTGGTGAGACACGGACAAAAATTGCCAAGGTCGCGGAACTTGCCGGATTAAAGCAAATTAAGGTCGTCGATAATGAGGAGGACGCTGCCCGGACGTTAACCGTAGCTGTGCAGGAAGCATCGAAGCTTGCCACTGCCGGTGATGTCGTTTTGTTATCCCCGGCGTGTGCAAGTTGGGACATGTTTGCTTCCTATGAGGAGCGGGGACGCATTTTTAAAGAGGCGGCGCATAACTTGTAAGTAGGGGGGTGGAAAAGCCCCTACTTCCATGCAAGGGGTGGCCTCCTGATGAAACAGACGCGACCGGCACCAGATATTTGGTTGCTGATTTGTATTTTGGCATTGCTTGCCATCGGCATTATTATGGTATATAGTGCGGGCTCGGTGCTTGCCTTTCATGACTATGGCGATTCATTTTATTTTGTAAAAAGACAGGCTTTGTTTGCAGTGCTTGGGCTTGTGGCCATGTTCGTGACCGCTAATGTAGATTACCGGGTCTGGAGGAAGTATGCGAAGCCAATATTGATTGCCTGTTTTATTATGCTTATTGCGGTTCTTATTCCTGGAATCGGTGTAGTTCGTGGCGGCGCACGTAGTTGGCTGGGCATAGGTTCGTTCGGTATCCAGCCCTCAGAATTCATGAAGCTGGGCATGATTCTCTTTCTCGCTCACTGGTTGAGCAAGGAACCTGGCAAAATCAAGACTTTCACAACGGGACTTCTGCCACCGCTTGGATTGATCGGGTTGGCTTTTGGTATTATTATGCTGCAGCCTGATTTGGGGACAGGCACCGTGATGATGGGTGCATCCATGCTTATTATTTTCACAGCCGGAGCACGAATGAAACATCTATCCTTACTTGCTCTCGGTGGCGTAGCCGGGTTTGCAGCCTTAATCGCCGCAGCTCCCTATCGATTGCAGCGTATCACAGCGTTTTTGGACCCTTGGTCTGATCCGCTGGGTGCCGGTTATCAGATTATTCAATCGTTATATGCGATTGGTCCGGGTGGACTTGCGGGACTTGGACTAGGAATGAGCCGACAGAAATACAGTTATGTACCCGAACCGCAGACGGACTTTATTTTTAGTATCTTGGCTGAAGAACTCGGCTTTATTGGTGGAATGATTGTATTATTGTTGTTTCTGGTGCTCGTGTGGAGAGGAATGCGTGTAGCAATGACCGTCCCGGATGCCTTTGGCAGTTTGCTTGGTGTTGGTATCATAGGTATGGTCGCCGTACAGGTCATCATTAACATTGGTGTTGTTATTGGAATGATGCCTGTGACGGGCATTACCTTACCCCTGATCAGCTACGGCGGATCATCATTAACCCTCATGCTCACAGCACTGGGCATTTTAGTGAACTTATCCCGTTATGCGAGGTGAATATGCGATGCGAGTCGTTCTTAGCGGCGGCGGTACGGGTGGACATATCTATCCGGCCGTTGCCATAGCAAGACAATGCGAGGCGGAGAACCCGGACTCGACATTTCTATATATTGGAGGAACCAGAGGGCTGGAAAGCAAACTGGTTCCCCAGGAAAATATTCCTTTTAAATCCATTGACATTACTGGTTTTCGGCGTAAATTGTCCATCGACAACCTGAAAACGGTCATGCGTTTCATTCAGGGTGTACGCAAATCCAAAAAAATGTTGAAAGAATTCAAACCGGATGTTGTGATCGGTACGGGTGGATATGTGTGCGGGCCTGTGGTGTATGCAGCAACAAAACTGGGGATTCCGAGTATAATTCATGAACAGAACGCTATTCCTGGTCTCACTAACAAATTTTTAATGCGTTATGTGGACACCGTTGCAGTTAGCTTTGAAGGTTCTGAAAAATCATTTTCCGGTGCAAAAAAGGTGATCTACACCGGTAATCCACGAGCCACTACGGTAGCTCAGGCTAGCCGTGATCGTGGTTTTGCCACGCTAGGTGTACCGATGAACAGTCGTGTTGTTCTTGTCGTTGGTGGCAGTCGCGGAGCAAAAGCGATCAATCAGGCCATGGTGGACATGGCTCCAATGCTGGAACAACTGGATGATGTACATGTCGTTTACGTGACAGGGGATACCTATTTTGATGAAACGCGTGAAGCCATTCGCAGTTCACTCGGGACAATGCCAAACCATCTGCATGTTTTGCCTTATGTACATAACATGCCTGAGGTACTTGCCTGCACATCCTTGATTGTAAACCGCGCAGGGGCATCATTCCTTGCGGAGATTACATCGCTGGGTATTCCTTCTATCCTGATTCCTTCACCCAACGTGACCAACAATCATCAGGAGGCCAATGCACGCACGCTTGAAGGTGGAGGCGCGTCACTCACGATGCTGGAGAAGGATCTTACAGGCAAAGTACTGTACGAAGCCATCGCGGGCATTATGAATGATGAGTTGGGTCGCAAACGAATGGCTGAAGCCTCCCGTAAACTGGGGAAACCCGATGCAGCTGAAGTGCTTGTAAGTGAAATTCAGCGTCTTGCTACACGCCGGTGAAGTGAGTTTGTGGGCGATTGTCACACACAAGACGGGGCTGACATAAGATACCGTATAAATCGTGATCATCGTTCCAAGGCGCCAGAACACGGTCTGTAGCAACAGAACATATTGTGTTCATCGGTTTTGAAGCAAAGGAGGAAGCAAACATGCACCAGTGGATATCGTTACTATCCCAGAATAATGTTGGCAGAGTTCTTGAAAACGAATCGCTAGCCAAATACACCACATGGAAGATCGGCGGTCCTGCGGATGCACTGGTCATTCCGGAGAATAAAGAGCAGATGATGAATCTCGTTCAATGGCTTCACAAGGTTCAAATTCCGTGGATGCAACTGGGACGGGGTTCAAACATGCTGGTATCAGACAAAGGAATACGCGGTGTTGTTGTGAAACCAGGCGCAGGCTTTGATTATGCCGAATTTCACGAGGGCGGCGTAACCGCCGGAGCGGCGCATTCTTTTGTTAAACTCAGTGTGGTTGCTGCCAAAAAGGAATGGACCGGTCTGGAATTCGGCAGCGGTATCCCCGGCACTGTCGGTGGAGCCGTGTACATGAATGCAGGTGCCCATGGATCGGATGTGTCACGGATATTTAAATTCGCTGAGATTGTACTGGAGACAGGGGAATTGGTACGTTACAGCAAGGAGGACATGGATTTTGCCTACCGCCACTCTGTTCTGCATGACCGGAGAGGCATCGTGCTGGAAGCTACATTTGAACTTCAGCAGGGAGAGCGCAAAGTCATTTCGGAGGCCATGGCGGCTTACAAAGATCGCCGACGCCGCACACAGCCACTGCAGATGGCATGTGCAGGCAGTGTGTTCCGTAATCCCCCGGGTGATCATGCAGCCCGCTTGATTGAAGCAGCAGGGCTGAAAGGATTGACTCAGGGAGGCGCACAGGTATCCTCCATGCATGCCAATTTCATTGTCAATACAGGCCAAGCAACAGCAGAGGACGTTATCACCCTAATGCAGCAGATTCAGAGCACTATATCATCTCAAAACGGTATTAACCTGGTACCGGAAGTCTTCGTAGTGGGTGAGCGGTAAACCCCGGAGGTGATACATTGGACAAATTGGTGATTGAAGGCGGGAAACCCCTCTCAGGATCCATACGCATCCATGGAGCAAAAAATGCTGCTTTACCGATTATGGCCGCAAGTTTGTTGGCAGATGGAGAAGTTACGCTGCATAACGTTCCACACTTGCTGGACATTGAAGTGATGCTGTATATCCTGGAACGGCTTGGATGCACGTGTCGGCATGAACAGGGAACAGTGACGATTAATACCTCGTCTATCCGGTCATATGATGTGCCAGAAGATCTAATGAAGCAGATGCGCTCTTCCATTTTTTTGATGGGACCATTGCTGGCTAAGTTTGGGCAAGTGTCAGTGTACCAGCCAGGGGGCTGTGCCATTGGAGAACGCAAAATTGATCTTCACCTCCGGGGCCTGGAAGCGCTCGGAGCTTTGATTGAAGAGCAGGACCAACAGATTATCTGTCATGGAAAGAATCTGGTGGGTACAGATATTCATTTGGATTTCCCGAGTGTGGGAGCGACCGAGAATATCATGATGGCAGCCGTTATGGCTAAAGGAACAACAACCATTTGCAACGCGGCAAGAGAACCTGAAATACAGGATCTGCAGCATTTCCTTAACGCTATGGGTGCAAGTATCATTGGTGCGGGAACGGATACGATCACGATTAATGGCGTTGAGAAACTGAAGCCTTGTTCGTATGAGATTATACCGGATCGAATCGTTGCTGGAACCGTGATGATTGCAGCTGCGGCAACGCGAGGCAATGTTACGCTTACACACTGCAATCCTGCTCATCTTACTTCACTTATACATGTGTTGAAGCGCACTGGTGTTCAAATCACAGTCTGCAATGATATAATGACGGTGAGCTGTATGAGCCGTCCAAAATCAGTGGACCGTATTGTGACTTCTCCGTATCCTTCGTTTCCGACAGATCTGCAATCGCAAATCATGGTGCTGCTCAGTCTGGCAGACGGATTCAGTGTGATGAAGGAAACGGTTTTCGAGGGTCGGTTCAAACATGTGGATGAGCTAAATGTGATGGGGGCTGATATTTCAGTCGATCTGAACGCAGCATTTATCCGTGGTGTTCCCCGTCTCTACGGGGCTACAGTAGAAGCAACCGACCTTCGCGCAGGTGCAGCTCTCGTTATTGCAGGCCTGGCAGCTCAAGGCAAAACGGTTGTGGAGCAAGTGCATCATATTGACCGGGGGTACGATCAGATCGAGAAGTTATTCCAGAGTCTTGGAGCATCGGTTGAGCGACAGTCGCCCGTTTCGAAACAGTTGGATTTTGCCAATTAACGTCCTTGGCGTCCCCTTCTTGAAGGGAGGGGACCTGAGGCTTTGTGGAGCGCTACTTATGCCTAAAAGTCAAATTCCGGTTTTGAAGAAGAACCGGCCAAAAGGAAACACAAGCCGCAAAATTGTAATTATTCTGTTATTACTTTTTATTGTATTGCTCGCTGTATTATTCTTTCGTTCTTCCATGAGTCGGATTTCGGCAATTGAAATTACGGGTAATGTATATACAGCGGCTCCAGAGCTGCTGGAAAAAAGCGGTCTGAGAGAAGGCGATCAATTTTTTGGGACAACTTCTGCCGAGGTTATTGAGCGTCTTAAGACAATCAAGGCGATTTCGACCGTTACCGTGGACAAGCAATTTCCGGGCATTATTCATATTAAAGTTCAGGAATATGCCACGGTGGCGTATGAACTTGGTACGGATGGTACGCTAAAAGCAATATTGGCCAGTGGGACAAGCTTGACGGTCCCGGCAACGATCGGTGTTGCTGTAGAGAAGCCAATATTGACCCAATGGAAGGCTGATGACCCGCTCAAGGCCAAACTGAGTGAGACGCTGGCTAAAATTCCAAATGAATTGACGACGGATATTTCGGAGATTATCCCGAATCCTACGCCTTCATTTCCGGACCAGATTCGGATGTATACCAAATCACAGTTTGAAGTGATTACAACCGTCTCTCTTTTATCCGATAAAGTGGAGTATCTGAATCAGGTGATCGAGACCGAACGGCCTGGAAAAATCACTATGCTTGAGGCAGATACCTATGTGCCTTTCATCCCGGATGACCCGGAAGATGATGCTGAACTGGGAGCAACCCCCTGATCTTTGCCATCATGAGGCCGAATTGATTATGAAAGCCTAGGCAGGTCGGGGTTTGGCCCGGTCAGAGCAATGAAACTTGTTCTTTCTGAGATGAAGAAAAAATGATACACTTGAACTTATGGCACATGAGTTGCCTCCTTCTTTTTTCTTCAAGGTTTTATGTCTCGCAACCAGATTTTGACACCCAAAAACATTGTAGAAAAAAGAGGGAAAGCCTGAAGTGTGTTGAATATGTTTTAAGAGTGTTTAAACCCGAACGTATTTTACTATTGGAGTCAGGAGGTGCCACAGACTTGAGCAACAATGACATCATTGTTAGTTTGGACATCGGTACATCCAAAATTCGCGCTATTATTGGGGAAATGAATAATGGAACCTTTAATATTATAGGAGTTGGATCTGCCGACTCGGAGGGAATTCGCAAAGGTGTAATCGTAGATATCGATCAGACGGTGCAGTCGATTCGCAACGCAGTGGATCATGCAGAACGTATGGTAGGTATTCAAATATCCGAAGTGTATGTTGGAATCTCGGGAAATCATATCGGACTGATGAGCAGTCACGGCGTCGTGGCTGTGTCTAACGAGGATCGTGAAATCGGAGAAGAAGACATGGAGCGGGTGTTGAAAGCAGCCGAAGTGATTGCAGTTCCGCCGGAACGGGAAATTATTGATGTTGTCGCCAAGCAATATGTTGTAGATGGCTTGGAGGGCATACAGGACCCCCGTGGTATGATTGGTGTTCGTCTGGAAGTTGAAGCGACAATCATTACGGGTGCAAAAACCGCGATACATAATCTTTTGCGCTGCGTGGAAAAAGCGGGTCTGAAAGTAAGCGATCTGGTTCTCATGTCGCTTGGAGCGGGTCAACTGGCTTTGTCCAAAGATGAAAAAACGATGGGTTCAGTACTTGTGGATATTGGAGCAGGTGCAACAACTATCGCCATTTTTGAAGAAGACAGTCTTGTCGCAACATCAACGTTGCCAATTGGCGGGGAGTTTGTAACGAATGATATCGCCTACGGCTTACGCACGTTAACGGATCAGGCGGAGAAGGTTAAACTGAAATACGGCTGTGCCTGGTTGGATGATGCTGCTGCCGATGTGATGTTCAAGGTAACTCGAATCGGAAGTAATGTAGACAAGGAATTCTCACAGGAGGATCTGGCGGCTATTATTGAACCTAGGGTTCAGGAAATATTCCAGATGATATCTCAAGAAGTGAAGCGCCTTGGTTACAACGAGCTTCCTGGAGGTTATATACTAACGGGAGGTACGGTCTCTATGCCGGGGGTTCTGCAGGTCGCTCAGCATGAGCTTGCTGCTTCGGTACGAGTTGCAGTTCCGGATTATATTGGTGTGCGTGACCCTGGTTATACAAGCGGAGTCGGCATATTGCACAGTGTAATTCGCAGTTTGCGTATTCGTCCCTCGATCAACAACGGCGGTGGAAATAACAATAATAATAACAACAACAAGAAACCGACCAACCGTCCGAAGCCGAATGCGGCACAGGAATCGGAGCAAAAACCTGGTCTGTTCGAACGGCTGAAGAATATGTTCAGTGAATTTATATAACAGGTTGAATCCATTTCATACATTCTTGAAGCCGTCTGAATGCGCTGGTACTAAAATAAACGCTTTCGTTCGTCGATATATGAAATTGATTCGGTTCAAATCAAAAATTGGACGGGCCATCCATGCACATTGAGGGGGAGATGGAATAATATGTTGGAATTTGATTTCGAGATGGAGAGCTTGGCTCAAATTAAAGTCATCGGTGTAGGCGGCGGCGGAAGCAATGCAGTCAACCGTATGATTGAAAATGGTGTACAAGGTGTTGAATTTATTACGGTGAATACGGATGCCCAGGCTTTACACCTGGCAAAATCCGAGCATAAATTGCAAATCGGTGATAAATTGACTCGTGGTCTTGGCGCTGGCGCCAACCCGGATGTAGGTAAAAAAGCAGCGGAAGAGTCCCGCGATCTGATCATGAACACGTTGAAAGGTGCAGACATGGTATTTGTTACAGCCGGTATGGGTGGCGGTACAGGTACAGGTGCGGCTCCGGTTATTGCCGAAATCGCTAAAGAGTGTGGTGCACTTACAGTTGGTGTCGTAACTCGTCCATTTACATTCGAAGGACGCAAGCGTTCCAGCCATGCAGAGCAAGGTATTGAAGCCCTCAAAGAAAAAGTCGACACACTGATCGTGATTCCTAATGATCGTTTGCTCGAAATCGTAGACAAAAAGACACCTATGCTTGAAGCATTCCGTCAAGCGGATAATGTACTTCGTCAAGCAGTACAAGGTATCTCTGATTTGATCGCAGTACCGGGTCTAATCAACCTTGACTTTGCAGACGTAAAAACAATCATGACCGAGCGAGGATCTGCGCTGATGGGTATTGGTGAGGCAACTGGTGAGAACCGTGCAGCTGAAGCGGCTCGTAAAGCCATCATGAGTCCTTTGCTGGAAACTTCAATTGAAGGTGCACGTGGTGTCATCATGAACATTACGGGTGGCATGAACCTGTCTCTCTATGAAGTTAATGAAGCTGCAGAGATTGTTACTTCTGCTTCTGATCCTGAAGTGAATATGATCTTTGGTGCCATCATTGATGAAGATCTCAAAGAAGAGATTAAGGTTACGGTTATCGCGACCGGTTTTGAAGACAAACCTGCTTCACCACCACCAGGACGTAAACCAGCTCCAGCAACAACGGAGACAACGGATACGCGTTCACCGAACCTGCGTCCGTTCGGAAATCAGCCGAGCAATGATCAGCTGGACATTCCGACATTTTTACGCAATCGTTCACGCAATAATAACAACGATTAATACTCATATCGATTTATCGAAAACCCGGTGCTCCTGATGGAGTAACCGGGTTTTTTTTCGTTCTTAGATATCTTAGCATACAGCAATGAACAAATTCTGAACAACAGGTCTGCGCAATTCCGACAAAAAAAGTTGGAAACACACCCCCATGATTAGACAGACTTTGAACAGGGGGCTCCGTATACTTGTGAATATGCTCATGAATATCGGAATATCACTATTTCGATATGTTGGATGCAGGTAGGTGAAGAGTTTGGTTGTTTATGTGGATCTTATTTTTTTGACAAACCTGTGTATTGACGGTGCTCTCATCGGACTGACCGCCTGGATGCGCAAAACGAAGCTGGTTTGGTGGAGATGGTTGCTATCAGCCATTGTGGGCGCATTATATGTAGTCATGATGTTTGTGCCGGAGTTTGACTTTATGTTCACCTTTTTGATCAAGTTTGGATTCTCTCTGGCTATGCTCAGTATTGCTTTTGGATTTAAGGGGCTGCAGGCTTTTGCGAGAACGCTTGGTACCTTCTATGTGATTAATTTTGTCGCTGCAGGAGGTATTCTGGGTGTGCATTACATGCTTCAGAGTTCCGGAGAGCTGTTTAACGGTATTTGGTTTACGGCTTCGGGTGGAATGTCATTTGATCTGAAGATTGCCTTCTGGTTCACGTTTATTGTATTTTTTGCTGTCCTGTTTTTATTCAAAGCTGTGCAGAGCTCAAAACAGAAAACGGATCGCATGACGACCTATTTGGGTAAAGTCGAGGTCTGCATCGATGAGGTCGTTATTTCTTGTACAGGCCTTCTGGATACGGGCAATCAGCTCACCGATCCCTTAACACGTATGCCGGTCATGGTGATGGAGGTTTCGTTATGGCAAGACATGCTACCTGCTTCATGGAAGGGCAGGCTCAAGGACGAGGCGCCGGACAACCTTATTATGGAGCTTAATCAAGAGAGTTTTCAGTGGCAGGATCGACTGCGGCTTGTGCCCTATCGGGGCATTAACAAAGGGACTGCGTTTATGCTGGCGATGAAGCCGGACCGGGTGAAGGTAACGATGGAGGAAACATGTTATGAGACGACACGGGTATTAATTGGGCTGGATGGAGGTGTTTTGTCGTCGGATGGGAAATACCAGGCCGTGATTCATCCTGAACTTGTGCAAGACGCTGCTTCTGCGCAGTCTACGGCTCTCTCTGCGGGAGCAACAGAAAAGCCGCTGAATGTGGTATAGGAGGAACGTACATGCTTGTGAAATGGAAACTGGTGGCGCAGCTGCAATATTACCGTCTGTTATTTCTGCTAGGACTCAAAAGTGAAGAGATTTATTATATTGGGGGAAGTGAGGCACTTCCGCCGCCATTGACACGGGAAGAAGAAGAATTTTTGCTGCAAAAATTATCCTCGGGAGACTCGGCTATTCGCGCGATGCTGATTGAGCGTAACCTGCGTCTGGTGGTATACATCGCACGTAAATTTGAGAATACAGGTATCAATATCGAGGATCTGGTATCCATTGGAGCAATCGGATTGATTAAGGCAGTCAATACATTCGACCCGGAAAAGAAAATCAAACTGGCAACCTATGCTTCACGTTGTATCGAAAATGAAATTTTGATGTACCTGCGACGCAATAGTAAGATCCGAACTGAAGTTTCTTTTGATGAACCGCTCAACATTGATTGGGATGGGAATGAGCTATTATTATCCGATGTATTGGGTACAGAAAACGATACAATCTATCGGAATATTGAAGAGCAGGTAGACCGCAAACTGTTGCACAAGGCACTGGAAAAATTAACAGAGCGTGAGCGAATGATTATGGAGCTTCGTTTTGGCTTGACGGATGGGGAAGAAAAGACCCAAAAAGATGTAGCTGATCTACTTGGAATCTCCCAATCCTACATCTCTCGTCTCGAAAAAAGAATCATTAAAAGACTCCGCAAGGAGTTCAATAAAATGGTCTGAAATACATCGTTGATCAGAATGGGTATTACTGGCAAGGGTGCCAAGTACGAATAAAAAAGCCTGCCCCGGAGATAATGTACATTAATGTTTCTCCTTGGGAGGTAAATCACGATGACCCGAAACAAAGTCGAGATTTGTGGCGTGGACACCGCAAAATTGCCTGTCCTCACCAACACTGAAATGCGGGAATTGTTTCATTCCCTTCAGCAACACCATGATCGCTCAGCAAGAGAGAAATTAGTGAATGGCAACCTGCGTCTGGTACTCAGTGTCATTCAGCGTTTTAACAATCGGGGGGAGTTTGTCGATGATCTGTTCCAGGTTGGTTGCATCGGCCTGATGAAAGCCATTGATAATTTTGATTTATCCCAGAATGTCAAATTTTCAACCTACGCGGTGCCGATGATTATCGGTGAAATCCGTCGATACCTGCGTGATAATAACCCGATTCGGGTATCTCGCTCCTTGAGGGACATTGCTTACAAAGCACTTCAGGTCCGTGACAGCCTGACGAATAAAAATTCCCGGGAACCGACGATATTCGAAATTGCGGAAGTACTGAATGTGCCGAAGGAAGATGTTGTTTTTGCATTGGACGCCATTCAGGACCCGGTCTCGCTCTTTGAACCGATCTATCATGATGGAGGAGATCCGATCTATGTCATGGATCAGATCAGTGATGACAGAAATAAGGATGTGTCATGGATCGAGGAAATTGCGCTCCGTGAAGCCATGCATCGTCTTGGTCAGCGAGAAAAAATGATTCTGTCGATGCGGTTTTTCGAAGGAAAAACCCAGATGGAAGTGGCTGATGAAATTGGCATTTCCCAGGCCCAGGTCTCACGTCTGGAGAAATCAGCAATACAGCAGATGCAAAAACATGTAAAGTCGTAATACGAAGCAAGGACAGGGGGACGATCAATCGGGGCAGTGTATACCGGTGATCGTCTTTTTGTTTTTGGCGGTTTCCACACATTCGATGAAAAACAGGACATTTTTCGCCCCTGAAACATATAATGTATAGAAGTGTAATGAACGGACAGAAGAGGAATAACAGGGGGCGGAAATGAATGAAAGTGAATACGAGCGAATTAGCGGCAAGAGGCATGAAAATCTCGGACTTTCAGACAAAGGATGTCATTAACATTACAGATGGCAAACGTCTGGGGCAGATCAGTGACTTGGAGCTGGATCTGAAGCAGGGACGAATTGAAGCGATTGTTGTGCCAGGGTATAGTCGCTTTATGGGACTCTTTGGAGGGGGAACAGATCTGGTGATTCCCTGGAAAAATATTGTGAAGATTGGTTCAGATGTGATTCTGGTGAAGATGGATGAGGTTAAGGAAAATACGTATGACGAGCGTGATCGGGAAGCGCGTCTGTATGATGAACAGCAGCATAACCGTACAGAACGTGTGGAACGCATTGAACGATTGGAACGTAATCAGCGTCGAACGATATAAATGAGACAGAATGTGGCTCATTTGGTACACTGGAAGTGGTGAGGTGAGAGAATGGAACCATTTGTATTGAATAAGGAATTACTTGAACGGACAGTGAGCCCAAATTCAGATTTCGGTTCTGACCCGTTATTATTATATGTTGCGCCTTGGAGAGATCAGTTTGAAAAGTTAACGGTTGGGTTTACGACAAGACATGGTGGAGTCGGAAATGTTCCCTATGCTTCGCTCAATTGTGCTTATCATGTGGGGGATAATCCTGAAGTTGTCCTTAACAACCGCAGGCTCGTAACCGAGAAGCTTGGCTTTGCAGCGGAAGCCTGGACCTGTGGAGAGCAGGTGCATGGCAAACATGTAGCTGTAATTACCGCTGAAGATCGGAGCAGAGGGTTACTTGATCGTCAATCTGCGTTGCAGGATACAGATGGATTGGTCACGAATGTGCCTGGCGTGTTACTGACTTCTTTCTATGCCGACTGTGTTCCGCTTTATTTCTATGACCCGGTGCAGCAGGCTGTAGGTCTTGCTCATGCTGGCTGGAAAGGTACAGTCGCGGGTATTGCCGTATCCATGGTGGAGACGATGGAACGGGAGTATGGAAGTCGCAGACAGGATATTCGGGCTGCCATCGGTCCGTCCATTGGGGATTGCTGTTATGAAGTGGATGAGGCGGTCATGCAGCATGTGCGGGTTTGGTTTGAGGATTCCCCGGTTAATGATAAATACGAGGATTCTGCTTCTAAACAAGTATATCGACCCGTGAATAACGGTAAAACGATGTTAAACTTGAAAGAATGCAATCGACACATTATGATGAAAGCAGGAATAATGCCGGATCATATCGAATGTACAACTTGGTGTACAAGTTGTCATCCCGAACTATTTTTCTCCTACCGGAAGGAAAATGGGGTTACAGGGCGGATGGCTAGCTGGATTGGGCTGGAAGAGAGGTGACCCTCTGTGTCATTGGAGGAGCGTATACAACAGGTAAATCAGAAGATCGAAGATGCATGTCGGCGCAGTAACCGTCAACGTGATGATGTGAATGTGATTGCGGTCACGAAGTACGTCTCACTTGAAACAACGGGATCGGTGCTGGATCATGGTCTTGAGCATATTGGAGAAAATCGGTGGCAGGATGCGCAGGCCAAATGGGAAGCTTTTGGTCAACAGGGCACTTGGCACTTTATCGGTCATTTGCAGACGAACAAGGTGAAAGACGTAATTGGCAAGTTCCGTTACATACATTCACTGGATCGTTTGTCGTTGGCGAAGGAGTTGGATAAGAAAGCAGCTTCACTTGGCATTCAAGTGGAAACGTTTTTGCAGGTGAATATTTCGGGTGAAGAGAGCAAGTATGGCTTACAGCCGGAACAGGCAAGTTCATTTTTGCGTGATATTCGTTCGTTCAACAATCTCAAGGTTGTCGGCCTGATGACCATGGCACCTCATGAGGAAAATCCGGAGCTGACGCGTCCCGTATTTCGTGGATTACGTGAGCTGAGAGATCAATTGAATGGACAAGCCCTCACAGCAGAGCCATTGACCGAGCTGTCGATGGGGATGTCCAATGATTTTGAAGTGGCCATTGAAGAAGGGGCAACCTGGGTACGGCTAGGATCGATTCTCGTAGGAAAAGAGGAGGGTTCACGATGGGCGTAATGAATAAATTTATGAATTTCCTCGGACTTCAGGAAGAGGAAGAGATTGTGGAACGTGAACGGATGGCTGCGCAGGAGGAAAATGAACCTGAACAGCAGGAAGCTGAAACCTCCAGTCTCGATAAACGTAGAAACCAAAGGGGGAATAATGTGGTGAGCATTCATTCCCAGAAAAATGTTAAAGTTGTCCTGTATGAACCGCGTTCTTATGACGAGGCTCAGGAAATTGCCGACCATCTGCGTTCGCATCGTACCGTTGTGGTGAACTTGCAACGTATTCGCCAGGACCAAGCGCTGCGCGTTATTGATTTTTTGAGTGGCACGGTATATGCATTGGGTGGCGGTATTTCCAAAATCGGCGGAAACATTTTTCTCTGTACGCCAGATACGGTTGAAATTCAGGGCTCAATTACGGAAATACTGGCTGACAGCGAGCAAGATTATAACAGAATGAGGTGAGCCACTTTTGTATCAGATTGAAAGCGTGTTGTACACGTTATACCAGATTTACTTTTACATGGTCATTGTCTACATATTGATGTCTTGGCTTCCCAATGCGCGGGAAAGCTTCATCGGTGAATGGCTCGGCAAATTAGTAGAGCCATATCTAAGACCTTTCCGTCGATTTATACCACCTTTGTTCGGTGTGCTGGATATTTCCCCGATTGTGGCGTTAATCGTTCTCCAACTCGCGCTTAACGGGTTGATCTCCATTCTCCGATACTTTATATAATGTTGGGTAGGGTGACATAGATGAGCGGTGAAATTTACGAACATTTTAGCCATGATGAGCGGGATTTCGTAGATAAAGCTTCGGACTGGGTTGAGCGGGCAGGCAAGTATCATGACATGAAGCTAACTGACTTTCTTGACCCAAGACAGGTTTTTATTTTACAAACTCTTGCCAATCGTCGCAATGACGTTCAGATTCGTCTGGATGGTGGTTACGAGGCTGCTGAGCGCAAGCGTGCGCTGGTAGCACCGGATTACATGTATCTGGATGAAGAGGATATGGGTATGCAGGTGCTCAGTATCACGTCTGATGATCAGAAAATCTCGGAGCTGGAGCATGGGGACTATATGGGTTCCCTGCTCGGGCTTGGGATGAAACGTGGAAAGATCGGAGATATCCAAGTGCTGGAGGACGGTTGCCATACAGTGGTGGCGGCGGAAACCGGCGCTTTTTTATCGCTTCAACTGAATCAGGTGCATCGGTTACACGTGTTCACAGAGTTACTTCCTTTGGATCAGATGCGATGGTCAGAGAACAAACTGGAGACGATGGATATTACGGTCGCTTCGCTTCGTTTGGATGGAATCTGTGCAGATGTGTATCGGCTTAGTCGCAGTAAGGTGCTGGTGCCAATCAAAGCCGGTCGCTGTCGAGTGAACTGGAAGGTTGAGGAAGACCCCTCCAAATCGTTAAAAGCCGGAGATGTCGTATCCATTCAGGGATTTGGCCGATTCAAGGTTATTGAACAGGAAGGGATGACAAAAAAAGGACGCTGCCGAGTGAAAATCGGCAAATTTGCCTGAGACTGTTGCAGGAAAATTGGCTTTCTTGTCGAAATGTTTAACGTAAAGGTGTAAAAAATACGCGGTGTTTCCGATATACATTAAGTCAAAGGTATGAATGAACGTCTGAGGATGCAATTCGGATCCTGCATTCCGTATAAGTTGCCAGAGTTAGGCATCAACGCTACGGCCCCTTGGGTGGAACCCATATGCTGCAACCTTCTCTGAACGGGAAGGAACTTTTACAGGAGGTGGACAGCATGCCATTAACGCCGCTGGACATACACAACAAGGAATTTTCCCGACGTTTGCGCGGGTATGACGAGGATGAAGTCAATGAATTCCTGGATCAAGTCATCAAAGATTACGAAGGCGTCATTCGCGAGAACAAAGAGCTGAGCAATCAGTTGCTGTCCGTTCAGGAAAAGCTGGATCATTTTGCCACGATTGAAGAGACACTTAGCAAAACGATCATCATTGCGCAGGAAGCTGCTGATGATGTGAAGAACAATGCTAAGAAAGAAGCACAGTTGATCGTGAAGGAAGCAGAGAAAAATGCAGACCGAATCGTGAACGAATCGCTGGGTAAATCGCGTAAAATTGCTTTGGAAGTGGAAGAACTGAAAAAGCAGGCATCGATTTACCGTGCACGTTTCCGCACGCTTGTTGAAGCGCAGCTTGAACTGTTGACTCAGGATGGTTGGGAAGTGCTGGAGAGCCGGGAGCAGGAAGTGCGTGACCGTGAGCGGGAGATGAAAGAAATTTATTAGTCTGTCGCCTGGTTGACTTTTGTCTGCAAAGAGGCTATAACTATATTCATAATGAATAGTGATTCCATGACGGGTTCAGTACGTTATGATCTCATCCCTCAGAGAGTTGGTGGTTGGTGCAAACCAATGGATGAGTTATAGCCGAATATCTCCCCGGAGAAGTGACGCTGAAGCGGTGTACTTGAGTGCCGTGTGTAAGCCGAACCGTAAGCCGTACGTTATAACGGCACCCTGCAGTAGTTTAGCGGGGCATAAGCGCTGTTGATGACAGAGCATACCCAGGCTTGCTTGGATGTGGTTTGTGATGAACAGAATTAGGGTGGTAACGCGAGTATAGTCTCGTCCCTTTCCAGGGATGGGGCTTTTTTTGTGTTCAAAAAAGGGCGAACATCCATGAGGCCCGCAGGGACCTCAAGGAGAGAGCCAATCTGCCGGGGGAGGGAAGCGCCCGGCACTCGGGTTTCGCAAGGCGAACGTCCATGAGGCCCGCAGGGACCCCAAGGAGAGAGCCAATCTGCCGGGGGAGGGAAGCGCCCGGCACTCGGGTTTCGCAAGGCGAACGTCCATGAGGCCCGAAGGGAGCTCAAGGAGAGAGCCACCCGCCGGGAAAGCGAAGCGCCCGGCACACGGGTTCGCCAAGGCGAACGTCCATGAGGCCCGAAGGGACCTCAAGGAGAGAGCCGCCCGCCGGGAGAGCGAAGCACCCGGCAACACCCGCCTCGCAGTAAGGCCATGCGGCGTTCACGCAGGGAACAGCCGCAGAATGGCCGCCACCACGCACATAAACCCTCGCCCATAAGCGCCACCGTTCCCCCAACGACAACCCATCCCGGGTGTCCAGAGGGCGGAGCGCCTATGGGGTCCCCCTTGGTAAGGGGGATTTAGGGGGATTGAAACGCTTTTTGTGGACGGTCCACAATCTAACCAAAGAAAGGGAAGTTGATCATCATGCAACGAGTTGACGTCAAAGAGAAGGCACGTGCCAGAGAATTACGCGTGTTAGATAAATGGAAAACGGAGAATACATTCAAAAGGTCCATCGAAAACCGGGAGGGTAAGCCAAACTTCGTATTTTATGAAGGGCCGCCTACAGCAAACGGTAAACCGCATATCGGTCACGTACTGGGACGGGTAATCAAGGATTTCGTTGGACGGTATAATACGATGAAGGGTTACCGCGTCGTTCGTAAAGCGGGCTGGGATACACATGGTCTGCCTGTAGAACTGGGTGTACAGAAGAAGCTTGGCATCTCCCATAAGTGGGAAATCGAAGATTACGGCGTGGAGAAATTCATTAACGAATGTAAAGCGAGCGTATTCGAGTATGAGCAACAATGGCGTGATCTGACGGAAGGTATCGGTTATTGGACAGATATGGATAACCCGTATATCACCCTGGATAATAACTACATCGAAAGTGTATGGAACATCCTGGCGACGATCCACGAGAAAGGACTGTTGTATCGTGGTCACCGTGTGAGCCCGTATTGTCCGTCTTGTCAGACGACACTGAGTTCCCATGAAGTTGCACAAGGGTACAAAGACGTCAAAGACTTGAGCGCTACAGCGAAATTCAAACTGAATGACAGTGGAGAATTCGTACTTGCCTGGACGACGACACCTTGGACACTGCCTTCACACGTCGCACTTGCCGTGAATCCGGATATGGATTACTCCCGTGTTCGCCAAGAGGATGAAGTGTACATCATGGCTACCAATCTGGTTGAGAAAGTGATGAAAGATACCAAAGGTGAGTATGAAATCATTGGTGCACTGAAAGGTGCCGATCTGGTTGGCAAAACGTATGATCCTCCGTTCAACTACGTACAGGCTGAGAAAGCCAACATCATTTTGGGCGCAGGATTTGTAACGGATGCCAGTGGTACGGGTATCGTACACATGGCTCCTGCCCATGGTGAAGATGACTACCGGGTATGCCGTGAGAATGGCATCAGCTTTGTCAACATGGTGGACCTGGAAGGCAAATTTGTCGCAGAGGTTACTGACTTTGCCGGACGTTTCGTGAAGGATTGTGATATTGATATCGTGAGATATCTGTCCGAGAAGGGACGTTTGTTCAGCAAAGAAAAATATGAGCACAGCTATCCATTCTGCTGGCGTTGTGATACACCACTTCTGTACTATGCGATGGACAGCTGGTTTATCCAAACGACAGCCATCAAGGACCAACTGATTGCCAACAACAGTGAAGTGGACTGGTACCCGGGTCATGTTCGTGAAGGTCGTTTCGGGAAGTTCCTTGAAGATCTGGTGGATTGGAACATCAGCCGTGACCGTTATTGGGGAACACCACTGAACATCTGGGTATGTGAGGAGACAGGCGAACAATTTGCTCCACACAGCATTGCTGAATTGCGTGCTCGTGCGGTAGGCGACGTGCCTGAGAATCTTGAATTGCACAAACCATACGTGGATGACGTTAAAGTCATGAGCTCTTGTGGCAAATATGAAATGAAACGTACACCGGAAGTGATTGATGTCTGGTTCGACAGCGGTTCTATGCCGTTTGCCCAGCAGCACTATCCATTTGAAAATAAAGAAGTATTCGAACAGCAGTATCCTGCAGATATGATCTGTGAGGGGATCGACCAGACACGTGGCTGGTTCTACAGCTTGCTGGCAGTGTCTACTCTTTTGACAGGCAAAGCGCCTTACAAAGCGGTTATGGCTACAGGTCACGTCCTCGACGAGAACGGACAGAAGATGTCCAAATCCAAAGGTAACGTTATCGATCCTTGGGAAGTGATTGAAGAATACGGTACAGATGCATTCCGCTGGGCATTGCTGTCTGACAGTGCACCGTGGAACAGCAAACGTTTCTCCAAAGGCATCGTAGGCGAAGCGAAATCCAAAATGGTGGATACGCTGGTCAACACCCATGCATTCCTGACGCTTTACGCGACCATTGATGGATTTGATCCACAGGAGCATCCGTTCCAACTGTCCGCTCACAAGCTGGATCGCTGGATTCTGTCGAGACTGAACAGCCTGATCCTGGTTGTAGAAAAAGCGTTGTTGGTTAACGACTATCTGAACTCTTCCAAAGCGATTGAAGCGTTTGTTGATGAGTTGAGTAACTGGTATATCCGTCGTTCCCGTGACCGGTTCTGGGGAAGTGGCCTGACAGAGGATAAATTGGACGCTTATCGTACATTGACTGAGGTGCTGGTGACTACTGCGAAGCTGGTTGCTCCGTTCACACCGATGCTGGCAGAGGATATTTACCTGAACCTTGCAACAGGTGAGAGTGTGCACATGGAAGACTATCCAGTAGCCAATGAAGCGCTGATTGATGCAGGACTGGAACAGGATATGGAGACGGCTCGCCGTGTGGTTGAACTTGCCCGTAACGTTCGTAACGAAACAGGTATCAAGACACGTCAGCCACTGTCCGAATTGATCGTTTCCCTGGATAAAGGCTTTGACCTCGCAAGTTATGAAGAGATCATCAAGGAAGAGATCAATGTGAAAGGAATTCGTACAGAGCATAATGATGCGGAATTCGTTGACTTTACATTGAAGCTGAACCTGAAGGTCGCAGGTAAAAAATACGGCAAAAACGTAGGTTTCCTGCAAAACTTCTTCAAGGGGATGTCCGCAGATGAGACACGTAAAGTCGTTTCGGAAGGTGTGCTGAATATCGTTTCTCCGGAAGGCGAAGAGCTACAAGTGACGAGCGAAGAATTGTTGGTTGATAAACAGGCCAAATCAGGCTTTGCCTCAGCATCTGGTTACGGTCTGACGGTTGCGCTCAATACCGAAATCACGACAGCATTGGAACAGGAAGGCTGGGTCCGTGAAGTGGTTCGTGCCGTGCAAGATACGCGGAAACGACTGGACCTGCCGATTGAGAAGAGAGTACGTTTGACGCTGGATGTGGATGCATCGCTTCAGGAAGCTATTCAGGCGTTTGATGATGTTTTACGTGAAAATGTACTCGTGACCGAAGTGACATTTGGCACGAATGAGGGCATGGAACGTGTTGAAGCCGGAGGCAAATCGATCGGTATTTACATCGGAGCGTAATTCGGGGCATGTCCCATTCAACAGTGACAAAATATAGAGCATAAACTAACGAGCCGCAGAGGCAGGGACATATTCCCTGTATCTGGGCTCGTTTGGTTTTTAGGCAAAAAGGAAATGATTCTATTGTACAGTCAATCTATATTGATCAAAGGAACTGAGCAAACATGAGCGAACATGATGACAAGCAATCTGCATCCATTTCACAATCGACATCAGATGATCTGACTTCACATGACAAAATTGAAGAGTTACATACCTTGACTAACCGACTGGCTAATGAACTGGAGCGTTCCCGAATTGCGCAATACACGGAATTGCTAAACAGACCCTGGAAGCTGATTGGACTGAACTTGTTGTCTGGAGCCGCACGAGGTGTGGGGATCGCAATTGGGTTCACCTTTTTCGCAGCAACGATCATTTATGTTTTACAGCTGCTTGGGGCGCTCAATCTTCCTATTGTTGGGGACTACATCGCTGATATTGTTCGCATTGTCCAACGCCAGCTTGATATGAACACCTACTAAGCCATGTAGGGCTTGATATTAAGGTGCAATTAATACATGTCATCCGTTTCCGTCTCCGTGTCCGGTTCTAATAGACCATCGCCTTCACGATTCTCCAGATACTGGCGATATTGCCGATTGCGCACGATGGATACGTCATGACCATAGATGTCTGTTGCCACAAAGCTTTCGTACGCTTCAACGCAGCCTTCCACTTCATCTGTGGCTTCAATGGCCATAACATCATAGCTGTCAATATCACGTCCTTCAGCCATGGCTGGTGAGTTCGATGTGCCCCAGCTCTCAACGATCTGCCAGGCATCCTCGCCATCGAAGCCATTTTGGTCATCCCGTTCGTCCAGACTTGTTCGACCAAAGGCCGGGGCGAGGAACTCTTCCTCTACAGGACGGTTTTCGGAGACAACCGTTTCGGGTTGATGTTTTTTGCAATATTTGGTGTAGGGCACAGCCTCCATACGTTCATATGGAATGGGTTGCTGGCATACTGCGCACGTACCATAATGCCCTTCTTCGATGGAGTGCAGTGCCGAGTCGATACGCTCCAATTGGAACTCATCGTGTTCCAGCAGGGAAATATCTTTCTCACGTTCATAGACCTCCGTAGCGATGTCACCAGGATGGTT
Organism: Paenibacillus sp. USHLN196; assembly: GCF_037144955.1. Classification (NCBI taxonomy): domain Bacteria; kingdom Bacillati; phylum Bacillota; class Bacilli; order Caryophanales; family Paenibacillaceae; genus Paenibacillus; species Paenibacillus sp. USHLN196. The sequence goes on along the minus strand of NZ_JBBCYH010000005.1, from coordinate 241,439 downwards.
ATCAATCGGTGACAGTTCACCCGTCTGTAGCTTGAGTGAGTCTCCGAGGCCATAATGTTCGTTTTCCGACAGTCTATGTTCAATATCGCGCTTATCGGTCATCAATTGGGATCGTAAAGATTGCAGCTGTTCAGTAGTAAAATGCGACATGGTTTTCCCCTTTCTATTCCGTGTGGAATCCGGATTTTGACTCTATTGTAGGATGTACCATTAAGGACTGGATTACAGAAGGGAAATGTTATCGTTTTTGCCAAGAGCATCGCAACACAGGGCGTCGTGGACGATTTCCAAACAGCTGTGCTACAATAAACAAGTCTGGCGTAAGCCTGGTATCGTTTGGAAAAGACAAGAACGGAGTGACAAACAAACGTGGTGTATTATATCCTCGCTTTTATCGTATTTTTATTGGATCAGGGAACCAAGTTCCTGATTGCAACCCGGATGGAACTCAGAGAAGAAATTCCGGTCATTGGCAATTTCTTTGTCATCACATCACATCGCAATTCAGGTGCAGCTTTTGGCATTCTGCAAGACCAGCGTTGGTTCTTTATTGTGGTTACGGTGATTGTAGTCGTTGCCTTGATTTGGTATTTGCAAAAGGTAAAAGATACCCCGCACAAATTGCTGCCTGTGGCGCTTAGTTTAGTGCTGGGGGGAGCGATCGGCAACTTCCTTGACCGGGCTTTGACCGGAGAAGTTGTGGATTTTGTACAGCTTAACTTTGGAAGTTACACGTTTCCCATTTTCAACATCGCCGACTCGGCAATCTGTATCGGTGTAGCGTTGATCATTGTGGAGACGCTGCTTGAAGGACGGCGCGAAAAAGCAGCCGCGAAGATTGAAGGGAATGAACATCATGAGTAATCCGAATGAGGAACAGATCAACGACGAAGAACTAATGAATGGCAATGAGCGTATGGAATGGACCGTTGCCGCTGAACATAAGAAGGAACGAATTGATAAATATATTACGGAAGCTGTGGACAACGTATCTCGCTCCCAAGTTCAATTGTGGATTGGAGACGGGTTCGTTACGGTAAATGGTGCTGTAGTCAAAGCCAATGCCAAGTTATCCGAAGGTGATCTGATTGAACTACAGATTCCTGAACCAACTTCTGTTGAGATCATTGCCGAAGATATTCCGCTGGAAGTGGTATATGAAGACAGCGACTTGATCGTGATCAATAAACAGCGTGGTCTTGTGGTGCATCCAGCACCAGGGCATACGTCTGGGACGCTCGTCAATGCGCTCATGTACCACTGCAAAGACCTTTCAGGTATCAATGGGGAATTGCGCCCAGGTATTGTACATCGCATTGATAAGGATACGTCGGGTCTCATTATGGCTGCCAAGAACGACCGTGCGCATGCCTCGCTGGCTGCTCAGTTGAAGGACCATACGGTGAACAGACGTTATATCGCGCTCGTTCATGGTCATCTTAATCATGACCAAGGAACCATCGATGCTCCGATTGGACGAGATACCAATGACCGCAAAATGTATACGGTCACGGAACGCAACAGTAAACATGCGGTTACGCATTTTACCGTTACGGAGCGGATCAATGACTACACCTTGCTGGAATTGAAACTGGAGACAGGGCGTACCCACCAGATTCGGGTTCACATGAAGTTTATTGGTCATCCGCTTGTCGGAGATCCCACGTATGGACGGAATAAAGGAATTAAAATGCAAGGACAGGCTCTTCATGCTGCCATTCTTGGATTTGTGCATCCGACCACGGGAGAATATCTTGAATTTACAGCTCCGCTTCCACAGGATATGGAAGACGTACTTGCTTCACTGCGCAGTCGTTAACAGCTCCAAGAAAGTACAAATGTTCAGATACTTTGTCCATGGCTTTGAATACGCAAATCCTTCATATTTAAGTGTAGAAATTTGCGTCAAATGAGGAGATGAACAACGTTATGAGTATCGATAAATATCAAGAAACTTACATTCAGACTAATTTTGCCGACCGTATCGGTGGCTCCAACTATGGTAAAGACACGAACATTTATAAATTCGAGAAAATCAAACGCGCCAAAGCTTCGGCCAAAAAAGATTTTCCCGATGTGGAACTGATTGACCTTGGTGTAGGTGAACCAGACGAGATGGCTGATGCAGGCATTGTCGCTGCACTTGCAGAAGAAGCTTCCAGACCTGAGAACCGTGGTTATGCCGATAATGGTATTCCTGAATTCAAAGCTGCTGCTGCTTCTTACCTGAAAAACGTATTCAACGTAGAAGGTATCGATGCAGATGCTGAAATCGTGCACTCCATTGGTTCTAAACCGGCTTTGGCGATGATGCCTTCATGCTTCATCAATCCGGGTGATGTGACGATCATGACCGTTCCAGGTTACCCGGTTATGGGCACACATACAAAGTATCTGGGCGGAGAAGTGTTCAACATTCAATTGACGAAGGAGAACAACTTCTTGCCTGATCTGACGGCTATTCCGGAAGATATCGCAAAACGTGCGAAGTTGCTCTATCTGAACTATCCGAACAATCCGACTGGCGCAAGTGCGACAGTAGAGTTCTTCACTGAAGTAGTGGAGTGGGCGAAGAAATACAACGTAGTCGTGGTCCATGATGCTCCGTATGCAGCATTGACGTATGATGGCAAAAAACCATTCAGCTTCCTGTCGGTACCTGGTGCGAAGGATGTCGGCGTCGAGCTGCATTCTCTGTCCAAGTCCTACAATATGACGGGTTGGAGAATTGGCTTCGTAGCGGGTAATCCGCTTGTAGTCAAAGCATTCAGCGACGTGAAGGACAACAACGACTCCGGTCAGTTCATCGCGATTCAGAAAGCTGCTGCATATGGTTTGAATCACCCTGAGATCACGGAAAAAATTGCAGAGAAATATTCCCGTCGTCACGACATGCTCGTTGCAGCACTGAATGAACTGGGCTTCCAGGCTGAAAAACCAAAAGGTTCCTTCTTCCTGTATGTTGAAGCACCAAAAGGTGTGGTTGGCGGACGTCGCTTCGAATCGGGCGAAGATTTCTCCCAATTCCTGATCCGTGAGAAACTGATCTCGTCCGTACCTTGGGATGATGCGGGTAACTTTGTTCGTTTCTCCGTTACCTTTGAAGCTAAAGGTGAAGAGGAAGAGAAACGTGTTATCGCTGAGATCAAGCGTCGTCTGAGCGACGTACAATTCGAATTTTAATTGCAGCACGCTATAGCTTCATTACGTACAAACGAAGAGACCGGAAACGGTCTCTTTTTTTATGTCCATATTAGATTTTTTTCATTTACTCCCTTTACAAAATTATACAAGCAACATATGATTAGATCTTTACGTTATTTGTTATATACAGAAGTTGTTTTTGAAGGGAGTTATTACAATTGTTATCCTCACGAACGAGTACCGTGTCCTCACCGACTACAGAAAATGGAAGTACAATTTCAGGATTAATCAGATTGTTAAGACCCAAACAGTGGACTAAAAATCTGCTGTTATTTGCTGCGTTACTTTTCTCTTTTGAAGAGATTCGGACGGAAACCATTCTTGCGACGTTGCTTGGCTTTATTCTATTTAGCCTCGTTGCAGGCAGTGTTTATATTTTGAATGACTTTGTGGATCGGGACAGGGATCAGCAGCATCCAGTGAAAAAGTATCGTCCCATTGCTTCGGGTCAGGTGAATCCGGCTCATGCTTTATTGTTCGGCACTATCCTGTTAATCCTTTCCGTAGGAATAGCCTTCGTAATGAACCCGCTATTCGGGGTATTATGTATCGTTTATTTCCTGTTGAATGTGTCATACTCCTTTGTGCTGAAGCATCTCGTTATCTTGGATATGATGACTATTGCAGCGGGTTTTGTACTTCGTGCTATTGCCGGTGGTGTACTGATTCATGTACCTTTCACACCATGGTTTTTGATCTGTACAATGCTGCTGTCGTTATTTCTGGCCATTGGCAAACGAAGAAATGAACTTACCTTGCTTGAAGGGAACACAGGATCACATCGTAAAGTTTTGGATAACTATTCCATTACCTTGTTGGACCAATTTAATACGATTGTGACGACAGCTACGATTATCAGCTACTCCCTGTTCACATTCACTTCAGATCGAACCATTCATCTGATGTGGACAATTCCGCTGGTCATTTACGGCATGTTCCGTTACTTGTATCTGATCCATATGAAAAACCAGGGGGGCTCGCCTGATCGTGTGCTGTTTGAGGACAAGCCCATATTAATTACGGTTATATTGTATGTGATAAGTGTTGTTACAATCTTTACTATCTTTGAATAAAGGCTGAGGGGGATCAGGGTGAAAAGCACGAAAGTCGCGATCTTTGATATTGATAAAACGATTATACGCAGTGATTCCATGTTTCAATTTGTGCATTATGGTGTTCGGCGTTACCCTTGGCAGGTATGGAGATTGCCTGTCATTGCATTACATACGGTGTTATTCAAGGCTGGATTCATGACGGTTGAAGAAGTTAAGCGTTCCTATTTTCAAGAAATTGAGCGCATGTCTGAAAAAGATCTGGAGCATTTCTTTGATACTCGCTTGCGTACGTCCATTTTTGCTGAGGCCAGTGTGGAGATGCAGCATCGCAAGGAAGCAGGCTACCATGTCTTGCTGGTCACCGCGTCTCCGCATGCCTACATGAAATATTTTAAAAACTTTCCCTGGGTGGATCATGTAATTGGGACTGAACTCATCCGTCATGCGAATGGTTACACATGCAGAATTGAAGGCAGTAATTGCAAAGGGGAAGAGAAGGTGCGCCGCATTCAGGCTTATCTGAGTGAGAAGAACATGGTAATTGACTATGATCAGTCATGTTCCTACTCGGACTCCTTATCCGACCTTCCGGTCATGGAGCTTGTGAGTCAGCGATACTTTATTAACAAGCGTGTTCCGGACATGGAGGCATTAACGTGGGGAAAATAAAATCACGTCATACAGGTAAATGGTTAATGCTCGTCTCCGCTTTTCTAACAGCGACGGGTCAATTGTTCTGGAAATGGGGACTAACCGAATGGATTTACCTTGGTGTTGGTTTTCTATGTTATGGACTTGGAGCGATTCTAATGATCAGAGCTTTTGCTCTGGAAAAACTCTCTGTTGCTTATCCTCTAATGTGTGCCAGCTACGTGTTTGCTTTAATCTATGGATATTTCTTGCTCGGTGAAGAAATTACGGTGCAGAAGCTGGCAGCAGTTGTGCTGCTTGGAATCGGGGTGACATTAACCAGTGTTGATCGATAGCTGGATGGTTGCCGTATTAATTGTCATGACGTTGTGTGGTGCACTGGGCGGGGCCGGACTGAAAGCTTATGCATCTAGTCGCAATCGCCTGCATGTACTCATGGGACTTGGATTCTACGGAACGGGTGCGTTGCTGAATATTGTATTGTTGAAGTTTCTTCCATTAACCGTAGTGTTGCCTGCGAACGCATTAACATATGTGTGGACTCTCATCATAGCGCGGCTGGTATTTAAAGAGGCAGTGGGCCCTTTACGCTGGATCGGTGTGGCATGTATTATGGGTGGCCTATGTTTATTGGTGTTCTAGAACTTAATTAATCAGGATGTGAAATGAAAGCATGAACTTTTTAGATTACTTATTTTATAATCGAAGAGCCAACTGGACAGCCTTTTACCTGTTTGCGGGATTTGCTTTGTTCTATGGCTTAATGAACGGCTCGTACGTTCTGTACATTGAAAATAATGCAGAACTGCTTGGGAAGTATACCCCTTTTAACACGACGCTGTTTCCAATCAATTTATTCAACTTTGATCCTTCAATGTATTATGGGGACAACAGTTCTTCTGTTATCCATCCGCTCATTTCCTTTCTGGCAGTTACCCTTGCGGCTGTAGCGAAGTTCCTGGGAGGCAACTGGTTCTTTCTAATCTTGCAGTCGCTGATCAATGCGGGTTCGGTGGTGCTGGCGTATCTGTTCTTGAGTCAAAAAGAAAACAAACCGACGATCACACCGTTGCTGTTCGCCTTGTTGTTTGGTTTCAGTTCCTACCTGATGTATACCGCGTTGATCCCGGATTCGTATCCTTATGTACAGTTCGTTATTCTGTTTTCAGTGGTTTACATGCAGTATACTCGTGAGCGTCAGGACGTACGTTATGTACCCAATGCATTGCTTGCATCGATTAACTTCGGGCTAACCTCGACAAACATCGTACCGTTTGCTGCTGCCACATTCTTCAATATGAATGCATGGCGCAATAAGGCGGGGTGGAAGAAATATATTGGTATTATGGCGTTTGCAGTTCTGATCATTGCCGTGTTTACCGGGATTCAGTATGTTGCATTTGGAAGTAAGAGCTGGGTTAGTAATTGGCTGTTGGGCATACAAAATGGCGGAACCAGCTATGCAACGCCATTCCAGTTCGCTGTTCATTGGAAAGCATTGAACATGCTGACCATTAATCCGATGCTGACACCGAAGATGCATTTGCTGGACCCTGGCATGGCAGCCTTTGTTACGGATCTGTCCCGTTCCAATCCATTCTACGTGCAGATTACAGGTATCTTTATTTTACTACTGGCACTCATGGGCTTCATTAAGGGCATTCGTGAACGTGAAGTGTGGACCCTTGTGCCATATATTCTGTTTGCTTTTTTGCTTCATGTAGTCGTGGGCTTTGGTCTGGCTGTATTTCAATATGATATGTACCTGTATGCGGGGCATTATCTGTTTGCGTTCTTCCTGTTGGGTGGAGGTTTTGTCATCAGTCTTCGTCCGGGATTGGGGAAAAAAGTGGTTATAGGCTTGATCATGTTATGTGTTATCGTTACGGCAAGTAACAACATCTATCGCCATGTAGAAACATTAACAACAATCAAGCAATCCTATGATCAGTTGGAACAGGAGCGCTCAGTGAAATAGTCAAAAAGTATCGATTCATATAAGGAAATAAGAAAGGCCATTGGATGGAAAGTCCAATGGCCTTATCTATTTTAGTATCCAGCACATGAGTTAAGCAATAATTTTGGTCTTCTTGGCATTCTCGGCTGAACGTTTGGTGAGACTGCTGAGTGGGCGTTTCAAAGCAAGTGCAACGATAAGACTCAGCGCGATGAACATACACAACCACAGAATATCCTTGATGGCAGTAGACCACAATATGCCGCCGACCGACTCACGCAGCAGACTGATCGCATACGTGAAGGGCATGAACGGATTCAATGCCTGGAAAAAGGGTGATGTCATGCTGATTGGGAACGTACCGCCGGAGCTGGAGAACTGGAACACCATGAAGATGATGGCGATCCCTTTTCCGATATTCCCAAAAACGGACAGCAGGGTGTACGTTATGGTGACAAATACGGCACTCACCAGCATGGCAAACAGGACAAACCACAGTTTATCTGCGACATAGGTACCCAGGATTAAGATATCTCCCAGGGTGACGCATATCGCCTGAAGTAACCCAATGGTCAGAAAAGTAGCGAGACGTCCAAGATACAACTCATATCCCCGAAACTTGCCCCCCGGATTCTCAGCTTCGGCACGAAGCAGAGAAATCAACAGTGTTGAGCCCACCCACAAGGATAGCACGCCATAAAATGGTGACATGGCCGATCCATAATTCGGAATCGGGTAAAGCTGTTGTTCCTTGATTTGCACCGGACTTGCAAGGAAAGCACTTTCTTCTTCGATATCGCCACGCAAAAGTTTGGCAAGTTCGGCAAACTGGTTATTACCTTCGACCTCCCGAAGTTTGTCAGCAGCCTTGCTGATGGCACTTTCCAATGCTGGCAGATCATCACGTACCAGCGTGGCAACACGATGTACTCCTTTTTCGACCTCCGGAAGCTGGTTCTGGACAAAATCCGATGCCTTGCCTATCTGTTTCCCGGCATTAGGCAGATCATTACGAACAAAATTAGCTGCTTCGTTCAGTTTGTTTCCCAGCTTGGGCAGATCGTTTCGAATTAATGAAGACACTGTGTTCAGAGCTTGGATAAAACCTTCACTTTTGTTCGCGAGTGTCTCTGATATCTCATGGATCTTAGATTGTATTTGAGGCAGTTCGCTCTGGATTTTTGTCAACTCGGTCTGCCCAAACGTAATTCCTTCTTTGGCAGATGCAAGAATGTCCGCAATATCCGGAATACGATCTTTTGCTCCTTGTAGAGTTTCTGCTGAAGTGGAGAGGGTAGACCTGAGCTTATCCGCACCAGCTGCAAGTGCAGGCGATATTTCACTTTCATAGGTGTTTAAGATATTGCCAATCTCGCTGCTGATATCCTTCGAGAGTGTATTTAACTGAGCGATGACGTCTGTCGGTGGAGTTGTATTACGACGCATAGCATCACTGATGATGCCAGCCAAGCGGATTTGCAACTGAAGTTTATCTGAAATGGAGTTCAGTTGTGTAATTTTATCGGCAAGCGGTTGGCTTGGAAGCAATTTATTGATGTTGCCCAATAGTTCTGCCATATTGTCGACGAGTTGTACCGCAATCCCTAAACGCGAAGCAATCCGGTCGAGATCTTCTGCTGTAGGAAGGTTATTAAGATCCGAATTTTGCAATTGTGCAAATACGTCTCCTGCAGCATTAGTAATCTGCTGCACCAGCAGCAGATTTTGGCGGATCGCCGGGCCAATTGTCTGAAACGCTTCTTCACTGGAATCCACGAACTGATTTAATCCCTCTGCAAGCTCAATCCCGTTGCCAGCGATTTGTGATACTTTGTCCAAATCTTGCTCTGCTGCCGTTACGATAGACAGAGCTTTGTTGGTTTTATCCAACGCCGTTTGGATGACATCTGATACCTGGCCAAAGTTTTCATCCACTTCTCGAATGCGTTCTACCGCTTTTTGTATATCCGGTATCCGCCCTTGAATAGCCAGCACTTCGGAAGCCGCATCATTAATTTGTGGCCAATACTCCTGCACCTTGAGCACATACTGTGCTGCTTCATTGATTTCAGGCAGTTTTTTCTCGATTTCAACGATCTTTTGAGCATCTTTTACAATCTCAGGCATGGCTTTTTCTACTTCCAGAACCTTTTGTCCAGCGGCTTGTATGGCCGGAAGATTTTTCTCCAGCGTGAAAATGCCATTTTCCATCTTGCGTAATGTTGGAATCTGGGAATTAATCTCAACCCCGGCTTCATTCAACTTGGTTAGAACGGCCTCACTGACGGATTCAGTGAAATTTTCATTGATTTGTGTTGTTATGGCAGATACACCAGAGCCTGTGATTTTAGGAGCAATGGCATTCACCTTCTCATTAACGGTATAGATTACCTCTGGACGTTCCAGCTTTCCGTCAACGATACCTGTAATTTTGGACGAAAAGTCTCCGGGAATGAGCAGGCTGGCATAATATTCTCCTGTTTGTACCCCTCGACTAGCTTCAGCTCGATCTACAAAAGTCCAGCCCAGCTTTTCGTTGTGTTTGAGGCTGGATACCAGTTCGTCTCCGATATTAACATTGGTTCCTTCAACAGTTGCACCCTCGTCCTCGGTTGTCACTGCAATTTTGATCCCCTGAGTGTTACTGTATGGGTCCCAGACGGATTTCACATTGACCCAGTCATACACCCCGGGTAGCAAAATAATAGCCACAATTAGAAATATACCTGTGGGAACCTTTAAAATATGCAACCAGTCTGTTTTGTAAACGTGCCAAATGTGACGCATGGCTTCCTCCTAAATGTTAATAAATGTAGGGCGTATCTTATTTCTATGTCGCATATTTGTGAATCTTATGTATATCGGCATTATTGCAGCATCTATGAATGGGTTCATGTTTATAAACTGTACCCATTTCACTTGGTACTAATTCAGAGCCTTCATATTATTGCGTAAAATGGAAACTCACCGTTTGTTCTAAAAGAAGTGTTTTATCTCTTCTTGAGTACAGTAAGAGGTTTATTTTGGCAATATCAAATTTCTCATTTGCCTATGGATAAATATGCAGAATTGTTGTATAATTATGAATAACCAATGAGATGTAATGTGCATGGATGTTTTTCGGCCTAACTGCTGATTCTAAGAAGTACGTAGCAGAGGATTTTCACCTGCAATGGTGAGGTGTTGACAGAGGGTTGTCTTTCTGTCATAATTCATGAAGACAAACGGACATATTGAGTACAGAACCCTGTGAGGTCCTGCAATATGAACGACATGAATAGCACCTTTAAATCAGTCCCGTGAGACTGGCAAGGTAACGTGAACGATACATCGTTTTTTGCTGCGGCAAATGAAGCGATGCATCCCCGAGAGTAAACTTTCTTCAGAGCGTTCTGAAGTTCGGAGACTCCTTGCCAATAAACACGGCAAGGAGTCTTTTTTTGTTCTCCTCGTCACGGGGCCATGATGCTGAAGGGAAATCCTGAGGAGGCTGAACGCATGAGCACAGAGACACATGTCATTATGGATGAGACGGCGATCCGCCGCGCATTAACACGGATTGCCCATGAAATATTGGAGAAAAACAAAGGAATCGACGATTGTGTGTTGGTCGGTATTCGTACACGCGGGGTTTACCTGGCTGAACGGATTGCCGCCAAGATTGAAGAAATCGAAGGCGCCAAAGTCCCCTGGGGAGAACTGGATGTGACTCCTTACCGCGATGACCGCTTGGACGAAAATAAAGCGAATCGCAAGGAAATGTTGATTATGACACCTGAATCACTTTCGATCCACAACAAAAAAGTGATTTTGTTCGATGATGTGCTCTATACCGGACGGACGATTCGCGCAGCGATGGATGCCCTGATGGACTGTGGAAGACCGCAGAACATTCAGCTGGCTGTACTCGCAGACCGTGGACACCGGGAACTTCCGATTCGACCTGATTTTATCGGCAAGAATGTGCCGACTTCCAAATCAGAGGAGATCGAGGTTGCACTCATGGAAACAGATGGACAGGACGAAGTCAAAATCACTCAGAACCGGGGGGAACAAGCATGATGATTACACAACCAGCATTGAGAGACCGGAGCTTGCTTGGACTGAAGGAACTTAGCCGAGAAGAAATTGAGTCGATTCTGAACAGAGCAGCTCACTGGGAAGCCCAGAAAGAGAAACTGGTTCCAGTACTGGAATCACGCTTCGTCGCCAATATGTTCTTCGAAAACAGCACACGTACCCGCTTCTCGTTCGAAATGGCAGAGAAACGCTTGGGCGCACAAGTGCTGAACTTCACGGCAGCGGCATCCAGTGTGGAAAAGGGAGAGTCCATCTACGATACGGTACGCACACTTGAGTCGATGGGCATTGATGCAGGCGTGATCCGGTTAAAACCGGCAGGCGTTCTGCAACAATTGGCTCAGAAAGTGAATGTACCACTCGTTAACGCCGGAGATGGTAACAATGAGCATCCCACGCAGGCACTACTGGATCTCTACACAATGCGGAAAGCATTTGGCGAATTGAAGGGCTTGCGTGTCTCCATTATTGGTGACATTCTGCATAGTCGGGTAGCACGCTCCAACCTCTGGGCGCTGCAAAAGTTTGGTGCAGATGTACGATTCTGTGCACCATCAACGATGCAAGCATCGGAACTCGCAGAGCATGCTCCTTATGTCGGTCTTGAAGAAGCGCTGGATGCAGATGTAGTCATGATGCTCCGTGTTCAATTGGAACGTCATCAACATGGCTTGATTACTTCAGCTGAGGATTATCGCGAACACTACGGATTGACGGAAGAACGTGCGTCACGCCTAAAACCAAGTACGATTATCATGCACCCTGCTCCTGTGAATCGCAATGTCGAGGTAGATGACGCGGTTGTGGAGAGTGAAGCATCGCGGATCTTCCCGCAGATGGCAAACGGCGTTCCGATCCGCATGGCGGTTATGGAACGTGCGATGAAACTGTAACAGGGTCTGGCTGTGGGTCATAGGCTGATGGTACGGAAGTTCTTATAGAGCAATATGAGAGTACACGATAAAGAAAATCATCCGGCTTGCCTGGTAAGCCGGACAGAACCGAAGCGGAGGACAATTATGCTACAGATTATAAAGAACGCGAACATCTTGAACCAACAAGGGGAACTTGAACGGAAAACCATCATTATAGATGAAGGTAAAATTAAAAAGATCGCTGGTCTGGAAGACCAAGTTGTACTGGATGCCGAAAAGTCAGCGCATCATGTGACAGACGCATCAGGCAAACTGGTCATTCCCGGATTGATCGATATGCACGTGCATCTGCGTGAACCTGGATTCGAACACAAAGAGACAATCGAGACAGGTGCCCGTTCAGCAGCACAAGGTGGTTTTACAACAATCGCTTGCATGCCGAACACGAGACCAGTTACAGATACAGCGGAAGTTGTGAAACTGGTATTGGATAAAGCCAAAGAAGCTGATCTGGTGAAAGTGTTGCCTTATGCAGCCATTACAAAAAACGAACTGGGTCGTGAACTTACCGATTTTGCCGCATTAAAAGAAGCTGGTGCCATTGGATTCACGGATGATGGTGTAGGCGTACAAAATGCCCAAATGATGAAGGATGCCATGAGCCTCGCGGCAAGTATGGATATGCCGGTTATTGCACACTGTGAAGATGACTCACTGGTTGTTGGTGGATATGTGACGGAAGGCGAGTTTTCGAAGCGTCACGGCATCAAAGGGATTCCAAATGAATCCGAGGCCATCCACGTGGGCCGTGATATCCTGCTCGCAGAAGCAACGGGAGTTCATTACCACGTCTGCCACGTAAGTACAGAACAGTCGGTTCGCCTGATCCGTCTGGCGAAGTCCATCGGCATTAAAGTAACTGCTGAGGTGTGTCCGCACCATCTGGTGTTGTCGGATGAAGATATCCCGGGCATGGACGCTAACTGGAAAATGAACCCGCCGCTACGCTCACCACGCGATGTGCAGGCTTGTATCGAAGGATTGCTGGATGGCACGCTGGACATGATCGTAACTGACCACGCGCCACACAGTGAAGAAGAGAAAGCCAAAGGCATGGAACTGGCACCTTTCGGAATCGTAGGATTCGAAACAGCCTTCCCGCTGTTGTACACAAAGTTTGTGGAAACAGGACTGTGGAGCTTGGATTTCCTGGTGAAACGAATGACTGCTGATCCGGCACGTGTATTCCGACTGGATACAGGCAAGCTCGAAGAGGGAGCACCAGCGGATATTACGATGATTGACCTGAACGAAGAAAAAACAGTTGATCCTGCAACGTTCGCAACCAAAGGAAGAAATACCCCGTTCACAGGCTGGAAGCTGAAAGGCTGGGCCGTACAAACATGGGTGGATGGCAAAAACGTATGGAGCAACACTGTACAACAATAAAACAGCACCTTGGTAACTCAATGAATCATAAATCATTAGACCTTATTACTTGAATTTTCGAAAACAAGTCTTTATAACTCTAATCTACAATTTGCACAACAGTAACATCTTTTCAACTAACTCGAGGCAAATCATGCCGAGAGTCTAACATACGAAACAAAACACAGTTGAATAATGCTTTTGAACATGGACACCAACGTAACTGCGGAGAGGGCAGAAAGAACCCGAAGAAGCAAAGCGTTCGCCTTTATCACCGGATTACTCCATTTGAAGATTGGGATCAAAGTAATCCGGGGATAACAGCGATCAAAGGGTTTTCTGCCCACGGAGCCGCACCAAACGTAACGTCCCCCATGTTCAACTCAAAGTATTCAACGTTGATAAACACAGAGGAGTGAAATGGGATGCAGGCACAGGCAAGATTATTGTTGGAAGACGGCACACTGTTCACCGGGAAAGCATTCGGTGCTGAAGGTGAAACTACAGGTGAGGTCGTTTTTAATACGGGAATTACAGGCTATCAAGAGGTGCTTTCGGATCCTTCCTATTGCGGTCAAATCGTGACCATGACGTATCCGCTGATCGGAAACTACGGCATTACGCGTGATGACTTCGAGTCGATTCGTCCATACGTACACGGTTTCGTGGTGCGTCGTCATGAACCAACGCCAAGTAACTGGCGTGCGGAGTATAGCGTAGACAATCTGCTCAAGGAATACGGTATCGTAGGAATCAGCGAAATTGATACACGCATGTTGACTCGCCGGATTCGTCACCACGGCACAATGAAGGGAATTCTCACAACAGGATCGAAGCCTGTGGAAGAACTGCTGGAGATGATGGGAGACACCACTATCGCCGAGCTGCGCAACCAGGTGCCAATGACTTCTACGGAGCATGTATACAACAGCCCGGGAACGGCTGAACGTATTGTACTCGTGGATTACGGTGCCAAAACAGGGATCTTGCGTGAACTTAGCAAACGCAACTGTGATGTTGTCGTTGTTCCGCACGATATAACAGCAGACGAGATTCGTCGCCTGAACCCGGACGGGATTCAACTGTCCAACGGCCCTGGGGACCCGAAAGACGTACCTCACGCGGTTAACATGATCAGTGAACTGCTTGGCGAGTACCCGATCTTCGGCATCTGCCTGGGTCACCAGTTGTTCGCACTTGCGGCAGGAGCAGATACCGAAAAACTCAAGTTTGGACATCGCGGAGGAAACCACCCGGTGAAAGAACTGGAGAGTGGACGTTGCTTCATCACATCCCAGAACCATGGATTTACCGTAAACGAAGAGTCTGTGAAGAGTACGGACCTGGAAGTTACACATATCAACAATAACGATAAAACCATTGAAGGTCTGAAACATAAATCTTTCCCGGCATTCTCGGTTCAATATCACCCTGAAGCTGCCCCGGGTCCTTACGACAACAGCTATCTGTTTGACCGCTTCATCGATATGATTCGCGAGCACAAAATCACTAACCCGCAAAAGCCGCGTCAAGCCGTGTTGGCAGCCGCAGTGAAAGGAGCACAATAACATGCCGATTAACAAAGATCTCAAAAAAATCCTGGTGATTGGTTCCGGTCCAATCGTCATCGGTCAAGCGGCCGAGTTCGACTATGCCGGTACACAAGCTTGCCAGGCACTGAAAGAAGAAGGCGTGGAAGTTGTACTTATCAACAGCAACCCGGCGACCATTATGACGGATACGAACATGGCTGACAAAGTCTACATTGAGCCAATCACTCTGGATTTTGTAACCCAAATCATTCGTCAGGAGCGTCCAGACGGCTTGTTGCCAACCCTGGGTGGTCAAACAGGTCTGAACATGGCTGTGGAGCTGGCTCGTGCAGGCGTGCTGGAACGTGAAAATGTGAAATTGCTCGGAACGCAACTGACATCCATCGAGAAAGCGGAAGATCGCGATCTGTTCCGTGACCTTATGCGTGAATTGGAACAACCTGTACCAGAGAGTGTCATTGTAACGACACTTGAAGAATCACTTGAATTTGCAAATGAGATTGGTTATCCAATCATCGTGCGTCCAGCCTATACACTGGGCGGAACAGGCGGCGGAATCTGTGCGAACGAAGAAGAGCTGCGCGAGACGGTGGCAGCGGGAATTCGTTACAGCCCGATCGGGCAATGTCTGGTCGAGAAGAGCATTGCAGGCATGAAAGAAGTCGAGTATGAGGTTATGCGGGACAAAAACGATAACTGTATCGTTGTCTGCAACATGGAAAACTTTGACCCGGTAGGTGTTCATACAGGCGACAGTATCGTTGTAGCACCAAGCCAAACCCTGTCGGACCGTGAATATCAAATGCTGCGTTCAGCTTCCCTGAAAATCATCCGTGCCCTGAACATCGAAGGTGGATGTAACGTACAGTTTGCACTGGACCCACACAGCTTCCAGTACTATGTTATCGAAGTAAACCCACGGGTAAGCCGTTCATCGGCTCTGGCTTCCAAAGCAACGGGTTATCCGATTGCAAAAATGGCTGCCAAAATTGCCATGGGTTACACGTTGGATGAAATCGTGAACCCGGTAACAGGCCAAACGTATGCTTGCTTCGAGCCTACGCTGGATTATATCGTGAGCAAAATCCCACGCTGGCCGTTCGACAAGTTCATCTCGGCGAACCGTAAACTGGGAACTCAGATGAAAGCAACAGGCGAAGTAATGGCTATTGGCAGAACATTCGAAGAGTCGATTCACAAAGCAGTGCGTTCCCTGGAAATTGGCGTACATCGCCTTTACCTGAAGGATGCAGAAACGCTGGACGAAGCTACCCTGAACGAGCGTCTGATCAAAGCAGATGATGAGCGTATCTTCCTGATTGCCGAAGCATTCCGCAGAGGGTATACGTTGCAACAACTGCAAGACCTGACCAAGATCGACTGGTGGTTCCTGGACAAAATCGAAGGACTAATCGCATTCGAAGATCGCATTCGTGAAGAATCTGAACTGTCTTCCGACATTCTGTATCAAGCGAAACGCCTTGGATTCACAGACCGTGCCATTGCTGAACTGCGTGCGCAAGGTCAACCAGGAGGCACATTAACAACTGAAGCGGAAGTTAGAACTCGTCGGGAAGCAGAGAACCTGCGCCCAGTGTACAAAATGGTAGATACATGTGCGGCTGAGTTCGAAGCCACAACGCCATATTACTACTCAACTTACGAGACAGAAAATGAAGTAATCCCTTCAGACAAGAAAAAAGTTGTGGTACTGGGTTCAGGACCAATCCGGATTGGTCAAGGGATCGAGTTCGACTACTCTACTGTACACGCAGTATGGGCATTGCAAAAAGCAGGATATGAAGCAGTCATTATCAACAATAACCCGGAGACGGTGTCTACGGACTTTAATACATCCGATCGCCTGTACTTTGAACCGCTCTTCTTCGAAGATGTCATGAACGTGATTGAACAGGAGAAACCAGTAGGGGTTATCGTACAGTTCGGTGGTCAAACGGCCATCAACCTGGCAGCACCACTGCGTAATGCAGGTGTAACCATTCTCGGAACGGATCTGGAAAGCATCGATGAGGCGGAGGACCGCAAGAAGTTCGAGCGTCTACTCTCCCGTCTGGAGATTGCACAGCCGAAAGGTAAAACGGTCATTTCCGTTGATGATGCGGTAGAGACAGCTCAAAGTCTGGGTTACCCGGTACTGGTTCGTCCTTCCTATGTACTCGGCGGTCGTGCGATGGAGATTGTATACTCCGATGCTGAATTGCTGACATACATGGAACAGGCGGTTAAAATCAATCCGGAGCATCCGGTCCTGATTGACCGTTACATGATGGGTAAAGAAGTTGAGGTTGATGCCATCTGCGATGGTGAAACGGTATTGATTCCGGGAATCATGGAGCATATCGAGCGTGCAGGGGTTCACTCTGGTGACTCCATCGCGGTATATCCTCCTCAACATCTGTCCCAGGATATGAAAGAGAAAATTGTAGAGATTACAATCAAAATTGCGAAAGAACTGAAAACGGTAGGTTTGGTCAACATCCAGTTTGTTATCCATGGTGGCCAAGTGTACATTATAGAGGTGAACCCGCGTTCGTCCCGTACCGTACCATTCCTGAGCAAAGTAACCAACATTCCGATGGCGAACTTGGCAACACAAGCCATTCTGGGTGTGAAACTGAAAGATCTTGGTTATGTCGACGGGCTGTGGCCTGAGTCGGATCATGTATCTGTCAAAGTTCCGGTCTTCTCCTTCGCGAAGCTGCGTCGTGTTGAACCAACCCTGGGACCAGAGATGAAATCGACAGGCGAGGTTATGGGTCGTGACCCGAATTATGCTAAAGCGTTGTTCAAAGGTCTCATCGGAGCAGGAATGAAAATTCCGGCAACCGGAGCGATTGTCGTGACTGTAGCAGACAAAGACAAGGACGAAGCTGTACCTTTGCTCGAAGGTTTCTACAGACTGGGTTACAAAATCATGGCTACCGGCGGAACAGCAGCTGCGCTTGAAGCAGCGAACATTCCGGTAACGACTGTGAACAAATTGAGTGAAGGTTCGCCGAACATTCTGGATATGATTCGTAGCGGCGAAGCGAACTTTGTCTTCAACACACTGACCAAAGGCAAAACACCGCAGCGTGATGGATTCCGTATCCGTCGTGAAGCGGTAGAGAACGGCATTGTATGTATGACTTCATTGGATACGATTCGTGCGCTGCTGATCATGCTGCAAACGATCAACTTCTCTTCAGAAGCAATGCCTGTCTTTGTTAAATAAATAAGTCTCTGATGAAGGACATCAGTCAGCCTGTGGGCTGGCGGGATGTCCTTTATATCGGGCAAAAACGGAAAAAATGAGCAAGTGGGAGGGAGCGCTGGTGATGAATCACACGAATTTCAATGAAATGGCTGGCCGTCTGATGGTGGCACTCGATTATCCTGGAGCGCAAGAAGCTCAAGAATTGGTACAAGCTCTTGAGGGCATTCCCTGTTATCTGAAGGTGGGCATGCAGCTGTTCTACGCAGCAGGACCTGATTTTATTCGGGAGTTGAAATCGAAAGGCTACTCCGTTTTTCTGGATGTGAAAATGCATGACATTCCCAACACGGTTCGTGGCGGAGCTGAGAGTATCACGCGTCTGGGTGTAGACATGTTCAATGTGCATGCAGCGGGCGGAACCATTATGATGCGTGCTGCACGTGAAGGTGCTGAGGCGGCGATTGCTGCTGATCCATCTTTACAGAGACCTGAGATCATTGCAGTCACCCAACTGACCAGTACGAGTCTGGAAACGATGAATAACGAGATCGGCATCCCGGGAAGTGTGGAAGCTGCTGTGGTTCGTTATGCAGGCCTGGCCCAAGAGGCCGGACTGGATGGAGTAGTTGCTTCCCCACTGGAAGTGCCCGCAATACGGGCAGCGTGTGGCAGTTCTTTTCACACCGTTACACCAGGAATTCGTCCAGCGGGTAGTGGTCTGGGGGATCAGACACGCGTCTTGACGCCGGGTGAAGCCATCGCCAGAGGCAGTCATTACATTGTTGTAGGCAGACCGATTACAGGCGCTCCCAATCCGCGAGAAGCGGCAGAAACCATTTTGAAGGAGATGTTGAACGCATGATCGAACTAAATGAGATTCCAAATCATATTGCTTCCCAACTATTGAAAATCAAAGCCGTGGCGTTGCGTCCGCAGCAGCCATTTACATGGACATCCGGCATCAAATCACCGATATACTGCGATAACCGGTTAACGATGTCCTATCCCGAGATTCGTAACGATATTGCTGAAGCCTTTGCAACGATCATTCGTAACCAATACCCGGATGCAGAAGTCATTGCTGGTACGGCTACCGCAGGTATCCCGCATGCTGCCTGGGTGGCCCAGAAGCTGAATCTGCCGATGGCCTACATTCGTGATAAAGCCAAAGGACACGGTAAGGAGAACTTGATTGAAGGTCTGATTGCCGAAGGGCAAAAAGTGGTTGTCATCGAAGACCTGATCTCTACAGGCGGCAGTTCGATCAAAGCGGCAGAAGCGGTACGCCTAGCAGGTGCAACACCTCTCGCCGTGCTTGCTATCTTCAGCTACCAGCTGGATAAGGGTGTTAAAGCATTCGAAGACGCAGGAATTCCACTTCAGACGTTGTCCAATTACACGGCTCTGATGGATGTGGCTTTGGCTCAGGGAACGATTCAGGAGAGTGACTTTGAATTGCTCAAATCCTGGCGTGAAGATCCTTCTTCATTTGGTAAATAATATCATTGATAGCTCAAAAAAATGTTCATGACTGAACAGTATCAAAATTGTAATACTTGCTGTCATAACGGCAAAACCATCGAATATCAAGAGGCATCCCGCACTTTGGGATGCTTTTTTCGTTTGTTCATCAAAATATTAACTTTTTCCCTCTACCGTTGTAAAAAGCTTGTAACTTTTAGTTGGGATCGGTCGTTTATAATTCAGTGTAGGATGGAACAGATTACTAATTTTAGGTTTTTTGAAGAAATGAACGGGATTTTAAGAAAGGATGAGCGTGATTGCTGGCATGAAGAATTTATTTTCCAGAAAGAGATCTGCCAAGAGCCAGTCAGGCGATGAACATCAACAGGAGGAAACACCGTTGGAGGCATCGACGGAGTCGGGGGAAAATACATACATAAGTGAACCTGCGCACCCGACAAGTGAAGCATCTTTATCTGAAAATGAAATTGGTTCGGATGAAGTGGCTGCAACGGCTGTCACTACCGTTGATGAACCCCAGAAGAAGATCAAACCAAAGAAGGATATGCTGCCTCCATATGATGGACCTGTACTGGAAGTTCGTAATGTACATCGCAGTTTCCAGACAGGCAGTCGCATCATCCATGTGCTCAAAGGCATTGATATGGAAGTGAATCCGCAACAACTGGTCATGCTGAAGGGGCGTTCAGGTTCAGGCAAAACAACGTTGCTGAATATGCTCGGTGGATTGGATCAGCCTTCAAGTGGAGACATTCTGTTCTCCGGTCAGCCTCTTCAGGATTGGGGAGACCGGCGGCGAACCGCTTTGCGGCGCAAGGAGATTGGTTTTATTTTTCAGGCGTATGCACTAATGCCCTTATTGTCTGCTTGGGAAAATGTAGAGTTGTCGCTGCGAATGGCGGATGTGCCACGAGCGGAATGGAAGGACAGGGTTGGTCATTGTCTGGATCTGGTAGGACTATCCAAACGGGTGAAACATCGTCCTTTTGAGATGTCCGGGGGAGAGCAGCAGCGGGTGGCTATAGCCAAGGCGATTGCCCACAGACCCAGATTGTTGCTTGCGGATGAGCCTACAGCGGAACTGGATTCCAAGATGGGCGCACAGGTTATGGCGGTATTCCGCAATATTATTGAAGTAGAACAAGTAACGATATGTATGACAACACACGATCCTACTATTTTGGAGGTTGCGGACCATGTTTATGAAATGGCGGACGGCAGATTTATCAAGTAAAGGGGCCGCTCCGAAGAGGGGGAAACGCGCAGCACTTATTGTACTTGGTGCAATAATGGTTGCAACGATGTCCGGCTGCTCATTGCTGCCGTCAGAAACAGAGGAAGAAGTGCTTCCACCTATCACACCACCAACGATCTCCAAGAAACCGGAATATGAAGTCCGGACGGAAACGTTGGAGAAAAAAGTAAGTGGCAGCGGTAAGATGATGAGTCAGCGGGAAGAGAAGGTGTACTTCACGCTTGATGGCATGCATGTCAAAGAGTTAAATGTTAAACCAGGGGATAAAGTGAAAAAGGGTCAACTTCTGGCCGTGCTCGATGTGGAAAGTGTAGAGAAAGAGATCCGTGGCAAGAAACTGGCTATTCGCAAATCCGAAGTTCAAATGAAGGAAACCCTTCGCAAGAAGGATGAGATGGACCCGGTGGAGTTCGAAGAAGCAACGATTGCGTTTGAAGAACTGCGCCAGGAACTCGCTGATCTGGAGGAACAACTGGGCAAAGCCACGTTGACTGCTCCGTTTGGTGGCACCATTATTGCAGTGCAGGTAGAGAAAGGCGCAGCCGTGAAAGCGTATGATCCGATTGCAACGATTGCGGATACATCGAATCTGGTTGTGGCAGCTACCTTTGCTAAGGAAGATCTTGAGAAGTTCTCCGCGGGTATGAAGGCAGAAGTAGATATTAATGGAGCAGGTAAAGTTGCTGGCAAAATTAAAGTCATGCCTATCGCGGAAGCATCGGGAAGCGGTAGTGGCGAAGGAACGGGTGAAGGCGGTACACCTCCTACGAAAGAAACGCTGGATAAGTATGTTATCGTTACACTTGCAAAAATGCCAAAAGGTGTGGAACGTGGGACACCACTATCGGTCTCCATCGTGACGCAGCGTACCGAGAACGCGATTGTGATTCCTGTATCCGCTTTACGCTCCATCGGTTCAAGAACGTATGTGCAAGTGGTGGAGAGTGATGGCAGCAAGCGTGAGGTGGACGTTGAAGTGGGTCAGCAGACGTCGACAGATGTTGAGATTCTGAAAGGTCTGACCGTAGGCCAGAAAGTAGTGGGACGCTAATGGGGCTGCCATTGCTTCGGCTGCTGTTCCGCAAAATGTGGAACACACGCTGGATGACCTTCAGCACACTGATCGGTTTGATTGTGGCGGTAGCGTTCACCGTCAGTATTCCAATGTATGCCGATGGTGCACTGAAACGGGTCGTCGCGCAGACACTGCAGGATAATAGTGAAGGATTGCCAGCCGGTTCGTTGCTTATGAGTTATCAGGCACCCGGTGGCGTGAAGACAGATACACGGGGTCTGGATGAAGTCGATCGTTATATTCGTGAGGATGTTCCTCGGGATATAGGGTTTCCTTTTCATACGTATGTGAATTCCAGATCCATTCGCAGCACAGAGGTGAGCCCGGAAGATCCAACCAAAGTGGACGCCAGCCGGGTGCGCAGTATGAGTATGGG
This sequence comes from Paenibacillus sp. USHLN196, assembly GCF_037144955.1. Classification (NCBI taxonomy): domain Bacteria; kingdom Bacillati; phylum Bacillota; class Bacilli; order Caryophanales; family Paenibacillaceae; genus Paenibacillus; species Paenibacillus sp. USHLN196. Next base: position 219,228 of record NZ_JBBCYH010000005.1, on the reverse strand, counting down.
CACGATGAGTGGACTGGATGCGCAGGTGAATTATTCTGCCGGAGTGAAACCTGGCAACCAGGTTAAGGACGATATCATCGAGGCAGTCATGTTGGAAGAAGGCATGTACCGTAACGATCTGCATATCGGCGATATTCTGGAATATCCGGTGTATAGCGGCCTTGATATCACTTTACGTGTGAAGATTACGGGGTCCTTCAAGGCAGATGATCCAAACAGTCCTTACTGGGTACAGGGATTTGACGGCATGATGAATGGACTTTATGTGGATGAATCGGTTTTTAATGATGTTTTACTGAAGGAAAAAGGGATTCCACTTCAGAATTCACGTTGGTATTATGCCTTTGATCTGAAAGAAATTCAAACCAGCCAGCTATCAGGTCTGACTTCCATGCTGGAAAGGCTGGATATCGATCTGTACCAGCGGCTGAAAGATACAAAAGTGGACATCACCTTTGGTGATCTGCTTAAGCAGTTCCGCAGTCAGAGTTTGCAACTGCAGACGATGTTGTTTACCTTGGCAGCACCGATGATTGCGATGGTCTTTTATTTTATTGCCATGAATGCCAGACAGTCATTACAAAAGCAAGAGAGTGATATTGCGGTATTGCGCAGCCGTGGAGCTTCAGCTCGGCAGATCTTCTCTCTCTACCTTCTTGAAGGGATATTTCTGGGCGCTATTGCACTGGTTATTGGGCCGTTGCTCGGTTGGTTTATGGCCAAGAGTATCGGTTCAGCAAGTGGCTTTCTCTCGTTCGTAGATCGGAAGTCTATTCCGATCGGTGTATCCAAAGAAGCCATTCTCCTGGGCGTAGCAGCAGTCCTTGTTGCGATCATCGCATCCCTTATCCCTGCGATAACCTATGCACGGGCAACCATTGTATCGGCCAAACGGCGGCAAGCACGGACAGACCGTGCTCCAGTATGGCAACGCTGGTTCCTGGACGTTGTGTTGCTGGGTCTGGCTGGATATGGATACTACCTGTTCTATGAACGTCAGATGTTGACCTTCCAGACGGGAATGACAACCGATCAGCTGCAGGTACAGCCGTTTCTGTTCTTTGTACCCGCACTCGCGATCTTTGCGCTTGGACTATTCTTCCTGCGCTTGTTCCCATGGATATTAAAGCTCATCCAGCTGATCGGTCGTAAGTTTCTCCCGGTCCCGCTGTATCTGACATTAACACAGTTGTCGCGTTCATCTTCTTCATATTATCCGCTGATGATCCTCCTTGTACTGACACTGGGACTTGGGGTGTACAACTCGGCGGCTGCTCGGACGATTGATCTGAATTCCACTGAGCGTACCTTGTACCGTTATGGTTCTGATGTGATTATGCAGACTGTGTGGGAAGGAACACCTGAGGTTAAACCCGGTGGTTCCGGACAGAATGGCGGTACAGGTGGAGGTCAACAAGGTGGTGGCAATGGAGGAGGAGGTTCTGCTGGTGGGGGTTCCGGCGGAGGAAATGGCGGTGGAGGTGCTCCAGGTGGTGGCGGTGGCGGTTCTTCGCAGCCATCCAAAGTCATCTACTCCGAACCTCCATTCGAAGTGTTCCGCAGATTAGATGGGGTTGAACATGCAGCACGGGTGCTGCAGACCAAAGGCAATATTATCGTCTCTGGTAAATCGGGCGGACAGGGGATGCTGGTCGGAATTGATAATGTGGACTTTGCTCAAGTAGCATGGTTCCGCAACGATCTGTTCCCGGCACATCCCTACAAGTACCTTGACTTGCTTGGTAAATATGAAGGGGCTGTATTGATCTCTTCCAAATTTGCTGACAAATTCAAACTCAAAACTGGAGATCTTGTCTCCATGGGTGTACAGGGACAGGCGATTGAATTCGTCGTGTTTGGGATCATTCCTTACTGGCCAGCCCAGTATCCGGATCAGATGCCATTTTTCGTGGCGAATCTGGATTATATCTATGATCAGGTGCCTCTTATCCCTTATGAGGTGTGGCTGAAAATGGAACCGGATGCCAAAGTGGCTCCATTAATGGAGAAGCTCGCAGCAGAAGGTATTGAGTTATCGTCTGTGCGTGACGTACGCACCGAATTGGTATCTCAGGGCAAACATCCTTCACGAGGCGGCGTATTCGGGATTCTGAGCCTTGGTTTCCTGGTATCGGTTATTATCTCGTTGATTGGATACGTGCTGTACTGGTTCTTCAACCTGTCTGGCCGTGTTGTGCAGTTTGGTGTATTACGGGCCATGGGGTTATCCCGGGCACAACTGAGCGGTATGCTGCTGCTGGAGCAGGTGTTCACAGCGGGGCTGTCGATCCTGCTGGGTATTGGGATTGGTCAAGTATCCAGTCGTTTATTCCTGCCATTCCTGCAAACGACGGATAATGTATCTGCTCAGGTACCTCCGTTCCGGATTGTGTTTGAACAGCAGGATATGTTGCAACTGTATGGGGTCACCCTGGTGATGCTGGTCATTGGTGCAACGATGTTGCTCTGGCAGATTCGCAGGCTGCGGGTTCACCAGGCGGTCAAAATGGGAGAGGAGAGGTAAACGTGATCCAATGCGAAGGACTTGTCAAAATTTTTAAATCCAGCGATGTGGAAGTCGTTGCCCTTCAGGGTCTCAACCTGACTGTCAATCAAGGTGAAATGATGGCCATCATCGGTAACAGCGGTAGCGGTAAATCCACACTGCTGAATATTCTGGGCGGTCTTGATCGTCCTACGGCTGGTACGGCCGTTGTGGGAGACTGGGATTTGCTCAAGATGACAGATGCCCAATTGGTCGAATACAAACGCCATACGGTAGGTTTTATCTGGCAAAATAACGGTCGTAACTTGCTGCCTTATCTCACTGCACTGGAAAATGTGGAGACTCCCATGATTCTGAGAGGCAAGCGTGATCGTGCTTACGCGAAACAGTTGCTCGAATGGGTAGGCCTTAAGGATCGGATGCATAACAAATTGCATCAATTGTCAGGAGGAGAGCAACAACGGGTAGCGATTGCGATCTCATTATCCAATCGTCCCAAAATTCTGCTTGCAGATGAACCAACCGGTTCGGTCGATTCCGAGACATGTGATACCATCATGGGCATTTTCCGAAGAATGAACAAGGAACTCGGCGTTACGATTGTCATCGTTACCCATGACTTGACGCTTGCTGGCAAGGTAGACCGGATCGTTGCGATTCGGGACGGCTTGACCAGTACCGAGTTTGTGAAGCGCAATCCAAATTTGGATGATGAACATAACTTGTCCGAGGCGGGTATGCCAGACATCCATGAAGCATTTGTCATTATAGACCGTGCAGGACGGCTTCAGGTGCCAAAAGAGTATCTGGAGGCCTTATCCATTGATAATCGGGCTACATTGGAATTTGACGGTGAACGTATTGTTATTACGCCGCCAAGATAATTAATGAGGGGGAATTGGAAGATGAAGAACAGGTTGTGGGGAAAACGTGTGCTGGCTGTCATCGCTACTGCGACGCTGGCACTGCCGCTGATTGCCGGCTGTACGGCAAGTGAGGCCAAGGATACGGAACAGCGAGTATTACGTGTGGCAACGTTGTGGGGAGGACAGGATGACAGTTACTTCCGTCAGCAGTTCACTGATGCTTTTGAATTGACACATCCCAATGTAACCATCGAAATTGTGGCTGCTGTTGATCAGAGCAGCATGTATGGGTATGGCAACACGGAAGAACAGCCTGAAGTTCCGGATACGATGGAGAGTCTGAAAAAGATTATGACTGGGGATAACCCGGTTGACGTTATCGTGGCCGATACCGCCACAGTGAAATCATTAATTCAGGAGAATCTGGTGAAACAGCTGGACCCACTGATGCAGGAAGATAAGTTTGATACCAGTGATATAGTGCCTAGTGTATTGGAGGGAATTAAGGACCTTGGGGATCAGAGCATTTATGCATTGACACCAACGTTCTCCTCATCCGCTTTGTTCTATAACAAGGGCATGTTTGCAAAAGCAGGCGTGGAACCGCCAACGGACAACATGACATGGGACGATATTTTCAATCTGGGTACCCGCCTAACGAAAGGTGAAGGTAAAGATCATGTATTTGGTTTCTCCTTCACGACATATCAGGGTGGTTCGCCTTACTACTCCATGCAGCAGTACTTCAGCTCGTTGCAGCTGAAGACGTTTGATGACAAAGCAGAGAAGATGACCGTAGATTCTCCTCAATGGGAGAAAGTGTGGAGCACCATCAGCAAACTTGCGATTGACAAAGTTATTCCTAAAGGCGATGAACCACAGGATCAGGATCCGAGTGGACGTTATGATCCAGTTCAGGGTGATCTATTCCTGAGTGGCAAGGCAGCCATGGTTATTGGTGATTATAGTTATATTAATCAATTAATCGATGCGAATAAAAATGCAGATAAAATGAAAGATTTTACGAAGGTAGATTGGGATGTTGTCACACCTCCAGTTCACCCGGAAGCTCCTGAAATTGGGGGAAGTATCTATTTGAGCAATCTCATGACGATCAATAGTGCGGCTCAGAACCCGGATGATGCGTGGGAACTGATCAAGTACATGAACAGTGAGGACTGGGCTAAGATCAAAGCACGTAGCAGCTATGAAATGGTATCACGGAAGAGCTTCATTAAGCCCAAAGACGGCCTGGATTATAACATTCAAGCATTCTATGCGCTGAAGCCGATTCCGCCAACAAATACCAATCTGGATAAAATGTATCAAAAATCCCCAGGCTTATGGCAAGTAAGCGAAAAAGGGATGGAATATTTCAACCAAGTACTTGAGAACAAAAAGACACCAAAAGAAGCGCTTGGTGAGTGGGCAGCTAAAGGAAACGAGATGCTGGAGAAATTGAAAAAGGATCCTAAAGCTACGTTTCAATAAGATTGGATGAAGTAGTCATATCATGATAAGGATAGCCGCTGAAGATTTTAATCTTTGGCGGCTATTTTTATGTGAAATGGGGTATTCTACAAAAAGCAGGAATAAATGACGACTCCGGGAAGGACGAGCGGTATGCACTGGGTATATTTCAGCAAGTTGTATGCAACCAAATTTCAGGCAGGATGTCTGGCCAAACGTATGGAACAGGACGGATGGATCTATGGTCACAATGAACCGGCAGAAGTCGAAGTGTATCGTTCACGCAAAGGTCGTTATGGTGTACGTTTTATTCCCTGACATTACCCCTTGACTTATTAGGGTAGTATGGTGTATATTAATTAAGTCGCTGTTTTAATATTTTTTACTGACGCGGGGTGGAGCAGCCCGGTAGCTCGTCGGGCTCATAACCCGAAGGCCGCAGGTTCAAATCCTGCCCCCGCAATTTAGTTTCACTTGGATGATTCACAGCCATCATCTGCACGTTATACATTATGTCTAGGGCCCTTAGCTCAGTTGGTTAGAGCGGTCGGCTCATAACCGATTGGTCACAGGTTCGAGTCCTGTAGGGCCCATATTCTTGAAACCCTTGCTCAGCAAGGGTTTTTTTTCTGTCTTCATTTAGGGGCTGGATTAAAAGGTAAAAGTCATCATCCTCAAGGAATTGTTGGTATGCCCTTTTTTGCGCATCTCAGTGTATGTCCACGCCGCACACCAAATCTAGCATATACTATCCTATCCCAACCCATAGGAGGTAGATTTCATGAGTCAATTTATTGATGCAAGAACCTCGCAGAATGCGAGTTTGGCAGGTTCTATTGCTATACCTATTCTGGTGATTAACACGCCTCAGTTATTTGGACAGATTGGTTTGATAACCACTGCTGGCATTGGGGCAAACCCGCGGGTGCAGTTCAAGGGAACTGTGTCTGTGCAACTTCCATTAGCGATCGCTGGTATAACCATTACGATTGTCAGAGGAACTTTGCCAACAGACCCTGTTATCTATTCCGCAACGTCTACGTTTAGCTTGAGCATCCTGGCACCTCAGATTATTACCTTCTCTGCCGATGACTTCAATCCGCCAATCACACCGCAATTGACGTATACTGCATTTGTGAGCTCTAACTTGTTGGGAACAGTCCGTGTTGGCCCTGAGAACTTCGACGGAGTTTTGTATTCCGATTAATGTTGAGTGCACCTGCTCCAAAGTGGATTAGATCAATCAGTTTTTAAAATGAAGGACATCACAGGCCTGCCCTCAAAAGCAGGTTTTTTTCTTGTTGAAAGGGAACACTGACTTCATCGAGTCGATAAGGTTCTATGATATAATACATTACAGAGATTGGAATGGTATTCGATAATAAAGTGATACATGAACATCTAAGAATCTTATGAAATTATAGATAGAAAGCAGGTTTAACGTTTAATGACGTCAAATGAAATTCAACGTTTTCGTTACAGCGAAGCTCCGGTCTGGGATTGGCAGCGAGCTTACTATGAACAGAAAGGGCTAGAGGCTTGGACTGAGAATCAGGTGCCTCAATATATTACCAGTAATCCAATGATTGCAACTGCGTATGCAGAGATGATTTTTGGTTTTCTCCAGGACCTCGCGAACAAGGGACAGATCACCGAGACTGTGACCATTCTGGAACTTGGGGCGGGAGTAGGGCGTTTGGCGCATCAAATCCTCGTTAAACTGATCGAGTTAAAGGATTTTGCCGGAATAGAGTTACCTCCATTCAGATATGTGATGACTGATCTTGTAGCGGAGAATGTGCTAGGCTGGAAAGAGCATCCATCGATGCAATCCTTTATTCAACAAGGCATATTGGATTTTGCGCGTTTTGACGCTGTGGAAGATACGGAGTTAAAATTGGTCGTCGCAGGTACGGTTATTCAGCCGGGTAATCTGAAACAACCGTTGTTGTTGATTGCCAATTACTTTTTTGACAGCATCCCACAGGAACTAATCTATATTGGGGATGGCGAGATATATGAATGTGATCTGCTTGTTCAGTCTCCAGATCATCGTGAACTTGATCCCGCTGAGATGCTGAAGAACATGACGCTGAATTATGAGTATCGCCGGGCGCCCGAATACAGTGCAGATAACTATCCGTATTCGGAGCTGATCACATTGTACAAGGCGGAGCTGGAGGATTCACATATTCTTTTTCCTGCCATCGGCTTGTCCTGTCTTGAACGCTTGAACAAATTGTCACAGTCAGGTTATGTGTTGATTACCGCTGATAAAGGGGATCATCGGCTGGATAACTGGAAGTTCGCAGAGCCACCCGAATTCGTTCTTCACGGGAGTTTTTCTCTAACAGCCAATTACCATGCGATTCAATATGTCCTGGAACAAAAGGGCGCCTATACTCGATTCACGACACATCATTATAAAGATCTGAATGTTGGGTGCATGTTGATGGTGGAAGAACCGATGAATTATGTGAACACGCGGTTAGCCTATCATCGATTTGTTGAGCGTTTTGGACCAGATGACTTTTTCAGCATGAAACAATGGGTAGACTCTCGGATAGAGAGTATGGAGTTGAAGCATATTTTACCATTTTGGCGTCTGGGCGGATATGATGCTGAGTTCTTGATTCACAGTGCTACGCACATTTCCAGTCTTCTTCCTGATGCAAGTGATGAGGAAATGCTCGATATTCAGTCTGGGATTCATACGATGTGGTCGTCCTACTATGTGATGGAGCAGCAAGGAGGTCTCGCATTTCTGGCAGGGCAGTTATTATATGAGATGTATATGTATGAGGATGCCAAACGGTTTCTGGAGATATCGTTGGTTGCAGATCCAAGTAACCATAATCCGGCAGTCTTGTACGACTTGGCTGTGTGTTGTTATGAACTTGAACTGGAAGAAGAAACCCTGGCTTATACCCATAAAGTACTGGCCCTGGAACCCGATCATGAAGAGGCAGCAGCGTTACTCCAGAGTTTCGAGTTGATTTGAACAAAGTAGTTGTAGTCTTGTCTCCTGTATGTATGAAATGGGTATTGTTTATATAGAAATTGAAACGTTTAATAGACGATCATCGTATTACTGGGATATTAAACCAATTATCTATTTCCAACAGAAGGAGACAGAACTATGAAGAAAATGTTATTTGTTGCATTGTATCCATTAGCTTGGGTACTGGGGGCACTGAGTATTTTATCTGGAAATGCAAACAGTGTCCTTTTGGTGAAAGATATCGCTACAGATCGAAGCTATGATGGACAGGCTGTATATGATAGTATTGAACGTAGAAATGCCTAACTACATATCATTCAACTGTAAAGGTAATTGTTTCACCGAGCAATAACATGAGAACCAATTACTCTTGAAGCGAAGTACGGTGAGCAGGAGTTCTGTCCGTACAACCTTTAAGCCGGTTTCGTACCTTATTCAGGTATGAACCGGCTTTTATTTATGAATGGGGGATGCCAGATGAAGATTATCATTGGACAACCGAGGCTCGAACAGCATTTGCTGCAGCTTGAAGCCGAACTCAAGCAACACCCTGATGCAGATGTATTGTTCTTTCCTGAAGGTTATCTGAACCAGAATGTTGAGGAAGCTTGCCGCCTTGCGGCTGGATACGGAACCATGATTGTATCAGGTCACCGCAGACTGGACGAACGTCCGAAGGACCGATCAATCATCATCAATAAGGCTGGAGAGATTGTCTTGGAGAAAGCCAAATACACACCTGCTGAAGTGGTTGAAGAACAAGGGTGGGTGATAAGCACTTTATTGTGTGATGAGCTGGTGCTGCAAGGATTTCGCAACGAAAATATAGGCCACGTGGACATCATTATGCATTCGATTGGTGTGGGGATGTTCAGTGAAGAACAGTATAGCGAATGGGTCGAAGCGGCTAGGCAGATTGCCTTGCAGCATCAATGCGTCGTTATGGGGACAAGCCATGCGGATGGTTCATACCGCGATAGCGAGATCTCCATTTCCATCGCCTATTGTATAGCGCCGGACGGAGAGGTTGTTCTGGCTTCTCATAGTGATACACGTACTCGTACGATTCTTCTGAATAGAGGAGATATAGCTCCTTCAAGTCACACGACGCAAGAAAACCGAATGAATATTACTGTCAGTCCATCCTTTTAAAGCATGGGGCGTAAATCCCAATGAATGGGCTGATGAACTTGCCGAATCGCCCGGTCACTTGCGCTGAATACGCATATGTTATGGCATACCTTGAAATTCAAAGGAGGCCAATCAAATGAGTCAAGTTGGATACGGTTGTGGTGGTAATGTTGGAGGATTTGGCGGCGGATGGACTTCTACAAGCGCAATTCTTGTACTGTTCATTCTGCTCGTAATCATCACAAAATCTTTCTGGCTGTAAGTCGCGTATAGAATCGTGCAGGCAATGGCTCCGCTGAGACTTCAGCGGGGCTTTTCCTGTTAAAAGAAGTGTAGTATGACATTCGTGACATTTGACAACTGAAAACAATGTGCTTAAAATCACATAAGAGACTATTAACAGAGATTGAAGGGATAGCAATGCCGTTTATTCGCTTTAAAGGATTCACAGGTCCTCAGCTAGAGGAAGTTGTACCCCAAATTACAGAGCAGATGGCCCTTATTACTCATATTCCACGGGAGAGAATGAAGGCAGAGCGTCATGATGTACAAGCGCTAACACCTTCTCCAGCTTCTATAGAGATTCTGATGTTTCAACGTGACCAGGAGATTCATAATCGGATTGCATCGTCGTTGCAGGCTATTCTGGAAGAAGCATACATGCCGGATGTGCATATTTTCTTCAATATATTGTCACCCGCTTTGTATTATAAACAAGGCAAGCCGCTGACGGATTATCGATTGGATTGAGAATGTGAGAGACGAGCAGATGGTTGCTCGTCTTTTTGATTTACATATTCTTCGTATGTTTAGCGATGTGCTGGTTCCTGTGAACCCGACTCAACGATAAAGAGCATAGCGCAGACACGATAAACAATGCTGCACCAATAAGGTATACCCATCGAACGCCCAATTGATCAGCGACTAGACCAAAGATGACGATGGAGATACTCATGACTGTAGAGATTAAGATACCATGTGCGGCGTATACCTTGGATAGGGATTCGACAGGGATACTGCTCTGAAGCGCTGTCTGCTGAGCCGCATCACGAATCTGATAAACTGAACCCATAAGTAGGCATAACACCAGCGCGAGCCATGGCAGGCTGTTTAGACCATAAGCAATGGTCATCAGGCTGAAGAGAAGCGACCCCATGGTCATACTGGCGATTAGGTGCTTCTGAATCCATTTGGCCAGAGCAAGAGCCAGAATACCACCAAGCAGGGTCCCAACAGCGTAACTGGAGTTCATGAGTCCCCACCAACCTTCTCCTCGTCCCAGTGCTTCTTTTGCAAAGGCCAGTGTAATAGCACCAATCCAGATGGAACCGGCCAGACCCTGGGCAATGTCCATAAGCGTAATCAATCGTAAGGTTGGGTTCTTCCAAAGCAAACTCCAGCCTTCTCGCAGGACATCTCGCTTGACGGTAGATTTCCCGGGTTGTTCTACAATATCCCGTGTAAGGGAGCCGAGGGTAATCAGGAAGATCAGAACGGCCCAGGACAGGCTCGTAGCTGCCCAGAATATCTGTGACGAACCCCAGTTCATCACTGCGAATCCTGTCATGGCATACCCGACAATGGTGACAGTCTGATTGGAGAATGAGAGAAGGCTGTTGGCCTTCACCAGGTCTTCTCCCTGAACCAATCGTGGCGTTAGAGCATTCAGTAACGTAGATTCCCATCCTTCCAAAAAGGAGAGAAGAATAACTCCCATCAACAGAAGTGGCAGTTGTGTGCTGAAGTGAGTCAACGAAATCGCAATTCCGGTCATGATGAATGTTTTGACTAGGGGAATGCCGATCAACAGTTTGGAAAATGGGAAACGGTTCACAAGTAATGGTAAAGTAAATCCTGCTGTTATATGTACGATCATACGAATGAATGGAAACATCGCAGCATGGAGTACCGATCCAGTCTGACCGTAAATATACGCAGTGATGACCATGATATATATGATATTAATAAGCGAGAGCAGCGTTTTGGCAGCCCAGTACGGATAAAATGCGATGTTCATGCCAAGATGTCCTTTCCGAAACGATATGTCTATATTACGGCCATTGTCATCTTCGCACCACAAACAAAGTTATCATTTTCCCGTCATTTCAGCACAAAAAAAGAAACTGCCCAATAGGACAGTTGTCTTCGGATTTCTTATAGTTCATGCCACAGTCAGAGTGAAGGCGATAAGCAACATCAACAAGCTGGTCATTCTGACCATAGTCATATAAGGCCTGCTGGGCTCCGTTTCACCCCGGGAAATCCAGCCATATCGTAGATACCAGCCGAATTTTGGGAAACAGAAATTGATAATGCACAGGATCATGAATATAAAAAAGAGGGTTCTCATACCCATCTTCCTTTCTTGACTTACATAACAGATCTCATCTCAACGTTTGCGTCTGGTAAAGAAGACTACAATCAGAATAATAATGATGATAATTAACAGAAATTTCATACGTGTTCCTCCTGATGATAAGTTAAATTAAATCGAATGTTAGTTATCAACTATTACCCATGAATCACATCATTTGAATAACTGTGTTACAATTAAAATATATTGTTTTTATATCAACACATACCATTCGGTTAGTTGTATCTTCATATAAAGTACGAAAACAGAATATACAAACAGTAACGTGTATGAGATGAAGGAGGAAGGCATGAGCCAAAATAATCAACTCTCATTACAATGGGAATTTATCATCTCGAAAGTGAAATCCTCCGTGACGGTGGTCGACGCCACCCTGCCTGAGCTTCCGCTTATGTATGTAAATGAACATTTCACTCAGCTGACAGGGTACACCTATGCAGAGTCTGTTGGACAGAATTGTCGGTTTTTGCAAGGACAGGACACAGACCCCGAAACGGTAATGCAGATTCGGGATGCATTAAAAAAGCAACAGTCCATTAAGATTGATATCTTAAATTATACAAAAAGTGGCCAGAAGTTCTGGAACGAACTTAATATTGACCCCATCTTCAATGAATCCGGAGAATGTCTGTATTTTGTAGGCATTCAGTACGATATTTCTGAACGGAAGTATGCCGAACAGCAGTTGAAATTCGCGACTTCCATGGCTGAGATGAACAGCAGAGGACAGTTGGAATTCATCGGCAAGCTGAATCACGAGCTTCGTACCCCGCTTAACGGCATTATGGGCATGATTGAACTTGCCAGTATGGGTGAAATCAACGATGAGCAGAAAGAATATCTGGATATTGCACGTCAATCGGGTGAGGCGCTCCTGAATATCATTAACAATAGTCTGGATATGGCGAAACTGGGCAGAGGGAAAATGGATGTGGAGAACATTGAATTTCAGCCTCTGAAGCTGATTCAACAGATTATGAAGATACATGAGCCTGCGGCGCAGAATAAACAAATACGTCTATTCTGCCACGCTGATCTGAATGTTCCTGATGTGCTTGTGGGTGATCCGCTAAGACTTCGGCAGGTACTGGATAACTTGCTGAGCAATGCAATTAAATTCACGGAACAGGGTGAAGTGCAATTACAGGTGGATGTCAAGCAACAGTTGATGGACACCGTTGTATTGGTATTCTCCGTACGAGATACAGGAATTGGCATTCCTCAGCAGCATATGGAACAATTGTTTGATGCATTTACACAGACGGACATCTCCCATGCACGCCGATTTGGTGGAAGCGGGCTTGGTCTGACCATCTGCAAAGAGCTGCTGGAACTGATGAATGGTCAGATTTCGGTGGAGAGTACCGAGGGGAAAGGTACTCAGTTTGACGTTACACTGCCATTGCTGCGTCAACAGGCCATTCCCAATGTAGGATAATCATTCAATCAGAACAGCCGGGCGGTCTCGGCTGTTTTTTTATTGTACTGTATTGTTTTACGAACGGGCGTTCTGGTATAATGCAAGTGGTGAATGGGGGAGACACAGCATGAGTAAGAGACGCACAAGACGAAAACGCAAAGGTAAGCAAGGCTTCAAAAAGCAGGTACTGACGTTGGTAGCGATGCTGCTGGTAGCCCTTTATGCCTGGGCTGGGGGAGAATGGCCGGAGGAGATACCATCTCCATTCGGTGGGACTAACAAGAGTGTAGACCATACCATTACGTTCCCTTCAGAGCGCTATCCCGAAACGGCCAACCATATTAAGGCTGCCATCAAGGCTGGGCATTCGGATGTATGCACCATTGATCGTAGTGGAGCAGAAGGGAATCGGGATTTGTCACTCAAGGGTGTTCCGGTCAAAAAGGGTAAGGATCGGGATGAGTGGCCGATGGCGATGTGTTCAGAAGGTGGTACAGGTGCAGATATCCAGTACATTACCCCGAAGGATAATCGCGGTGCAGGTTCTTGGGTAGGGAATCAGTTAAGTACATATCCAGATGGAACACGAGTGAAGTTTGTAGTGAAGTAACGACAGGATATGGGTGAGCAGAAAAAAGGATAGTAATGCTTTCATTGTGTGGCAGTGGAAGCATGGTACAGGAAAGGTGAAGAGAAAAACCAGACGTTCAGGCGTCTGGTTTTTCTGGTATAAAGTGCTGGCATAAATGGATCTTGCTGACGTATCTATACAAGAACTGATTTTCTATATGATTACAGATCCGACTAAACGAGTTGCATTCCGCTTAAATGATGAGACCGGATACTTAACAGACGCGTAACATGTTCAACCTCATCGAACGGTATCCACAGACTGCCGTGAACGGTACGTAATGAGAGAATGGATGTATCGGCAGTACGCTCGGGAAATCCGGTTACCGTCTGACCGCTTGTATTACGAACCATGATCTGTTGTTTGCGCCGGATGGCAATTTCTACCTCTTTTTTCATAAGTCATTGCTCCTGATTATGAGATGTTAAATCCATATGTCAATGTTTTCAATGGTTAATTTGACTTCTTTATCTAGTCTATCAGAACTAGGTATAGATTTCCAGAAGAGAAATCAACAATTCTATAGGTGATTTGTCTTAGCTGTGGTTCAGCCGTTTTTGAATGGGGGTTACGGGGTTATATTAGGGTAAAAGGAGGGGAACGGAATGACACAATTAATGATTGGGCTGGCCCGTACCGAGAACGAGGCGATATTGATGCTGAATCAGGTGAAAGAGCAAGGCATTAAGGATAAATATTTGGGAGCGGTGGCAAAGGAACAGCTTAATCTTGAGCTGGTGAGCGAGAAGACAGGTCTGCCCAAACCGTTGAAAGGTGCTGGAACAGATGGTGCCTTTGGTGCTCTGAAAGGCATATTGGCTGGTCTGGGGAAGCGAATGGATCAGACGATGTCGATCGGAAATGCAGTACGCAGGCTCGCTGGCAATGAGATTGGGAGTGAGACCGATGATTTGGTGCTGACACTGACGGAAGCAGGGATCTCGGAAGAGGATGCACGGTACTATGAAGATTGGCTGTTAAAGGACCATATTCTGGTTATCGTGGAATGCAGTGAGGAAGAAGCTGCTCGCGTTCGACCCATTCTACTTTTTTAGTTTAATTTAAGGCTGATTTTAGGTTTCTTTAATGTTGGGGAGGTATTCTTATCTTACACCTCCCTTAATATAGATTGGTTTACCGGAAGTCCGGGACCGCAACTCGGACTTTCTAGGCACTGTGAGCTGACGCTTGCAGTGCCTGTTTCATTTATATAAGTCGAACTAAAGATTATTTACACTGACACTCCGATGACAGAATAACCTTCTAATCGCTGTTATCCCCAGATTTTTTCGATTCCCTTTTCTCAAGGGAAAATCCGGTGATAAAGGCGAACGCTTCGCTTTTTCAGTTTTTTCTGTCCTCTCCGTTATCGTGTAAATCATTAGTTAAACTTATATAGTTGGATTATTTTATATAAAAGGTGTTGCAAAGTTAATTAGTTCATGGTAAGATATTTCTTGTCGCCAAGAAATAATATCCATGCCGGGGTGGCGGAATTGGCAGACGCACAGGACTTAAAATCCTGCGGTAGGTGACTACCGTACCGGTTCGATCCCGGTCCTCGGCATTATACAAACCCTGAAAATCCCTTGCTGCATAAGGGGTTTTCTTTTTTTTATAGTTTAAAAAAGGGCTGCCTAAATTAGAGGGAACGAGTGGATTTTTCCTCTCTGGGGACGGATTGGGGACGAACTTTTGGATCAAATACGTCTAGGTGTGCCGTTGTTTTTCGGCTTAACTTCTTTGTGACATGGGCATATGTGTCTGTGGTTACCTGTGATGTAGAGTGGCGCAACCGATGCTGGATCTCCTTTATGGATGCTCCCTGACCGAGTAAGTAGGTTGCATTTGTATGACGCAGCCCATGTAGGGACACATTCCGGAATCCATTGCGTTCACACCAAATTTTCCATTGCTGGGATGGCGATGTATGGTAATAGGGTTTTCCCGAACCTGAGTGGAATACGAAGTTCCGATCGCCGCCTTTCCATTTTCCTTGTGCCTTTGCTTCAAATCTTAATTTGCGCATTGCCTTAATATGGGCTGCTAGCTGCTCCATATACCATTGAGGCATGTCTACATAATCGTCAGATGCTTCATTTTTAGTGTCTGTGATGTCGGCCTGTCCATTTTGCGTATGTGAAATGCTTTCGTCGATACGCAATCGGTTATTTACAAAATCGCAGTCATCTTCATCCAGTGCGATTAATTCCCCTCGTCTGAAGCCTCCAATTATGGCTCCTAGAAAGTAAAGTTTCCAGTGGGTATCGCTTTTGATTAATGTGTCGATAACCTCTGTAGCTTCCTCTTCTTCGAAAAAGTTCTTTCTATCCTTTCGAGCTTTCTTATCCTCCTTGCTGATCTGCGGGCGCTGAATACCTTCTAAAGGATTCTCATTTAGAACTTTCCATTCAACAGCACGTTTGAATATACTCATGGTCACATCATAAATATATTGAATTGTACGAGAGCTGATTGTCTCTTTACCGCCCCTTTTGTCAATTCGGGCTCCAGGCTTCCTTAAATCGTTAAAAAGCGTTACAAGCCTCATTGTGGTGATCTCATCAAGCCTCAAATGCCCAATGACCGGTAATACATGATTATCAATCTTAGAACAGTGTGATAAGTACGTCGTCCGCTTTAATCGTGGTTCGGCGTCTTTGGGCTTCCATTCATTTTCGTAAAATTCTTTAAACGTGAGTTTGGAGGGAGCGATGTAACTGCCGCTAAGAACTTCCTGCTTAAACTTGGCCAGCTCATCATCTAAAAAATCTTTAAGCTTTTTTGTTGTCTTCAGCAGCGCCTTATCTTCGACAGTTATAGTTTTCCGTGGGCGATTACGACTACCGTCATTGTTTAACCCCAAGTCTACTGTGAGTCGCCACTTGTTTTCCCCTCGTTTTTCTATACTTCCTTTTGCCACTTGTTTTCCTCCGTTCCGAACATCAGTTCTATTTTTATGTATGGTAAACAGCCTTGCGGCTGGAAAGCGCAAAGTTACATTTCGAGATGATGCAGTTGCCTCGGTACCCCACAGCGTAATAGGTAGGCTTCTTGTGTTTCCCCTGGAATTCGTTCTGTGGAGTAGGTTAAAAGTTTAACGGCAAAAAGATTTGCCTGTCTTTCATATTTGCCCATGTTGAAAAATGTATGTTCATCAATCCAGAATTGGCTTAAACCTGAATGAAGTCGATCATGCCCAAGTTCATGGGCGCATACTACACGCTGCCACTCTTCAGACAATCCATTGTGAATGACAATAAATCTCCTTCGTAACCGCCTATAGTAAAACCCCCTAGTTCCAGAATCCAACTCCGCGTGACGAATTAATATGTTCAGACCTTTGGCTATTTCAAAAGGATCGTTTGTTTTGAACCTACGAACAAGCTTGTGAATGATGTCATCCAATGGGGTCACCTACTCTTTGTCTTTAGGGTTTGCCTTTTTTTTACGTCCGTAAGTTTCTTTGTTCAGTTCTTTGGCTTCCCAGAGTAGACCAGTAAGGATATCCATGGCTCTTTGTCGTTTTTCGTCTGTGATCGGCACACCATCAAACAATACGGGCTGATCTTCTTCAAGAATTTTCTTAATGTCCGCTAGATCTTTGGGAGTAGCCCAATCGGGAGACGGCTTTTCTTCTTCCTGATCCATAAAGTAATCGAGTGGTTTACTGAAAAAATTTGCAATTGCCTGAAGCGAATCCACTTGAGGGTGCTTTGTTTGTCCGGAAAGAATCTTAGTAAGACCTGTATAGGAGACACCAGTTTCTTTAGAGAGTCGGTATTTAGTGATACCTTGTTCATCCATTAGTTCTAATATCTTTTCTGCTAAATCCACCTAAATGGCCTCCTATATATGACTCTAATGTGTTATAACTCTATGAGGTTATAATAAAACAGAAAAGAGAGATAAGTCAAGCGAATCAAAGTAAACGGGAGATAATGTCGGATTTTGCAACTCTTTTGGGTTATAACGCCGATTGTATATAACACCATGGAGTTATAATATGTGTTCAGGAGGTGATCACATGGGGTTGGAAATCGAAGCAAATATTAAAAGGTTGATTGATAAGAAGGAATGGACAATTTACCGCCTATCCAAAGAAAGCGGAGTTGCCGTATCGGCCCTTTACAGCATCGGAAAGAAAAAACAAGGTCCATACGCGGAGACTTTAGTAAAACTGTCTAATGCTCTTGGATGTACCGTTGATGATCTGGTAAGAGGCCATATCTAAAGTGCATTATAGCATAGTTGGAAAGGAGAATTGGTATGGATAAAATGTTAACCGCTCTTGAAGATGCGATCAGGTCTATCGTGAATGAGCAAGTGGCCATATCTGAGAAAAGGCTTAAAGCAGAGTTTTCTGGGCTAATAGACAAAACGCTTGACGTGATTGAAGCAGCAAAGCACATAGGTGTTTCAGAAAAACTGATTTACCGTATGTGCCAAGAAGGAAGAATCCCCCATGAACGTTACGGTGCAACCGGTTCAAGAAGACCAACAATAAAGTTCCGTCTTGCTGATTTGGAAGCTTGGAGAGCTGAGCAGAGGGCGGCTAATTACTACAGGAAAGAAGAAAAAGCCCAATAGCAGCATAAGAAACGATGTATTGTGCCGGTAACAATGTGTTGGAACGTGTATGAACTAAGAAAGGGGTCCACTGAATGGAATCGATTAATTGGTTCGCCTGGGTTCATCTCCAAGGTCTCGTAAAGTTTCGGAAAACCGGAAACCTGAGTTCGAAAAGTATTGCATGGCTTGATAAGGAAATTGCTGAATTGAAGCAGGATCTCGGAATACAGGAGGGTAGACAACATGCCAATACATCAGCTACTGCAGCAGCGTATCAGACTCCTGAAGCAGATGCAGTTTGAAAATCCAGAAACAGCGAATTGGTTTGACGAATCTCTTGAGCACCTAATTAACGAGAATTGCAACAAAGAGATTGAATAAGGGGAGAAAGTAGTCGCCCTGAAGTCGTATCAAGACAGAACCCCCCGGGCTAAGTATTAAATCAGGTTCTGCCTAACAGGTAATCTCCAGAAACATCAAGAGCGTCGGCTAGTCGGGCCAAGTTCTTGTGTCTGGGTTCGAATTTTCCGTTCAGCCAGCGTTTTACCGTGTGGGGTGACACGTTGGCAGTCATAGCTAAGGCGACATGGTCAAAATCACGTTCTTCCATAGCGGCCGTTAACCGTATGGAGAAATCAGAGTTGTTAAAGAAGAAAATGAAGAAGACACATCACGCTCCATTCGCCCGGAGGGTTCTGCCTTGATACGACGACGATAGGACACTAACAGTTTAGCATATTTTAGGAAATGAAATTCAAAGCAACGGAGTACTGGAAAGCGTAACGAAGTGATGGAACAGAGGAATGTGGAACTTGGATATAGGGAGGTAAAGAGTTGAAGGACAAAAGGCGAGATTTACGCAACAAGCATAATGAGCTTTGCAGAAACATTCTGGATGCAACCGACGAAAAGCTCCTTAAGCAGCTTCATGCAGACAGGAAGAAGATTGAAGAGAAAATTCGACAAACAGAAGGCTGTCCAATTGTATCAAACACCAAGAAGAAACCCAAAAGTCATATTGGAAACTGTCCTTTATGCTTTCGTCGCATTGAGTATGGAGAGTGTTATGTCCAAGCAGGAAAGCTGACATTTTGTAACGAGCGTCATCGTAAAGAGTACATTGCTCTTATCAACGAAAAAATGACCACGCCTGGTCCGCGTAGTCATTTGGTCTAAAGCTTTACAAAAAAATATACGGCAATCATATCAAATTTCATTTAACAACACAAGTCTGATGGAGGTAAACGGTATGGATGTGGATGAGTATATCCGTCAGATAAGGCATTACCGTGAGCAGGCTGATCAATATGACGAAGATTCCCCAGGTGCTCTTATGGAGAAGATTCGGCTGCTTACGGATGCTCATATGCTGATGGGTCGTGTATCGGCTCAGAAGGAAGGCGATTACGCAAAGATTCATGTGTTACGTGACAACATCGATGCGGAAGCGAGGGCTACAGCAAAACGTGGTGAGAAAGAGATTTCTGCTGCACGTGCAACTGCTGATCTTCGTATGGCCGAGGCTGAGGCTTTGGAACAAAAGATGATCTGGAAGAACGAATTGAATTCTGTGAAAGAGAAGATATATGAGTTGCGCTTAAAAGTGCGAGTTGATTTGCATATAACAGGAGGCGGAGTACATGGCTGAGTTTGGTTTGAATCCTGTTCCTAAGCCTAAGCATAAACGCCGTAAGCTTACTCAGGGACAGCACACGGCTATTACGGCCAAGGTGGATAAAGAAGTTTACCGACGTTCCAGTGAGGCGGGATACACGAAATGTGAACGTTGTGGATGTAGTGTGCCGCGTTATCGATTTGAACGTTGCCACATGATTAATGCAAGTCAGTACGGTACAGGACGTGCACCGTGGAACATCGTCGTCCTTTGTGGTCCCAAAACAGCTGGGGGAACTTGTCATAATTGGGCAGATGAAACCGCTGATGGTCGGGCTTGGAAAGTGAACAGGCAGGCAGAGCTTTACATTTACTACACAGTCGGATTGGGTCAAGAACATTGGAAATAGGACGCTCTTTGTCCCTTGGATGTCCCTAGGATGTCCCCGGGGACATGTAGGGGACAGAAGGGGGACATGTTGGGGATGTCTCGTGTCTGTCCTGAGTAAGTCCATTTGCAGGAGGCGGTGAACAACATAGATGTTATGGATTAAGAGTTATCAGGCGACTGATAGGGACCCCCAAACAAAGAAATTCTGTCGTTTGACAGGGCTGGACGTACCCCGTGCAGTAGGTTCATTACACATGATTTGGTGGTGGGCTATGGATTGGGCACCGGATGGAGATATAAGCAAATTCGAGCCAATTGACTTGGCCGATGCAGCACATTATGACGGTGATCCAGAAGAGTTCTTCAATGCATTAGTCGAAGCCAAATATGTGGGGAAAACCCTTGAGGGATATGAGGTTTTGAACTGGCACAACATTGGTGGACAGGTTCTTGAAAGCCGGAAAAAGGCTGCTGCGAAAAAGGCGAAACAGCGTGAAAATGCTGCGGCCAAGAAGGCAGCTGAAGCAGCGGGAAAGACTGATGTCCCCGGGGACATACCAGAGGACATCCCGGGGACAAACGAAGGACGTCTACCCCCTGTCCCGGTATATAAAGAATTAGATATAGATTTAGATAAAGAATTAATTAAAGAAAGAGAAACCTCAGAACAACAAAAAAATGAAGACCCAAATCAAAATCAAGATCAAAACCCCGAATCCAAACCGACCGCCGAAAATTCGACCGAGCCGGAAAAGCCGGGTAAAAAACCGGGAAAAAGTGGAAAAGGTAAAACCGGGAAAAGTAGTCCGCGAAAAATTCCGGAATATGCACCCGATAGCCCTTACCTAAAAATGGCAAATTACCTGAAAGAAAAAATAGACGGCTTCGCAACTGCTGAAAATGTGGCTCATTTGGTGAAACGCTCGAACATGCAGACATGGGCGAATAGTTTCCGGCTGCTGTGCGAAGAGGATGAGCAGGAGGACAAGCGTCTTATCTTTGATGTGATGAACTGGCTTCCCACTAGTACTTTCTGGCGAAAAAACGTCTTATCAGGAAGATCGTTCCGAGATCAATTTTTGAAATTGGTTTTACAGATGCGTGAGGATGTGGCGAAACGCAAAAAGGGTTCCGGCGGCGGGGGCGGCAAGTTCCATAAAGCTGAAATCCCAATTGTTTCAAATGAATCCGGAAAGGATGAAGGTCCATCGGATGCAGAGTTTGAGGAAATGATGCGTAATGCAGCAGCTATGCAGGCCGCAAAGGAGTGTGAACGCTAATGTCTAATCATCGATGGTTAAACCAACAGGAGGCACAAAATTGCGGCATTCCCGTTTTTGTTCCGAAGGAAGAGGAAATCAACGGTGAATGGATCATGGGCGGACGCTGGAATATGCCCCGGCCAATCGGTGACATTTTGCTAACGTATAGCCGTTGCGCGGCGCTTGGCACTCCTGTCCCGGATTTCGAACAGCCTGCTGGCTACTGTTACAAAAGAAACGCCAAGGATCAGTATAAATATGTCCCTTTGTTTTCGAGGGCCATGGAAGAACTGGACTTGGATAAGATAACCCCCGCTGAAAAGAGATCCATAGAGGTGCGGCAGACATACGCCGGATATGGGTTGCGGCGGGTGATCAAGCCGGGGGCTGTTCTGATCTGTCTGAGCTGCGGCCAGGACATGACCAAATTTATAAATAATCATCATACATGCCCCTACTGCGGGTTGGGTGGGGAGCAGTTGACTATATCGAAACGGATCGAAGTGGATTACGAATTGAGAGGGGATATGAACGTGGAACAAGCAGTTTCCAAGTTGAAAGCTGAAATGGATGGAACAGGGACGAACGCCTATATCAAGTTAATCGGGGATTTCCTGATTAAACACATTCAGGCGAACCCTGGTTCCGCTGAACAGGTAATGGCTGCTGATAAGACGATTGCCAAGAGCTTGCTTGCAATGCAGACAGAAGCCAAGAAAAAGGCGGTTGGCGGAATGGCGATGCTGACTGATGAAGAAGGGTTTGCGATTGTGCTGAATTACTTTGGACTTCAAGGAGCGCCTGCGGCTGCACCACCGCCGGAGGAGCCGAAGACGGCACGGTTCGATGTCAAACTGGACGATTTCTTGTGAGGGGAGGGGAAAGTATGTTGCGCCAAGAGTTTGAAAGTCACTTTCCCGGGAAGATTTCCGATCAATTGGTAAAGTTTGTGACAGATAAGGTGCTACTGAAGAGTAGATATCTGTTTTACAAGACGGCCAAGGGCATTCAAGTGGCTTATTGCACACATTGCAAGAAGCAACACTGCCCGGAAGTCAAGCTGAAGCATAAACAAAAGGAAATAGCGAATTGTCCGAAATGCGGATCGGAATGCGAGGTTCGTTCCCATGGAATGAGTCGGAAATACCTGTATGATTCTGCTGTACTAATCTGGTATGACAAATCGGTTGTTAACAAAAATGCAGTCACTGCAAGAGTGATTACAGTAGGCAGAGATTATAGCGAGGATTACACGAAGGCTGAGACGCGTTACAACGTCAGTCAGATGTACTTGTTCGAACCTGGTAAGTCTACCGCCTATGAATATGGCACTGAGCGAAAAAGTGTCAAATCCCCATTTGAAAAACATTATGGTTACGGATCGTGGAGAAAGTTTCGTGATCTTGGAAATATCCGCAAAGCTGTTAAGGGCACACCCTTTCAGTATTCGACTTGGGAGAGTTATACCGAAATGGGAGGGTACTACAGTGTAGATGACATGGTGGAGTTTTTCGACCACGCTGCACGATATCCATGCATTGAATATCTGACTAAGGCAGGATTCGGCAATCTCGTTCGGACAAAACTTTCAGGACAGGCCACACATGGTGCAATCCATTGGAAGGGTAAGACCCTACCTGCCGTATTGAGGCTCACCAAGAGTGAACTTCGGGAAATAAGGGATGCAGGCTTAGGAATTGAACCAAAGGCTCTGCGGTACTATCAAAAGTTAAAGTCTCGTGGTGAGACAATGAATATTCTAGAAGCGTTGTTCCTAGGGGAATTGGAAGGCACGTTTTATGAATCTTATTACGAAGAAGCACTAGAATTTGCCTCAGAAAGTGTAGTGAGAAAGTATTTGTTTAAGCAGAAGCGGAAACCTCATTACGCTGGACGAACGGCAGGTAGTATCCTATCAGACTGGAGAGATTACCGTAGACAGTGCGCTCAATTAGGAATGGATTTAGCAGAGGAACGTTTCTTATTTCCTAACGATTTGCATGAGGCTCACATGAAATTAACGGAACGGATCAAGCTGAAAGCTGATAAAGCGGTGAACAGGAAGATCAAAGCGCGCCTTCCTGAATTGGAAAAGTATTATTTTGAAGCAAATGGATATCTCATCAGACCAGCCGCTTCATCGGTTGAATTGTTCAGGGAAGGTAAGAAGCTCATCCATTGTGTTGGTGGATATTCAGAGCAGTATGGATCAGGGGCATGTGACATATTGGTGATACGAAAGATAGACAACCCACATGAGCCGCTTTGCACGATGGAAATCAGATCAGGAGTAGTGGCCCAAGTCAGGGGATATAAGAATTATGATCCTGGACCAGAAGTACAGAACTTTGTGGAGAGGTTCAAGAAAGCAAGGCTGTATAAGAAGTCTAATAAATCTAAGAAAAAACAGGGGGTAGCAGTATGAGCCAATTAGCCATCCGCACTATCGAGACAATCGCCATTGAGATTAACACTATTAAGGATCAGACGAAGAAGATTTTTCTTCAAGGTTCCATTGAGATAGGTCGCCGTTTAACTGAGGCCAAAGAAATGATGCCGCACGGGGAATGGATGAACTGGCTGGCTGATTCGGTAGATTATTCGCAAAGCACAGCTAATAACTTGATGAAAGTGTTCAAGGAATACGGCTCGGATCAACTTACATTGTTTGGGGACAATGCCGATTCCCAAGCGCTTGGAAGTTTAAGCTATACGCAGGCGGTGGCCTTGCTTGGTATCCCTGCTGAAGAACGTGAGGCATTTGTTCAGGACAACGATGTGGATACCATGTCTACCCGTGAACTGGCTGAGGCGGTTAAGGCTCGTAAAGATGCCGAGAAGGCGCTAAAGGCTGCGCAGAAGGAAGCTGAGAAGGCTCAGAAGGAAATTGAGAAGGAGCGGAAGTTGCGCGAGAAGCTGGAGACACAGCAGGCGGACCATGCATTGATTGTTGAACGGCTCCAAGCTCAAGCAGAGGAAGCAGCAGCGGCCGCCACTAAGGCTGAATCAGGTGAGGATGATGGACAAGCTGCTGCGCTCCAAGAAGCGCTTGAGGAAGCGCAACAGCAACATGCGGCATCGCTGGCACAGATTAAGCAGCTCGAACAGGAGCTGAAAGCGAAGCCCATTGATGTTCCTGCGATTGTTGAGAAGGTTCCGGCAGAGATCGAGGCTGAATTGGCTGAACTCCGGAAGAAGGTTGCCCAGGGGACGGGGGAAGAGGCTGCTATATTCAAAGCTCATTTCAAGAACTTGAGTGATGCGTTTGACAACTTGCTTAAATCTTTGGAAGTGGTGGAAAAGACAGATTCCGAAATGCACGTTAAGTATAAAGGGGCTGTAACAGGCTTGATCGGCAGGATGAATGAGCATCTAGCCTGAAAGGACCCATCCCCCGCTGAGGTAGTGAAGATAGAACGGGCATTAATCCCCCTGATCAGATCAGGATGTGAGGTAGAGCAGATCAAACTTGTTGTCTCTGTTGATACAGACATTGCACATCACAGGGAGATCCGCATAGCCTGCGGGATGCTGAGGGTAGCCCCTGACGTTTTCGTACCCAAAGGGGTGTCATATCTGATAGAGGATTCATGGAGGCGTACACGAGGGTTTGCGTGGGTCTCTCGAAATACTAAACCACTGCCTACCGAACCGTATAAGGGGTGATAGACATGAAATACAATCTTGTTCTGATAGATAACAGATTGGTCATTGATATGAACGTGAATGATGTATTGGAATTTAAGGCTGACGGTTACACAGGTCTGCCAGAAAAAGTGGAATTGGACGTAATGGGAGAAGCGGATGTAATAGGCATTGTGGAGCTTTCGGATGAACAGGTTGTCAAGATCAAGGCAGAGTACAAAAACGGGGGAGAATGCGACTGGTGCGGCGAGATAGCATCTGAATTGAGTTTCCCACACTTCCATGACTTTGCAATTGGCAAACGAATGTGTCGAAATTGTTGGGATCATGACCGTGACGTGTATAAGGGGTCATGCGGGGATGACATCGGGGATTTCAAGACAACAGAGGCGAATATCAATGCCGGTTGAGTTTGAATTAGGGGATACAGTAGAATGCCCGGTATGTTGCTGGGTGTTCACCATAACCCGCATCGATGACGAAGAGTTGGACGACTCGGATTTGTATTTTGAACATGTAACAATGTGTGATGGAGGGGAACACAATGGCGAAAATCAGATATTTTAAAAGTGAGTTGGCAGGGGAACTGGTTGAGCTGTTCGAAAGCAGTCATCCAGCCCGAGCCATTGCCGATATAGCAGATAAGAAACATGCCCAGCGGGATCTAATCATTACTCAGATCCCTGAGAAGGTATATAAGGAGTTGCAGCAGTCTGAGGCGGTGGGGAAATGACAGCACCGACATTAGAGGACGTACAAGCTAAGTTGGATACTCTGGCGAAGGAACGATTCGATGAATCCGATTATGAATTGTTCTGTGCTCTGCTTCACCAGCTGGACAAGTATAAAGATTTGGCTGATAGCAACAGAGAGGCTATGTATAGTCAAGACAAGGAGTTTTCCCGACATGCGGAGATCCAACAAGAAGAAATAGATACGCTTCGACGGAGTGTTGAGTACTGGCAAAAGAAATGCACTCTATTATTTGTGGAGAATGACAGGCTAGTGAATGAATCGGGGGAAGGTGCAAAGCATGGAGGCGGTAATACAAATGGAACTGTTTCCGAACGCCAGTGATAAAGATATTCAGTTAGTCAAAAATCTATTGCATAGATATACAAGAATGAGAAGCACAGTACTCCAATTATCGAAGAAAGAGCATCCGACTGAAAAGGAGTATCAAGTACTGAATGAGTATCAGAAGAAGACAGAAAGTATTGAAATGGCTATTAATTTGATTGTAGATGATAATGTGCGTAGAGTTATGGAGTTTAGATTCATTCGAGGCAATCCGCGCTGGGGGACTGTCAAACGATTTGACTGCGTGACAGATCGGTCTGTTGACCGTCGGATTGTCAAAGGTGTGGGGTTGGTTGCTGAAACAATGAAGTTAATTGGAGCTATATAAAATTAGTGAAATAAAGCATGCTAAGGGCATGCTTTTTTATCTTTTGGAAGAGTAGATAAAGAGTGTTGAAAAAGTAGCGGTAAAGTATATAATTTTATAAAGGAGGTAATTTTTTGTAAGAAGTCCGGCTACTTTTTCATAGAATTTTCAGAAAGACCGCTGAATGCCTTGGGAAATGATTATTGAGCAAAAAAAGGATAATAACATTAGCGTATGATTTCACTAAGTATAAAGGAGATATAATTAATGACATTTGGTAATATGACAAACATAGTCTTCTCCGTTGGTAGAATTAATCCACAAGGTGGAGTTAACCTATTAGGAACCGCATTTTTCGTTGGACACGGAAAGTTTGTAACTGCAAAACATGTAACTGGTGGAGATGGAACGAACCTTGTACTGTTGCAGGTAGACGCTAACACATTATTTGATTACCAAGATACATCAAAACTTGATGTGCTTAATATAGCAGTTAGCATAGAATCAGTCGATCCAATAAGAGATATTTGCATATTGTCTGTTGTTAGTGAGATAGCTAATGAAACAAAAACTAACTTAATTATATCTGGAACTGATGATATCGCTCCTGGTGATGTGATTTATACATTCGGTTTCCCGCATGCTAATGAGGGACGATTCGTTTTGACTCAACAAAACGCAACTGTGGGTGCAAAGATTCTTATTGAAACTCAGGGTATAAAAAGTAAGCATATTATTATTACTACTCAAGCGAGACCAGGTCAGTCCGGATCTCCAGTATATAGTATCAGAAATAGTAGAATTGAATTAATTGGAATGTTGATTGGATCGTATGTACCTAGTAATGGAGGTACTGTATCGGTTTTTGGAATAGACCCATCTACTCTACATCAAACTACTCATATTATCTCTTCAGAGTACATTAGGAGGATGCTATAATGGCTGATGAGTTACTTACTAATTTGTTTAACCAAGATATTGAATGGCTAGATATCCTTCCTCAGTGGCAAAAAGAAATGATAGATCAAATGCTCACTCAGGGTAAAACTTACGAAGAAGTAGCAACCATCTGGTTAGATTCAGGCACCGCTTCTAATACATATCCATTTGGGTCTGATAATAAACGATCTTTATTTTTTGAAAAAGTACTTAAAGAAATTGAGTCATTTATATGTCGCGATGACACGTATATAGAGGAGCGTAGAGCCATTCTTGATAAATTCAAAGCAGGTGAGACATTGGTTGTATCATCACTAGCTACTGCAATTGCTACTACTGTTGGTGCAGTCCCAGCTTTGATTTTGCCTGCAGTTGTACTAATTTTGAAAATGATAGGTAAAATTGGGACGAAGGCATGGTGTTCTCTCCGAGAAGATTTGAATAGTCAAACCGATATATAATTACCACAGGATATCCTTCTGCTAAGGATATTTAAAAGTAATACAAATTTAGAAATCACGTCTGTAGTTAGTCTGTAGTGGGTCGACACAATGTCTGTGGTTTGGAATTAAAGTAGGGACATAGGGAAATATTCCCGGGTGTCCCTGCTACCCCTTATCCCAGTAGGACTCGACCGTGCTGTGGGATTGTATATCCTTAGACGTGAATCGTCAGGGGTGCGGATTGTGGGGAACGCGGGTAAGATTCCTGCAAATTTGTTATTGCTTTCAAGATATAGAAAATTTCGATTACTAAAGTGTTGTAATTATACGGTGTTTCATAAAATAAGGAGGCCGACGAAGGCCTCCTTATTGCTTTTATAACAGTGAACTTCGAGGAGCAACTGTCACTATAATTTCTATTTCAATCCAAGAATGATTGTGGGCTTCTCCTCTTGCATGTCCTTTAGCCCAAGTGGTGGCATGGATAGCTTTATCTTCAACTAAGTAAACTTCGTGCCTGTAGTCTCCTCCATGGTCTAGGTCTTTTGCTTCGAAGGCGGTGATTTTTTGGTCATCTGGAGCTTCCCATACTGCACTCTTCGGATCGGTCTTTGTAGAACCATAGCCTCCTTGAGCATCGGATCTTAACCTTATTACAGTGAAAGTTTCATCAAACAATCTGTAGAAACTTTGACTCTCATTTTCAACATAAGTTACATCGATTTTCTTTCTGTTTTCTGCCATACAATTTTCAACCTCCAATTTATTAATTTACATTTAAAAGTATAATCAAATTCTAATTTAATTATTCTCATTACCTGACTCAGTGCAGAGTACCCTGATTAATGTGCCTTGATTGGATTCCATGAGGAGCAAGATATGCAGTAATGGCACAGGTGTATCGTGTGCATGCCAGCTTATGCAGTCAACAGGAAGTAAGGGTGTAAAGCAAATGGAGAAAACACAAAAGGTGCTTGAGCAGAAATACGAGGAAGTGAAATGTGCATATGCCGCTAAAACGATTCTGCACCAAGCAAGGATGTAAGGCTCTCATAACAGAGGGCAGATACTGTGAGGATCACCAAGACGAAGTACATAGCTATGACCAACAAAGAGGCACGGCAGCTGAGCGCGGATATGACAGCCAATGGCGTAAGGCCAGGACTGGATTCCTGAAGAAGCATCCACTGTGTGTTACTCACTGGAAGGAAGGCTATGTACAGGCTTCTACGGTAGTCGATCATATACAGCCACACAAGGGAGACAAGACCCTGTTCTGGGACCGAAACAACTGGCAAGCACTATGCAAGCAGTGTCATGACATCAAGACAGCCAAGGAAGATGGCGGTTTCGGCAATGGGTAGGGGGGTCAAATCTCTGGAAACCTTTTGGTTGATAGACCGCGTCGGACTTATTTCGCGCAAAAACTCGTTTTATAATATTTTCGGCGTTTAGGAGGTATGCCCTGATGGGAAGAAACGCCAAACCGGTTGGTCTCCACATCGCGGAGGGTAACCCGAACCGATTAACTAAAGCGCAGCTCCAAGCTAGGCAAGAAGGCGAGGTTAAGCTTGGCAAAACAGAACTAGAAAAGCTGAAACCGCCAGTGTTTGTAAAGGATGATACAGTTGCCTTCTCTCATTGGAAACAATGCATGAAGGATTATAAAGCAGCAGCTGCGGAAGGTGTTACTCTACTATCAAGTTCCGATGTTGGACTTTTAGGGATGTATTGCCGGACATATTCTGAGTATGAAAAACTGCTGAAACAGTATCAAAAAATCGAGAAAATTTCCATTGAAGATTATGTATTCGATGAATATTTTGAGGAATTAACTCGAAAAGCTGAGGAATCAGAACAGGATCTGAACGAGTACGGACTGAGGGCACAGAAGTACCTCTCTCAGTTAGCATCCATGGAAGGCATTCTGAAAATAGAAACAGCCATCAATAAGAAAATGGACATGCTGCTGAAGATGCAGGACCGTTTGTTCCTGAACCCGTTGTCCAAGGTGAAGAACGTACCAAAGCCAAAGGCGAAGGAAGAGAAGCCAAGCAGGTTCGGGAAGTTTGGAAACCGAAGTGGCTAATCCTCAGATCTACCCTTATAACACGGTTGGTGAGACAGACAGGGTAACGGCCTACGCGCTTGAAGTTACGTCTGGACGAATAACTGCAGGGCAGGCCCAGCGGCAAGCATGTGAACGGCACCTTCGGGATCTGGATCGGCAGGGTACGGAAGACTTCCCTTACGTATTTGATCCAGAGAAGGCCCATGAAATCATAGAGTTTGCCGAATCTCTCACGCTGGCCGAGGGCGAGGAACCACTTCCACTAGATTTGTGGGGCTTCCAAGACTTCATTTTCGGGAGTTGGAATGGCTGGCTGAAGTTAGACGGGTATCGTCGTTTTCGAACATCGTACATCCAGGTAGCCCGACAAAATGGTAAGTCGTTGGGCAACGCAGTTCCTTCACTATTTTACGGAAACTTTGACGGATACAGTTATCCGCAAGTGTATGTAACAGCGACAAAAGAAGCGCAGGCACGAATTGTACTGAAAGAGTGCATCAAGTTTATTGATGCAGATCCAGAGCTGGCCGGGGATGAATACGAATCCGGTCTTTTTGACGTGAAGGATTATAAAAGTACGATCCTATGCACCGTTTCGAAAGGCGAAATCAGGGCGCTTGGCCGTGATACAAAATCCATAGACGGTTTCCGTCCGTACTTTGCATCCGTCGATGAATATCACTTGCACAAGGATAACCAAATGTACAAGCTACTGGCAGACGGAACGAAGAAGTTGAAGCAGTGTCTTATTTCCGTTATCACAACGGCCGGGTTTAACATCAACGGTCCCTGCTACGAACTGTATAAATATTGCAAGATGGTTCTGGCCGGTGCTCATGCGGATGAAACGCAGTTCATATTCATTTGTGAGCTGGATAAGGAAGACGATGTTTGGGATGAATCAAACTGGCCGAAAGCGAATCCTCTCTGGACGCCTGAAACTTTGGATAGCTTACGAGCTGAAGCGATCAAAGCCAAGGTTCAGCAAGGGGAGGAACTTCGCAACTTCCTGACCAAGTCACTCAACCGTTGGGTTCAATTCAGTGATACGCAGTACATGAACATGGAACACTGGGTTAATTGTGAATCCGATACAACCATTGAGGACATGGAAGGCAAAGAATGTTACTTGGGTCTGGACTTGTCTTCAGGCGGTGACCTTACGAGTGGTGCGTTGGAATTTCCGTTGGATATTGACGGGCAGCGCAAGTATTACATCCATTCACATAGTTGGATTCCTTCGGCCCGTGTCGATGAGCATGTGAAGAGTGACTTTGCGCCATATGACATGTGGATCATGGAAGGGCTGTTAACTCCGACAGAGACCATGGGCGGCGTCAAGACGGATTACAAATACATCCTGTCTTATTACCGGGATCTGATCAAAAAACATAACCTCAAGCTACTGGGCATTGCGTATGATCCACATAACGCAGATGCCTTTTTGTCTGATTTGGAAGAGTTCGGGGTAGATCTGGTTGAGATTGTTCAGAGTGCTAAGAGCTTGAATGACGCTACGGTGGATTTCAAGTTGGAAGCAGAGGCCAGAAACGTGATTTATGACAGGAGAAACAAGCTGCTGACATGGAGTATGGCGAACGCCAAGACGGTCAGCAACAGTTTTGGAGAAATCAAGATCGACAAGGACCCTTCTGCCAAAACGAAGAGGATTGACCCGGTGGATGCTGTTATTGATGCCCACAAATTGACGCTTTCCAATTCGGCTAAGCCGAAACGATCTGTTTACGAAGATCGAGGCGTCAGAGCGATCTAATGAAAGGGGTGTACACACTGCGGATACCATTTGTTTCAAAGTTGTTGGAAAAGCGAAGCCAACCAAGTGAGTCAAGCGATACAAGTGATTTGGAGAACCCGAAACGGTGGATGTATAAAGCGTTCGGCGCTCTCACAGGACGGGGGGCTACTGTCACAGAATCAACGGCCATGCGTTCGACGGCCGTCCTTACATGTGTCAGGATACTCGCAGAGTCGGTAGCGTCTCTTCCTTTGCCAGTATACAAAAGATTAAATCCTAGAGGGAAATCAAGAACAACACATAGGGTTGGTTATCTTCTACAAAATCAGCCCAATCCAAGGATGACGGCATTCACCTTCCGGGAAACGATGATGGCTCACATATTGTTGTGGGGTAACTGTTATGCGGAAATTGAATATGACTCAGCGGGGGAAATTGTTGCTCTTTGGCCAATTCCACCTCACAGGGTTGAACACATGGAGACAGCCGATGGAGATCCGTTTTTCAGAGTCTCAACCAAAGATGGTAAGCAGCACAACGTACCATTTTATGCGATGTTCCATATACCGGGGCTTGGATTTGATGGTACCAAAGGCGTGTCCGTCATTCATTGGGCGCGGCAGGCTGTTGAATTGGCTCTGGCGACGGAACAATTCGGCGCGGATTTCTTTGAGAATGGAACAAACGTGGGTGCAGTCGCAACGCTACCCGGTACCTTGTCCGATGCAGCATTTGAACGGCTCCAAAAATCACTTCGAGAAAAATACGAAGGGCTTGGTAAAGCTCATCGCCTGATGCTCTTGGAAGAAGGCATGACCTTTTCAAAGAACACAATTCCACCAAACGATGCTCAGTTTTTGGAAACAAGAAAATTCCAGATTCTTGAGATTGCACGGGTATTTCGTGTGCCTCCACACATGATGGCAGACCTTGAACGTGCTTCGTTTTCTAACATAGAGCAACAGTCGATTGATTTTGTCATCCATTCTCTCCGGCCTTGGCTTATTAGGTGGGAACAGACGATCAGCTGGAAGTTGTTTTCAGAGAGCGAACGAAAGAAGTTCTTTGCTGAACATCTCATTGAAGGATTGCTTCGAGGTGATTCATCTGCACGTGCTGCCTTTTACAAGGAAATGTTCAACATGGGTGCTTATTCTCAAAACGACATCTTGGAAAAAGAAAACGAAAACCCAATAGAAGGTGGAGACAGATACTGGGTGCCGTTAAACATGTTGCCGCTGGATATGGTCGATGAGTATTACAAAAATCAGAACAAAGCTAATCCGATTCCACCTGGGGGAGGTGATAACAAAGATGGAGAAAAAGACGAAGGAACAACGGGAACTGATCCTGCAGGAGAGCAAATTGGAGGTTCGCAAAGTTGAGGGTGAGCCGACAAAGATCATTGGTTATGCCGTGAGATGGGATCAGTTATCACACCCGATTTATGGCATGTTTCAGGAGCGTTTCAAGCGCGGAGCATTCACGGCCAGTTTGATTAACCCGGATGTCTATGCAGCATGGCAGCATGATGCGAGGGAAATTCTGGGAAGAACACCGGGAACATTGCTCGTTGCTGAGGACGACATTGGTCTTAGGTATGAGATCACACCGCCAAGTTGGGCGGAAAAGTACGTGGAGACGATTGAGCGCGGAGACGTGCGAGGATCGTCTTTTATTTTTCGTCCAACTAAAGAAGAGTGGGACGAGACAAATACAGATATGCCAATTCGGACGGTTGTTGAAGCTGAGTTATATGAGGTTAGCCCGGTAACGTCTCCGGCTTATCCTCAATCCACAGTGGGAGTTCGTTCGGCAGAGGAGATTTTCCAAGCCCGACCAACTATTGACTCAATGAAGGACGATGAAGCGGATAAACGCGCCATCGCTAAGGATCTAGAAATGAGATTGCGAAAATTGAACCTATAAAGGGAGATGGATTGTTTGAAAAATCTTATCGAATTGAGAAAAAAACTGGCTGCAAAGAAAGAGGAAATGCGTTCACTTATCGTGTTGGCCCAGACGGAGAAGCGCGGCTTTACTGATGACGAAGAAACCAATTTTACAACCATGGAAGCAGAGGCTCGTTCCTTGGAAGATGAAATCAAACTCGAAGAACGTGCCCAACAGTTTGCCATGGGTGGCAGCGGAGCAAAACATACACCTGAAGATCCAGCTCATGAAAGTGAGTTCCGTAGCTTGGGCGAGTTGATTTCTTGCTATCGTTCGGACCCGTATGATCCACGGTTGAAAGAGTACCGGGAAATGGCCGCGGGAACTAAAGCTTCAGGCGGGGTTTTCGTGCCCCCTAAGTTCTCGGCGCAATTATTTGAAATCACGCCGGAAGAAGCGGTTGTTCGTCCGCGTGCCTTGGTCATCCCTGCTGACGAAAACGCTCCGGATTCCAGTACTACATTCCCTGCATTAGATCAGGGAGCGGGTTCCAATATGTACGGTGGTGTAGAGGTTAACTGGATCGGTGAAGGCGATGAAAAACCGGAAACAAGCGCCAAGTTCAGAGATCTAACTTTGACGCCTCATGAGGTCGCGGCTCATATCGTTGTCACAGACAAGCTTTTGCGGAATGCTCCAGCTGTGAACACGATCATTACAAAATTATTCAGAGGTGCGATTGCTGCAGCTGAGGATGATGCTTTCCTGTACGGTAATGGAGTCGGTAAACCAAGCGGTGCCATGGTATCTCCAGCATCCATTACAGTGCCGCGTAAAACGGCGAACCTGATCACTTATCCTGATGTTGTTGCCTTGATTGCTCAAGCTAAACTTGGTGGTGCTTTGATCTGGGCAGCATCTCAATCCATTTTGCCGCAACTTCTGACTATGAAGGATGAGGCTGGTAATTTGATCTTCCAACCAAATGTTGCTGACAAGATGACAGGGACGCTTCTTGGATACCCAATCCGATTTAAGGAGAACGCTCCAATCCTCGGCGCAACGGGTGACCTGGTACTTGGAGATATGGGTTACTACCTCATCAAAGACGGTTCCGGTATCTTTATCCAAGCTTCCGAACATCCATTGTTCAAACAAAACAAAACAATCATCAAAGCCTTTTGGAACGTTGATGGCAAACCATGGGTTAACGGTCCTTTCGAAATGGAAAACGGTTATCAGGTGTCTCCGTTTATTAAACTAGGCGTTCCAACACCTTAATCAAATTATTTATGCGGCCCGGGTTTCCGGGCCTAATAGGAGGATGGCGAAAGATGGCCAAAAGTGAAGTGTTGAATTATACGGTAATCTCCGCGTTTAACGATAAAGAAACAGAAACGCTGATTGAACCCGGTACTCTATATCCTGCGGATCAGAAGCGCGCAAACGTTCTGAGGGCTGCTGGTGTCATAGCCGAGGATGATGAAGGTCAAGCTTTGCCAAAACAAGCTAAATCTACTGACTCTGAAAAGGACAAAGAAAAGGATAACTCGGGCGGTGATTCTGATGCTGACGACACTCCAAAGAGCTAAAGGGATGTTGTCCATTCCACAGGAGGACACTTCACAGGATCTATATCTGCTGTCGGCTCTGGCTGCGGCTTCTGAATGGATCGAACGGGAATGTAATCGGAGTTTTGAATACAAGACATACCAACAGACGTTGGACGGTCCTGGAACCCAGTTCCTCCGGCTTCGAAACTTCCCTATCCATTCAGTGTCAAAGCTGAGCATTCGCGATAAGGAGCAGCAAACGGACTCTTTCAAGATTGAGTCGGAAAACGGGATGTTATTTAAACGCTCTGGTTGGCCCTGTGAGGCGCGTATTGTCGATGTGGAATATCTAGCCGGATACATCCTGCCAAGCGACGAGACAGGCGCTCCGGCGTCCACATTGCCACAAAAATACGAACTGGCCTGTGTGTTGCTTGCTCAAACGCTCATGAGGGAACAAGGCGTTACTAGTGAGAAGGTTGGAAATATATCCGTAACATACAAAGATGAGGGCCGAAGCCTGCCGGGTGCAGTCAAGGCACTTATTCAGTTGTGAGGTGGTTGGATGGCTAGGAGAAGTGTAAGGCGTGCCAATGTGCAATACACCGGAGATATGGACTTGTCTGTATTGGTCGATCGGGTCCGGCCATTGATGGACCAAGAGGTTGTCATAGGCGTTGAGGGTAATGCGGAACTGGCTATGATTGCGGCGGTACATGAGTTCGGATCGGCCAAGATGAACATTCCAGCCCGTTCCTTTATCGGCACCGGGAAAAAGAAGGCACAGGCTGCTATAGGCAAACTTGTTCGCGCTGGGGTCAATGAAATCGCGCTTGGGAACAAGACGGTTGAATCTCTCTTGCAGGAGATCGGAGAAGTTGGGCAACAACGAGTGGTCAAGAACTTTGACCGGATCAAGCAGCCGGGAATATCTGCAATCTATGCCCGTTATAAAAAAGGAAAACGGTTGTTGCAGTCCGACATGGATTTACGAGATTCTATCGTCTTCCGTGTCCGGCGCAAAGGAGGGTAGCCATGAGATTTAACCAAGCGCGTATCCTGCGCAAGTACGAGCGTCCATACACCCTTATCCGAGAAGGTGAGGGGGACTGGAACTCTGTGGGCGTTGCTATACCTCCTGAGACGCAGAGAATTGACCTGAGAGGGTCGATACAACCGTTAGGTGATAAGTTAACCCAAACGGATGGAGGACGTTACACAGTGGACGACAGGCTGTTGCTGACAACGTTTCAGCATGAATCCGGTGACGTTGTGGAACATCAGGGCAAGCAGTACACCGTGGAAACGGACTCGGATTGGAATCAGTACAGTAATGTGAACGAATATCGGTTAAAGAGGGTGAGCACTCATGATCCAGTTTGAAGCGATCCGGAAAAGCATGATTGAGGGCTTGTCTGGGGCATTGGGTGTGCGAGTCATTGAAATTGATGGCGTGAACAAGGTTCCACCTGTCCCGTTCATGACGTATAACTTTTCGGATGAAGGCAGTGTGCGCGGTCACATGGCCGTGACACTTGAAGGCGACAAAATGGTTCATTCAGGAGACGTGCCGCTAAGCGTTACGTTTCAAAGCTATGCCCATGATCGGTTGGGAGCTGCTGTCCTGGCTAATCGTGCCCGAGATTGGTTCCTGACTGCTGGGCACCGACTCCTGAAAGATGAAGTGAATACGGTTGTCGTTACCGTTGGCGAATCCGTGAAAAATGATGTGCAACTTGGAACTGAATGGGAGCGACGGAATGGTTTTGAAATCGAATTGCGGACTAAAAACGTGATCGAAGAAGATTACACGCCGATTGAATCGGCAAATGTGGAAGGAGTTGAGCCGCTTGGCTAAAGACGTAAATGTAATCATTGATATAGAAAGCCCAACACCGCGCCTCGGTTTCGGTAAACCTCTTATTCTGGGTTCGGCCGCTACTGGGAAGCCTTACAAAACCTATGCTGATCTGGCATCCGTGAAGGCTGAATTTGGCGAAACAACGGAAGAGTACAAGGCCGCATTAGCGATTTGGAATCAGGGTGATGCTGCACCGGCAGAGATTGCGATTGCAAGACAAAAAACTGGTGTAGATTCCGAGACGGTATCTGATGTTTTGGAACGTCTGATGAAAGAGGACTGGTATTTCCTAGTTACTACAACCACATTGCAGGCGGATGTCGAAGAATTTGCTGCTGCAATAGAATTGGATGGCACAAGGGAATATTTTACGAGGTCCAGTGACTTGGTTGTAGTGGCCGCACTGAAATCGAAACTCTATAGCCGGACCACGGTGTTTTATCACACAACAATCAGCAATTATCCGGAAGCGGCTTTAATTGGACGTGTTGGATCTGCTCCGGTCGGATCAGTGACGTGGAAGTTCAAATTCTTGCAGGGGATTGAACCATTGGACATTACGAACACCGAACTTAATGAGATTCACGCAGCTGGAGCAATCACCTATGTAACAAAGGCGGGTCGAAACCAGACGTCTGAAGGGAAAACACTTTCTGGTGAATGGATTGACGTCATCCATTCCAAGGATTACATCAAAGCCAATATCGAGTATGGTATTCAAATTTTATTTGCTGATACTGACAAAGTGAGCTTCGACAATACAGGAATTGCGCAGCTGGAGAGCGTCACACGAAATGTGTTGCGACAGGCTTTCCTGCAAAACATGATTGCACAAGACGATGACGGTTTGCCTTTGTATGGGACGAATTTTAAAAGACGTTCTGAGGTAGATCCAGCAGATAGAGCACTGCGGACGTACAACGGCGGCGAATTCTGGTTTGATTTGGCCGGGGCGATTCACGAAACGACAATTCGCGGGTTGATCCGCAAGTAAGGAGACATAGCAGATGAAAACGTATGATCCAAAGGATATTACTGTGACTATCAAAGGCGTGTACTTAACTGGATTCAGCGAGGACATGGTGGAGATCGAGAAAGACGAAGAGAACTTCGAGACCAAAGTTGGAGCGCAGGGGGACGCTCAAAGAAATAAAATCAACAACCCACTAGCTTCAGTTACAATTACGCTTTTGGGAAGTAGCCCACAAATCAAATTCATGAACAATTTGGCGAATACGGGAGAATTATTCCCGTTTTCTTTGATTGATGCGGGTATGGATGAAAACGTCACAGCCACAGAGGCTTACGTTAAAAAGCAACCAACCAGAACATATGGCACAGAGCTTGAAGATAGAGAATTCGAATTGCAACTTATCGATGCTCAGTTTGCATAAAAAATATAACAAGAAAAGGATGATTTATCATGGCTAATTTCAAACAAAAGACTTTCGAAAGCAAAAAAGGAACGACATTCCTCTTTCAGCATCCAGGAGTACGGATGGTTTCCAAAATCAATGATCAATCAAAGAACAAGCATGGGGTTTTGTCGGAAGAAAGAATGTCTGAATTAATGCTCAAGCACGTTATCGTTCAACCCAAACGAACTATTGACGATTTCGAGGACTACAGCGAGTACATGGAAGTAGTGAACAAGGCTTATGCATTCATTACTGGGAATGATGAAGAGGAGCAATCCGATGATAACGAAGAAGGTAGCGAAGGACAGGGCCAAGCGTAATTGGTTGATGTGGCGGCTGCTCCTGTCCGATATGTCCATCACTTATAGTGATTTAAATAATATGGACGAAGATGATTTGCTGGAAGCCAACGCTGCACTGGATATCCATATTGAACAAATGAATAAACAATCGAAAAAGAAATAGCGTCCCTTTGGGGCGCTTTTTGCTTTTGAATGGGGTGATTTGAGGTGGCGGGAGGCGTTATAGGCAACCTCATGTTTGCCGTTGGATTTAAATTAAACACTCGCGGTTTGGACGAAGGCAACAAGAAAATCTCCACTCTGACCAAAGGTGTTGTTGGATTGGGCGCTGCTGGCGTAGCTGCAATGGCTGGATTGGGAATTGCGGGGATAGCAGCTGCAACCGAGTTCGAAAGATCCATGTCTGATATACAGAGTGCAACGGGTATGGCTGCGGATCAGATGGAGGCGACTAGAGATATCGCCAAGAATTTATACTCGCAGAACTTTGGTGAGGATTGGAACGATCTTGGTAGTGCGATATCGACTGTTCAACAAGTGACGGGGCAAACTGGAAGCGAATTAGAATCGACAACGCAGAGTGCGTTATTACTGCGTGACGCATTTGGTTATGAAATCAACGAGTCCATTAAATCGGTGGACACAATGATGAAACAGTTCGGTATTACCTCTGAACAGGCTTACGACTTACTGGCACAAGGGACCCAAAAGGGTCTAAATAAGTCAGACGAACTCATCGACAGTGCAAACGAATACGCCAACCAATTTAAGTCTCTCGGATTCTCGGCCGCAGAAATGTTCGATGTCTTCGCAGCCGGTTCGGCAGAGGGTGTTTTCCAACTGGACAAAGTCGGGGATGCAGTTAAGGAATTTAACATAAGGTCCAAGGACGGTAGTAAGGCTTCAATTGAGGCTTTCGAAATGTTGGGTCTTAATGCGGATACGATGATGCATACATTTGCCAAAGGCGGACCGCAGGCCAAGGCTGCGTTTTCCCAAATACTCCAGATGATTTCTGATGTGGAAGATCCGGTACTCAAAAACCAGATCGGGGTATCTTTGCTTGGTACACAATTTGAGGATTTGGAAGCTAACGTAGTAGCAGGAATGGGCCGAGCGACGAGTCAGTTCAATTCTACGGGCGATGCTATGGCGGAGTTGAATAAGATCAAGTTCGAGAAGCCTGGTGAAGCCTTTGCCATGTTTGGAAGGCAGATCGAAACCAGTATCTTGATTCCGATTGGCGAAAAGCTTCTTCCGTATTTTAATCAGTTTGGTCAATGGATGGCTGATCATAAGCCGCAGATTGAGGCGGTTGGTAATGCCATCGGTGACGGACTGGGTGCGGCATTGGATTGGGCAGGGGATGCAGTCGCCTTTGTGTATGACAAATTCAATGAATTCATCCCTAAAGTTCTCGAGTTCAAGGATCAGGCTGTGTCCACGTTCCAAGAATTTAAGAAAACATTAGAGGATAACCAAGGCACGATTACTGCGGTGGCTGGAGTTATTACAACACTGTTGCTTCCAGCACTAGTGCAAACAGGTATCAATGCCATGGTGACAGGCGCGAGAATGACAGCGGCTTTTCTATTGTCCAAAATACAAATTGCGGCTAATGCTGCTGTAATGACAGGTCAGATGGTCCTTGCGATGGTGAGATATGTCTTCCAAGGATGGGCAGTTGTGGCATCGATTACAGCGACCATTGTCGCTTGGACTGCCCAGAAGGTAGCCATGGTTATTTCAACTGCTGCATCGTGGGCAATGACGGCAGCACAGTGGGCGATGAATGCGGCGTTCCTGGCAAATCCGATTACTTGGGTTGTCCTGGCTATCATAGCGGTTATTGTGGCAGCGATTGTTATATTTAAAAACTGGGGAGCCATTAAAGACTGGTTGGTTGCCAAGTGGCAGGCGCTTAAAGCCGGAACCATATCTGCATTCCAGGCCATGGGGAACTGGATCAAAAATATGTTTACAGGATTGGTCAATTCAGTAAAAACCAAGGCAACAGCCATTTGGGACGGCATCAAGTCTATTTGGGACAAGATTACAGGATTCCTTTCAGGCATCAACCTATTTGACATAGGTAAAAACATCATTGAAGGCATGATCAACGGCATAGGCAGTATGGCGAATGCTGTGGTCGATAAAGTCAAAGACATCGGTAACAGCATCACCGACAAGATCAAGGGCATTCTGGGTATTCACTCACCATCCAGGGTGATGATGGAAGTCGGATTCTTTACTGGCGAGGGGCTTGCACAAGGGATCGAGGGCACACAAGATCGTGTTTCTGCTGCATCAGCTGATGTCACGGACGAAATTGTGCCAGGCAACACCAAAAAGGCGGCATTGGCACCAGCTAAGAGTCTTGCACCTGCGCGAGCCGCTGCATCAAGTGGTGCTCCGAGCGGTTCATTTAACTTTGACATCAAAATTGATTTGAAAGCAGATGGCGCCTCTGCGACTGTAGCGTCTGATGTAGGCGCGGAAGTTAAACGCCAAGTTCAAGCAATCTTGGAAGAAACACTACGTCGCATGGGCTTGCAGTCTCCTGAAATGGAGGGGGCATAATGGCAACGGTTGATGGCAAGTACCTACTGGTTGAACAGGAGAGTCCAGGATTCGATGTAGACATAACCACGCAACCGGTAGAAAAAGATACTGATATGACTGATCATGTGCAGCGCAAGGCCCGGACTATGGGGATTACGGGACAAGTATCCGGGCCAGGAGCTGCTGCCATGCTTACGTATCTCAAGAAGGTGTCTGACAAGGGCATAATTGTAAAGTACGTTGGTCGAGTGGCTTTTATGGGCATGATCTCAGGTTTGGCAACAGGACACTCTTACAAAATCGCGGATGGGTACACGATATCATTCACCCTCACCGAGGTCCGAGTTGCGAAATCATCTTACGTGGACAAGCTGCCTACGCCGATAAAGGCTCAGGCGATTAAAATCGTCAATTCAGGCACGAAGCAGACGAAAGATAAGAGCAAGAAGTCCAAGGGAAAGAGTTCTACGACCAGTTCGAAACCAAAGAAAGATAAGGACAA
Organism: Paenibacillus sp. USHLN196; assembly: GCF_037144955.1. Classification (NCBI taxonomy): domain Bacteria; kingdom Bacillati; phylum Bacillota; class Bacilli; order Caryophanales; family Paenibacillaceae; genus Paenibacillus; species Paenibacillus sp. USHLN196. The sequence goes on along the minus strand of NZ_JBBCYH010000005.1, from coordinate 177,658 downwards.
AAAAACGAAGAAGGAAAAGGAACCAGTGAAGAAGGTTAAATTCAAAGCTGGTAGCCCTTGGGCGTAGGAGGGTCTATGGAATACGTTGATATTGAAAAGGATTTGATTCCCTATTGCTTTGATATCTCACTTGAGGATGAGATTTTCACGTTCGAGGTCCACTACAATGAACAATTTGATTATTTCACGGTGGATCTGGAGAAGGACGGGGAAGTGCTCACCACTGGCGAGAAGTTGGTGTATGGTATGACTTTGTTTTATGACGTCATTGATAACCGATTCCCAAGGGTTCCGATCGTTCCATACGATCAATCCGAAACTGAAAGCATAGTTAACTGGCGGACGCTCTCTGAGAGCGTCTTTTTATATTTGATCAAAACTGAAGGTGAAGACGATGAATAGGAATTTTGGCCGTGTGCTTGAGGTCATGACTGAAAATATGAAGTTTTCAATGTCAGATTACAACATCGAAGGAGTGGTTCCGTTTGATAATGATCCACTGCCCAACGAAGCCGAAATCAAAATCTGGAACCTGTCCGATAAGACCTTAAATAACATCTCACGCAACAAGGTTTTGATGATCAATGCCGGATATACGGGTGACATCGGGGTGATTCTTCACGGCTACATATCCCAAGTTTCCACCGCATGGTCAGGCGTGGATAAAATCACCAATATCAGGGTTTTGGATGGGTACGACTTGTCCAAACGACAGGTTAAAGAAATTGCTTTTGCGAAAAATACTTTGGGCAGCAAGATCATTAAACAAATGGCGGCCTACATCGGCCTTCCGATTGCTCAGATGGATTTAAACCAGGATTACAGATACCAGGACGGATATAGCGCTAAAGGGGCGGTAACGGACATCATATCCAAGGTGTGCAAAGACTGCGGGACGAGTTGCTATATCAACAAAGGTAAGTTGTATGTTCGAAGCCTGCGGCGTGGTCCGGATGATCTGTTTGCACTCAATTCGGATACGGGATTGATCGGCACTCCAGCGGCATTCGAGCAAAGCGGGGCAAAGGGTTACAACCTGTCATCTCAGCTTCAATATCGCATTACAACCGCATCGGCCATTGACCTGAAAAGCAGGGCATGGAGCGGACGCTTGTACGTTCGAAGCGGATCACATACATTTACCCGGACTGGGGACTTCAAAACCGACATGGAGGCGATTGTGTGAAGTTGGATCCAGCTGCGGCTATGGCTAATCTTTTGCGGTCGTTGGTTGACCAGGCTATGTCTAATATCCATGTGGGTCTGCCATGCAAAGTCATTACCTTTGACGAGGAAACATGTACGGCTGATGTTCAACCGCTAATTAAGACAGGCGACGACGATCCAGCCATGATCTTAGGCGTTCAAGCCCTTGGACAAAAGCTGAAAATAGATGGGGCACAGAAGGTGTGTAAACCGGATTTAGCATCAGGCGATATCGTGTTTGTCTCTTTTGCTGATGGCGAGATTCGGAACACCTTAACCGGCTCAGTAGCCAAGCCAGATACAACACGGTCTCATGACCGTAATGACGCTGTTATCGTGGGGGTGTTTCCGTGCAGTCTATCCAGTTGATTGATGGTGATTTTCATTTTGATGATGTAGGAAATATTGTCGTTATTGAAGACACTGAAGAAGTGGCGCAGTGCTGTGCAATTACGCTTGGAACCCGGGCAGGCGAATGGTTTCTGAATCCGGAACTGGGGATAGACTTTGATCTGTTTCTGGGGAAGGACTTTCATGAGGAAGCAGCCAGGGACGAATTAATACGAGCGTTGCTTACAGATGTACGGATCGAAAGCGTTGAGGATGTAACTTTTGATATAAATCGGCAAGAACGGACCATGATCGTTTCATTCGTGGCTATCGGAACCAATGGCGAAATCGTAGAGCAGGAGGGGGTGGAAATCGGTGTTGGATGAAACGGGGTTCAAGCGGAAGCGTTTCGTGGATCTATTCGAAGAAATGGAAGATAAGGCCAAGGAAGCATGGGGCGAAAAAGTGAATACCTCTGAAAAATCGCCGCTAGGTATTATCCTGCGGCTTTTTGCTTGGTTCTTATCTATCATTTATGCCCTTGCTGAAAAAGTGTATTACAGCGGATACGTAAACACGGCTGAAGGTAACAGTTTGGACCGTCTGGGGCCATATGTGGGCGTTTCTCGGGTGCTGGACCAATACGCTACAGGTACCGTGACATTGACAGGAACGCCGGGATACACACAAGCGGAAGGCTTCCTAATTGCTACAGAGGGAGATATACAGTTTGAGACGCTTGATCCTGCTGTATTTGACTCTACAGGCAAAGCAACTGTGCCCATCGAGGCGATGGAGTCAGGCACAGGTAGCAACGTGGCTGCGGGGCTTATAAGTGTTATCGTCAATCCCAATCCGGATGTCACGGCAGTAACCAACATAGCGGCCACGTCGGGCGGACGAGCCAAGCAAACGGACCCAGAGTTTCGGGAGCTGTTCGGACTGTCTGTTGCTGGTGGAGGATCAGCTACAGGCGATAGCATAAGAGGGGCTATCCTGCGTGTGGCGGGTGTACGTGCTGCGGCTGTCATTATTAATAGTTCCAAGGATGTTGATTCTGCTGGGCGGCCTCCGAAGTCTTACCAGTCCTACGTGCTTGGCGGAGAGGATACGGATATTGCAACGGCCATTCTCGGGGTTGGCTCAGCCGGAATTGAGTCCTATGGTGATACAACCGTAGTTTTAAAGGATCTGAGCGGCAACGAACAACCTGTATCATTTTCTCGTGCTGAGGTGGTACCGATCCATATCAAGGTCCACATCTATAAAACGGCATCTTACCCGGCAGATGGTGACGCACAGGTTGTTTCTGCGCTTGCTCAGTTTATCGGCGGGACAGACGCAGACGGGACCGTGTACGCGGGATTATCCATGAACGATGACGTTATCCTGATGCGCCTGGTATCAACCATTTACAAGATTGCCGGGGTTGAGGATGTATCCTTGGAACTGTCACGGGATGGAACGACATTCGCAGCGGGAAATATCCCTATCGAGGTATTCCAGGTTGCCCAAACTGCAGCTGATTGGATCGAGGTGGTCACAGATGATTTCAGCAGCTGATTTAATCCGTAAATTGACCGATGTATACGTAAAAAATCCAGACAGCAACATTGGTAAGTTGCTACGGATCGTAAGTGAGCCAATCAATGATTTAAAACAGGGATTCGAAAAGATTGAGCAGTGGCGTGACATTGACCAAGCGAAGGGAACAACGCTGGATCTGATCGGCGGAAACGTGGGCCAGAAGCGCGGTGCGGCGTCTGACGATGTTTACCGGATTATGATCAAATCCAAGATAGCCCGGAACTTGAGCAAGGGCGATGTTAATACGATTATTCGGGTTATCGCCTTGGCCGTGGGTGCCAGTTATTCGGATATCAGAATCACTCAAAAGTTCCACGATCCACTTGATCCTGAACCGGCTGCAATTTCCCTGATGCGTCTTCCGCTTGAGCGATTGGCTTCATCCGGCATTGAGCTGAATCAGTTCGTGCAGATCATATCTAAGACGGTAGCGGCCGGAGTGAGTGTCCAGAGTATTGAGTTGCAGGGCACATTTGAGTTCGGGGGGTTACCCGAGGTGTTTGATCCGGCTACAGGATTCGGAGATGTCAATGACGATGCTGTTGGCGGAACTCTTGGTGCTGTGTATCAGGCCGGAACTGAAACAGATCTACCAATTTAGAAAGGGGGCTATTTCGTGGCATTTACACAAAAACTACCAGAATGGAACGCAACAGGTGTTGAGCCATCCGAAACACAGAAACAAACAGGATTTCAGCCAGGCGTGAGGCCACCAGCTCAGTGGTTCAACTGGCATCTAAATTGGAGCTACTTGGCGCTGAAGGAATTGCAGGAGAAAGCAGCAGAAAAGAGCTATGTCGATGCAGAACTTGAAACGATCCAAACAGAAATACAGCAGCTTCAAGAAGATGTTCAAAATGCAGACATCCCGGATGCATCCCTTACGGTAAAAGGTAAGGTGCAACTATCAAATAAAACCAATGGCACCTCTGAAAGCCTAGCGCCGACAGAAAAGGCTTTAGGGTTGGTGATGACTGAGGCGACAGCGGCAAAGCAGCTTGGAGTTGAGCAAAAAGCTAACGTGGTTGCCACGCTTAACTCCATAGGTGTATCGGCATCCACAAGTGAGACATGGGCACAGCTCATAGCAAAAATGGCCGGGGTTGTTCGAGCTACGGGTAACGCAACAGCGGCGCAGGTGCTTTCGGGGGCTACATTCAGTAATGCCTCCGGAAATGGTCGGACGGGTACAATGCCCAATCGTGGAGGCGGAGCTCATAACGCCGCACTGAGCACGGAGGTGTGGCAAGCGGACCGAACCTTTTTCCGCGCGCCTGACGGATATTATGACGGACAATCATGGGTATTTGCGCTTACTCCTGATCTGCACCCGAGTAATATTCGGTTTGGTAAAAGTATTCTGGGCGTTGCCGGGACACTAAACGAGGGGCCTAAATATGCAACAGGGACAGCGACAAGGTCGGTTAACCAAGTCCAATTCTATATGCCGAATGGGGAGATTGATTATAGCCGATTTGCTGTTACAGTGACCGGACTTACTTTTCATCCTAACCGCATAATGATATCTATTAAAAGCGGAAACGAAAGGTTCCTTGCAAGTTTTTATGATAGGGGCAGTTTCAACTCCGCTAATTATGGGTTTGCCAGACTGATTGAAGCTGGCTTGAGTTATGATTTTAGATTGACGGAGTCAACTGCTAATGGCGGTGTCAACTTTGCGTGGGTGTCAGATCAAGGGTTCCAATTGCCTATGAGTAACACTAGTTATGAAATCATATGGGAAGCATTCCGGGTATAGGAGGGGAACGTCTTGGAGATAGGTGCGAAAATTTATTACGAAAATTCAACGGGCCAAGTCATTTGGATTATAGGGGAACGAGGGGGCGATGTAATTGAAACGACTCGCGAACATGACTTCGAGGTGTATGTTTCGTTATCTGAGCGAGTCCCTGAAACAGTGGGCTTGCTACAGTTGGATTACGGAGATTATGAGGCGGATTACGATGAGGGCGGCGTTATTACTCGCATTGACTTGGACACGATGGAACCTCTTTTTACGTATCCCGATCCAGTTGATCCAGAGACACCACAGGAACCACGTCCGGCACTCAGCAAGGAAGTAGAGTCGCTGAAACTGGCAGACATCGAAAATAAGGAAGCTATTGCAGCATTATACGAAATGCAGTTAGGGGCTGGACTGGATGTTTAATATCCTGGTTCGGCTCTTTTTGTTCCTGAAAGGAGGTGAGCAGCAAATGCAGGTATTCGTGACGATCTATGTATCTTTGATTGTGGCCGGACGCCGGACGCTTGAACAAGTGCCGGTTAACATCCGCGAGGACGTTAAAGACGATCTGGTAGCGCTGGGTTACGAGCAATAGTCAATATTCTTTATGCCCTCTGGAGTGGTCAGGGGGCTTTTCACATTACAGAGAGAAGAGGGAACGGCATGAACGAGGGGATAGCTAATGTCATTAAAATGGTGTCCGCAGCTTTGGGGGCTGGCGCGGGATACCTCTTTGGAGGATGGGATATTTTGATACATTTACTTTTGATTTTGGTTGTAGTGGATTGGTTGACGGGATGGGCGGCGGCTTGGATTAAACATGAGCTGCGTAGCCGGGTTGGTTTTGAAGGTATCGCAAGAAAGGCAGCTATCTTCCTGATCGTCACGATTTCCCATTATATTGATGCTGCATGGGGAAGTACCGGATACATCCAGGATGCAGTAGTATTTTTCTATATTGCTAATGAGCTATTGTCTGTTATTGAGAATGCTGGTCGTATGGGTTTGCCTATGCCGGATGCGTTGCGAAATGCAGTGAAGATATTTGAATCGAAGTCTTCTGTGCCAGTTAATCCGAATCTACCAGATCCACCGCAGGATGATACAACAACACAAAAACCAGCCGTATAAGAAGGGGTGTTCAGCATGACAAAGAAAATATCACAAGCAGGGATTAAACTGATTAAATCGTTTGAGGGATGCAAGCTCACAGCATACAAGCCAGTATCTACGGAGCAGTATTGGACAATCGGTTGGGGTCATTATGGTCCGGATGTAAAACAAGGCCAGAAGATCATACAGGCACAGGCTGACGCTATGCTGGTTTCGGATCTTACCAAATACGAGGCATACGTTAATAACCCGTCTTACGTTGCTGTGACGGACAAGCTCAACCAAAACCAATTCGATGCGCTCACTAGCTTTTGCTATAACACTGGACCGGGAAATCTGAAGCAGCTATGTAACGGCCGTACAGTGGCCCAGATTGCCACGAGTATCACCAAGTATAACAAGGCAGGGGGCAGTGTTTTAAAAGGTCTGGTGCGGCGTAGACAGGCCGAGCTTGATCTATTCAATAAACCGGATGATAAAGAGAACCCATACGCGGAAGAGGGCACGGCGCTGGTGAATGGCAAGAGGTTGAAGGAAACCCGGATCATAGAGGGTAGACTATGGGCACCGCTACGTGAGATAGGCGACAACATTCCAGGTTCCGCAATCACGTGGGATCAAAAGTCTAAAACGGGAACACTAGATACACCGCAATAATCCCAAGCGATTGGGAATACAAAAGGCCCTATCAGCACAGAGCTGGCAGGGCCTTATTTTTATTTGATAAAAAGATTGGGGAAGAAGCTATCGAAAATTGATTTAATTAATAAGACTACAGACAAAACCCATACGAAAAAGAAGGTTATCTCTCCATTGAAATAACGATTCTTTACTTTGTCAAATAAGGTTAGACTATTAAGATCACGAGGCTTAAAAAGATTCCCATACAAAGTACTGATTACATTTTTCCTATGTTTTATTACTTCTGTGTTTATATAATTAGTCAATTCTTCAAGAATGGCGGGCCAAGAATTCTTATCTAGTTGTAATAATTTATCTTGGATGTCTTCTAACATTTTTTCAAGGTCATTCATCAATTGATGTCCGTTTATCATTTCTGGCAAGGACTCATAATATTCAATGGTTTCTTGTCTTTTAAACATAATTGATGTGAGTTTAGTTGAATATTCTTTGAAATCAAGAACTAAGTTAAAACTAGCTTCAGATGAATACTCTTTTAATTTTTGACTTCTCAAATCTAATGTCCAAGTTTTGAAGATGGCTAGACAATCAAGAATTTCATCAGCAGTCTTGGTCCTTGCATCCCTTCTAAACTTTTTTGTCTCATTTTCATAATTTTTCTGCTGTGTTCTATTTACATTGTAGAACACAAGTATAGCTGCTGTGATTGTTATAATAGATGGTAAGATTTCGTAGAATGTTTTCTCTTCTATAGGAAAGCCGATAGACATGTATGCCGAAGCAATAAAGGAGATGTACATAATTGATTTTAATACATTTATAATAATTCTTTGTCTCTTATTCATTAATATCTTGGATATATGTTTGTTGGTTTTAGTATCTACATCACTTAACAAAGATGGTCCTCCTTCAAGCGTAAAAAAAGTCCTATCAGCCACAGTGTGACTGTAGGACTTTTTTTTTATTTGAACAACTTTCTTATCATTGCAAAGATATCAAACGAAGTCTTGCGGTACACCTTGTTGTATACTGCCTTCTTCGGATTCCGGAGCCACCCATAGCCACGTGGCATTTTGAGTCCGGACCGATGTATGATTTGACGCTTGATACTGGTCCTGGCTGACAGGCGCTTCTTAAGCGATGGCTTCCGGAATCCGAATTTCATAATTTATCCTCCGTTATTCTAAATTATCAATCGCGTATTGTGCTTCTTCTTTAGTGAATTTCTCACCGTATTCAGAGGTCAACTGATCGTAGATACCTGAATCTGACATATTCATGCTCTCTGCGTAATTTTGCGCTGATTTAAGTGCGTTCTCTTTCCAGTCAACCTGAATGTTATCAATAGCATATTGAGCAGCTTCTTTATCGAACTTCTCTCCGTACTCAGATGTTAATTGTTCATAAATACCCTTCTTAGACATATGCATAATCTCAGCATATGTTTGTGCGGATTTCAAGGCTGCTTTATGTTCCCTAGGAACACTATTTGCCTCGGCTTCCTTTTTAGCTAATTCCGCAGCCTCAGCTTCTTCTTTTGCTTTCTGTTTTTCAGCAGCTTTTTTTTCTGCTTCAGCTTGCTCTTTGTCCTCTGTCGTTTGTTCTGTAGATACGGTTTCAGCTTTAGGCTGAGTTGCTACTTCGGATGCTGTCGCACTCGGCTTTGCTTCCTTATCACCCATATTACCAATTAATCCGATAACTACTATGATTCCAAGCCAAAACCACCACTTCTTATAAATCGGTTTCTTGTTCAAGGTACTTCCTCCTATGTAATAGATAAAGATAGTCTATCAGACCTAGGTAAATGTTTCTAGATATTTTGGAACAATTTACAATATAAAAGAAATGAGTTATTATGTATCTATAATCCGAAAGCATCGGTAAAGCCTCTGCAGTGTGTTCTGCGGAGGCTTTTTTGATGAGAATATAGAAATTTTTCTCTAAGGGGAAATGAAATGCCTAATTATGTGAAATTTAAGAGGGATAAGGTTGATAGCTGTAATATTTGTCTACAGAAGAGGCAACTGACTTGGGATCATATTCCTCCAAAAGGTGGAATTGAATTCACTGAGGTTGAACAATGGAATATTATGCAGCACATGGTTGAAAAAAACACAAAACACATTCCGTCTCAAAACGGAGTGAAGTACAGGACCTTGTGTCAAGAGTGTAATAACAGCCTTTTAGGTGCTCAATATGATCCTGTTATTAACTCTTTTGCCGAGGATGTTGGTCAATATCTAAAAAGTTCACTAATAATTCCCGAAGTAATCAGATTCAAGACTAAGCCAGTCAAGATTGTTAAAGCTGTTTTAGGTCATTTACTTGCCGCAAAGGGAGAGCTTTCTTTTTCAAACCAAGACGTTGCCTTTAGGGAGTACGTGCTAGATCCTGAAATGAAAGTACCTCAAGGATATAAGGTTTTCTATTGGATTTATCCTTTTAATAATATAAGAATTATGCAAAATTTTAGTATGATGAAAGTTTATGGACCTGAGAGCGGAAGACATGGAATGTTCAGTATGTTGAAATACTTACCCATAGCTTATTTAGTTACGGATCTTGAGTATTACGAAGGTCTAGACGAGCTTACTCAATATTGTGTAGATGTTCCCGATACTGAGATAGAAATACCTATTAGGTTAAATGACCTGAAAAATCAAGTTTGGCCTGAAGTAAATGACGATAATGTACTTCTTACTGGGGATGACATAGGGGTTTTTGCTAAACCTAAAATCAGAATGATTAAACGACGTTAAATAAATAAGAAGGTTCTGTTGGCTTGAGTAGTTGCGTGAAAAATTCAGACCATACGAATAACCTTAGTCGGTCGGGCAGTGAGCCTTGACGGACATTTTTATTAATAATTCTAAACATAATATTATATCTAATTTGAAAAGGAGTAGGAGGAGTAGGAAAAAAGCCTCGCTACTTCTCTTGTATATCAAATGTAAAAACTCTTAGCTAGTGAACTAACGTTTCCCGGTAGTTCACTAGGAAAGTCTTAATATTGCCTTCTTAACTCAGTATAGATTACTTTCCCCTTATTAAGAAAATGTGGAATTCACATGTTTTGCATTGTTTTTTTCAGCTGCTCATCGAACGAATGATCTACTTCTGATTCGCTGAAGTAAACTATCATAATGTTCTTTTTCTCGTATACATTTGGATATGTTATTAGATTTGCTCTTTGCAAATGCTCGTTGAAAGTTTCACGAGCTTCCCCTCGTGCCTTTTCCGACTGGAACACATAAACAAGCAGATTTACCGATTCGTCATTACTGTTATTATTCCCGATCCAATACCCGTAGGGCTTCACATTGTCTAAAACTACAAATGGTTCGTTGATTTGTCCCTTCTCACTTAGTTTGATACTTTGTCCTTTAATAGACTGCGTTACATTTCCCTCCGTCAGATTTCTTTTTAAGTCTCCTCCATCCAAACATCCTGAAAGTAATAATATAAATGAAACACAAATTATCATCATTTTATACCTCATCGTACAACACCCTCCTATATAGTAGGAACGATCATCCAAGGGAAAGTGTTGCACATATTTTTCGAAGTGAAGGTTAATCATTCAACTAACCTGCCCGTTAGCTTAATGACCAAGTCATTAAGTGCAGAAAATACCTAGTCGCCTGACTGGGTATTTTTTCTGTTGAATAAAGAACTAATGTTCGCATATACTGATAAAGCAAACAAGTGTTCTGTTATTTGGAGGGATGAACATGCCAGTAAAATACCTGGGTTGGTTGGTCGAAATCATATATGAGGATCAAAGCGGGAAGATAACAAAACGGCGGATACAAGACAAAAGCATTCGATCCGGTCTCATTAAGGCAGATGATCTATTGTCTGGTGAGCCACGGACTTTCAAGGAATCGGGGTTACTGGCGTGTCATCCGATTAAGACGACAGCATAGGGGGTAGGTCAGATGCTAAATGACTATGAGCGGAAAGTTCTGAGGATTTTATATAACTATAAAGGAATACGGCGACGATTTCCCACGATTCATGAGCTGATCATAAAGACTGGAAGGGGAAAAGCAGACATTATGTCTGCTCTAAACGGTCTGATTGCTGCAAATTACATAACGTGGGAAAACAAATCGGATACCGATAATATTGTTATTCTGGAGGGTTGGGAGCGGGAGTCTGAGCAGCCTAAAATTTCTCAAGCTTCGCCTGCCCGACCAAATGATCTGAGTTATTGGACTGAATATTAAATGATGAGCAAAACTGATTGATGATAACTGCTTATAAGAATGAATCATCCAAAATGGTTCTGCCGGAACTGAATGCGCATAGTAGAGTAAATAGAAGAAAGAGAATTGCGTTGTTAAGCTTATTTGGGATCAATAGCCAAAAACCCTTGCGCAGATTTTGACTTCTGCACAAGGGTTATAAAAGCCGTTAAAGTTGTTTTGCCTTCAGTAGAAAACTCAATTTTGCTTGAGTAAACTAGGGGGCGAGCTGGGGACAAATTGGGGACAGACTGTAGGCCAAGCTGTAGAAATCAGTCCAAATTAGTCCTATAAGCTAATGACATGAATCCTTGATATGACTGCATTTTGTCCTTCCGTTCCAATCTATATCAATCGAAGCATATGTCTTAAAATCCTGCGGTAGGTGACTACCGTACCGGTTCGATCCCGGTCCTCGGCATCTTAAAAAAGAAAGATCGCATGACGCTTGTTAACCAAGCTGCATGCGATCTTTTTTTTATGTTCTTTTATATGAATGGAATGTCATGACCCACTACTTCACCATGCAGTTCATAAACACAAACGCTGCCTAATACATATCAGAAAGTGGATTCGACGGTCTTTTTATGAAGAGACGGGACAATGGTGTATACTATCCGTAGGCATATATTACCTTTACCCTGCTGAACGATAAGTCACAAAACCAATAAAACAATCTTATGGACGGAGGACTCAAGTTTATGTTGAAACAGCTTAAGCCATACAAGGTGTTACAGGAGCGCAGAATCGAAGAACTGAAATCGGATGCGTATCTGCTGGAACACCAGAAATCCGGAGCCAAAATTGTACTTTTGTCCAATCAGGACGACAACAAAGTATTCAGTATCGGTTTCCGCACACCTCCGGAAGATGATACAGGGGTAGCCCATATCCTCGAACACTCCGTGCTCTGTGGGTCCAAGAAATTTCCGGCCAAGGATTCTTTTGTTGAGTTGCTGAAAGGTTCATTGAATACATTCCTTAACGCCATGACGTATCCGGATAAGACGATCTATCCGATCGCGAGTCGTAATGATCATGACTTCCATAATCTGATGGATATATATCTGGATGCGGTATTGAATACGAATATTTATGAGAATGAAAAGATATTTCTGCAGGAAGGTTGGAATTACAATCTGACCTCTGCAGATGATGAGTTAACCTATAATGGAGTTGTATATAACGAGATGAAGGGTGCCTTTTCTTCACCGGAACGAATGGTGCGCAGAGAAGTGCTGAACTCCCTTTTCCCGAATACAACATACTCCTCCGAGTCTGGCGGGTTCCCGGAAGCTATCCTGGATCTGACCTATCAGGGGCTGTTGGATTTCCACACGAGATACTATCATCCGTCCAACAGTTACATCTATCTGTACGGCGATATGGATATGGAAGAGAAGCTGCAATGGCTGGATGAGAACTATCTGAGTGCATATGATCGAATCGAGATTGATTCTGCCATTCAACTTCAGCCTGCTTTTGCAGAGCGGGTGGATACGGTCAAGACTTACTCTGCGGGAAGTACGGAATCGGAAGTGGATAACAGCTTCTTGACCTACAATGCGGTGATTGGCACAAGTCTGGATAAGGAACTGAACATTTCGTTTCAAATTTTGCTATATGCACTGCTGAACGCTCCGGGAGCGGTATTGAAGCAGGCATTGCTGGATAAGGGCATTGCTAAGGATGTATACGGTTCGTATGATGACAGTCTGTATCAGCCTGTGTTCACGGTTGGACTGAAGAAGAGCAACCTGGCGAGCAAAGAGGATTTCCTGGGAACGGTAAAAGAAGTGCTTGAGCGTGTGGTGAAAGAAGGTTTTGATCCGAAAGCGCTGCTTGCAGGCATTAACTCATATGAGTTCAATCACAGGGAAGCGGACTATGGCAGAATGCCAAAGGGACTGATCTACGGATTCTCCTCCCTGCAAAGCTGGTTGTACGATGAGGAAGCACCTTTCACACATCTGGAAGCCAATGACGTATTTGCTGAACTGCGGATAAAAATGAACGAAGGTTACTTCGAGCAACTGATAGAGAAGTATATATTGCAAAACACACATACTTCCTTTGTGGCGCTTACCCCGGATAAGGGGCTGAACTCACGCAAGGAGGAAGCGTTGAAAGAACGTCTGAAAACTATTCAGGCCGGTCTTAGTAAGGAAGAAGTTCAGACGTTGATTCAGAAAACGGAAGCACTCGCCGAATATCAGAATACACCTTCATCCAAAGAGCAGCAGCAGGTCATTCCGACGTTATCGATCGAAGATATCGAACCAAAAGCCTCTACGTTGCATCAAACGGTGAACGAGGTCGATGGCACAACCATTCTGCACCATAACCTCTACACGAACGGAATTGGTTATCTGAGACTGTTGTTTGATATCAAAGAAGTTCCACGTCATCTCCTGCCGTATGCAGGATTGCTGAAAAATGTATTGGGCTACGTGGACACTCAAAACTACTCGTTTAATGAATTGTCCAATGAAATTCATATCCATTCAGGCGGTATTCATAGCGGGATTGGATCTTATGCTAACGCGCATAAGCACAATGAATTCAAGGCTACCTATGAGTTCAACGCCAAAGTGTTGTATGACAAACTTGGATTTGCCTTTGATATGATTAAAGAAATTGTGTTCACATCCAGATTCGATAATTCGAAGCGGTTATATGAGATCATCTCTCAGATGAAAGGTAATCTGCAACGTAATCTGATGAATAGCGGACATTCAGCAGGAATTGGCCGGTCTTCGTCCAAACATTCAGCGGTTGCGGATTTCAGAGAAGCGGTGAGTGGCATTGCCTTTTACCAGTGGCTTGAGGATCTTCAGGAGAACTTTGATGCCAGAAAAGAAGAGTTATCTTCCAGCCTGCAAGAGTTGACTGGGTACATCTTCAGACCGGAGAACTTGCTTGTTAGTTATACGGCCGATGAACAGGGATATGAGGGACTGGAGCAACAGGTATCCGATCTGAAAGCGAAGCTGTTCACACATGAAGTTGCCAAGGAAGAGTTTACGTTCACACCTGCAACTCATAAGGAAGGATTCCGTTCCCCTTCAGAGGTGCAGTATGTCGTGCAAACGGGCAATTATATCGACAAAGGATATCAATACACGGGTTCACTGCGGGTTTTGCAGGGGATTCTGTCTCTGGATTACTTGTGGACCAATATCCGCGCCAAAGGCGGAGCCTATGGTTGCATGTCAGGCTTTAGACGCAATGGAGACAGTTACGTTGCATCGTATCGTGATCCTAATCTCGATAAAACGTACAAAGTATATGAAGAGATACCGCAATATTTGACCGATTTCCGGGCAGACGAGCGGGAGATGACACGTTATATCATTGGTGCGATTCAGGATCTCGATACGCCGAGAACACCTTATGGAGAAGGTGCTTTCTCCCTGGAGTGTTATCTGTCGAATGTGACTGAAGCGGATCTGCAGCAGGAACGTGACGAAGTGTTAAGCACAAAGGAAAGCGACATTATCGGTTTTGCTGAGCTCTTATCGGCCATTCTTGAACAGCAACAGCGCTGTGTGATCGGTAATGAGAACAAGATTGAGGAACAGAAGCAAATGTTTGACGAGACGCTTGATTTAATTAAGAATTAAACGTTAGTCTTGCCGATCCACAGATCCCCCAATCCAATAGGCATCAAATGCGAAAGGCACTTGTATCAGCTGGTATGAACAGTTGATACAAGTGCCTTTTTTCTATAAAAAGGGCCGTTCCCATTCCATAAGAAAATGAAAGAAATGCCTTGTTACTCAGGTGACCGCAAGCATGTTGTATATTTTCAAAGTCCGCAGGTCTTCCTTTGAGATTTTCAATTCATGATATAACTCCTGATTCTCGGGCAGTGGGGTTCTGGAGAATAGCATTTTCAGCGCAATAGGCATGAAAGGTCGGAAGGAGACACCTGCCATCAGTCCCCACTTTTTCTCGGATTCCTGAAAAGAAGCCAAAATATTAATATATAGATTCTCCAGTGGCGTGGCCTGATTTTTCAAAATCAGTGTGGTCAGTGTGTCATAATGCTCGGTGTGGCCCCAATACATATTCTCGCACTCCTGATAGTTCTCGAAGTCCTTCACATTCATATACATCACGGTGCGATAACGGTTGGCATCCGATTGAGCCATCATGTCAATGACACAACGAATCAGACTGTTGTTACGCCCATCATAGAAATAAGAATAGAAACGGGTGGAGTTCTTGAAAAAGCTGGAAGGGACTGCATTCATCAAGGGAGAAGCATGCCTTGGCTCTTGGTACAAGAGTTGCTCCACCTGAATATTGAGCGCATCTGCAATATGATGTAACGTGACCAGATCGAGTGTAATATCTCCACTCTCATATTTGGATAGTGTGCCTTTGCTCTTGAAGATCTGATCCGCAAGCTGTTGAATGGTTAGTCCCCGCCACTTCCGAAAGTTTCGAATTTTCTTGCCGACTTCCTGATTGATATTGTTCATACCCGGTTCTCCTTATGCAATGTTTCTTGAGAGTACGTGAAAAAGATGAAAGTCATTCAGAAAAATGATGCTATATGAGAAATATATCACTTTTTCACGGAAATACCTATTTTGGAGAAACAATAATCTTGATTTGTTTCGTCTGAATAGATTCTCTTGCATTTGATGCAATTTCTACGTCATGAAATAATAGATGTAATACGACATGAACCGACAATGAAAAAGTAGAGCAGACAGAGGAGCAGAAGCTATGAAGTATAACTTTGATGAGATTATAGACCGCACAGGTACAAATGCCATGAATACGGATGGTTTCCGTCAATATATTTTTAACGCGACAGAAGATATGACATTTCCATTCAAGGACGAAGAATTCATTCGCATGTGGATTGCGGATATGGAGTTCGCCACACCTCCCGAGATTCTGGATGCAGTTAAGGAGCGTCTGGACCGTAGAATCATGGGTTACTCCCAAGTATTCGATCCCGCATACTACGAAGCTGTCTCCAATTGGATGAAAAGATACTATGACTGGTCCTTCCCGAAGGAGCATTTGGAGACCTCGAATGGGATCATCCCCGCTTTATATGAACTGGTGGAATATATCTGTCAATCGGATGAGAAAGTACTGATTGTGACCCCTTCTTATGGTTTCTTCAAGTCAGCTGCGGAGCATAACAATCTTGAACTGATATGTTCGGATATGATCAACGAGCAGGGACGTTACTCGATTGATTTCGAGGATTTTGAAGCCAAGGCGAAGGATGAGAAGGTAAGGGTATGTATTTTCTGTAACCCGCATAATCCATCTGGACGTGTCTGGACAACGGAGGAGCTGCAACGTGTGGGTGAAATCTGCCTGAGTAACAACGTATGGGTCATTTCGGATGAAATTCACTGTGATCTGCTGCGGACTGGCAAGAAACATACACCACTCGCGAAGCTGTTCCCGGATACGGATCGAATCATTACTTGCATGTCCCCGAGCAAAACATTTAACATGGCTGGTCTGATGTTCTCCAATGTCATCATTTCGAATAAGGCACTTCGAGCCACCTGGCAGGCACGCCATTATGGTTTCAAAAACCCACTGAGCATCGCTGCTACTCAGGCGGCTTACGAAACAGGTGATGAATGGCTGACAGAATTAAAATATTACCTGGATGCCAATTTCGCCTACGTAGAACAGTATGTGAAGCAACATCTGCCACTGGCCGTCTTTCATATTCCGGAAGCCACATATCTGGCCTGGATAGATATCTCGGCATATGCTCCCGAGCATGTAAGTCTACCTTTATTCTTCGCTGAGCAAGCGGGTGTGTTGCTCGAAGATGGTCATATGTTTGTGGCGAATGGAGAGGGGTGTATTCGTTTGAATCTGGCTTGTCCCCGTTCTGTCCTTCAGGAAGGATTGCGGAGAATTAGCAGTGTACTTGTAAAAGAAGTCGAAGAGGTACCCGTTCAAGTGTAAAGTCACCAATCCCCTGATGCGTGATTCTGGCCTGCTGTCCCCGGTTATGTTAAAATGGTGGATAGTCTATGGGTCGCATGACATGCGGCTCTCAGAATGAAGAGCCTCGTAGTTGGGCTGCACGAATCTGCATTCATCAGGGGAAAGGAGTCTATACACATGTTTGGAAACGACTGGGACAAGGTGCTTCAGGAAGAAACGGAAGCCGAATACTTCAACAAGATTCGTTACACCCTCGCCGCCGAGTATAAAACGCAGACGGTCTTTCCGCCGAAAGAAGACCTGTTCTCCGCACTGAAGCTGACTCCGTATCATCAGGTTAAGGCTGTTATTATTGGTCAGGACCCTTATCACGGAGCGGGGCAGGCTCATGGATTGAGCTTTTCGGTTAGACCGGGAGTTCGCGTACCGCCCTCACTGAAAAATATATATAAGGAACTTCAGGCGGATCTTGACCTGCCGGTTCCGAATCATGGATCTTTGGTCCATTGGGCACAGCAGGGAGTCCTGTTATTAAATGCCGTTCTGACGGTCCGTGAAGGTCAGCCTAACTCGCATCAGGCACTAGGGTGGCAGACATTTACAGATGCTGTAATTCGTGCATTGAATGAACGTTCAGAGCCAATGGTATTTATGCTATGGGGAAGTCATGCCCAGAAGAAAGGTGCTTTTATTAACAGGGACAAGCACCTGGTACTGGAGTCTACACATCCGAGTCCGCTGGCTGCGCATCGTGGATTCCTCGGCAGTCGTCCCTTTTCCAAAGCCAATGACTTCTTGACCTCCAAAGGTATTGAACCGATCGATTGGAAGATACCTGAAAACTAGACAGATGGAGGTGAGAACATTGCGACATTGGATAGGACGAAAAGTAGCGGTATATCGTGCAACAGGCATACGGGAGCCATTGAAGGGAACGTTGGTCGAGTGGGATGAAGAAGCGGAATGTGTACGGATCGGACCGAAACGGATCAAGGTATCGTTTGACAATATCGCAATGATCAGACCTCTTCCCGAAGAGAGTCTTCCCTTAAAGAAAGCACGTTCTGAAGTGCACAAAGTTGGATATGTGATGAAAAAGGCGATTCAGTTCGAAAATGCCATCTATTTCAAATCACAGGTTATGATCTGGCGCCGGGCCAAAATTGTAGCATTATCCACGACGATTCTGCGTCATGACGAGGATCAGGTTGAACTTGCAGATGGCCGGGTTCTTCGTAAAGACAAGCATATGTTTGTCGTTCGTTCACGCCGTGGAATACGTTAGTTATACTAAGATTTAATATTCATTTCATGCAAAGATCATACGGATTTAATGTTCGGTCTGTATATTAGGTAGTAACAACCCCTTCTAAATTGATGTGTATCGAAATGGGAGCCCGGCCGGCTGCAAACGGTCGGGTATTTTTTTTGTCCATTCGTCTGTTAAGCTGTTGTTGTACATACCCATAACATTCATGATATATATTATTAAAATAGATAAATTGAACTAAACATTTACATGAGAACGTAGAGGGCAGAAATAACCTGAAGAAGCGGAGTTAAAAGCTTTCTGTAAGAAAGCTTTCGGGAGCATACGCTGCGCCTTTATCCTTAGATTTTCACCATTGTAAAATTGAATCAAAAAATCTGGGATAACAGCGATCGGAAGGTTGTTCTGTCATCGAAGTGGCAAGTGTAAATATTCTTTAGTTCAATCTAAAAAGATCATGAGAAGGAGTGAAACCCAATGAAACGTATAGCTGTTTTTGCAGGCTCCAATCCGGGAAATCACCCCGATTATACAGAGAAAGCTGTCCAACTGGGCAAACAGATTGCGGATCGCGGATATGCACTGGTTTACGGTGGTTCTTGCATGGGTTTGATGGGCGCAGTGGCTGATGCGGCTTTGAAGCAAGGAGGAGAAGTGATTGGTGTCATGCCTACCGGATTGTTCCGGGGGGAGGTTGTCCATGGAGGCCTTACACAGCTGATTGAAGTGGGAACCATGCATGAACGGAAGGCTACAATGGCGGAATTATCTGATGGATTCATTGCACTTCCCGGAGGTATGGGTACATTTGAAGAACTATTCGAGGTACTGTGCTGGGCACAGATTGGCATTCATCGCAAGCCTGTGGGCTTATTAAATGTCAACGGATATTATGGCCCGCTGATGAAGATGGTAGAACATAGCGTACAGGAAGGGTTCTCCAACACGTCACATCTTAGTCTGTGGAGTCTGGAATCCGATCCAGCTGAACTGCTCAACCAGATGTCATCCTATATTCCGGCAGAGTTGACCCAGAAGTGGTCACAGCTGAACGGGCAGTGAGTGTACGAAAATAAGGACCTGTAACTAATCGCTTCTGAGGGGAATTTTCGATCTGCCCAAGCAAGTCGCGCTATCGGACATAGTCTATAGTGTACTTTAGTGAAGAGGGGAGTGTCACTCATGAGCGAACTCAAAGGCACAGGTTACGGATACGGCGGAGGCTTCAGTGGTGGAGCATGGACATCGACAGGTGCAATTCTGGTATTGTTCATTCTGTTGGTTATCATCTCCCGCACATTCGTTCTGTAATTCGGTCAATATCCCGAGACGGGAATAGCGCTGCAAGGGCAGCCTCCGAATAAAAATGACCTTTCCAAAGAGACGCCGGTATATGCCGGCGTTTCAGGGGAACGGTTTTTTGACGTCTGCAGCATACGTTAAACGAAAGAAAAAGCAAAAACCTGCCCCTGAATAATAACGTCAGAAGCAGGAGAGAGCCTCCTGAGTCAATCGCTGCTTATCAAGCAGCTTACACCACAACAGCAGTTTGATCCGGGTTACTTAACGATTTCCAGGCGATATATAGCCCGATGGCGGCTGCAATTAAGGATAGTATAGCTGCAACAATAGCCAGCTGATCCAGTGTGTTGGGTGAACTGGAGTTAAAGGAACGCTGATTAGCCGTCTTGCCGGATTTGTTTTTGATATGGACAGATGCTCTGGAATGCCTGGAAGCCGACTGTAATTGGGATGTGCGAGGGCGCGTAGGTGTCGATTTTTTCTTTGAGGAGTTCAATAGTCAACCTCCTTATAACGGAGTGCAGTGCTTCCATCGTTCATACTATGTTATGTCGATTTCCGGATTGAGTTCGCAAAAATGAGTGAATCCCCAGCCCGTTGGATGTTCAACTATATAGCTTGTATTGGCGGAGTAGTCATGTAATTAAACGCTCTGTTAATACAGGTCTAACAGACGGTGTTTATAGTGAGGATCATAGAGTTAATGTTGAACGCAGGAGGCGCTGGAATGAGGAACTTGGAGATTATTGCCCATCGCGGTGCATCTGCCGTATGCCCTGAGAATACGATGAGTGCTTTTGAGCGAAGTCTGGAGCTTGGAGCGACTGGAATTGAAACCGATGTACAGATGACGTGTGATGGCAGATTGGTGCTAATTCATGATGAGACGTTAAGCCGAACTGCGGGTGCGGAGGGTTGGGTTAAGGATACAACTTATGATGAATTGCGCACACGGGATGCCGGTTCCTGGTTTCATGCCGATTTTGCCGGGGAACGTATTCCGTCTCTGGAGGAATTATTCAAGCTGGTACGGGGGAAAGGTACCCTGCTGAATCTGGAATTAAAAAATGGTATCGTGAGTTACAAGGGAATGGAAGAGAAGATTATACAGGCGATCCGGGACTGGAAGCTGGAGCAACAAGTCGTCCTGTCCAGTTTCAATCATGCTTCACTGGTGAGATGTAAACGTCTTGCCCCGGAGATTCGTACAGCGCTTTTATATATGGAAAAAAAGTTGTATCGTCCTTATGACTATGCTGCCAAACTTGAAGCTTCTGGTCTTCATCCCTACAAGAGGGCAGTTACACACGAAGATATTGCTGCAGCACTGGCACATGGCGTTGTAACCTATCCATTTACAGTGAACGATCCCGCAGAGATGCAGGCCATGATTGACATGGGTGTACAAGGGATCATTACCGATGTTCCTGATGTTCTGGCATCCTTAATCTCGGTACATGCCCGATAATCAAGTCTGTGTTTTACATAAGCAATGACTAGGCTACGTTCGAGCTTTTTGGCTCCGCGTAGCCTTTTTGCGTACAAATTTGTGTGCAAATCTTCATATATGCAATAAACATGTCCCATTTGTCCATTGCCAGAGACCGTGGATTCACTTACAATGATCTATGGGAATGAGAATCAATATCATTAAAGTTTGGTATTTATAGAGAGGTGATTGTTATGTACATAGGTTTGAGCAGCTCTACTCATAACGAGGGTGGGCGCGTATGAGTTCAAAAGCTTCACCAGCAAATCATAATCCGGAATCACCCACAGCGAAGATACATACTCGTCCGTGGGCAGCCACACTTATTCTTACAGGGGGAATTTTATTACTTGCTCTGGGTATGGCCTTGTCCATTTCTTTTGGTGCTGCTGATATTAAGCTTGGGGTCGTCTGGAAGGCCATCTTCGACTTCAATCCTGAGTTGACTCCGCATCAGATCATATGGGAGATTCGGTTGCCGCGTATTCTTGGCGGAGCAATGGTAGGTGCCTGCTTCGCAGTAGCTGGTGCGATCATGCAAGGCATGACCCGCAACCCGCTGGCCGATTCCGGTCTGCTTGGGCTGAATGCGGGTGCTGGATTTGCACTTGCGATCTGTTTTGCCTTTTTCCCGGGCTTGCCATTTATGTACATCATTATGTATTCCTTCATTGGAGCAGGGCTTGGGGTCCTGTTGGTGTATGGTTTTGGTGCAGCTTCCAAATCGGGTCTAACACCTCTACGCCTTGTCCTTGCAGGTGCGGCTGTATCAGCGATGTTGTCGGCACTCAGTGAAGGGATTGCATTATATTTCAGAATTGGACAAGATCTGGCTTTCTGGACAGCTGGCGGTGTAGCCGGAACGAAGTGGTCTCAACTTGAGGTCATGTTCCCATGGGTACTCGCGGCACTGATCGCAGGTCTTCTCATCTCCCGTTCCATTACTCTGCTTAGTCTCGGAGAAGATATTGCGGTGGGCTTGGGGCAACGTACTGGGCTGATCAAGCTCATAGGCCTGATTGTTGTACTAATCCTCGCAGGTACGGCCGTGTCCGTCGTGGGTGCGGTTGGTTTTGTTGGACTCATTATTCCCCATCTCACTCGGAAGCTGGTTGGGGTCGATTATCGCTGGATTATTCCATGTTCCGCAGTAATGGGCAGTCTGTTGCTTGTATTTGCGGATCTGGCTGCACGTATGATTAACCCGCCGTACGAGACGCCAATTGGCGCATTGGTTGCCCTCATTGGGGTACCATTCTTCCTCTATCTGGCGCGTAAAGAAAGGAGGACTCTGTAACGATGGAATCCTCAACAATAGTTGGAGCAGAGCGCAAAAAGAGAGCCAAGAGTGCGATAGTCCTCATTGTGCTTGCCCTATTAATTATTACGGCTTTTGTGGTGAGTATGAACACAGGTTTTACCAAGCTCTCGCCGCTTGAGGTGATGCGTACCCTGTTTGGCGGAGGCACGGCGAAACAGGAATTAATCCTGTTTGAATTCCGTCTCCCGCGTATTGTGATTTCGGTAATGGTCGGTGCCGGACTCGCATTATCTGGTTGTATTTTGCAGGGGGTATCCCGTAATGCGCTGGCAGATCCGGGTATCCTCGGGATCAATGCAGGTGCTGGACTGGTTGTCATGCTTTTCGTTTCCTTCTTCCCGACAACGACAGCAGCGCCGGTATTTCTGTTGCCAATTCTGGCACTAATCGGTTCGGGTTTTGCTGCATTTCTGATCTACGTACTCTCTTACAAAAAAGGAGAGGGCATTCTGCCTACGCGTATGTTGCTTACGGGGATCGGGGTAGCGGCGGGAATTAGTTCTGCCATGATCGTGCTTACATTGCGGCTTAGCCCGGAAAAGTATCAATTCGTAGCTACCTGGATGGCTGGCAGCATCTGGGGATCGAACTGGAAATTTGTAACGGCATTACTGCCGTTTCTGATCATTCTTGTACCGCTTGTCCTGTATAAGGCGCGTGTACTGAACGTGTTGAATCTGGGTGACCAGACTGCAAGTGGACTCGGGACTCCGGTTGAGCGAGAGCGGTTGATTCTGCTTGCGGCTGCCGTAGGGCTTGCGGGCTCATGTGTATCTGTGAGTGGGGGGATCGGTTTTGTCGGTCTGATCGGACCGCATTTGGCACGTCGTCTGGTGGGTCCAAAACATCAGTTCCTGTTACCCGCATCTGCGCTGATCGGTTCATTGCTCGTGCTGGTTGCAGATACGCTGGGTCGTGTCATACTACAGCCTTCGGAGATACCTGCGGGTATCCTGGTTGCCATTATTGGTGCGCCATACTTCCTGTACCTCTTAAGCAAGATGAAATAGAACGTAATCATCTTTGTGTGGTTGCATAAGGAGGACATTAGTCTATGCTTCGCCGTTTCTTTGCCTATTACAGGCCTTACAAAAAGCTCTTCATTCTTGACTTTAGCTGTGCGATTCTGGTCGCATTGCTGGAGCTGGCTTTTCCACTCGCAGTCAACCGGGTAGTCGATGATCTGCTGCCAGGCGGTCGCTGGGATTGGATTCTATGGGCGTGTCTTGCATTGCTGGGAATCTACTTATTGAATTCATTTCTGAACTTCGTGGTTACCTATTGGGGACACAAGCTGGGCATTAACATTGAGACGGATATGCGTAAAAGTCTGTTTAATCATGTGCAGAAGCTATCGTTCCGTTTCTTCGATAATACGAAAACAGGACACCTCGTGTCACGCATGACTAACGATCTAATGGATATCGGTGAGATTGCCCATCATGGTCCAGAGGATGTTTTTATCGCGGTGATGACACTGATTGGTGCATTCAGCATTATGATGAGCATTAATGGCAATCTGGCCGTGTTAACCTTTATCATTGTTCCGCTGATTATTTATCTGTCGCTCTACTTTGGCAGCAAAATGTCGAAGGCATTCAGCCGAATGTTCGGGGATATAGCGGACTTCAACGCTCGTGTTGAGAACAATATTACAGGTATTCGTGTTGTTCAGGCTTTTGCTAATGAAGAGCATGAAAAAGCACAATTCGCTGTGAACAACGGTCGTTTCCGTCAGACCAAACTAATCGCATACAAAATCATGGCCTGGAACTCCTCTGTCAGTTATATGCTGATGAAGCTGGTATCCCTCTTTGTCCTGGTATGTGGAACTTGGTTTGTGATTAACGGCAGTATGACTTACGGTCAGTTCATTGCATTTATTATGTTGTCCAATGTGTTCCTGACACCGATTCAGAAGATTAACTCGGTTATCGAGACGTATCCCAAAGGGATTGCGGGTTTCAAACGGTATACGGAGCTGCTCGATATGGAACCGGATGTGGAGGATCGTCCAGGAGCTGTTAAGGTATCACACTTGCGTGGGGATATTCGTTATGAACAAGTGACCTTCGGTTATTCGGATCAGGAGCCTGTTCTCAAGGGTATCGATCTAAACGTGCATGCAGGTGAAACGGTGGCCCTTGTCGGTCCATCGGGTGCAGGGAAAACAACGTTGTGCAGTCTGCTGCCAAGGTTCTATGATGTGCTGGAAGGTCGCATCACGATTGATGGTCAGGAGATACAGAACATGACGCTGGACTCCTTACGCAGTCATATCGGTATTGTACAACAGGATGTATTCCTCTTCGATGGAACCATTCGGGAGAATATTGCCTACGGCAAGCTGGATGCATCCGAAGAAGAAATCTGGATGGCCGCCAGACGTGCACAGATGGAACCTTTGATTCAATCGATGCCGGAAGGGTTGGATACGTTAATTGGTGAACGCGGCGTGAAGCTGTCCGGCGGACAGAAACAACGGTTGTCCATTGCCCGTATGTTCCTGAAAAACCCACCGATTCTGATCCTGGATGAAGCCACATCCGCTCTGGATACAGAAACGGAAGCAGCGATTCAGCAATCCCTTGCTGAGCTATCCGAGGGCCGGACGACACTGGTCATTGCTCACCGATTGGCTACGATCAAAAATGCAGACCGCATTATTGTCGTTGCTGAACAAGGTATTACCGAGCAGGGGCGCCATGAAGAATTACTCGCAGCAGGTGGGGTGTACAGCCGCCTTCACTATGCGCAGTTTGGCGCGTAACGTATCCGATGTGGATATAATAACGTGGTTATAAGAAATGACGCCATCGTTCATGACTTGGAAGGAGTCATGAATGGTGGCGTTATTTTCTGTTTTATGAATATAGTATGGGTCGAGGGTGCTGAACCGTTGCCTGCCTGTGGTCATGGATATGGAAACGGGTAATATAGTAAAGAGAACGCTTAACGTGTAAGATATGTTCATCATATTGCAAGATGTAGGAGGTGAACGATATGCAGGTGAACGATATGCTGAAAATTCTTATAACCTGTCTATTATTTATTCTGATTTGGTGGCTACTGACTCAAGGGATTCGCAAACTTTCCAGTACTCGTGCGGGGTCCGGTTTACAACGCTGGGGTGGATGGTCCATTGGACTTTTCATTGTTGGCGCCGTGCCACTCGGTTTTGCGCTATACACAGAGATCTTTGATAAGCGCCTGGATGCCAACATCGGGTTGGGGCTTGCCATGTTTTTTGTATGGGCTTATTGTGTGATCTTGTTGTGTGCGGCGTTGGTGGTATGGGGAAGGTACGTGTACAAAAGGGATATGAAGAAGTGAATATTTGGGTTGATCGTGTTGAGCCCGTCAGGAAGTTAAGGTGAGCTAACAGCTGTATTTGTAACAATAAACTGATATGGAACGTTAAATTTAGAAAGAGGTGTTCTTAAAGGGGGATTTACATATGCCCAATCTTCGTCGAGTCCTCATATTGCTCTCAATCCTAATCGTATGCCTTACGGGATGTTCAGGACATATCGAGTGCAACTCTGTGCAGACTCAAGCGAATGCACCAAGTGAAGATGGATTCACTGGTTATGTGGTTGATCGTAAAGACGCTTCCATTCTTGTGGTTGATCCTGCATATGAGGATTTCAGTGCGAACGGAGGAGGAAGTCGGTATTATCCGGCAAAATGGTTCTCCAATGCGCCTGATCCGCAGATCGGCTCCTATGTTGAAGTCTGGACGGATGGAGGCCCGGAAAATGAACCCTATCCTGGGCAGGCCAGAGCAGAAAAGATAGCGGTATCTTGTCCAATTACTCCAGACGGTGCTCATCTAAGTGAGGCGGACGCAATTCGGGGTGGACTATATTCACCAGATGGAGAAAAAGCACGTGTTCCTGTGATTGAAGATGTACAATTTTATCAGGATGCAGGAATGTGGACGATTCGCATAAGAGACGCGATGTCAACGACGAAGAATCAAGATGAGATTGAGATCAGAGTAGAGGATGTAGAGTCAGTAGAGTAACAGAGGAAGTATATGATTTTGCACATAGAGATGAGGAAGTTTAAATGGATATTAGGGAGTGTCTTCCCCGCGATAAACATGACTTTGAGGCGGTGCGTAAGTTAAATCAATTTAGTAATGAAGAGTTGAAAGTCATCATCCCAGAGCTGATGGAGTGGTTGCAAGACGGGAATTGGCCTATCTCTAAGCCGGTAGAGGATCTGCTATTGAGATTGGGGGAGGACTTAGTTCCTCATATTAAGGATGTATTACAAACCCAAGATCCACAGTGGGAATATTTCATTTTGGTAGGATTGATTGATCGATTGCCTGTATCTCATCTAAGTATGTTACGGTCGGATTTGGTAAGGATACTTGAGTCTCCTACACATGATGAGATAGTAGAGGCGTTGGATGAGGTTATAATGGAGCTTTTGGAAAAGATGAAGGAGACCAACAAGAGATCAGTGGAGATGGAAGTTTGGATACATAGAAACTGGTAATTAACTTTCTAAGTAAGACTGAAATACTTAATATGGAGTGATAAAAATGCTAAAATACCAACTTCTTTTCCCTACCTGTTTGAGTTCGGAAATATACTGTTTGCACATTGTACAACTATTAATTGAATTATTTAATATTTCAGAGAAGGAGGCGTTTCTCAGGATTAATTCTTTTTGGGAAGGAAATGATTTTACATCTGAAGAGGATCTGATTTTTCATGAGTCTCCTGAATTTTGGGCAAAAACAATTTATTATGAGGAATCCAATTGGTGGAATTTCCCTGAGAATGAACTAATCCCTAGAAAAATAGATTGAAGATCCAAAACTATAATTAGGCTACAATCTATATGATAAACAAGGAAACCACCATTATGGTTTAATAAAAAGGGAAAGGACTCCTCTGCCCATGGAACTATCAAGGTCTCAGCAATTAGCTCAAGAGCATGTAACCAATTATGCAAGAAGCCGCAAAAATGAGGCGGAGCAAACCATTAGAGAAATCTTTCGTATGTCCAACATCGAGCTGAAGACATTTGAAAAAGCTATCAATAAACTAAAATCTCATGCAAGTATTGCGCTACACTTTCACCCAGATCGATTAGATCCGAATATGAAAAGCGTGGCTGAAGCACTACTTGAGCAGGGAGTTTATAAAAGTCAATTTGAAACTTTTTTATCGAATGGAAGTGTATCCGCATTTTTAGGCGGTGAACGTGATGTTTGGGAGAATAAAATGTTTGGCGGAGCGTACCAAATAAATGGCTCAACCAATAGTGAACGGCCCAAGTATGGAGCACTAACTCAATGTTATGTTACATCCCGATGGACCTGCTCCGCGTTTTGGATCATGTTATTTCCTTTTATCCACTGAGGTCTCTCAGCGTTGCACGTATACATATTTGGATTCTCATCAAGAACCTGAGGAAAAGGGAACGTATGAGGGATTTGACCTCATTTTGGCTGCTCTCATGAGGGATGTATTCTATAGTAATTTTGCCATTGGTGAAAGAAATCTAACGGTTCAAAAATTAATTGACCATATGCACGTCAATCTTGAGAAACCATTCCAAAATCCATCAAACCAAGAGCCAAACCGAAATCTGGATCATTATATCGAAGCTCAGGTTCATGGTGATATTTCCCTGCGCTAGTCCCGCGAAGAACACCGCTGCTTCCTATCCCGCAATCACTCGAATGGGCGACTGCATAAATATCCTACCATGTGCAGAACGTTCATTCAAGTGAGGTGCGAATTGATATACAGGAGGATGCACATGAATTCGATATTAGAAGCATTATATAATGGACGACTTCGACCAGATGAGAAGATGATGCCGACACATCCTGAATACCCAGCGTTGGGGCGGCAGATTGCAGCTCTGACAGAGCAATGGAAGAATCGTTTGAGCGAGAATGAATTTCTTGAGCTTGAACAGTTATTTGACTTGTGTGGCAGATGTGAGGGCATGCATACGGAAGCAGCGTTTGCACAAGGTTTTCGTCTGGGTGCCAACATGTTGATTGAAGTCATGAGTCAGCGTGAGGAATCGGTATTGGAGTTTAACTAAGTTTAATTATGTGAGCAGAGATCAGGTTTACATTTTACAGCTAGATTCTCAGGAAATGACGTGCATACAACATACTCATTTTGCATCATAAAATTGTATCATAAATTGATTATAACAAAGCCCTCAAATCCTCTCTGCATTCAGCAGCAGGGTTTGAGGGCTTCACTTAAATATAGAGTTAACAATTTATATATAGGGAAAGAACCTGTTAAACAAATTGTTCCTTAATCCGCAATATTCCCCGCCATCTTCAGACGACGTGCAATCTCTTTGAAGTCTTCTTGCGATATACCTGGTGCGAATTCTTCCTCGACCGCAGGAGCTTCCGGAATCGGGAATCCCTGAGGTATGCCTTGGATAACCTCCAAAGGTTGTCCATCTTCGGGGTGCGTTCCTTTCCAGATCTGATCGATGGCATTAAAGTCTTTATCACTATAGGTATACAGCTTGGTGTGTACCCCTTTTTCCTCATATTTACGAGCTTCATTGAAAGCCTTATTATCCAGTGAAGGAATCGGAATCAGTTTGGTCACATTTACGCCGGTTGCAATTTCGATTGCTTTTGCATAGGCAACCACGTGCACGCCGCCACGTACAAGCAGAAAACCGACGACTTCGCGCGCTGCTGGGTGATCTGTCATTTCATATACTTTCATTTTATGCGTACGCGCACCACATTCGAGGAAGAAGTTATGAAGCAAATCCTCGACCAGATTACCGCTATTGAAGACGTTTGCACCGGTCCACGGATTACCCATGGAGTCGAAAGGCATTGCTCCTTGTGCTCCTGCCAGGAAGTGATAGGACAGACGAGCATCCTTCACGGAACCGAGGGGGGTATTGTCGGGTTCTTTGTATTCGGTTGATCCTCTAAGGCATTTGTTAATACCATGAGACACCAGCTCAACATGACCCAATTCTTCGGCCGTAATACTCATGACCAGGTCATAGAAGGGCTTCAACTTTTCTTTGGAGCGAAAATTAAACGATTGATAGAGGTAGTTGTTCAACGTTGACATTTCTCCGAATTTGCCACCGAGCAATTCTTGTATGGCTGCTGCTGCATTCGGATCTGGCTTTTCGACATTAGGAATTTCAATCAGGATTTCATCCAAGCGTTTGAACATATAGGGATAACCTCCTTGAATGTGGTGGTACAGATCTTGTAGGGGATTCAGATCGTGTAGTCATTCTGTCATGGCTCATTACACGAATATTGCCGTTTTTAAACATAAAATCAACCAAATGGGACTTAAGTATTGCATATCACATTCCTCATCTCGTTTTCCATTTTCTATTTCCAATATGTTGAATTTTATGTATAATCTAATTTTCAAATGAGTTTCCCATAAACAATAGATACCCTATATCGGTGAAGGAGAGAAAGATGGAAAAAAGGTACATAAAAATAGCGCGGATTTCGATGTTTCTAATGATTCTGATGTACATAAGCAGCGGGCCTGTCACGGCATATGTCGCTACGAACGAGGCTCAGGTAGACGAACAAACGAGGAAGTTACTTGAGAAAAAATACGGGTTGGAACGTCCTGAGGAGAGACAGACACAACAACACTTATTTTCAGGTGATTGGGGTATTAGCTTCCAGACGGGGCCTCCTGATTCGTTTGACCGACTTGTGCATGTCGTTTCCTTTTCCTTAAGGCCACTGGCCTGGATCTTTCGTTTATTCGGGTAAAATAAAACTTGGACGGGCAATATAACAGAAACATATTGTCCCAAGGAGTGAGTGAAATGAGAATGCTCATCGTTACCGTCATGACGGTAGTCCTGAGTTTAGCCGGAATCACGTCAGGAACAGGTGCCGCCATCCCGGATTATGCGAAATGGGGAATTATTGCGGTCAAAGAAACACAAACCAAGTACAATGTGGATATATTGGACTACAAGCATATCGGTCGGACATCTCTCACAGCAGATGAATCACGAGAACAGTTTAAGCTGTGGGTCCGTGCTAAGGATGGTAGGCAATTCGCAGTCTATGTCAGTGTTGACTTTAATCCGTCCACGCAGCAATTGAAAAAAGTACAATTTTCGGAATCGGATCGACACTGATCCATATCTGAACGTGGTGATTACAAGAATGTTTTTATAGTAGCTATACCATTAGTGGGACCAGACTGCCTTAATTCCTAAGGTGACAGTCTGGTTTTTATTTATTATAAAACCCTTTTTTTACTATTGAATAAAGAACTTATGTTCGCATATAATAAGAAATACAAACAAACGTTCTTATCGGAGGGATGATTATGCTAGGGAAATATATTGGCCAGATGGTGGAGCTTGTCTACATGGATCGTGCTGGACAGATTACGCAGCGACAGATTCGCATAAATAGTGTACGTGGCGGGATGATTAGGGCATCTGCAGGAAAAGAAGGCTCACCCCGAACATTCTTGGAGCAAGGTATTCTGGCATGGCGTCCTGTTACGGATATGAATGGGGAGGTAAAGTATGCTGAACGACTTTGAACGCAAAATTTTGCGAATTATGGTGAACTATGCAGGACAACGGCGCCGACTACCGCGTATGGATGAACTGGAGAACAAGACCGGACGAAGCAAAGCATTCATTCATGAGTCATTGCTGGAGCTTGAACGCACTGGGCATATCGCATGGGATAACCATTCGAATCTTGAAGGGATACAGATCTTGCAGGCATGGGAACAGGTACAACAGCCGATTCGCAAAAGCCAGCCTTCCGGGGACTCCGTAAAATATTTTACGGACTACTAGGGTGTGTTTTCAAACTTAAGCAAGCTATACGATGATGGATGTCAGCATCTAAACAGTCTGGGATTCCAAGTTGGCTGATCCTGGCGAATGAGTATGATTTTCTAAGGAACACAGGACGTCTTATTTGGTCTTCCGCTCCTCCTTTTAAATTGTAAGCAACATCAGACACCTTATTTTCCGAAATCCCCTGACAAAAACGCTATAAAGGCCAAAAATTCTGATATAGCGTGTCTCAGATTCCTTAGATTTCTAAGGGGGGTTCAAATCCTTGAATAAGACGCCTCAGATTCGTTGCCGCTCGTGGGCCTGAGTTCGGCTTACAGTAGGTTTGAAGACACCCTCCAGTGAACATAAGAAAACGCCAACCCGGATATCCGGATCGGCGCTTACTGTGTCACACATACAACGTGTGCATCTATTTTAGAAATGGGGAAGTTGGTCCAGGTTGTTGGTTGGGTCGCCGTCGGCATCGCCGCGAATGTACATTTCTCCATCCTTGCCTTTAAATACATTCACGCCGGCAATAGCCCCAGCTTGTACTTCTGCAAGTGCCTGTTGATAATCCAGAACACGTCCTGCTGAAGTCTGAAAAGCTGTCAGGTCACCGTCACCATTTTTCTGTACTGCTGTGAAACTCTCGCGTGTCGTTTGATCCATGATGTCACACTCTCCTTATATGACGAGATAGGAATCTGTTTACCTGATTAGCCTATCCGAATTCCTCGGAAGTATGCACCATGTGCTGATAAGACCTGCATGCGCAGAGGTTTTACAGACTCTTTTTCATACGAACATGCAATATATCTGCATCATAAAAAGGTTCTTCCGAAATCACTTCATAACCCAGTTTCTCATAGAATTTCTGTGCCTGACATTGAGCGTCAAGTACGGAATAGGATAAGCCCAGTTCACGTGCCCGTTCCTCCATTGCCAACAGAAGCACACGTCCATAACCAAATGAACGATGAGACTCGAGCACCGCGATCCGCTGCATTTTGGCAGTATCCTTACTGTAATAGATCAGTCGTCCCGTGGCCACAGCCTGTCCATCTGTACTTAACAATACATGATGCACATCCGGACTGATGACATCGTATTGATCAATCTCAATCTCCGCAGGCACCTGTTGCTCAATCACAAAAACGTGATGTCGAATCCCCAAGGCCTGCTCCAGTTGTTCTTCTGTCGTTACATAACTAATCTCAGCTGCCAATTCCACCATTCCTTCTTTCTGCTCTTGCGCGACATATCAGACTGAATTATACAAAAAAATGCTTTTCCTGTATAGTTAAGTCTGGAACATATTGGGAGGGGAGGGGCTAGTGATGGGCATGGCAGGCATCATGGTAATTACATTGTTAATGTCGGCGGGAATGATTACTCTGTTGTATTACGTGACCAAGAAAGCATACTCACGCAAATGGGATGAAGATGAGTAACTCCTCTGTTTACTCTTCATGGCAAGACTTCGCTGCTTCCTCCAGGAGAATATACATCCTGAATCACAGATTTGGAGTATACGTCCAGCCAGACAGGCAGAGATTCACCATTTTCATTGGGCTGTTGTAATTGTTGGAATTGTACCGTATGTTCATCCTTCTCCAAGCTGCAACCGGTAACGGATGTAACCAGAACGATAAGCCCAACGAAGGGGAGAAAGCATTTTGTGAATTTATCGTGGTCCCGGCGTTTTGTTTTGTTTCTCATGGGGAATTCACCTCGTTGCTGAAATGGTAATCTTTCCTTTATTGTGCTCCATTTCAGGTGAATTATAACCAAATAAATTATTGACAATGAACACGGTTACTTGATATGATACTGTTACTTGATTGGGAAACAATTATATATCATGATCTGTTAGCTCAGCTGGGAGAGCACTATCTCTGCTTTCACATAGTAATAGGATCATTAGCGATGTTATTCAATTTAAATACGCTTAATGTCTATGGCTATTGGTTTGATGAATTAAATCAATAGCCATATTGAAAACTTTAACTTGGTTTTGTATAATGTAATTAATAAAGGGCGATAGCTCAGCGGGAGAGCATTATCTTGACAGGGTAAGGGTCGTGGGTTCGATCCCCACTCGTCCTATAAAAAATGAAAAAAATACCCCTCAAGAGAATAATATCTCAAGAGGGGTTAAGTTTTACCTATATTTGTTATTTATCTTTGTTTGAGTGCAAAATTGCCTGATCTATCACAATCTCAATAAGTTGACGTTCAGAAACCGTTGGTACGACTGCGTTTTTCGCCAACAAATCATCAATAATTCTCAATGAAATTGCCCTTTTATCAACAATGTCATCCATGTGCTCATTTACATAATCAACAACTCGATCTGCAATATCTAACGCAAACGTGGCCTTATTCTTATCTAATTTATCTGTCTTAATCACATCAAGTACAAGGCGAGTCACCAACAACATTTGTTTCATGCCCTCTGTCTTATCCTTCGTAATCCATCCTTTTTTCTTAGCAACAGGAATGACAAATAACCCTCCCGCAACAGCGGCAAGGATGATTGCAACTACATATAAATTGTCCATATATCTTATCTCCTTTATGTATAATTACTTTTTAACTATGATTCCATTTTCTTTACGATAATCAATAACAAGCATTCGCCAGAAATCATAACTTCCTTTGCTGTCTGAAATATGATCCTCGTAATACTCGTATGCCTCTTTTGCCCAAGTTGGACATTCCATATTAGCCTTGTTTTTTTCAGCCTTAATCCATTCTGCTTGCTGTTGAATTGTTTTCTCAAGACTAGCCACTTGTAACTTTTCTGCTTCAGTCATAGGTTCATCATCCTTTGGTTTTGTAATTGGAGTTGCATTCGAAATCCCATTTCTTAATCGTTCTAGCTCTGCTTTAACTTGAGGAATGAAGTTTTTGTTTGCAGAAGCAATTGTATTACCATCTCCCCAGTAAGCAGTGCCCGGACATGACTTGCTTGATTTACCGGGTGTATAATCTGACAAACGTGCACCTGAAGCAGTAAACCATGCGTGATACACAATCTTGTCTGTATTGACAGGTACATAAAACTTTTCACACAATGCAGCATACAAATGGATTGCAGCTTGCTTTTGAATAGGTGTTATATTATCAACGCCTTTATCAAAACAACCTATAATCTCAACACCTACATATCCCGCGTTGTTGTTATAAATACAAGCAGGAGTCATGTTTAAGTCTCGATCCAAGGAAA
This sequence comes from Paenibacillus sp. USHLN196, assembly GCF_037144955.1. Lineage (NCBI taxonomy): Bacteria > Bacillati > Bacillota > Bacilli > Caryophanales > Paenibacillaceae > Paenibacillus > Paenibacillus sp. USHLN196. Next base: position 143,412 of record NZ_JBBCYH010000005.1, on the reverse strand, counting down.
CTCCAACCTTACCATCTTCAAACAATGTTAAATGCTGTCCAGTCGCTTTCCATTTGTTCGTGTTGATATGATAACTACGCATTCCTTCTAGACATACAAAATGATCTTGTTGAGCAATCCCATTAACCATTTTGCGAGTGGTGAAATTGGGGAACGCGGTGTGATGTACTTGAAAACCTTTGATTCTTCGTGTTACTTTCTGCTTTTGTAGCCATGGACGGAACTCTTCAATATCAAGTAGAAGGAAATTACCTTTTTGAATCATTCAATCACTCCTTAGTTTTTTTCTTCTGATCCACTTTTTTCTTTCAAGATAGAGACTGCCTTTTTCACTTGCTCAGGTAGTGGGAGATCTAATCGCCCGTAATTTTCTAAAAGACTAATAAACTCATTCATTAGATAAAAATATGTAGCACCCACAGCAAGACTCAATGTTCCATTCAAACCTAGCAATGTATCGATACGGAACAGTACGGCAATGACCGTAAACATGAGGACTTTCTTTAGAATTCCAAAGAATCCTTTTCTAGAATTCAATCCTTTGTCGGTTCTATTAGGATTCTTATAGCCTTCATAGGCAGATGCAGCCAAGCCTGTAACCCAATCCAAAACAGTAAATACAACAAGCAATGCTAGAGCTTCATTCCATCCTCCAAATGCATAGCTTACAATTGCACCAACCACCCCCACAATAAAATTTAGAAATTTGTCTGACACATTGTTTTCCTTCTCTCAATTAAAATAAGACTCCCCACATGGAGAGTCCTGAAAATTAAAGTATGTAATAATATGCTCCTGAAGATAACCCTTTAATTAATATGAATGAATCCATATCGCTTACATCACGTTTACGTATACTTACTATTGCATCCCTGTTGTTTATTCCCGGAACTCTAGGATATAAGTATCCACCAAGATCAGGTTTAGATATGGTTAGTTCTGAATCAATCTCTTTGAATTGTTTGATTAGAATTGTCGACTCTAGATCGCTAAACTGTCTAATATCGATTACACTGTCTAGGTATTCTCTATCCTTGATATATATTGTTCCGTCTTGTTCAGACACATACCTGATTTCTAATGTAGAATCCATATCAGGTCTTGAAACTGCTATTGATCCATCTTGATAATTGAATGTTGACACATCTAATATTCCATCGATATCGGAATAGCCGTTGCCACGAATAAGCAGAAACCCTGATGTATCTGGTTTAGAAACTGTAATAAATGAGTCTAAGTCCTCATGGTATTCATTTCTTATTGTTAGCACAGAATTTATATCGTGATTAGCACGAATATGATTGGATATTTCAATATATGATGTGAGATCTGGTTTAGAGATTATAATACTACTTGTCAAATCATTGTAGGATCGATTAGCAATTGAAATCTCGGAAATCATACTGATCTTAGTGTCGATTGTAATCGTCGAAGCAAGGTCTGGTTTGGACGTAGAAATCGATGCTTCCAACTCAGTTACACTATTCTCGATGATAGTAATGCTCGATTCTAACTCATCCGATGCACGAATAGCTACAGTCATATAAGAGCTTACATCTGGACGATTTACACATAGGAAACTATTCATCTCTTTGAAAAGTGGATCTTCGTATCTGTGAACATAAATAGATGAATCTAAGTAGTTCCATCCACGATCACTTTTAACCGTTAAAGTTGAATTGAGATCCTTATTGTCTTTTCTATATACAATCAATTCAGAATCTATCTCAGAGCGCCCATAGGATTGCACTGCTGATGTTATGTATCGAACTTGTAATATTGGAGGTTTGGTTGACTCACGAGTATTGAAGTAGATAGGAGTGTTGTCAGTAGACTTTATGCTTAATCCATAGTTGATTAACGAACCATCTTGCCATGGCTTCAAAACATCTAATACATTAATCTCAACATATTTTTCGGATGTATTTATAGTGTATTGATTGGTAAGCAGTTGAGTTGATTGTGGTTTGTTTGCATAGGTGATACCATACTCACGCCAAATTGTATTAGGCTGATATATCTCAATGTTTGCGTCAGATTTAATTGTACCTGTGTAATATAATCTCAACTTTGCATCTTCGAGATATAATAGGTCGGGTATAGCAACCTTCAAATCACCAAAGTTAACGAACGACTCAAATTCCTCTACATTGTCATGACCAATCATCATACGCTGTGTATCACCATAGTTTATCGTTTGTAAATCGATACGACTACGTGTTGTAGCATCTCCAATTGGTTTTAATTCAATGTTAGTTCGAGGAGCTTCGATTAATTCAAATCTACCTTGTGCTCTATTATGTGGTCTGACATTAATCGAACTTTCTAGTTCGGTGAACATTATAGCTTCAATTGTAGATTCTAGATCGCCATAAGCACGATACATAACATCTAGACTGCTTGAGATATCTTTGTTTCTTATAGATGACTTTATAGATATGATTGAATCCATTGTTGATTCTTTTCTTGTTGCTATAACCAGCTCAGACTCTAAATTTGTCTCATCTTGAGCATATAATACATACTTACTTGTAAAACGGTTGGAGGGACTCTTTACATATATAATCCCCTCCGTATCATGGTCATCATAGTACAAAAATGTCACTCCTCATCTCATTGTATTGAGATTTACACACGATCAGCGTTTACTACTAACTCAAAAAGTCCATTGGGATTTGGCTGTGCTCTCATGTCTGTTGCAATACGAACATAGAAATCAATTGTTTCATCTGGCTGAGTGAGTCCATAAGTCAGATAGTCGATAGGGAGGAATGGATTAGCCTGTCTTGACAGTTGGACCACTACACCATCTCGTTCATATTTTTTATCCATCTCTAAATAGACATTATCAATAGCATATCCTAGCTGGTTCTTGAGTCTGACTTTTTGAATTAGTGTAGTTTGTCCAGCAATGATAACTCCAAAGTCTAGTTGCTTTAGAATACCACCAAATGTATCTGATAAATATTCTCCTGACTCATCCATAAACATCAATCCAGAATAGGAACCAATGAAAGTAGTTTCCCAATAATCAGTTTCACCCCAGTAATCCTGAAACTCTACTTTAAGTTTGTTGGGTTGATTAAATATAATATCTCGATCAGAAATGTTGATATCAATATCTTGAGGTGAAGGAGCTAGTCGAGTGAAACTGCCATCTGACGGATAATATGCTTTGTCGTTTAACAGAATACGATATTGGACTTTACCTTGATCACTATCATCTAATATACCTATCAGCTTGCTACCTGTTAAAGTCAACTGAATTGTTGCATTAGTATTAAGAACGTAGAAGGCGACATTGTCCATCTTAATTGTTTCTGTTGCTGAATTGATATTTAACTTCATGCTATCAATTGCGATTCCGGGGTCTGGATTATGTATATTGTCCTCGATATAATAAGCAAATCTAATCTTATTTCCTTTATTCTTTAAAGCTACCGAATCAATCAAAGAAATATCATAATGGCTCATTCCACTTCTCTTAAAAGTAATAAAACTTGATATATCGATAGTCCTCCACTTGCCAAACTTACACACTTCCCATGTGTTACCTTCGTTGAATGAGACAGAATATCTTAATGTGCCATTTGTTGAGTTGAGCTTATCGACAATAGAAAGTAGATCACCATACATATAGTAATCGTCTGTCTGGATAATTGATTGAGGAGAAGGAATAGCAGAGGTAGATGCAACTTTTGGATTATTGTTATCACTCCACGTAACCACGTCAAAATCTCCCTCAAGTTCATCCAATGGGGAGTAATTGGCAGTGATATTCAGTTCCACTGATGTTTTAGATGGGTCATCTGTGTAAAACAAGACATCGACACTATCACCTAATTCATCATATAAGGTAAACGGTTCTGTTTCGATTGTGATCGTTGATTCGGTTTGATTCGGGTCATCGGTGTATTCGATGATTTTGATCTCTTTATCTTCCCATTCTTCTGCTAGGGTGAAGGGTTCAGTTTCAATGTTGAAGGATGCTTCTGTTTTGGTAGGGTCATCTGTGAAGTAGCATAATTCTACTTCGCCTTGAAGTTGTGACCATGCGCTTGTTGGTATTAAATCCATTTCATCCATAGAAATTCCTGACAAGTAATCCTGATAAGTTGGTGTTATACTGGTAACAATCTGCCATGTGGAAGATCCATATTTTTTATACATATCCTCATGTTTAATTAAAACAAATTCCAAATACGCCTCAAACATCTCAACTTGATTTATGTTTAAGTATGATCCTCCTGCACTAGAAGTAATATTAATCCTAAATCTCTTATATTTTGTGACTGTATTAAATGAAAATGTTTTCTTCTGGGACGTTGACCAACTATGATTAGATTGAATGTCTAAAACATCCCAAGTAGCCCCATCATCATTACTCCCCTCGAAGGTCCAGTTTTTAGGCGATATCGATGGTACTGAATGATGAGCCATAATCGTATATCTCCCAATAAGAATGGGAGATATAAATTCATAGGAAATCCACCCAACAGTTACATTGTCATTAGTTGTCCAACCATAACCATCATTAACAACCCCATCAAATGACATATATGGAGGAAACCCACTTCGAAAAGGGCTTGAACTAACTACACCATTAGGAGAAGTGTTAGAAGTCATTCTAGGTATTGCATTAATAGTACGGTAGATAGTCATTTTAAATCACACTCCTTTCTAAATTCTATGTCAAACAATCATTTCACATAGTTATGTGATTGACGCTTTCTTGATTGGTAAATTGGTTGTATCTATTTTTTGCTTGAAGACTTTGCCTGAGCCGATAGTTTGTGGAGTGGTATTTATAAATTTTTTTTCTTTCATAGATAAATACAACTCCAAAGTAGAATTTTTGTCTAATCCGTGATTAAGAAACATATTCTCGTTTTTATTATCAATATACACATAGGACGGGGATAGCTGCTCCATCATTTGGAGTTCTTGTATCCCCAAATTAGCTGCACCTCCGTTAGCTGTCACATTGATTCTGTAATAATAATAGGCAATATTATTATCAAAAGTATAAATGTTAGTAGAAGGAATGGCGGTGGGAGACCAGTTAGTTATATTACTCCGCGTGTCTAACACAGTCCATGAAATTCCATCATTTGAACCTTCAAAAGTCCAGTTCTTGGGGGAAAATGTAGGGTTCTGATATAGTCCAGTTACCGCATATTGATTTATCACTTTTTTATCAACAAATCTATATGACAAGTATCCTGTGGTAGCGTTTGTAGTTGCTTGCCATGCATTTGCTGTTCCAATTAACTCACCATCAAATGCTCTCCAAGGCTCTCTAGTAGATGTAAAAGTACTTGAACTTGCAACTCCTTGAGGGGAGGTGTTTGATGTCATTACTGGTACAATATTGTTAGTGTAACCATTATTCTTTAGTGAATTTAATTTGTCGTCATCTTCTGATGAAATCAAGAATTTATTTAGAACTTCAAATGCATACGGTTGATACCCGTTTGGAATAGGATATGCAAATAAAGTAGCTCCAAAATTAAAAGTAACTGTTTGATCTATCGCACTAGCTTTTATATATGGTATTACTTGATTGTCTCCCATAAAGGTTTTAATATCAGTGTGAGAAACCCCTAAGCTAACACCATTTTTCCAAAACTCTAAGATACCATTATCTAAATCAAGTAATACGGATATAATGTCATTTGCAGTTAACTTTGTTCCATATACAGTTAATTCCGGGTATTTCGCGCCACTGTAAGCATAGTATCCTCTGTAGTTCGTACCAGTATTATTACTAATAGGTTGACTTGATAAAGACAGACCAAAATGATAATTAGCATTACCACTGCTATGCCTTACTTCCCAATACCATCTTCCTGTGCTTTTTCCTTTGTTTGCACGAATACCATCGGAACTAGTAGTAGAAATAAATGTTAAATCTCCATTGCTTAGATTAGGACTTCCAACTTTGTCAGATGGATTCAGTATTACATTTATTAATCCCATCACTTTACCCTCCTTATCTGTACATCACCATATTTCATATTTTCTTTCAAAATAAAATAGAACACACCATATAGATGTGTTCATAAATTTAGCCAAGTGTAATTTTATCTACTCGGCGTTTTGACATATCAACTGTGTGCTCATAGGTTTTACCTGATTCGTGAGCAACAGAATTAGATTCAATAGATTTAACACCGCTATACTGTGTTGGATTAATTGTTGGTTCCATACCACAATTCATAAAGGTTTGTTCTGATTGGTTGGATAGTTTCAATAGATTAAATGGCATTCGTTCATACATCTTAAACTCACGGATGATGACATACCCACCACCATTATTAGAACTCCAATTCAGCCTATACATTTTATAACTATTTGTTTTATTAATATCAATAGTATACTCTTTATCTGTATTGTTTGCTGTCCAAGTTTGATTTACTTGTGTGTCCAAAACAGTCCAATTCACTCCATCGTTACTAGCTTCGAAAGTCCAATCTTTAGGAGCGAACATATTAGTGTTTGCGGTTAGTGTGTATCTTCCTATAACGACACGCTTACTAAACTCATAACCCAAATGCCCTGTTTTAATTAAGTTCTGACTATAGTAATCACCTACAGTTCTATCAAACGCTTTCCAAGGCTCATTGTCAGTGCCAAAAATGCTACTTGCAAAAGCTATACCACTAGGAGTGGTATTGGATGTCATTTGTGGGATTGCTGTATCTGTTGCATAAATTGGTGGTGTTGCAGAGTAATATTTATCTCCTGATGAAAGTAAGATTTTATTTAGTCTATACCCAAAGGAAAATAGCTTAGCATCAGAATCAATATCGATTGCATCAAGTGAGAACCAACTACCACTAACAGAACTTATGATTACATCATGGTATCCCAACTGTAAATTTAGCTTTTCATAAACAAGCGCCTGAGTTATTTGCGTTGAATTGGCACAACTATAAATTTCCGAAACACCATCTATAGTAATAGAACGATTACCTCGACTGGCAGTTTTATAGTCAATAAGCCTAATTTTCGTACCAAAAAAAGTGAACTTAAATGTATCCGCGGCTGTTGGCGTTTGTTTTTCGATAATTGAGCCACCCCAACATGCAGCATTTGATGTCTTTGTCCACCCTGTCCCTGTGTTTTCTATTAGAGTATCATCTATTCGCCTCCAACTGCTTTCGGGTGCAATTAAAGGTTGCCCTAATGTAGCCATATAATTATCTCCTTTCTTTACGAAATCATTATTTTACAGACAAATTGGTGATCTCAAAATACTTCTTTAGATTTACTGTTGATTTAAAAACCTTACCTGAGCCTACATTGCCAGTATTGGTCATGGTTTGTACAATAACTTTACTGTTACGATTAAACACACTGAGATCCACAATACCATCTGAAATAAATACACTTTTAAGAGGCAATGTTGTTGATACGATAATCCAAGCGTTATTCTTAAATGATTTATAGTTCACCGAGTCTTGAATCAATGAATAGTTAGCCAAGTCGTCACCTCATTTACTGAAACGTTATTCCGTTAATCTTACTTAATTTATTTCGCTCAAACTTTGTGCGATAAAGAAACCCATCTTCATGTGCCGATACAGTAGGGGAGAGAGTTATATTCCGTTTCAATCTCAATGATCCATCAGAAGAGGAGACATAGTCAGTGTTGTATTTACCATCCGTAAACTCATCTACTGTGAGTAATGCGGGAGCTAAAGCAGAGGACAATTCAATCATAATTCGAGCGTATAGCCCAACCGGACTGTTAATTTTTCCATCTAGGTACGTAATCTCAACGTAGTCTGACCATGTAATATTGTCCGTGGATGACTTAGTGAAAATCTTGTAATCCACATTTGAACCAATGCCAACCATAGTTTTGACCACTCGTTGAAAGGCAGTTACTTTATCTCCAATTGATATGACTGAAGACTCCCAAGTTCCCTTAGCAGCATATATAGATTTGCCAGTAGAATCGATAGTGATTTCTTTAAGTTGTAATTTTCCATCTTTGATCTCTGTACCATTATGTACTCCAAGTGTTAGATCTATAGGTAATCCAATTTCCTTTGTGGACACTATCTCAACTCCCAGTTGACGATTCCAGCATGATTGGCTTTAAGAGGGGCTACGATTTGATCAATAACGAGACCATTTTTACGAATAATGAGTTGACCATCTAAATCTTTGTCAGATGTAACTTTAATTTGGAAATAAGAAATATCCTCATCGGGCAATGAGAAGATACATTGATAATTTATGTTTACATCATTAAGAGTCATTGCTTTTTTATATCCGAAGTTAAAACAGTCAATGCTATTCTTGAATTTTCCCTCTTTTGCTCTAGAGTTCAATGTAGCGTCAGAAGATCCATTTTTGAATTGAATATGATCATTATATAGAAAGGCTCTACCAGTAAGTGGAAACTCTTCATCGGCATAAATATATGAAATAGAGAATCGATCCTGATTGATGTGGAATACCCCATTAGCAACATTGTAGTATAGCTGTGAACCTTGACCTATGATTCCATAACTGATTAGTTTTTCTCTGTCTATATCATAAAAGTCATTCGATTTCTTAGTCTGTAAGTCGTATTCGGTAAGATTTGTACCATCGTAATAATCAGCCACCCATACGTACTTTTGAGGAACTGGTGAGCGAGTATATTGTCTATTACCTAGAATCAAAATTAAACCCCCTTTAAAATAAAAAAGGACAGAGATATGACTCTGCCCTAATAGAGATACTTCAATATGTAAGAACTTACACGAAGCGATACGAAATTCTTTTCTTAAACGCTTGACGACCACTGGAAGCATTCAAAGGGACTTCGCATTGGATAGACAGTGTTACATAGTTACCTGCTGCATCAACAGGGTTACCATTGTTATTCACACCGAGAATCTCTTTAACTCCCGGTTTAATAGGTGTAGTGTAATTTGCTCCAGTATGATCTTTAGTAGTTGATCCAGTTGTTCCAATAGGTTTAGAAAAGTCTTTACCTACACGAGAACTTTCTTCATCAATATCTGTTTCGCCAAGAGAATCAACTTGAACATGGAACCAGTTATTCTTAACTACTTCGACCTCATTGCCTACTGTATCTCCTGTACCACCACTCATATCACGAGTTGTGATTGTGCAATCTTCCATCTTGGAGACATCTGTTGCTCCATTGTAATTATTCCAAACATTGAAGATGTAGATTGGACTCTTGTCATCTGCGTCAATTACTCCGTAATCAAATGGGCCTGTAATTTCTTGTGTGTGAAGCGAATTTCTCCATGAAACAATCGGTTGAGCCATATGTATAAAACTCCTTTGTAATTTGTTTTAGGTTCTAATTGTTAAGTGAACTGTTAGATTCTGAAGGTTTAATCCAGACTTCTTAATGTTAATTCTAAAAATATCTCCTGCTTGAACTTGCTTTGTTTGTATGACTGCCGTTCTATTATCGTAATGACTCTGTGGATTGAATTTTAGATTTGAACTCATCACATTCAGCCAAGTATTAAAGTTGCGTGTTCTCTCAATCTCGATTTCTGTTTCCGTTTCTCCAGCGACACCACAAAAACCCTTAACATCAACTAACTCGCCGTTGAAAGGGAAGGGTGCTAAAATGCCTATAGGTTCCTGAAATACATACGAATCTTTACACAACACAATAACTCTGTCTTGCAATTCCAATGGCATATCTTTGAGTTTTAGATGTTCAGCAACACTCATTAATCCATCTTTGAACTCATTAACAGGTTGAAGGTTTGAGCCAAATACATCAATTTCAATCCAGTTCTTCCCGTCATATCGATATCGTTTGCCATCTTTATATGTTTGAGCTGTCCATCCGATTTCAGGAAGAGGGTATTTTAATCTCAATTCAGCTAAGTCCTGAACAGGTTCTTTGTAGACGAGACGAGTAGTATTGTAGGCATCCTTTGCTTTAATTGCTGACTGTGTTGCATCTTCAGCAGCTAAATTAGCCTTATCGGTAGCCAACTTAGATAGCTCTGTCTGTTCTTGTGATTGTCTAATGGCATCTTCAATCTTACCTAATGCAATCTGATTCTCATTGATTTTAGCTTGAATTTGATCAATATAATCCTGCAAAGTAACTACAACATCTGGATTGCGACTAACCATGGCATAGATACGAGAAGCAGGATACATGATTAATCCTCTGCCTTTATATCTACATAAATGTGCTGTTCCCTCTTGAGATGGATGGAATTGAACTACTCCCATACCATAGTGGACAAGAAATTCATTTTCATTAATGTACGGTCTATTCTCAAACACATCTTGATCAATCTCAACGAATCCAGCGATGTTAACTTTATCGGTATAAGAGGGTAGTTCGAGAAGAGTTATAATTCCATTGATAACGGGAAGAGAGTCGGCACGATCAATGTATGGATCTTGTGGAGTGCCACTGCGTGAGATAATTGTTACGGGGTCATTATATTGTAGATATGTACTTAAATCTGGCAATTGTTCACCTCCTTAGTTGACGAATACATTGGTGCTACCAGAGGTAATTGGCGTTGTTGTGCTTAGATGCGTAGTCACATTTTTAGAGATACTTGATACCGCTTTACCACCAACAAAAACAGTAGAACTTCCTGTAGATACTTGCCCCGTACCTGATCCAGATGTACCGGGACTAATTGAAATAATTGAGCCACCAAGTTTAGGGGAAGGAGATGGATCTGCTACCCATTGTTCTTGTGTGGGTGATGATATCGAAGCTATTGGTTGTCCGTTAACATAGACTGTTGATGTCGGGTTGACTGTACCAGTGATCTTAGCTCCAGTTGTGTGAGTAGTTGTACTATATATCGGACTATATCCTGTACAGTTTCCGAATTGATCCCATGATGAACATTCTGATCCACTTTCATATCGTTCAACATATGACACATGCCCGCTTTTGTTTGAATCTTGTAGTGTTGATCCTTTATAAGCTACTCCAGCCATATAACCTCCTATTGCAACAGTGTGAATTGATATCTAAATTTGATGTCTGCATCACCAGTTACTCTTAGTATGTTCTTACCAACAGGGAATGAGAGATATTTATTATTGAAATCTTTGTATCGGTATGTGACTGCCAATGATGTTTCAATGTCTTGTTGCTCATTATCAACATAGACTGTCTCATCGTGGATGAGGTTCTTGAATTTAAATTCTTCATTGTTATGAGAAGAATTGACTATACTAAAATCTCCGTTACCTTGCTTAGTAATCCATATTTCAGGGGAACAATTCTTATCTCCTTTGTTATCGAAAACAAGAACAGGCTCAAAGTTAAATGTAATACCTTTAAATTCTGGTACTTCATTATATGTATTTCTCATGAACAACACTCTAAACACGATACTAACATTAAAGAATCCAACATCTTCAACGACATCTGGAATATGAGCACCATTTATACAGTTTTGCCACTCTGACCAGTTGAGATTGTCACGAGTAAAACGAGTTTGAACAACAATCTTAGAACCAATTGGCTCAACTGATTCCCAAGATATTTTACTCAACACACCATCTGCGCTAATTGGAATTGGTATAGCTTCAGAAGTGTAATTACCCTTAAGATTGATAATTGATTGCCACGTAGTCATATCGTCACCTAACCAATCTTACCGAAAGGATAGAATAGTGCTGCACTACCAGCTTCTTTCCATCTTGTTATTCGATGTGTTGCCCATGAAGCATTTTTATCATATGTAGTAGCGCCATCAACTGTTTGCCATGGCGGTTCTGTGTTGCCTGATTCACCAGCTTGAATGTTTATATAAAACCTACCATTATCGATAGTGGGCAATACGATATCATTGCGTTTGTATTGTGTATCAGCGGCCCATGTACTTGCCAATCGAGTATCATTAAATTGTGCGTCAGTGGAGACGGGGAAGATGGGTTCTGTATAGCCAGAAGTTCCTGATTGCACACAAATATAAACATGACCATTATCAACTCTAGGCATAATATAGTCACCAACAGTATAGCTCTTAAGCATTTGCCAAAATGGAGCTGCTTTACCTGTGCGGACATTTACCCATCCAACATACCCATCGTATACGGGAGCGCTATTGTATAAACGTTTAGTTCTTAGATAATCTCCACTTGCTGGAGTAGCAGATACATAATCATCCGATATAAGATCAAGTAAATTAAAATTATCGCCAAGCTCTCTGATGGTTTTTTCTATTTCGTCCGTAAAGGAGGGTATCTTGAGTTTAAGTTTATTTGATTCAGTAGACATTTGATTCTCCTTTCTTTAAACATCTGACCATTTAGTACCAGAAGGAAAGTCAGACCATTTTGGCCTTGCTGAATTAAGTATTAAATTTCCTTGTGGATTTATAATTGTTGATTGATGTGTTCCCGTTGAATATGTATTCTTTTTTATTTCAAGTGGAGTATGGTTCCATTGGTATGTACGAGAAGTCATGATAGGGGAATAAGAGTAGGGAGAATCACAGCGGAAAGTTAAATTGATATATCCTTGTTTGAGACAGTTGTGAACCAAAGTGGAATCATCAACGACCATTGCGTAGAAAATGCGCTCAGCTCCTAAACCATCTTCATTAACAAAGTACAACTCCTGATAATAATCATGCTGAGTCAACCACTGGGCAACTTCACGAATTTTTGCTGTGTTCCAAGTATCTTCAAATGCAAAAGAGACCGAAAACTTTAGCGGTTCAGTTTCAGTCCTCATAAAGTATGGTTTATCGTTACCTTTAACCTTTTCCTCAACTATTTCTCTAGAAGGAAAGAAAATATCTTCTTGCATCCCACTGTTCAAATTCACGTTGAGTATGCCATAGTCAACAGATTTGATACCAGCAAAAGAAAAGTAGAGGGAGTCGCGTATTGTAATCCAAATCACCTCCAATATAAAATTTGGACAAATAAAAAAAGCCCTATTTATAAGGCTTTTTGGTTGCTAATTTCTATGTAAATTTGGTATTTCAATGGAACATGGACTTTGTTGCTACTTTTGTTTTACTTTACTTCGTGTAAATTTTTTCAACCAACTTCATTCCCCAGTTCATCATCAGATTCATGGTGGGCAATAAAATCACTAGCTGAAATAGTTTGAAATGAATAGTCAGTAACTCCGAACAGTCCGCTTCTTCTATCGTTAGTGATCAGGTAGTCAACATTACCGCGAATCGCACACTTTAAAAACATTGTATCATCAGTATCTTTTAAAGTAACTGTTGGAACAACTTTTGAATCATTATAGGACTTAGATGTATAGAATAGGGCCGCGAAATTTTGAAGAATCTCGATTCCATCTTCCTCAGTCAAATTGTGTCTGCTGAAGTTTTTTAAAATTTGCATCAATTCCCCGATCGTATCGCGAGAGAAATAGAGGTTAATTATGTTGTTCTCAATCAAATCCATTACCTTAAGACAATCTGGGTCATTTGAGAACAAGCCATCCACAAAAACATTTGTATCAACTACACAAGAGTATGTGCTCATTTGTCATTTGTGAATGACTTTACAATTTCTTCTTTAGTCAGGCCTTTTTCTTTTATTGCCTTTTGAATAATAGCACGAGAATCCGAAAGATAAGTTTTTTTACGTGTTTTATTGAGAGTTGTTGGGGACATATCTTTTCCTCCTTTTTTACTAGCCAACTCAATCATCTCCTATCTAGTTTTAGATTAGACAGTTATAAGTATGATTAAATTTCTAGTAATATGACGAGAATATTTTAGAAAGCTAGATAAATTGGTAGCCTCCTAGGAATAATATACCACTTTCATATAACATATACAATGTATATGCAACAGAATACGTATTAAATATCGCACAAAATGCGTATTATTTTGCACATTTAATACGCATTTTCTCGTACCGTATAAAATGCTTATTATTTCTCACATTAAATAGGTATTATTTTGCACATCATATGAAATGCGTATTACCTTTCATATGAAATGTGAATATAATGTGCTACCTAGTAAAAGTATGCTTTCATGTGAATATCACTATACAATTGGAGTTTGAATAACCCGATAAAGATTATAGCCCCTGTAAAAGAAAAAGGAGGGAGGAAGGATAAATTCGAATAGATAGAGTAATTATTAGGGTCGGAATATTGGCTTTGACCATTCTTTCATTTGTGCTATTCTCTGATATTAGTCAACCTGTCGAGCATAAAGGTAACTTTTACACAACTGAGAAGGCTAGTTTTGGTATGATGCTTAGCTTATGCGTAACCGCTATACTGGGTGCGATAGTTGGCTATTCAGCTACCGAAGAAAAAGTACTCGTAAGAGCCTCATTATTGTACAACTTTTCAGCATGGTTGTTTATGTTGGTGATACAGTATGGAAGAATTGTGTACAATAAAGGTATGTTTGATGGATTAATATTAAGCATAATGGCGTGGTCAATATTATTTGTTGTAATACATATGGTTTCTGCTTTCTTCTTATCCAAGATAGATAGGAAAAGAAGAGAGCGAGAAGAAGAGGATCGGTGGAAAGAAAACATCAAAAAGGTTGGCATTCAATATGTGTATACGTTTGATGATGGAAGTGAAATTACAGTAACACAAGAAGATATGCTTTTAGATGAAAAGAAAAGTGAGTAGAGAGGGCAATTTAGCCCTCTTTTCTTTAGGTGCTGTATACTTCAACTAAAGCATATCAATTCGCTACAAGTTGTTTAGAGTGTTCTTTTTTTAACTTCTCAATGATATACACTTGACCTTTAGGAGTCACTTTGATTGTTGTACTCAACTTTACTCCATAGGGTGTGTTTACTGTATTTTCTTCCACCACAAACAAGCTTAAATTCATTGCATACTGTGATGGTTCACGTTGACTGCTTAAAATCAACTTCCAGTCACGAAGTTTTTGATAGAGTTTCTTTTCTCCAATGTTAATACCCTCATCTTGAACAATCTTACTTAATTCGCGAACAAGTATATTGTCGCTGGATTTCAAAGCTGTCTCAGCAAAAGTAATGAGTGGCTTATATTCCTCAATTTTTACTTCTAGGAGTTTCTTTTCTTTCATTTGAGTAAAGTAAGCAATAGCCCGATCCTCTTCAGATAGCATCAAGTATTGATTCGCAGGATTATGGATAAATGCCTGAGCGAGAGCATCTTTGGCTTTAAGTTGATACTCAATAAGTTTATCAACCACCTCTGGACTGTTATCTTTCATGGTGGGTGTTATACTTATTTTTGCAAGCCAGAGCGGGAGATACTCTACATCAATCGTTAAAATATCTTGAATTCCCCCATTGGTAGGGAGGGTTAAATTTAACCCCCCTTTGTTAAGTACAACATCGTTCTTTATTCTTTTGCGTTCATTCTTCATTTGATCTTCTGTAAGACCAATTCCCTCACATACCCATCGAACACCCACATAGACTTTACCATCATCAGTTTTCACTCCTAGAAGTTCACTTCCATTGAACTCGACAAGTTTTTGCTCATAACTTTCCACAATGCTCATTTTACCGACCCCTTTATGTATTTATTGATATCAAGAAGAATGTCGCACGCCATTAAAGTGGACATCTTCATAAATCTAAATGCATCCGCGTTATCCCAACCAATGACGAGTTCATATTCAGTTGTTTCTTGCAAATCCATCTGCTCCAACATATCCAGTACAAGATTCTTGAAGTCGTAAGAATGTGGTTTTCTATTAATTGTTGTTGGATTATAATAGATAAACGTAAGAATTCCTTCGCCATGGGAAATTGCGTCATATGCGTCTGCTTCATCGTGTCCCGTCGTATACCAGACTCTACCAACAATATCTCTAATGTAATAGATATTGAAATCTTCATTTATTTCAATACACTGAATTCTTTTACGCAAAACTAACTCATCCCCTTTATCTTTTTATAGATAGATAATACATCTATATATAGATAAAGTCAATTGAGTGTTGTAGTTTATTGCAATATAATTTATAATAAATATGTATTATCTTTGTGTATTAAGGAGAAATGAAATGGTTAAAATCGATATAGATAAAGTGTTAAGCCGTTTAGGTGTTTCATATAATCAACTTGCGGTACGTTCTAAAATCAGACCAAACACACTTACCGAACTTAAACATAATAGAGCTAAGCAAGTGAGTTTTGAGACAATCGACAGAATACTGACGACACTAAATGACATTGCAATCGAAAGAGAATTGGGAGTTGTTTTTGATATTCAAGATATAATGAAATATGACTATAATAAAAATGAAATCAAATAAAGCACCTATCTCTAGGTGCTTCTTAGTTGGATGGCATTAAAACATATAGATTTTCAATGAATCATAAGTTGTTGATTTGGGGTCGGCTAAATCAATCGCAAGTTTGCCCGAGGAGTTTTTAATATTTGGGTCAGCTTTCATTTTCTTAAGTTCCCCAAAGTAAAAAATGTTTTCAGTTTGAATCGCGAGATGGAGGGAGGTATTACCATCCTTGTTTTGCAGATCTGGATTTAAAGAATTTCTATTAATTGCTTTAAATGCTTCGTAATTGTTTTCTGCAATTACATAATGAAGAAGAGAGTTGAGCGACTCACTGTCTTGGGCATTCACGTCTAATGTGCCATTGTTTAGTGCTGTACGAATTTTTTCAGCATCCAATTTGCCTTCTGTGCTATAAGTTTCCTTCAAATTCTTCACCTTTTTACTTGCTATTGTATTTGTACTTGTTGTTGGGTTGCTCGGAGCGGTAGATGTGTTATTCGTAGGTGATGTAGTTGTGCTAGAGTTTTTTTGCGATTCTTTTAGTGACACTTGAGAACTAGTTACAGATTCAACTGAGTAGCCCATGGCATTTGCCGTGTCTCTAACAGGGAGATAAAGTTTCCCATTAACATTGAGAGGACTTTCAGATAGTTTTGCTTGAGACCCGTCAACTATTAACTTTACATTGGACTGCGTTGCTTTCAGATAAGTTGCAGCTCCGACAGAAGATCCAGCAGTTACTGCTACACCTACAATTGCCCCAAGTATGAATGTTGGCAGTTTAGATAGTATTTTTTTCATTTGTTATGTACCTCCGAAGTTTTATAGTAGAATTATCCTATTTACCTAGATAGATTATACTATATTCATCGGCAACTTAATTGGAAAAGTTTAGTTCAGATCAATACGAGTACCATTAATTTTCACATTTCTTGTTGAATTGATGTTTATGTCACCGTTTTGAGTAATTTCAATGTAAGATCCGGACTCAGTGCCGATTTTTACTGTTTTTGCAGCAAGAACATTAAACGAGTCCATCGTAATATTTACTTCCCCGCCCTCACTTTTAAGGGATATACCGTCATCGCGCAGATCAATACTTCTTAATCTTGCTGTATTTGAAGCTTTATACTCCTGTTTATAGCCGCCATTGTATTTGGTGTTGACCATTTTAGCTCGATCATCAGCACCGCCATCACCTGTACCAATTTTCTCGACAGGTTGAGCTGCATCACCAGATCCCTCAAAGGTCGTTTCACGCTTAATCTTCTCTTCCATATTATAGACCATAACAGGCCATGCAGTTTCTTCAACTGTCATTAATCCCATTTGTTCTGATGTAGTCCAATAGAGTTTACGTCCATCTGAAAGTTGTTTTTGTGATCCTGCACCAGTAACCCTACCAGTAATCCATTTAACCGAATTACCCTCAATACGTACATAGTCTGACCAACCTTGAATTGCAGCATTAGTAAGAGTGGAGAGCTTGCCAGCAGTGAGATTGGATATGATCCCATCTTGAGCAGTAAGCATGTTGGCAGCAATAAGTTCAGCGTCTAGAGCACCTATACCTATTGCATCAAAACCGCCAAAGTCGATGTATTTCTTTTCGGAGTCAATTAGGAGCGTGTTGTTTTTATCTGTGACGATGAGTTTCTTAAATTTAGCTGTCCCATCCATTTGTATCCACATAGGAGCACCTTCAGGAAATGTACCTTCTTCGCTTTCCTTGCCTGCAAAAAATCCAAGGGTAGGCCATAATTTCATTACGTTGCCACCATCACGAAGAGTAAGACGATTACCTATTAGGTCGCTATCCTTGATTGTAGATTTCTCTATGAAGGCATTTTTTGCCCACATGTTCCCCATGTAATCCACGCGAAATGGAGCATTGGCCCACACATCAGATCCAATACCAAGTCCGAATTCGTTAATGACGATAACTTGATTGTCATCACCTACACGCAAACGGAAGTTGCCATCTAAAGATAAGCCTAATACGTTAGATGTTACTCCATTACGAATCTTATCAATATAAAATCCTCTAGAATTATCCATACCTGATACGTTAGTAATTGTTCTGTCATTGCAATTACTCGAAGCATATCTGTTTACATGTAATCCAAATACATCGGGCTGTTCTGACGTTAATCCTAACCTTACTACCGGGCGACCACATCGATCATCAATCATTAGCTTGGAGCCTTCAATAGTGAAGACACCTGAAACATCTCCGATGACGACCCGCTGTCCAAGGATAATTTTTCCAAGAACTTGTTCTGCGATCAGTCCATCAGCGGTCAGGGCAGACTCGTATTTTAAGCCTCCACTCCTTGTGAGGGCAATAACACCATGAGTCGCCCTCAAGAATCGGAGGGGGTCATCGGGATCTGTGATGGTGATGCCAGTGCGGGAGATGTCGACAAATTCGTTGCTCGCCATGTTGACTTCATTGGTAACCTTGTTCCATATATTTTCAAATAGTCGACTCATTTCTGACGAATCTACTACAGCTTTAGTCCAATCAGGTCTTCCATTGCTAACGACTATATTGGTGTTTTTAGTGTCTTTTAAGTATTTCTCTAATCGTTTACTCTCATCATTAACATTCTTAGCATTACTCAACGTTAACTTAATACTCGATCCACCAAAGTCATAGCTGATCTCACTAATCCTTGCCGTTAATTCAATCCCCAATGGCTCATATTTTACATTAACGAAATCACCAAGGTTTAACTTTTTCCAATTACGTTGTTCCTCGATAATCTCCAGAAAGTTGACTATATCAATCTCTACCGCTAATTGAGGGACTTGTAACTCCTTGAACTTTTCCATCGCTGCATCGTATAAATCTTGCTCATCTATGTATACATCATCGTTAAATTCTCGCTCAATCACATAATAGTTCAACTCTTGAAGCTGTGCACTTGTAAAGTTGTTCTCTGAATCCAGCAATACTTGTAACGCCTTAGTTCGATTCTGTACATCTGTAATCTGATTTAACTTATTGTTAACTTCAATTTGCTTCAGATTGATTTGATTCTCTTTATTATCTAAACTATATCGCTCCACAATTGCACTATCATTACCAGCCATCTGATACTCTTCAATTGAAATGGTGGCAACCTGCATGAACACACCAGTAGACGATCCATTAACAGTAATAGTTGTTGTCTCTAGACTGTTTAGCTTTCCTAACATTACCCATCTACCCGAAGTAACAGGTTTAACAGATCCATTCAACGCAACAGTCACACCAGAAGAGGAGTCAACTTTAATCATAGCTGCATAGTTATAACCCTTATTCAATTTGAATGTTCTTGATGTACTACCACTATGTTGATACTTCTCAAAGAACATTTTATCGCCAAATTGTTGAGCCAGTGTTACCTCTTGAACAACTTTTTCATCTTGCTGAAGCTTATTCAAATCGATCTTGAGCTGATTTAACTGTGTCTCATAACCCTCTAATTCCTCAAGGTATTGCTTAAACAATCCTGTTTTACTCTCAACCAACGCCTCATAATCCAATAGTGCATGACAGAGAGAATCACTCATCCAGTGACTTGATGAAATCACTGTTTTATTGGCATCTCGTTCAAATGGATAAATCCAATATCCGTAGTTCTCAATATAATTCTGTCCAGTTGGATTTACCTTATTGATACCTAATCCATCTTTACCAGAAGCGGAGAGACGTGTTACCATCTCCTCCGAACTACGATTACGACTCATACTCTTCATCAACTTGCCATGCGAAACAGTGAATCCCATATTGATCCCGGTCAACTCTGGTTTAGTCATACTCAATGTTCTGGTATCAGTATCAAATGTGACTATCGCATTGTAGACTTCAGCTATAGAATAGATTGCCTCCAACACAGTAGAAGAGGGGAATTCAAAGGATCTATAACTCAATTTAAAGTCTGCATCTATGTAATCTACGTTCCAAATTGTATTCCCTAAACGAAACATATCTTCAATTACTTTATCTGCTCCGTATGACTCAACCTCATAACTTTTAATCAATTTATCCGATAACTCACGTACTAACGAGTAACATTTTACATTCATAATATCCGAATCGTCTAGATTATCACTAATATCATTTACAATAAACCACTCAACTACAGTCCCTCTGACGACTTTGATTAAGTAACGTTCCTTGATTAACTCCACATTCTTATTCGGCTTCAACTTGTGATGCTTATCAATAAAGTAGGGGATGGAAAATGATAATTCGCTCACATCATTTAATTTGACGTCAACGCCGTCATTAAAGATTTCGCTTAATTTACTGATAATCTCACGATTAGGTTTAGCCAGAAAGTATTGTGGTTTAATAGGTTTCCTGTTACGGTCAATTTCTCCTAACATACACATTCCTTTCTGAAAATTAAAAAGAAGAGGGGTTAACCCTCTCCTTAAATCATTCTTGTTTTTAATTGTTTATTTACTGCACCAAAGAATTTGTCACTTAAACTTTGTCCAGTATCTGTGTCTTTAGCGACAATAGTTACATTCTCAATTCTGACACTGTTGTCTGTGCTACTTGAAGTAGTATTGTTCTTGGGTGTAAATGCACTCAGATTGATTCCGCTCTTGAATCTATCAAACATATCTCTGGCTACGTTGACAATCTTCAAAACATTTGACGTGTCCGACTTATTGAGCATCAATTCCTTTTCATGTGCCAATAGGAACTTACCTTCCTTGCCAATACCAGCAGGAGTCATACCGCCAGTTTCAGCAGAAAATATTTTTTGGCTAACCAAATCTTTGTAACTCCCATCAGGGAATCCGTAAACGGAGCGCAATTGATCATTCTTGGACTTCAATGAATCAAATTGTTGAGTAAGATTCTTGTACTGACTCGAAGCTTTGTCGAGTTTAGACATTTCAGCCTTAATCGACTCAGCAGACTGCTTATTACTCAGATATTCAGTCCAAGCTACACGAGCAGCAGTTGTACCTTTGATAGTTCCAGTTTGACCAGTTGTACCGCCCCCATTAGTACTACCGCCACTTCCCGGTTCAGTGGGGGAATAGTCACCTGATTTAAACTTGTCTAAACTGGATCTACCCAACTCAAATTGATCCACTAGATTCTGCATTTCTTTGGATGTCTCAAATATATGAGTTTTCATATTGGTAAACAACTTATCATACTCACCACCAATAATTCCAAGCGTAGCAGTTACAACGATAGCATCGTTACTCATCAAGCCTTGTTTGAGATTATAAAAATACTTTTGATCTTCTAAGATGTCCTTGTATTTACGCTCAGTCTTTTTCTTCTCATCATCCAACTTATCAAGAGCATCCTGATGTTGTTTGTCTTCTTCGTCTTTGATTTTGTCGTTGTAATTCTTGTGATCATCGAGTTGGTCTTGTAAGCCTTGCTTAACCAATTCTCGGTCACGATCACGTTGATATTTTCGAATCTCCTCATCAATAGTAATGAGCTGATCTTCTAGTTCTTTACGCTTAGCTTTACCCGACATTGAGGTGTCAGCAGAGAGTACGTTGATTCTGTCCTGTATCTTTTGGCGCTCATCCATTTTCTTCGTAAGCTCTTCTGTATAATCAGTAGATGTATTCTCACGGTCAAATGCTTTGAGTCGAGCATTAATATAATTCTCAAATTGCTTTTGCTCATCATCAATGTTCTTGGTACGTTCCTCGTGACGTTCATTCTCTTTCTTAATCTCTTGGTCAAGTGCATCCAAAGCCAAGTCACGTTGCTGCTCAATAACCTTCTTATACTCATCGATAATGTTATCAGCGGCAGATTCACGCAAATCTTTAAGAGTCTTATTAACATCGGCAAGGGCTGAGTTAGTGCCAAGCAAAGATAAATTAAGTTCCTGAAGTTTGTCATTGTAGTAAGCAGTCAGTTCAGCGTTTAACTTATTGTTTGTTAACAATGATTTGACATATGCAATTTCTTTAGCGATAACGGAGCTCTTGTTCTCAAGTAAAGGAATTTGGCTACGCAGTTCTTTGTTGTATTCAACTGTACCTTCGGTTAATAAACTTAAGTTAGCGTCTGATAATGCTAACGAGTCGTCATTTGCTTTGACTTGTGTTTCATAAGCCGCAATTTGACTATCGAATATACTCTTACGCTTATCATCAATTTGAGCCTGATAATCCCACCACTTAGCACTATTTTCAGCAAGTTTAGCATCATATTCGCCCTGCGTGATTTTGTTCTCAAGTAGTTGTTTACGAATATCTTTACTTTGCTGTTCAATCAATTTTTGCTCTTGTTGAAGTAAGCTACTCTGAGACATTTCTTCTTTTCGCCATTCAGGACTATCCTGTGTAAATCGACTCTGCTTGTTGGCTGACAGCTCACGCTTAGCCTGTAGTGTCGAAATTGCATTGTCTGTGCTTGTAATATAAGCATCAACAATATCTAAGCCAAGTTGATACAGTTCCGTTGTCCATGAAGAAATGTTGAGCTGTGTATCACGAATTGCATCGTCCAGTTCTTTAGCTGTTGCCTTTGTGATCTCAGTGGTTGTTTTACCATCTTTACTGGTGGTCTTGGTTTTAGTTGCAGAGGTATTTGTAGGAGTGGTGGGGGCAGAGGCGGATGATTTAGAGCCTGAAATTTCTTTATAGGCAGCTAAAACTTTCGGCGCATAAGCCTTTGTCTCTGCGAACGGAATGTTCCCCATTTTACCAGCTTTAATCCACTTATCTACATTACCGGGGCCACCATTGTATGCAGCTAAAGCATACTCAATATTGCCATTGTACTTTTTCAGTAAACTTGCAATGTACTTAGTACCACCAGCCACGTTTTGATCTGGGTCGTATGAGTTTTTAACCCCTAATCCTTTTGCGGTTCCCGGCATAAGTTGCATTAATCCAGCAGCACCAGCATGAGATTTAGCATTTGGATTAAAAGTACTCTCAGTTGAAATAATAGCGGCTATGAGTTTTGGATCAACACCATTTTGAGAAGCATATTTATTGATTATGTCTGCATATTTACCAGAGTAACCACCACTTGATGATGTTGGGAAAGAGTAAGTACTTGAAGAGGAGGGAGCAGATTCCTCGGCGGCTGTTGTTGTGGTAGTTTTAACCTTTGTGGAAACAAGCTCAGATGGATTAGCGAGAGCTTTCTTTGAGGTAGCTATTTGATCCTCAATTAGCTTTTTCTCTTCTTTAAGATTTGCAATATACTGTTTAGAACCCTTAACCATCGTATTACGTTCATTCTGAACCTTTTTAATAGCATCGGCTAGTTGAAGTAGTTTCTTCTGGGTTTCGGTTAGAATTTCATTAGTATCAGTGTAAGATTGGTTCGATTTGTCATTGGACTTAGTAGCATCCTGTACAGCTTTATCGCCATTCTCAACCATTTGCTTGGTGTCAGAACCAATACTTTTCCAAGTCTGTAGTGTTGCAGTTAACTCAGCTAATTTTTCTTTTTCATAAGTTAAGTCAGCTTGTTTCCCACCAGCAGATCTAACAGCGCCCATTCTGGACTCTGTCTTAATATCTTCTAATGGATCTTGACCAGCAACATCTTTATAGTCTTCTTTCATCTGATCAATGAGTTTCTGCCGCGCACTCATCTCTAATTCAACAGCCGCAATTCTTTTCATCGAAGCTTCGATAGCTATTTCTGTTTTCTTAATCTCTGCATTGATAAACTCTGTTTTCTCTTCTTTTTTTGCTTTTATGAATTTCAAAATAGAATCTTTACTCAGGCCAGTGATCTTAATAAAGTCACCATACTTTTCATTCATCTTCTTGATAGTGTCAGCAGAAAGTGTATTCTTTTTAGCAAGTTCGGACTGAGCTTTATTTAAAAGTTCAACTTCTTCTTTTGAATTGGTTGCCCAAACTGAGAGTTCATCGAGTTTCTTAGACATTTCGCTAACTTTTTGTCCTGTTTGATCAGCTGAATCTCCTAATCCATCTACAGCATCTTCTGTATTCTCAACGCCTTCGACTACAGGCTGGTATTTAAATTGGGAGATCGCACCACTAAGACTATTAATTGCATTTGCAGCGAGAGTACCAACACCGGGCAATCTCTCTAGTATGTTTACGCCTTGCTCAGTAGTCGATATGTTTCCATTTTGAGCAGCATCGAAAACTTTTGAGATATCGTTCTTAAGCTCTGTTAATGGGATTTTACTTTTTGCTGAAGCATCAGAATAAATATCAATCATCTGACGTGTAAGACCGTTAATTTTTACATTGTTGCGTTCTTGTTCATCGACATAATTTTGTCCAGCAGCCTTTAATGCCAAACCTTTTTTATTTGTATATTGTTCTAGTTTAACTAAGGATTCATTGTAAGCTTCTTCTTCAATTTGCATTGCTTTAGCAGCATTTTGATAGTGTCGAGTATTTGCGTCATATGAAGGATCAGAAGTGCTAGTTTCACTCAATACTTTCGTTCTGAAATCATACTCTTCTTGAGCAATTCGTTTACTTTCTTCTCGGACAGCAAGTTGTTCTTTATATTTTGAGATATTCTTCTCAATATCTAGTGCATTTGCTGCGTAATCAAGTTCTGCACGATCTCGTTCAATTTTAATTTCTGCTTGTTTCAGTTCAATTGCAGCTTGAATAGCTTCATTGTTCGTTTGAATTGATTTAGTTTGACCATCAATACCTTGAACAGTGATTCCATATTTAGAAGACAATTCACTTTCAATTTGAGCTAGCTTTGTTTTCTCATCAAAGTTGAGAGAAGTCTTTTTGGTGAGTTCATCATATTCACCTTGTAACTTTTTGAGATTAGCCAGATCATATTGTTTCTCGTTTAATGCTTCAGTCTTATCAGTGAAGTCTTCCGTTGCTTGAGTTGCATCAGAGAAGAGACCAACGATGCCTTCGATAGCCCAACCCAGTGCAGCAAATGCGGCTCCAATTCCTGTTGCAATCATTAGTCCACGAAGAGCAACTTTGGCTATATTAGCAGCACCAGATAGGCCCATAAGCGATATTTTAGATGCAATAGTAGATAAGGAGAATCTATTCATACCCACAGAAGCTGTTCCAGTCTGTATAGTGAGTCCAAACATTGAGGCGATTGTTTTTGTCATTTCGATGATTAGCATACGGAATCCGAGATGGAGTCCCAGTAGTGCTACGCTTGCCACCCCGAAGATGACAGGGAGAGCACCAACTACATCGACTACTTTAGCAACACCGTTTAACATGGAAGCTATGAGGGAGGTAAGAGTTACAATTGAATCAGAGATAATTGCGTCTCCAAAGGCGAGGGACATAGTTTCCCATGCAGTTTTCATCTTCTGGATTCTTGCTTCGAGGGATTGCATGTATTTTTCATTCTCTCGTGTAGCGGAACCTTGAGAATTCATAGCAGCTTCAGTAGCTTCAATAGCAATTGGAAAATTTTGCATAAGTGCGAGGAACCGAGTTAACTGATACCGCCCGGCTAGGTTTACTGCTGTATTTTGTTGTGTTTCTTTGGACAAGCCGTTCCATTTACCTGCTAGTTCAGCCATGATATCAGAGACATCACGTGTTTCGCCATTCAAATCACGCATGGATACTCCAGCTTCTTTGAGAACGCCTTCGGATTTATCCATAGTTGTAATACGAGAATAAATTGATTTCAGTGAGTTCATTCTGTTACTTTCAGGCATATTTTGCCTTACTGACTATACTAAAAAGTATAGCGGAGACGGTTCTCCTTTAAAGTGTCTTTACACTTGACCGTCTCTCTACGCTTTGTGTTTAGGGGTTATAGCGTAAGTTCAGACTATATCTTCATCTATTAACTAGATGCTCTGCGTGTAGTCGTTACGGGGATATATTGTCATTATTCTATTCTGCATTAGCTTTTCTAAATTACTATATATTTCATTTTCCCATAGAACTATTACATTAAAGTTATGCTTTTTAAATTTCTCAATTCTTAAGCGATCTCTTTCAGTTTGCTCTAACTGAGAGTTGCTAGGAGGAAGCAATCCATTACCATATACCTTTGGATTGCAGTGCCAGTAATCTCCAAAGACCTCTATTACTATGTTAGTGTTATGTAAATAAAAATCTGCATAATACTTTCGAAAAAATCCACATTCTTGTTTAAAACTTATATTATTTTCACTTAGCCACTCTCGTACTAGTTTCTCAGGTAGAGTTTCTCTAGAGGTTTGCCTAACTTTTAAATTTCCTTGATACTTGGCAACTTTAAATGATTCTTTAGTAATTACATTCTCAGACCAATGGATTTGCTTACATTTTTGTGAGCAAAACTTACTTAATAAAGATGAGTGACGCGTCACATAATAAATATCTCTACATACTTGACAGCATTTTTCAATCTTTCCGCCACGATAATTGCTTGAATTCTCTCCAATACGAAATGTTGATTGCCAAATTCCTTGACACTTCCTAGAACAAGTAATTTGGGTTTCGATAGTGCTCAACTTGGATCGGAATTCTTTGTCACAAATTAAACATAATTTTGTTATTTTTGTCTCATCATACCTCATGGAATTGAATTTCCCTACACATTCAATTGAACAAAAGTGATGCCCAAATGTACTTTTTTTAATTTGCGTGTTATTTTTAAATGTTTCTGTTCCACAAATATAGCAATCAAATTTTTCTTTCCCAAACAAGTATTTACAATCTTTAGAGCATATATGATTTTCCGCTCTAACGGATTGAGCGTAAGAGAGATCGTATGGATTAAGACAATTATCACAAATCACTTTTATTTTTACTCTTGAGTGCTTTGGAAGATCAGAAACGGAAACGGTAAATTCATCCCCAAACCTAGTAAATATGTAGTTACAATTTTCATAATATTTTCTATTGTTGCCCATCCATTTAATCTTCACATATTGATTCTCTTTGATCAATTGTTAATCACCTCGTATTATTTTTATTACACAAATATAATATAATACAAGAACTAGTGTTTGGTCAAAATAATGACAATAATCTTCCCTCGGTATTACGTTCCCCAACGCTTCCACCGATATAGCAAAGTTTTCACTAATATGTTTCCACATTAGGCGGCAACAAGTTCACCGATCACTGATCCACTTTCTCTAGTAGCTGTTGCAATTGCTGTTGTGTGTCCTAATAATTCTTCCATTGAAACACCGAAGGTATTCGCACTAGCTCCAGCTCTAGTCATTGACGTTGCTAGGTTTTGCGTGGTAATTGCGAAGTTGTTATCGATCTCATTTAACTTATTTGCAATTTCAATACTCTTACCAGCTTCAACATTAAAAATAGTCATTGCTGCTGTTAACGTATCCACCGATTCTTGTGGTGTTAACTCAGAAATGTTCTGTAACAATGTTGTTGTCTTTGCAAGGTTCATGGTCTGATCTTCATCGAATCCCATACGTGCAAATCCGATAGCATTCTCATTTACTTCTGTGATACTTCGACCTAACTCATTTGCCAATTGAATGCTTCGACTCAACATGCCCTCAAAGTCTGTCGACTCATCCATTACACGTTTTAGTTGAGTCATCTGGCTATCTACTTGTACAACAACACTTACCATGTCTCTCAATGCTCTTGTCACCATGTATAATGACGAAGTAGCACCTGCCCACATAGCCAACTTAGAAGCTACAGCGCCAAAACGTTGCCCCAGTGTATTGGTTTCATTACCAGCTAATTTAGCCTGAGATGTAATCTGTGTTAACTTAGTTTGTAACTCTGTTAATGCATTCTTGTAATTGCTAACTTTCGATACATTCCCCAATTGAGCATTCAGCGCGGTTAACTCTGCAACGGCAGAGGAATTACCTTTAAATTTAGTTTGAGCTGCTGTAATTTTCGCTTGCATATCAGCAACAGCTTTTTGCCTGTTTAAATTCTCAGTTATAGCTGCGGAATGAGCCTTATCCAATGCATCACGATCACGAGCAATCTTCTGTTCCTCAGCAAATCGAGTCTTCAACTGATTCAGAAATTGCTGATTACGTTGTTCTTCCTCTTTGAGATTCTTATCAGCTAATGCTTTACGTGTTGTATATTCCTGTTGTGCTGCTTGTTCACGCTGCTTATTGATCGCTTGCTCTTTTTGTAATGCATCTTGTTGTTGCTTGAGGTAGTCAGTTATCTGACTGTAATTCTTAACATTTCCTTCATTGTCTACATTGACGCTAACTTGTTGACCAGTCTGATTTTTGTATGTATTAGTCGTACTATTGATTTCACCAAGCTTGTTCTTATTAGCTCTGGTTCTAGCTAACGAATATCCATCTAATTCTTTTTCAAGTTGCTGTAGAGTTTTCTTTTGTTCGCTGTATGCCTTAGTTTCTTCATTAATCTTCTTCGTTGTCTGAGTGATAATTGATCCATTAGCTAATTGTTTCTGCGTTACCTTTTCAATTGAGCCATCCAACATCTTAGTTGTCTTAACTGACTCGTTAATTACCTTTTGCTGTTGTTCTAACGCAGTGCTCAATACTTTAGTTGCTGCAACAAAATCATTCATTGATTTAACGAATGACTTATCAATATCCACTTTCAAATTCAAAGATTTGAGGGAGGGATGAGAGGCTAGGGCTTTGATATCATTATTGATGTTCTTAATTGAGCTGCCTACATTCAATGCACTATCAATTAAGATACGTAAATCCTGACTCATAATACTTAAATCACTTCCTTTTTGCTTCTTTTATTTATAAGAGAAATAAAAAAGAAGCGATTCAAATGATCGCTTCCCAATGTTTACTCGTATTCAATTTGTTCAACTAATTCACATACCATATCATAGGTGTCTGCTTCATCACCTTTGAATGTAACGGGGGAATGGTTTAGCACACTATCCCTAATGGACAATAACATTTCTCTATTGTTGATATCCTGCGGAATCTCATATGCTTCATTCATTAATTCATTAATATCAGCCATACGTTTTACATTGTCTTTGATTAGATAATCACCATTCTCTTTAACTGGTTGGTTATTTTCATCATAAGCTATGTATTGTTTATTGATGTCAACTGTTTCATCTAGAACTGTTTGGAGCTTATCTATCAATAAATTCTTAAAGCGTGTTCTCATACGAGAATCTTTCCGTTCCAACTCAAGGGAGTGGAGGAAGACAATTAATTTCTCAAGCTGGTGATTATATATTTTCATTTTTTGCTCCCTTTAAATCAAATGAATTTAATTAGTTGTTTCATTTTGATTCAACATATACCAATCCATATATTCATTATCATCGAAGTGTGGGATTGACTTTGGTCTTACCCATTCAATTTCAAACTCTTGTTTTGCTTCAACGAGTGCTTCTTTTTGTTTCACTCCGGGTATTTTCCTCTCTATATGAAATGGTAATTTTACAGTGATTAATTAGAAAATCTGATTCTTTTCTTCTTCGAAATCTCTCAAGTCATAAATTTGTGTTGTTGAAATATCATTGTGATGGGCGACATATTTAGATACTAAATGCATCGGCACACCAGATTCTAGCAAATATGTGATACATGAGTTTTTAAATATATGTACGTTAATTCTACGCTCTAACATGTCTGACAACACATTGGTACAGAAGTCATTAGCCCATGCCGAAGACATCGCTTTTATCTCATTGCCATATCTAGTTGTAAAAACAAATTCGCTTTCGTAACCTCGTGTATCAATCCATTTTTGCCAATATGGTAAAACCTCTAATGGAACCATATATTCGAGTGGTTTACCATCGGTGCTAGGGCCCTTACCGCGAACTACGTGAGATAGTACATAGTTCTGGCCTTCAGGAACTTTATAGTCCATGATTTCCGACTTGAACTGAATGATCTCTGAACGTCTAGCACCTACAAGGAAGGCTGTAGCAAGCCATGCCATACCTAGCCAGTTTTGATCTTCTTCAAGAATCTTCATCATTGAGTCATATTCATCTTTTGTAACTTTAACCTTCTCATAAACTCTATTCCGCGCGATAGCAGGGAGTCCACGAGTGAAGTTTCTAAAGCCTTTATAATTTTCTTCTTCATCTGCGATAATATTTTCAATGTGGTTGCAAAGACTAGACACAACAGATTTTCTCAAACTAATAGCTGAGGAAGACATTTTACGATTGTCACGTATGAAACTCAGATACCGCAAAAAATCACGTTTAGTAATCTTATAAAATGGCTTGTCATTCATTGAACTAAAAAGATACCAACCAAATTGTCGAAGTACACTTGTATATTGTTTTCTTGAAGCTGGGGAGAGATCTTGTACGGAGATAAATTCATCTACAATTAATCTATAATCCTCATTTACTTGTAGCCACATTTCCTCAGTTACTTCTGCTTGTTTCTTAGCTGGTTCACGCAAGGTGTTTTGCTTAACTTCTTTTTTACTCAATTAACATCATCCTTATGTATATTGATCGTAACTTTCCAATGCCATATTTAACACGCTCCCTGTGTTTTATTATTTCAAAGTAATTCCTTGAGATTTTAAGCCTTTATACAAAGCTGCTTTGTGGGCTCCAGTATTTTTTAATTCTTCTCGCGTAGCCTCTGTAAATGGACGTGGTACTCCTGCATATTCAAACGAATAATTATAATTCTGTCCCGACTCCACGATTTCAGCAACATTCCTATCGCCATCTGAACGTATATTCTCGACTACTAAAGTGGTGTCATTGATCAATTCAGACTTCATACTTTCTTCGCTGCCTAATTGACCTGTACGAGAATACATAGTCGGTTCATAAACATCATAGACTTCTTCTTTTACTTTTTCCTTCATGACTGTTTTAACTGTCTTAGCTACATCATTACTCAATGCCTTAGCAATAGGTTGATTTAACTTTTGTAGAAACTTAATTAAGTCCTGTTGCGTCTTAACTTGCATCTGAGATTTCCTGAGCTTGAGCAACTGAAGCTACAGCCATTTCAGCAATTACTTTAGCTGCTTGCTGCTGAGCTGCTTTAAATCTTTGTTCAAGTTTGTCCAGCTCTTCTTTAGGGAATGAGTTGATTACTTCATTAGTAATCCCGTTGTCCATAAATTTTCGTGAAATGCTAATCAGACTTCCCAAGTCCATTTGCTTAGGAAATGGGAGATCGGTAAATTTTTTCATCACTAACACGTTAAATAAACTCAATGTTCCACGAATTAACACATCGTCTAGCTCTGTCTGAGTTCGCAATTCTTCAACTAGAGCAATGTACTCTGTTACTGCATCTTCCATCAACGACTCACGAAAATATGTATGCACGTTTACTTCATAGTTCTCAGATGTCACATAGATTGTTTTGCGCTGATTATTCTTACTATCGACAGCATTAAGTTTTGCCATCGTAAGTTTATTTGATTTCGCCATTTATCCATCTCCCTTTATGGTTTATAACCATGATAAGCATTGACTACTTGTTCAGCTCTCAAATTGTAATTGTGGTACTTGTATACGAAATCTTGTGCTTTCTTCGCCTTCTGTTCTCGTTGTATGTCTGTCATGCTCAATACTTCATCGACCATCAGTATCATTTCGTCTGTACTTTTAGGTAAGTAGATATGATCATGGAATAAATACTGCTGTGCAGGAGTGAAAGGGGAGATCAGAATGCCTCCTCCAATTCCTAAGCTTTCCGCAGGTCTCATTGATGTTTGTGAGATTGACTTATCATCTAAATTTTGTCCTAGAATTATCTTGCTTGTTGAATACAAGTAGGGGAGATCTTCGTATGCACCGTATCCCTTGTAGATGGAAGGGTGACTTAGCAAATTTACCTCGCGGTCTTCATCCATCCACCACTCATTACCAAAGATGCTCACATCATAACCACGCTCTACAACTGGCATGATGAACTTTCGAGTTTGTTCAAATCTGCGCTCATAGTTATTTGCAATAAGCACAATATCTCTTTGCATTCCTGAATTAACCCGTTTATGAAAGTCAGGATTACATCCAAACAACATCAACTCAGCTTGTTTACCTTTGTTCCAGTAGTTAGGAAGACACTCAGCAGTTGTTGTAAAAATATAATCAGCATAATCAGACCAGTAATCACCTATCCAATGATCAAAAGGAGTATCTTCAATGGAAAAGAATACATGGAATATTCCTTTTTCTTTTGTGTACTCAAATATGCCTTCAGCAAAGTTAGCAAAGCATTCAGAAAACACAATATCTACATGATTGTTCTCTATGTACTCCTTAAAAAGTTCGACTTGAGTTTCCTTGTCTTTGTCCCACAATTGATATTTGCCATCCATAATATGCACTTCATGTCCAAGATTTTTAAAGCCTGAAGCAACACCAAATTTTATCAGCGATGAATTGTTCGTAAATAAAACTTTAAGACCCAATCACAACACCACTTTTCAGTGCATATTCCTCAATAGCCTCTTCGATCTGCTTGTAACGTTCACTCCATGTATTCTTTTTGGCTAAATTTTTTGTTATCTCGGTTACATGTTCCTTATTATTAATTGATAGCTGAACCGCTTTGTCTACTTGTGATAAAAATTCCTCATCGTCTTCTGCCGTTAATACTGCATCGGGATAAATTTCAGTTTCTTCCCATTTTGTAGCCACGGACAGCGTACCAGATGCCATAGCTTCAAACAGCTTGAGAGGGCAAGATGATTGAGTGATGCCGTCCTTTAGATTAAAAGGGATCAAAGAAACGTTAGCATGTTGATAATATGCGTGTAATTCATCATGGCTTTTAACGCCCAAATTGATAACATTATCGGGACAGTGTTTCCCGAATTCTTGTCCTACTAAAAAAGTCTTGTATCTATCAGCTACTTTTTTTATTAAGTTCGTTGAAATCCATGAACCAACAGCGCCAGAAAACATCACAATAGGTTCATTAACATCTCTATATTCTTCAGGCACGTTTGAATTTCTCTCAATATACGAATCTGGACAGGCGTTTCTAATCAAATAGGTAGGTTTGGATTCCTGAGTCTTAGCATATAGTTTTTGACTTGTAGTAAATATCATATCTGCCTTATTCATTGCTTCTTGTTCATATGGAATCCAATCTGGAAACTCGTCAACGCGATTATAGATATTGATCTTTGCTTTGATGTTTTCTACATACTGAGCAGACTTAGCCCAAGTGTAGTAATAAACATCTACTTTAAGTTGTTTATGTTTAATCTTATTTAGTACTTCTTGAAAATTATGATATACAAAAACATGAGGATATACTTCTTCAACAGGTTTGTTTGATTGTTCGTTGTTGCAGAAGATAACATCATAGCCATTATTGGCGAATTGCTCTGAAATTTGCTGTGGAGTTTGCTTTAAAAATCCCCAATTTAATGTTGGCGGATAAAGCATTACT
Organism: Paenibacillus sp. USHLN196; assembly: GCF_037144955.1. Lineage (NCBI taxonomy): Bacteria > Bacillati > Bacillota > Bacilli > Caryophanales > Paenibacillaceae > Paenibacillus > Paenibacillus sp. USHLN196. The sequence goes on along the minus strand of NZ_JBBCYH010000005.1, from coordinate 109,913 downwards.
TTACGTTTGGTCAATTTTTTATCTCCCTATTTGATTTAATTGTTCTGGTGACATAATGTGCTGACTATATGCAAATAAATCACAAAAAAGCTCAAAGCCATTGTCTTGAGCCATCTTACAGAAATATGCGTCTTCGCCTTGTGGATGAAATCCGTATTTTATAGACTTATAAACTGATTTATCTAATAAAATTATTGCTCCAGTCAGATCTACTCGTTGCAGCTTAGAACAGAGTAGGGCAGGGGCAGTCTTAACATGATAGTTTGTTATATGCCGATATTGACCCTTATCATCCAACTGCATGATATTTGGATATAGATATGGCTTATCTTTATTGGTCAAATATCCATTGTAAATCAATCCCGATATGATCTTTTTCCCATGCTTGAGTAACTTAGTAATAACATCAGGTTTTACAAGGATATCTGTATCGATAAAAATCAATTTATCGGTTCGAACTTTGCTCATAATGTAATTCTTTAAGTTGCTCAAACTCTTATATATGTATTTATTTCTTACCGTAAACTCTCGTTCATCTTCGGGTGAATTATTGTTGATAACATCGATTCTGATATTATTGTACAAACCTTTATTGTCTTTTTTAAATTCTGTCAGCAACTCAAATGTTCTGTCTAAACTATCATTAACAACGAAATGTAGATCGATTAAAGATTTGGGATAATTGATCTCAAAAATCTTTAATAAATACTGGGGAAGTATCCACTCTCTATTTCGAACAGGTGCAGCTATTGTAATTGTCTTCATGTTTACTCCTAGAAAAAAATAGGGCTAAGCCAATTAGACTCAGCCCGTATGTATTTTAATCTTCCAACAAATCAATGATAACCATTGCTGTTGATTTTGTATCTTTCAATACTTCACAAGTGAATGTGAATGGTTGCGGATCTCCAGTAGAAGCCATACCGATGGAGAATCCCGGCAGAACTTTTAGTTTAGGAACTGTGTACAGTGCTTCAACATCTTTTCCGTCTTCGTTTCTCCACATTGTAGTTCCTTCAAGAAGGTAAGTGCCCGGGAACACGTCAGAGTACACTGTCATGCTCTGAGTAGTATCTGGTGCATTGTAATAGTAATCGGCAATGACTTTCTCACCAACCGCCAAACCTGCAAAATCAATTTCTTGAGAAACAGGAGTAGCTGAAATCAGCTTCTCGCCAATTGAAGTACCATCTACTGTACGATAGAAGAACGCTGGTTTAGTTGTCAAAGGCTCTTTAGCGAGAGTAAGTGTATCAACTTCTTCAATTGTAATTACTTCTTTTTTATGTACAGGTTTTACACCTTTTTTGAACTCAGAGCCAGTGAGAGTGCCCAGAGATTCCTTGGAGATCAATGCATCTTCCATATTCAATGTAACGTCTTTCTCAGAATCCCAGCCGATGAGCTTAGGATGCCCCTTACCACCGCGCGCGTAGACCGTTTGCGCTTGGAACTCAAACGTAGAAGTTGTAAGACTTTCAAGATATACTACTGGTTCTCCTGTAGTTGGATCTTTCAATACTACGTCCATAATTTCGCGTGAACCATATCGACTCATTAATTTTCCTCCATATAATCTAAATGATAGGCAGTGCGCCTATTTCACACCAGAAATCCAATGTGTTAACTTAATATTTTTTGAATCTGCTCCATGTAGGAGTGCTTGGATGTTAACCTCATATTCATCAATCATTCTCATGCGATTGAATTGGTCATTAAATTGAAAGAAATTCAAATCAAATACATTAAATATATTTATTCCATTGGCATTCGAACATAAAATTGAAATTAAATCTTGCAAAGAAAGTCCACCATCAGATTCTTGATCTTGCTTGAGTTTTCTTAACTTATTCTTTCTCGCTAACATCTTCTCTCTGAGTGCTTTGACACGATCATTCAACGGATTGAAGTCACCATCACTCTCTGATACATAACAGTTTTGAGTCTTAATTATTGTTGACAGCGAATCTAAAATATCAAATGAGTACTCGTTGTCAGCAATTTTCAAAGAACTCTGTCCTTGTGATAGAGACACATTTATTCCTAAGAAATATGAAAATGATGTAAGGTATTCGACAATCAAATCACTTCCGTCTGTTTGAAGTAGAAAGAAGATGAGAGGGTAATCAAATTCACTAAAATCTACATCAACAAAGATATCCTCTTTTTGTAAAGAAATTAGTCTTAGTTTCTGATTGAACTGTTCATATCCTAAATCAATGATCTCATTTAGCGTCTTTGGCTTTATTGTTAAGTCATCAAGCACAACAGGTTGATTCGCTAAAGTCTTTAATTTCACATATTCTTTATTCATCACTGAAAATCACGGACTTTGAAGGTAATATAGGAGCCGTGATAGTCAGTATTTACGCTTAATGCATCCATCTCATAAAACTCAATTTTACCAATTCCAAGACCACGCTCACTATTGAATAATTCGTCTAGTTTCATGATTATGTAATCTGTTCTAAGACATCCGTAATCCGTCCTAAATAAATCTTGATGGGTGAAAACATTGAATTTAATTAATCCACTTCTAAAAACATTCTTTATTGGAAGATACCTTTCAAACGAAATAGCTATGTATGTTTTCTTTTCCTCGGATGTTTTGGGAATAAACCTATGCGGGAAAACTCTATCGAATAAAATGTCTTCTGGGATAACATCTGGTTTATCAAGAAAGTTCATTTCGTTGTAAGTTAGAGCTTTAAGTATTTCCTGACTGGAAAAAATCTTTTCTAAAACAATGAGCTTATCTTCTGCTAGGTTTTTAAATCCTGACACGTGAACACCTCCTCAGAGGTTAAGTAACCCGATAATCCCGTACAATTTGATAACTCAAGAATCCACTCACGTCAACCGAACGTGTGTCATCAAAAGTTGAAATAACGTTCTTAAGCTGATCTAGTGTCTGTGGAACAGTACGATGCACTTCTTCCCCTAGACTGTTTCTGGCAATCGCTACATACAGTCCACCGTTTGCTTCAAGATGTCCTAGTTCATAAGTGATGCTGATGCATTTGAGGGTTTCAATTGCTGAAGCTTTACTATACTTAGTTTTATCAAATGCCATCTTCAATTTGTTATCTGTCCCAATTGAATAAGCGAATTCATATTGTGAATTGATTGCTACATCCAAGTCAACATCAACGATTTCTACGGTTGGCGTAGCACTGATTACAATGTCACCGTCAATGCCAGATGAATGTTGACGCGAGTAGGGGAGAGCAGAGAACGTAATCCATGCGTTATTCAAACCCTCTGTGTAATTCTCTGGTTTCAGTTCACCAAAGCGAACAATACTTTGACCCATGAACACACTCCTTTATATTAGTGATTTAATTTTGATTTCTTTTTGTCCATTGGACAGTCCATTAGAATTTTTGACATGCAAAATAACAGTACCCAATTTACGGTTACTGTTTGCTTTGACTACACATGTATTTGCTATAGGATCTTGCGAGGATATTGAAGCGAGGAGAGTAGGTGAACCATCCAAATTTGTTAATGAAAATGAACTTTCATCCGAAATTTGTAATCCATTGTTATAGAAGTTAGCCACATAAGTAGACTCGCGGTTTAAGTAAATATCATTTGCTCCGTCTATTGTAGCTGCATAATCATAATGGATGGTGGGTGCTACATAAATATTCAGTTGTTTCTCAATGCCATAAGCTGAAACAGTAATAATTGTTTCGCCTGATTCATGGATAGTAATTATTCCTTGCTCATCCACACTAATCAAATCAGTATTCGAACTGGAGTATTCAAGTTGCGGATCACTTATTTCTGATCCGTTTCTTATTACTCGGACATTGATTCTTGCGGATTGATTGATGCTTAGAGATAGTGGATTGTCGTTGTGGATATGCAATTCATATTTACCTAAATTGTGGTAGTCAGCAATACCTAATTCAAGATTGTCTTTGACTGGATCAATTTGATCTGACTGTAAACTCAAATTTACCAATCCATCATCGGACATATAATCTGTATCAATCACCTTAAATGCTTCGCTACCAATGATAAAACGTGCATCTCGCTGTATCGATTGAGTATTGGCATTTTTGCTTACCGCAATATTTCTACGTCCAGCAGGAAGGTTCATTACTTTGTCTTCTTCTGTACCAAAATTAGAGCGAGCATTGAAGTAAAGGATAGAAGGGAAGGTTTGAATAAATCCATCTTGATCAATCCATTTAAGATCAAAGTTACATTTTTCAATCTTTCCCTTTGAATAGAGTGAATTGTCTTCGACATGAAGACATATCCACTGAGATCCAGAGTCTTGAGTGACTTTATCTCCAGCTTTAATCTCTAATCCCGGATACATTACAATTGATTTAATCGTAGGAATTTTACCGTTGGACAGGATATGTACAGGCGATTTTTCTACAGAATCATTAAGCGCAATCTCTTCATATGACAATGAGTTGGTAAAGTCATTACTTATAATGTTTATATTTTGGTTTTTCTTAAAATCAGGGACAGAAGAGGGAGAGTTCTTAATTCGAGCATTTAAACTTTTGTAAGCGATAATTTCACCTACTTCCACTCATAGGAAGAATAAGAGTATTGCACAATGAGATTATTGACACGTTCTTGGATATTGTCTCTTAAGTCCATTTTTGCTTTTAAATTGTTTGACTCAGCATATCTTTTGAAATCTGAATTATTTAAAGCTAATCTCATTTCTAAAACATTATTAACTTCCTTATCCATCCATTCAACCTTCATCATTTCGGCAAGAATCTCTTCTTCTAATTCAGAAAGAGTGATGTTAAAACACTTTCTATTTTCATCTCTGTCAAACAGGTTCTTTCTACAGTGAGTAAATTTTGCTATAGATGATTTTAAAAAGCTGAAAATATAATCTTCATATGTATCAGTTGATTCTCTAAACAATTCATCCAACATATAATCTTGAATTTTCGTGCTGAAACGTTCATAGATATTTACAAATGGAGTCATTTGAACACGCCCATCTTAATTTTGCTCTTGGTTTGCCAACTCAATCAAACTGTTCCCAATGTAATCATCGATAGCTTTGATTTTATTGAAATCCCCAAATCGATTATCTTGAGATTTGATACCTTGAATGTATCGTTGAATAAAAGTCTCTTTTTGAACCTTAGTCAAGCCTTTTAAAACAGACATCATTTCAACGGTTGGCAAATCAACCAACTTATCAAGTCGCTCTCTGTTTAAAATATTTTCATAATCTGAATCCAGATAGAGAGCTTTAACAACATTCTTATTCAAGATGAAGTATGCCCCATTACGAGTTAACTCAGGATGATTGTAATAAATAGCTCGCAGTTCTTCGTAAGTAACGGATCGCGTAGCACCAAACTCTGGAAGGTAGAGTGGTTGAGGAGAATTACCCTTTAAGTTCAATCCGCCTTCAATCAGACTGACAATTTTAACTAATTGATTTGAGTTAATATTCAATTCTTCTTCAATGTCGTAATACTCGTCTTTTACTTTTTCGGCAGTTGTAGGGACTGATTGGGTCGCAACTTTATCTTCAAGCAATTGTTTAACCATAGCTCTTAACTCTTCAATCTCTGTAGACATTTTTTGTTTCTCTAGAGAACTTTCATCTGCAACATCTTTTGCAGGTTCAGCATTGGCTGTCTTTCTCGGTGCCGCCATAAATTAAAACACTCCCCTTGTAAATATAAAATAGGGGTACTTTATAAAAAGCACCCCTTCTCATTTGAATATTATTATGCCAACGAATTCCACATTGCATAGCGACCGCTTGTTACGATTTTTACATCCCAACGTTGATGAATGGTGTAATCCACGGAAAGGTCGGCATTTTGAGTGGCTTGAGACTCAATGATTTGAGTGTTACCCTCGAATCCAATTTTAACAATCTTCTGAACAGCAGAAGAGAGGATTAGAAGGGTTTCTTCGTCAATGGCAAAGTCATCTGTGTTTGGAATCAAACGTTGTTCCAACTCAAAGAGATCAGTACCTTGGAAGTTTGTAAGATATCCGTGAGCGTTGTATTTATCGCCAAGGCCAAACTTAAAGTATTGGTCAGCAGGTACAACTTTGGACAATGCCAGTTTTGAACCGAAAGCGGCAGCAGTACCACCACCATTGGCAGCGACAGTACGCTGTGTCAATCGGTTAAACTTATCTTGTGCAAATGCACCAGTTTCTTTATAGCCAGCACCCAATGTAGGATAGCTATCAATAATTGCATTATATACATCGACAGTGATTTGAGTCTCGACTGAACGCACAACTCGCGTAACGAATTCGCCCCAGTTCACTTTACCAGAGACAATTCGATACCAATCTTCGCCTACTGTGATGATATGATTGACAGGTGTAAGAATTACATCACTACCAAGCAAACGTTGACGTGTTCCCTTGCGTTTACCATTGGAAGCGGTTGACACAACGAACAAATCACTATTTGGTACATTAAATACCAGATTGTCTCCCCAACCTACAGATTTAACATCTGCAAATTGACTAAAGTTATCCATGACTGTCTCAGGTACGATAATATCCAACATCTCAGAAATGAGAGAGAACATTGTCCATTTTACAGTAGGGTGACTCTGAAGTGCTGTTTCATTGAATTGATGTTCAGATGGTAAGTTTGCGTATTTTTTAGCGACAGTTGTTAGACTCTTAGAAAACAAGTCTTGCTTGTCTTGCAAAGACATAGAACCGGAGTATTGGCGAAGTTTGCTTTTTTCGGATTCATTTGTGGAATTCTCGTAACGATAATGACGGAAAAGCTCTACACCTGCCTGAACGATATCTTTTTGCTGCGTATCAAGCTCATTGTATCTCATAGAAAAGTATGGTTTCATTTAATTGTTATCTCCTTGAATTATAATATTGGTTAGATTAAACAGCGCGCACAACAAGCAATTTAGTAGCAGGGATACGACGATTACCTACGGAAATGGTTGTTTTATCTACCACTTTCATAGCAACCAAGGTGTTTCCAGCTAGGTCATCTGCTACCGCAGGTTTGATATCGCCATTCACAGGAACAACATATTTTCCCTTAGTAGTAACACCAGTAATACCATCATCTGTAATAGTAAAGTCATCTCCGACTTTCAAGTGAAAAGCAGTAGCTGGACGATTAGCGGGGTTAGTAAACAGAGTTACATCCGTAAGATCCACGCGTAGACCATTCACCTCAATCAATTCAGGTGATCGAACCAACAAAACTTCCTCTTTAGTGACATCGGTAGGGGTTGCCGCTACATACAAATCCGGTTGACCATAAACTTGAGAAGTGATAGCTACAAAGCTACCATTAGGCATTTCTTCAGTATTTCTTACATTTTTAACAAAGGCATCAACATTAGTTCCTGCCATAGTACCTAGATTAACAATTTGCATTTAAAAATCTCCTTTAATTATGTATAATTACTTGCTAAGACGGGACCAAACATCTTTTGATGTAGATGCTTCAGGTTTTTCATCATTTTCGTTAGGTAATATACCCATCTGACTAAAATCTACTTTCACATCTTTATTGCTTTCGGAAATTCTATCATAGGCAAATGCTTTGATATCTTTTTCAAACTCACTAACAGAGTTATAAGAAGTGATCTTCTCACGCCATTCGTTCAACTCTTCTTTAGAGAAGGTTCGTGCAATTTTCGAAAAGATGACTTCAACTTGCTCGTTTTTCTCTTTGTCTTCGACTGATTTTTGATATTCTTTTAGTTGCTCAATCGTAGCATTCAGTCCTTCAATTTCACTTTCTTTTTGAGTCAGTTGCTCCTGAACAACACTAAACTTATCGTTCAATTCAATGTAATCGTTTTGTTTGGTGGAGATTTCATCTTTAAGATCATTGATTGCTTTTACTGCATATTCTTTATGCTCATCAACCACTGCTTTGGCAAAACTCACTTCAACTTCATCAGCACTACCATTATCCCAGTCGGTTGGTACATATTTAATCTTGGTTGTAGATTCAAAGTTGAAGGAAACGTTATCACCATTTTTTGAATACGGGATTCGTACGTCTTGATAATCATTCATTCGATCAACTGCATACACATTCTGATCGTCAAAGTCACGTAAGTAATATCTTACAACCTCAATCTCTTCATCCCACCAATTTATTGTTTCGTATTTAACTTCTGAAAGTTTACGACTCAATTCCTCGCTAAGTTGCCCAACTGTGAGATTAAAGGAGGTTGCGATTTCTTTTTTAGTTTTCAAATCTTCGTTCTCCCTTTGTTCAGTTTCTTTTATTTCATTTGTTGCAAAGTTCTGTTTAAATTTTTCCATCATGGTGTTAACTTCGTCTGAAAATTCTGAAAAGTCAGTGGAGGTGAATTGTAATTCTATTGTTGAGTTTTGCATGGCTGGCTGAATGTTTTCGCCAAGCCCACATGCGCCATAGAACTGAAATTTAGTAAAGTGGAAACAGTTATCATCTCCCCACTCACCTTCAAATTCATCTGATAGCTCCATTGACTGACCTTTAACAATATCTCTATTCATGATGTCAACTGAATCATCGAATTTAGTCCACAACAGTGCCTCAACCGTTAGAAATGTTCTTGTTGCACCATCGTCACACAATCTATCCTCGAATGTAGCATTATTGGATTCAGGAATTATACCTATAGCTTTGCCGAGATACTTGGTGGCAACGTCTCCGTCTTTTCTGACTAGGATTTCACGGTGATCTGAAAAGTCTACTTGTCCAGTTGAACGATTATTTTCTACATATGCAAGCACTGGAGTGTTACTAAGAGAGGGGATGGCTTCTTCAATTACTTCTTTTGAGAAATAAGAACCATTATGATTTTTACCAGTGTGACAAAGCCAAATCTTTACCTTTTGAAACCTAATGTCTGATTCTTCTGATTCGTATGTATTTACAGATTGAAAAAGTATTGGTATTTTTCTAGAAACTTTGTTGCTCAATTAATTATCACCTCCCTTCATTGTTAAATGTCCAAATTGGAGTCGTTGTCTCGTGTTTTTTCTCCGCTATCAGTAAGATTAGATTTTTGCGGAGCGCCGACTTCACTACCTGATTGGACGTGAGAAGAGGAGAGAGGACGCATTCTGTCTTTTAGATCAATAGAATCTTCAAGGTTTATCAAATTGGAGAATTCTTGTGGGGTCTTTCCCATGGCTGTAGCAACGTATGTTACGGGAGCCCCATATTGCGCGGCTTTTATGGCACGATCAAATCTTTCTTGCTGATCGAATCGAGTACCCTCAAGATGACACTTAAACCTGTATTTGCCCGTTGTTTGGCGCAATTGGAAGTTAATGAATCTTTCAAACTGTCTATAAATTCTATAAACAAACATTTCATCAGTTTTAATGGATGCTGCCAAACCAGAACCATTCAGTTGCTTTTCGCCAAATAGAACAGGGGATGTGCCTGATGTTTCCCAGAACTCGCTATTACCTAAACCTACAATGCTATCCTTACTATCCGCTTGTTTGAAATCCAATGCTTCAGTTTCCAAAGGAGTAGTTACAACTTTAACTCCTTGAGGTACAGCGGCTTGCATAAGCGCAGAAAATTGACCAGCAGTATCGGCCATGATGGCAAAGTCATCTTTTTGCTTTCCACTCTTTCCTGCACCATCTTTATGCATAGGGATTTTATTGACCAATAGCTTCCATACATCTAGAGAGGTTTTTGTTTTAAGTAATTCTTTGTAGTTAACGATTTCAATACTATCTAAAAACAATCCCATTAGAGGAGGAGAGATACCAGCGCGAGTATCATCAAACTTGAACGTCCATGCTTTAGCTGGGTCTAGTTTTTGCCAATAGCTATATTGACCAGTTTCATATCCAGATTTCTTCTTAGAATGTTCTTTTTCACCAATAAAATTATTGTAGTATTCTCGAAAGTCGGGATGAAAATCATCTAAGCTTACACCCGGATTTAGAAAGTACGACATGTTGAACGCATACTGGTATCCTAGATCATTTCTTGACCATATCTTACAGTAGTTGCTTGGTAATTCTTGAAGTCGTATACCATTTTCACTTTCACGAAGATAATAGTATTTTGCATCTTCGAGAATCATTCCTTCGGCTACTTTATGTAGTTCAGACACTAGATCAAAATCTTCGATCCACTGCAATGCCTTAGAATAAGACTTTTTAAATGCTTTGCTTTTCATGTCTTCGGCATCTGCGTTTGTTGGTTCCAAATAGTGGTCATATGTAAGTATTTCAGACATATAGATAACAAGTTTCTTGAACTGCATGATAAAATTGAACAAGTATTGAGATAAATCCTTCAATTCTCGTTCGTGATTTTTCGGATCAGCCAACATTCTTTTTACGCTATCACGGTTAAATTTAGCAGGAGACATGTTCATATCTTTTAGAATTTGATTTTGCCAAATTGGACTGATCATTGATGGATTATTCATAGCGCTGAATAAAACTTGTGTGAATTTCTTTGCGTACTCTTCGTTAAAATCAATATTGGTTTCTTCTGCCACTTCTTTTTCTTCCGGTTTCTTAGGTGTGCTTTTCATTTTTCACCCACTTTCATTTATGCGTTTAGTAAATCATGTGAAGAAATAATCAAGGTAATTCATAGATTCCGATTCTTGAACTCGGTTTTCTTGTTCTCTAAGATAGATCCAATAAAGGCCATACATAAGTGCAGAAAATTTATCTTTCTTTATTCTAGAAGAGACACGTTCAACCTTAGTTTCATTTCCAGCCTGTTTGTACTTTAGATTCATTACTTCTTCACATAAAACATCCGTAAGTACATATGGAACTTGAAGTTTGGATAATTCTTCACTATCTTTAACTTTATGTTTCATTTTCTTTTCTAGATCTTTGATGCCTTCATGGGGAGACTTAAGAAGAGATATATCCATTTTGGAAAAAGTCTGCATAAGATGATTTATCATGTTGCTCTCACGGGTTTCTTTGTTTTGAGACTTTAATGCATATACCATTGGTATACTATTATCCATTTTGTATTTATCATATCTGTCATCATTTACCACAGAATAAGGTGGGTTTCCATCGTCCAAATCTAAGACTAAATTATCAACCACAGACACACCTAGTCCATTAGCATCGATTACTAAAATATTTGCTTTGAATTCATTAACTTTTTGCTTTAGAAATTTAGCCTGTAGTTGACTATGTTGTCCTTCCATAGAAAAAATGTTCACAAGCTCTTTAATGTAATTCCCGCTGCTTTGAGGTGTTATTTTATAAACAACTAAACAGGAGAGAGCATTTTCATCACCCTCATTACGGCTCACATCATACGCAAGAACATAGTCTACATTTTCATCACCACAATGTTCCCATTCAGCAACACCTAGATTTCTACATTTGTTCAATTTCTCATCTGATACTAAACTGTCTGATGAGCTACCTGTCCAAAGAGACTCGTATTCTCTCATGAAGTCCATAATTGAATAAGTAGGAGAATCTTTGAGAGCTTCAACAAAATCAATATCTAATTGCTCATATAAACAGGGTAACTCATAGGAATTCCCTATGCAAAATGCCGATTTACCATCAATCATTTCATTATAAACTTCTCTGAGTTTCTCGAACGCAAACTGTTGTTGGGTTCCAGCCGTTGTTATGTAAATTTCCGATTTATGTAATTCGTGGGGGTCGATTGTTCCGTTCATAGCAGTTCTGTTGTTTGCCATCAGCGGAATAATAACGCTGTTAAGCACATCGCCATTAAACTTTTTATCTGCTATTTCTTCTATAGCTCCACCAAATCTACGACCACCGCGAGTGGCATCGGTCATTTGAACAACGTCATAGCGTGATCCATTGTGGAAAATTACTCTTATGTAATCTTTCTGTAAACTAATATCTTTTATTTCGTTTTTAAGGAGAGGGTAATGGTCGAATATCTCATCCAATTTTTCAGACACTATTTTAGTGGCCTGTTCTTTACCGGGAGCGCATATGAATAGTCTGGTTTTAGGATAAACAATACACTTTATGATATATGCCAGATTTTGAAGATAGCTTTTTGACGTTCCACGAGTTGCAGTAAGATATACTTTTCTGTACCTCAGCATTATTCTTAGATAAATACGCTGATAAAAATAAAGCTTAATTTTTGAATCAGGAGGAGATATGAAGTCTAAAAAGTGATCGGGGTAAGAACGGAAATAGCTACAGTATTCTCGCCATTTATCCTTCATATCTTCAAAACTTTTAACCATTATTTGATTAACATTATTTGTTTCAAATAACTCAGGTGACTTAAAAGCATCACTGTCGAGGTGGTTTCGTTCCTTCTGGCTGTAATTTTTATGTGAGCTCATTACAATTGTTCCTCATCATCTAATTCGACTTTGGGGGTGTCTGAAGGTGGAGATGTCATTCTTTCGATCTTATTTAGTCGCAAGGTGAAGTTTTCAATGTGCATAATTGTTTCATCAACTAAATCTTGAGTTATTCCTTTAACTTTACGATATTCTTCCCAAGGAGGAATGTGATCGTCTTTTTCGAGCTCGGCATAGATCGTACTAAAGTTTCTTATTCCACCTGTTTTATCAGCTTCGGTCTTGTCTGATGCTCTGAATTTGCTGTCGGCCATATACTTTGAAAATAAATCTCCTAATTGCTTAACCTGACCGTAATTTCCCTCTTCAAGTTCTTTGTCCATCTTCAGAGAAATAACTGACAGCTTTTTTAAATAAGTTTCATCACTAGGAGTCTCAATTTTGTTAGAGGTTTTCATTTTCTGATAGAAATCTTCTAACTTAGCATAGTCCAACTGCTCATAATTCGATCCCCATCTCATAATCATTTCTGAAGTAACTTCAAAACTTGTATTATGAGTATTTTTTTCAACCGTCAAATCTTCTTCTTGTACCAATTTGCTTGTCGATTCGTTTAAGATAGAATCATTCCAAGTTAAATCCTTAAATTTTTTGAGTTGAATAGTTTTTATGTATAAACCAAATATATCTTGTCTTTTCAATGTTGCTTCTTCGATTGCAGATTTCCATATCGATGCAATGAATGGACGATTCATTTGCAAAAGTGCATCTTTTACTGTTTGCATATTGGAGTAGTCTATATTCTTTTTCAGGCATGGTTTACAAACGCCGAATCTACCGTCTGCGTCAAACTTGTTTCCTGAAACATAGAAGTCAGTAACGTTTTTATCTCGTTCACATGTATTACAATATTTTTTTTCTTTGATCGATTTACTATCCATAAATCACCTTCCTAAACATGCTCCTTAATAAAAAACCATGGGGTAGGAGGGAGCGTCCGGTTTAAAGAACCTTATGGCAGGATCTCCCCATGTAAAAATAAATAAGAAAAAACCCGATTCTAAATTTAATCAGGTAGTCGATTTATGTATTCTTTTAAATTTACAATCTAATGTTATAGGTGAGTGTACGCCCTTTATTTTCTTCAAGAATCATTACTTTAGCCCCAGCGTTTGATGTCTTTTTAAGCTTGAGAGAGTAATCATCAATACCTATAATAGAAGGGGATTGTACGTATTCAATATCTCTCATGCCACTCATACCAATAGTTTTCTCATGTGAGTGATGCAAATGCCCACTGAGCAAAAGATGAATTGGCTTGTTATATGTTAATGAATAATCTTTGATGCTATTTTCTAGGTTCTTTTCGTTCTCGCCATGAACCCCTAAAATTTTTGTACCAAGGATGTCTAGATACATGAATTCATTGCAGTTAGTTACTGAAACATTCTTATTATCCTTTAGATTTGCTGAAATCAACTTAGTAATCCACTTTTGAGCATTTTCATGTGGGAATTCATCTCTTTTGCCTGACAGGAGTCTAAGCTGATCGTGGTTTCCAAATATAGAGTAGTAGTCAACTAAGCAATACTTCGACAATTCGTTCAACCATTGACTCATAAATTCTGCGAAATGGATTGCTGAATCAGTGACTCCCATTTTGAGACTCATTAACTGACTCATTCGAAGAATACCGTCAACACTATCACCTAAATTGGGAAGGGTTACGTGGTTAATCTTTTGTTCATCGTTGATGGACACAAACTCTTCGAGCAATTTCCACATACGTTTCTCTAGAATCTCTGGGCTGTATTCGTTTAGAAGTTCACCTTCCCATCCAAACAGTTTGAATGATACGCCGTCATGCATGTCCGCAATAGGGAAGAGGAAGTCACGTTTTGCGTTATTCTTTTTGATATGAATATCTGGAATATGTATAGTGGGGCGATTATTTACTGCTTCTATAATCTTCTCGTCAAGCAAATCCGCTCTACCTTGCTCACGAATCATTTTGTTATACTCAATCTTTTCAGTTTGAAGCTTAACACGTTCTTTTTTTGATTCTAATGTAGCATCTCTAATTTCATCTACGACTTCATTATTTGCATATTTTTCAAGGATGATGGGTTTCCATTTGGAATATGAAGCATAGTCCTTGCGCCATCTTGACTCTGAAAACTCTTCACCCGATTCTTTGTTAAGTAAATCAGCAATTTGAATCCAGTTTAAGCCATATAGCTCCTGATTGTCTCCTAATCTAACTAGGTAGTCATTGATCCCTTCAGAGGTTTCTCTGAATAGTATATTTGGAGTCATTAACTCACTCCTTATTCTTCAACTACATGACTTGGATTAAAGTCGGAAGCTAGTGTGAAGGAAATTTGTTCGCCATCAAACTCCTGAAGCAAAGCTTTTACATCGAAAGTTTGAATCCCGTTTTTGTCTTCAGCAATAATTTGCATTTTATCCATATCAAACGTGCCAGTACGATTAACTGTTTTACTATCCTTGTTCTTTGCCATATTATATTGCCCCCAAATTATTTTATTTTAATAGAAAGAGGATAGGAGAGAGGAATTACCTCTCCCATCATATAAGTATATTTATGTATTATTTTATCGTTAAAAGTATATAAAATTACTCTTTTACAGCTTCTTTTAGGGCTTTTGCGGCTTTGAAGGCAGGTTTCTTGGAGGCAGGGATATATACACTCGCCTGTGCTTTTGCGGTCGCTTCATCTACGCCTTGTTCTTTTAGCTCTTTCAAGAGTTTCGGATTTACACCGTTACGTTCTTTTGTGTCGCGAACTTCAAAATTACCGAATCCAATGAGTTGAACCTTATCTCCATTTGCTAGAGTTTCAGTAATAGCTGCTAGAGTTTCGTTAATAACTTGTTCCGTATCTTTTTTAGTCAATCCTGTTTTTTCTGCTACTGCGTTTACCAATCCTGATTTATTCATTTAAATATCTCCCTTGTAATTGTTTTTTGGTGAAAGTATGCCAGTTAAAACTTCTATTACTTGTCATTAAGCTGCAATAGCATACCCTCCCTAAAACACCCATCTAAAATAGTCGTGTTTTTCAGCAAACCCTTATGTATCAAGGATTTGTCAGAAATAGTGGTTCTTTGATATGATTACACAAAAATAATTATATGATATTCTTCTTATTTCTTAAATTTTTCACATTTTCTCTAACTTTTTCTTTTCTCACATCCAAAGAGCATGAATCACAATACTTCCTAGAGTTTGTGCTCTTGTCTCGTACATTTGAAAAAACTGTATTGCATCTTTCACATGTTTTTATCCTAGACTCAAGATTTTTTTTAAGATTATCGACAATTATGTCTCCGAAACTAGACCAAAGAGTTGTTTTATATCCTGTGTTTGATCCACTATAGAGATATTCAATAATTACATCTGCAACGTAATATGGATCATTATGTATTTTCAAAAGCTCATTTCTTATATAAATATAGACAGGGAGGTGGTCGGAATTGTTAATGTCGCTACTTTTATTTCTAGAAGACAGCATCCACTTAGTATCATTTAACTCTTTATACTTATCTAGTATGGTGTAGTATAAATCATCCTTTGTTCTTTCTTGGTGTATCATGTTCTTATAGTCGAACTCATACTTGTCGGACACTGTTTTAAATCTAATACGGACATCTGGAAACATCCCTTTAAGTCTGTTAACTGTTGTAGTGTTAGTCCAAGGCTCAGTGGTTCGCTTAGATTTCTTGTTTTTTCTGTCCTGTGGTTTGAGTCTGTATTTTTCATAAGAAAAGAAGTGTGGCATTTTCATTTTATTGAATGGTTTAAATAATTGCTTGATATGCTTTGGTCGAACTGGCTTATAGTTTGTCTTAGCAGCGTCAATTTCAAAGTTATTTTCCATCGTTCTAATTTTAACAAGATCGATATCTACGGAATCGCTATTCCAGAGTTTCGTAATATCATTACTAATGATACCAATGTTGCCACTAAAGGCTCTTTTTAGATTCTGCTTTATGCTATTTCTGTTGATTTTTTCTGCTGGCGCTTTTTTCATGTCATAGTACAGAGGTACAACGTCTGCCATATTCCTTTCGGCAACACTTACTAATGTATTATCATTGCTTACTGTTACCTTATCACCATCACAATCAAACATTAGTATTTTACTGATGGGATCGTGAATAGAGGTGTGAACGCTTTTGCTAATGAACCATTCTTGAGTTTGATCATTTTTAACATTTAATCTAACAGCATGCTCCTTGTAAAGATGAGGGCTCCGCAAACAATCAACTTTCTCACCATTCTGAATTGCAACGCATGACACTTCTCCATTCTTCAAGATACCCATTGGATTGTTATTTCCCTCAAATAAATACTCACAAAAAGCATACAAGTCTGGAGCGATAAAAGTGTAACAACCATCGACCTTAACTTTTCCTGTATACACCTTCCTCATCAAACTAGCTTTTGCTTCCTTAAGTTTGTTTTTTACATGTGGGTCTAATAAAAGTTCAGGATATATGTATAATGATTGTTGTAAATTGTTTTTATCTTCAAACTTTCCCTTAGTTGCCCCCAATAAGTTGAGCATTTCCTCTGGATTGCTGACCGTTTCTTGAATTTCATTACGCGTAACTGATACTAATTTATCAAGTTCTTCTTCGGAGATAAGGGTCAGAGTTTGCAACATTTGATAGCAAAGTCGCGCTGAGCTTAATTCATCCTCTTCTGTATTGGTTAAGCTTGCATGACAATTGTGTTGCTTATATAGAGACTTATATTCATCCCAGCTTTGATAATACTTCCACATCTTAAATTGACTCTTGGTAAAAATAACCTCTATTTTTTCTTTAATTACATCGTGTTTCTTACCATAAATGTCTATCAAGAACCTATTCTTCTCATCGACGAATTTATTGAAGGGGAAAGGGACTAGCAATCCTTTAACCCATGGTAGGCGAACCATGAATGCTTTTTTACTTTTCTTCGGTAAAATCATTCCGCAACCATCGGTATGATTTATGGGTACATCCATTTTTCTGCGACTAACTGTGTAGGTGACATCATCTACATAATCAACTGTTGTATTGATCGAAGTTTCGAAATCATCTACAACAATTGAACGATCTATGTTGAATCCTTCCCATAAGTCAGTTGCGCTTGAGCATAGCGCTAAATATGCCAAGTATTTATTTATACTTACACCATATAGTCTTTTATCGTTCTTGCTAATATCGTAATGATTGTTAATTCTGTCCTCTGAGAGACCACACATCAGAGTTTGCTTAACCTCATCCCAAGTGTTTTTTTTCATAAATACGGTTTTTTTAGTTCTAATTTGTCCTGCTGAGGCTGTAAATGGTACATACTCTTCATCATTAAGAGTAAAGCCATTCTCAATGAGACTGTCAAAGATGCTGTAGTAGTGTGTCTCTACAATAATTACATCTTCGTATGTATTGTTTTCTTTAAGTCCCAGCGTTCTTGTGAGCGAGGACTCAAATAATGAGACTTTATTGGCTATGGATAAACTATTTGGATTAAGTTTACGTTTTAAATGTACATTAGAATCGATGATATTGCGAAAACTCTCATCAAGTTCTTTAACTTTCTCGGTTTCTTTTTTTAATTTTGCTTTGTTAATTTCTTTACGAAGTAAACCTTCCCTTTGTGTGAAGAAAGCACTTGTGTCAACACTGTATATGTAGACTTGCTTATCCAATGCCATTCAAACACCCTTTACTATGTATTTCAAAACCATAAAGTAGTGATACTCTTCTACATCAAATTTATTACCGTTAGCATCCACTAATTCATATTCATCTGGATATAAAAATTCAAAGCGACCAACAAAATTATCATCATGTGGAATCCAGTGTCCATCATCATCTATACTAAAACCTAAATCCCAAGCGACATTGGACTCGCTATCTATACAGCCGCAGTTACTGCCATACTCGTGACAATCGTCGAAACCTTGATTAATAACTCCGTGCAGTTCCTTACTAAAATCATTAATAAATTTTTTGATCTCTTTGTTGCTCATTTTGTCATGAAAGTATAAGGCTAGAACTTCGAAATATTTAATAGTTGTATTAAAAACTAAGTAATGCTTTTGTTCAATCAACTCATTTCTAAAACCGTGAACCCCTAAATGTTTAAATCTTGTGTTGATATACTTTTCAATATTCAATAGTTTCTTTCTCCTTACTAATAAAATGTTCTATGTATTATCTATGTGTATTTTTTTCAACCATAAGACTTCTTGATCTACTACCACTTCTATGTATTCGATACAATCATCAATTCCTTGTTTCATATACTCTGATACCATTCTTTCATCATAATAATCCCGGTCATCGCCGTATCCATCGTAGTATCGATCCTCCCACGTGATAGTTGAATGATTTCCCTGTTGTCCTTTTCTCATTAAATCTTCCCTTTCGGCTTAGTAGCCTTCGTTTATTCGGATTTGATGTCCGTAGATACAATATAAGTTTATATTTAAATATTGTCAAGTATTATCATTGTGTTTTAAATGCATATCATATATAATAAAATCAAGAGGTCGAAGGAGGAATGCTTTATGAAAAGCGAAGCCAATGTAATTCAGTTGTATAGTAGAAGAGTTTATGAAGACATTATGACTTTCATAGGCAAGTTCGAGAGCAAACACACGCAAAAAAATTATGAGAGGAGCATTCGAAATTTCTTTTTATGGTTGCATAATGTTAACAAAGATATAGAATATTTGAGCGTTGATGATTTAAAAGTAAGGAATGCGGATATGATTCGATATCAAAAGTATCTAAAAGATCATGAGGCCGAGTACACAAATATCACCATAAACAATTACATAGCTCCGATCCAAAGTTTATATGAGTTTCTGGAGATAAACGAATATCCCATCAACTCGAAGCATGTAAAAGTCGATATGCTTTCTGATGACTCAGAACACACTGGCCCACTATATCTAAATGAGGCAGAAGAAATGGCTAGAATTGTTCATGATGACAGAAAACAAGGACAAGAAAAATCTGCTCTCATTAGAACTGCTTACACTACTAGTTTTAGAAAAAGTTCGATTTTATCGCTAGAGTGGGATGACATAAAGAAGAATCCTAATGCAGAAAACTATTTAGTTACAACCATAGGGAAGGGGAATAAAAGACATACAATGCCGATATCGGTTGATCTGTACAACGAACTCTTGAAAATTAAAGACCAGAAATACTATCACAAATATAAGGACAACAAGATTTTTCATTTATCCAACAATACTATACAGACAATGATGAACAAGTTGAAAGAAAAAATGAATATCTCTTCTGATAGAAATGTCAAGTTTCACAGTTTCAGAAACGTGGCTGCGAGCTTTGGTACTTTAGAAGAGGCAAAGAAGCATCTTAATCATTCAAATATCTCTACGACTGAGACTTACTACCGCCATATAAACGAAGACTATTCAAACAGTATAAGTTTAAGAATCGAGGATAAAATTGATGACTCTGTTCTTGAGCAACTTACTAAGCAAGAACTCATTGATTTGATTATGAATCAAAATAATGGAACATTAGCGCAATTAAAAAGAGAGGCACAAGAGTACATTCAAAATAAAGGAGAGATGAATAATTGAGTATTGTTGAATTGAAGTTAACGCCAGAGAA
Organism: Paenibacillus sp. USHLN196; assembly: GCF_037144955.1. NCBI lineage: Bacteria > Bacillati > Bacillota > Bacilli > Caryophanales > Paenibacillaceae > Paenibacillus > Paenibacillus sp. USHLN196. The sequence continues at coordinate 89,980 of NZ_JBBCYH010000005.1, read as the reverse complement.
AATGATGTTCCCCAGAAAAGAAGCAGATAACAAAAATGATTTCAGGATATACTCATGTAACACCAATAGCCCAAATGTGATTTTAAACTCATACGGGAATCTTAGTGTTAAAGGGATCATGCAACGACTAGAATTAGGTGTGGAGTATGAAGCTCAAATTGAGCTTGAAAAAGTTGATGCAAAATATGGAGCAAGTTATAACGTGTTATCGATATATCAGGATGTTCCTGAGACAATGGAGGGTCAGAAGGCGTTCCTAGCGACACTTATGACGGATCTACAGTTAAAGGAAGTATATAAAACCTATCCAAACGAGGATATTGTTAAGCTGATTGTAGATAATAAATTTGAATATGAGCAAGTTAAACAGTTTGGATCAAAGACATACAATAAGATAAGAGACAGAATTCTTGAGAATATAGCCTATAGAGATGTATTGAGCCGATTGGGGAAGTACGGTATAACATATGACATTATTTTAAAACTTGAGAGAACATTTGGGTCAAAGGAATTAGCTATCCAGAAAATTGAGGACAACCCATACGAGCTTACTCAATTATCTGGATTTGGATTTAAAAGAGCTGATAAGATAGCACAGTTAATGGGTTTCAAGAAAGACGATCCACATGAATAAAGTATGGGATAAGATTCACCATTGATGATAACCAACTACAAGGGCACACGTATATGTTAAAAGATGAGTTGCTGAGGAACGCTTCTGAGAAACTAGAACTTGCTGAAGTAATGATTGAGAATTTTCTATATGATACAGATGGATTAGTATTTGTAGATGACAAAGTTTCTCTTACTAGAACTTACAACGCTGAAAAATACATAGCAAAACGATTATTTGAAATGTTGGAAGGCGGAGTTTCACTAAACTTTGATCCTGATAAGTACATTCTGGAGATTGAAGAAACGTATAAAGAAGATATACCCAAAGGACTTACATATCAACAAAAGGATTTCTTTAGAAGTATTCAGAAATATTCAGTCAACTTACTTATTGGGTATGCCGGAACAGGGAAAAGTAAGCTTCAAAAGTTCCTTGTAGATTTACTAAATAAATTAGGACTCACATATGTATTACTATCCCCATCTGCAAAAGCAGCGAAAGTTACTCGTACCTACACAGGAGTAAATGCTCAAACTATACATAGAAGAATTGGTTTTGGTATGGATAAGGGAGAAGAGATGATGTTAGAAATCCATGAAGACTTTGTGATTATTGATGAATCCGGTATGACCGATGTATTTATACTATCATCATTACTCTCTAAGATTAAAAATCCGAATACAAGAATATTATTCGTTGGTGATGATTTTCAGTTATTATCTGTACAGGCAGGAAACTTTCTTCACGATGCTATTGAAAGCGGAGTAATTCCAATGACTAAATTGGACATCGTATTTAGGCAAGGGGATGGAGGTATCCTTGATGTTGCAACTAAAATAAGAGAGGGCAAGCAAATTGTAAATAATGATTTTGAAGGTAAGCACTTATTTGGAAACGACTTTTTACTGCACTGTGTTGATCAGGTACAGATTGAAAAGGGTTATAAACACTATTATAATTTGTTACTGAATACATATAAGCCTGAAGATATTATGGTGCTGTCTCCAACTAAGAAAGGGAAGTTGGGAACTGTAGAATTGAACAAATACATACAAGAGCAAGTTAATCCATTTGATTCAACAAAGAAACAACATGAATATGGATATGATGGTTTAATTAGAGTTGGAGACTACATCCTTAATACGGTTAACATGTACCAGATAGCGAACATGTCTGAAGAAGGAACAGATATAGTAAATGGAGATTCAGGTAAAGTAATCGATATAAAGCTGGAAGATGATAAAAAGAATAGTGACGATGAATTAGCGGAGAGTGAAAGAAAAGGAATTATTATTCAATTTGACGATCAATTGGTCAGATTAGACATTAATTTAGCAGCTCAATTATTATCTGCTTGGGCATTGACCATACATAAGAGCCAGGGAAGCTCCAGTGAAGCAACATTAATTGTAGTTGATAGATCTAATAAATTTCAGATTAGTGCCAACTTAGTTTATACAGCAATAACTCGAAGTGTTTCGAAGTGTATTTTTCTAACTCAAGCAGAGACACTAAACTTTGCCATTAGAAAAGTAGAAAGCAAGAGAAGAAATACACATTTGTGTAGACTGTTACAAGAAAATAATTAAATAAGTGAATCGAAGGTCTATTGGATGAATTGTCCAGTAGGCTTTTTTTGTTTTACGATTAAAGGGTAATCGTGAATTGAGTCGCTGTAGCGTAAAACACAGATACACCAAGGGAAAATGAGAGAAATTGTGTTAGGGGGTATGTTGATCAGTGATGTGTATCGCAAAAACCTATACGTATCAAGGGAAACAGGGTGAAAAAGGACAGAATATGAGATGATATGCGATGGTTACAGCAATGTAATAAATTTATAAAGGTAGATGGGAGTAAGAGAAATTAGAATAGTTGCGATTGAGATTGTGATTGATATTTGGTGAAAATAGAGTGAATAGTTACAAAGATATTACAATATATTGGTAATAATATGGGAGGGATGAATATTAAATCAGGGTGTGGAAGTGGAAGTGCTAGGCCACTATTTTCCAATTATGACTCGATTTTGGATTTAAAATAGCCCCCCATACCCTTGCTATCAGGTATATAAGATACATTGTATTACTGATAGACACACTCACCAACACAACTTGAACTGATCCAGTATGCTGCCTAATTGTCAATGTAATTTTCAAAAAAATATTCGAAAACTCAAAAAAATTCAAAGTTTCCATTTCGGAATCATTATACCCTATGGGGGTATCCAAATCGCTGGGTAACAGTGTTTGCATAAATCATGACTTATTATAACTATAACTATTGTATTAACTATCTCCACTATCACTATAACTCTATCCACTCATCTCATCACTCTCACCTTAATCTATCTCTCTCATCACTACTTTCCACGTATCACCTACATATCTTCCTACTCATCACATATGCTCATCTATCTATCTGCCATTAGTCTTACTTATCGTATGTATAATCTCATCCAAATTTAATCTTAGCAATCCCTAAACCGAATCTCGAATCCAACTTTCCATTTCCAATTTTACTTTTCACTTGTCCACTTCATAATCTCAATCTAAAAATACAAAGATAATACTTTCAATTTATATATTTTAATGGTATAATTAGATTATCAAATAAGCAATCCACTATAGGGGGTGAACATCATGATACATGAACCATTATCAACTGATACATTACTAACACTTATACCACAACTAGCATCACAGAGACATATCATATTATCATCACATGCTGAACAACGACTATCTCAGCCAGATAGAAATTTTACTTTTGAACGTTTACTGTTCATCCTAAAGCATCCAAAGACTATAACACATGAATGGGATGAAGGTAGACAAGCATATAAGTATAAGGTTCAAGGGTTCAATAAGCGTCATGCAATTGTTAGTCTTATCATAAGCAATACATATATCAAGGTAGTCACGGTGTTCTAACTGTGGCTACTGGCTTCATCTATATCAACAATCCAAATTACAATTACATATGAATGGGGTATAATACGTATGATTACACTTGGCAATGTAGTAGCCAATACAATTAATAAGGAGGAGTTACATATGAACAGCTTTGATAACTTGTACAACAAAGACAAGCAGCTTAAACAAACTATCATCAGTGATGTCATTACACCTAACAATACTGAAGCATACAATAATGTAGTAGGATATACAGTTGATGATTTACTGGGTGTAATGGAAGCATATAAACATGGATCTATTTCAAATGAGGATTTAGCACAGGAGCAAATTAGAATATTTCTAGAAGAGTACACTGTTAAGTTGTTAAGCATAGTCAAAGGGGAATAGTCTTTTCCCTTGTCATTTAACACAATAATAACATATTACATATTCATTAAAGGATGTACGCTTCCACTCTAGCAATAGAGTTTTATATATATGATTCATATCACTTATCACAGAAGGGAGGGCCAAAGTTATTGCTCGCAAAAAGAGACTCACAGTAACAGACATCATAGGCAATGAAGTTGAACAATGGCAGCAAGGTGAGATTATCACGATTGAAGCTGGTACAGGTGTAGGTAAGTCATACTTCATCAAGAACACTCTATATGAGAAGGCTAAACGTGAAGGAACCAAGATATTATTCTTACTTAACCGAACACGACTAAGTGAACAATTTCAACGAGAGATTGAACAAGATAATAAAGGAGATACGATTGATATCTTTCTTTATCAAACTATTGAGAGTGCTTTACGCAAGAAGAGTAGGGTGTTCAGTAACAAGTATCAATATATTGTGTCTGATGAGTTTCATTATTTCTTAACGGAGTCAAAGTTTAATTTTAATACTGAAGACTCGTTCAATATGATTTTGGCTGATACCAACAAAACAAAAATCTTTATGTCAGCTACAGCAGATTCTTCTATTGAGTACTTCAAACATAAGGGTATCCAATACAGAAGTTACAATGTTCCTCACGATTATAGTCATATTAAAGAATTAATTTTCTATAGAAGCGATAAGGTGTTGGAAAAGTTTCTACATACGATTCCTAAGAATCAGAAGGTGATATGCTTTACTAAGTCAGCAACAAGAGCAGCAGATTTACATTTGTTGTTTAAGGATTCGCTCTTTGTTTGTGCTGAGAAAACAGTATCTGGTGTAGGGAAGAAAATAGACAAAGAAAAAATCAGTCACATGCTTGTTAATGAAATGTTTGAAGAGAAATTCTTATTTACTACATCCACACTGGATAATGGTATTAACCTCAAAGACAGACATATCAAATATGTTATTGCTGATATTGAAGATGTGGATACTCTAATCCAATGTTTAGGCAGAAAGCGTATTGTAGATGGTCGAGATAAGGTTACTATCATAATCAAAGACATGTCTAACAAGATGATGAATAAGAAAATGGTTCAATGTGAACGTACTATTGTTCCAGCGAAATATTTACTTGAAACTGGATCTGCTGAGTATATTAAAAAGTATCGCAGAAGTAACAATCCTCTTATCTACGACAAAGCAGCTAAAAATGTGGTTGGATATGAGAAGGTAGTAAACGAAATAAGATACTTTAAAGAATGCTATGATCAAAATTTATACAATAACTTACTTAACAAAGAGGAAGGATATATTAACTATATGAAAGATAAGCTAGGACAATTGAATCACAGTGTATTGGATGATACAGTTAATAAGGCTACAATATCAGATTATCTGGATTGTATTGTAGGAAAGCGCTTATACAAGGACGATCAGGCTGAATTAATCAAAAGAATTGATTTAAGAGATGGACGTGGCAGATTACAGAAGGATTGCGATCAGTTAAACATGTACTTCTTGAAGAATGATTTACCTTATAGTTTAAATAATAATGACAGAACGAACAAAGACAGAAGACGGAAATTGGAGGACGGTCAAATCAATCCAAATTACAACAAGAGATGCTGGATTTTGGCTAAATATCAGGCTTTTGACGTGTAGCTTGCGTCCAAATCGTGGAATAATCCTTTATATAAGGGTTTTTAATAGGTAATAACATGCTTGAAACCGTTGATACATAAGGGTTTTTGAATTTTTTTGCGTCCAAAACGTGGAAAATGAAAGTACATAATTGATTATTTTTGATGTAGTAAAACTTAAAAAATCGTTGATACATAAGGAAAATGGAATTAATCATATTGAATCTCATCTTACACTTAATAATAGGTGGCGAGATCCATTCCGTTTCACTCCATGGCTGTCGCTTCACCTTCATCCACAACAAAGACCGTTGTGTCTGTCATTTGATCTACTAATTCCCTGTAACTCAATTCTAATCTATAACTCATTTAGGTCACCCATAAAAAAGGTGGCTTATTTGGGTTAAAACACTAAGATAATACTGTACAATTGTATAATTGTGATGTATAATAGGTATATAAGGTAAAGGAAAACGAAACAAGGAGTTGAAACCAAATGAGTCAGACTAAACTGGCAATTATGAAATCACAATGGACACGTAAGCAAGCGTTGAAAAGTAAAACAATCGTAGGAGCACTAATCCTTCGTTAATATATTATACACAAAAATAATAAATTATAAGGTGGTAATTATAATGGTTGATAATATGAATAAAGAAGAATTGGAAATAGCTATCTTGGAGAACGATATTGTTGATGTGATGGATTTACCTGATGACATTAGTGTAGAGGAGCTTCGTGCAATTGTGAGAGAGTGGATACTAAATGGAGACGAAACTCATGAGAGCTGCAAATAAGATTAAAATAAGAGTCCATGAAAGTGGCCTTTCACATAGATAATGAACTTGAATAAAGGAGGAAATCACTTGTTAAGAATCTATTACATACATCCAGTACATAAAACTAATCCATATGCAGCGTTTAAGCAGCCAGAGCAAAGAGTAAACTCACAAAATCAGACTAAACGTTCATCGGTAGGGTTATCCTTCAGCCAGCATCTCGAACTGATAAATTCATTTAATAAATAGACTAAAATAATATGAGAATGGATGTGTGTTGAATGAAAAAGTATACTGTAACGCTAATGGTGTTTGTATTGTCGTTGATGATGTCCGGTGTGAGTATGGCAAATGGGGTCAACCAAGAGGCTAAGCAAGCGACTATGAAGGTCGAGAAGGTGTATTACATGAAAGGTAGCGGTTATTATGTGGCTCACACCACCAAGGATCAGGATGGTCGTTTCTGGGTGTTGCAAGTGACCGATATTGCTACAACTAAAGAGGACAAGTCGTTTACCAATGTATTGCGTAAACAGTATCAAGGTAAGCAGGTTATTGTTACTTATGTCGAACCCATTGATGTAGATGAAGAGGTTGAAATTTGGAGTGTTAAAGTTAAATAGATTGTGATGAGGGATTCCACTTAGGAATCTCTTTTAATATACAAAGATAATACTAGACAATAGTTCTTTTAGGTGTTATAATTGCATTATCAAGTAGAAGATAATAGATAAACAACGAATTGGAAAAAGAACATTGTATTGTAACGATTTAAAATACTCATTTTATCAAAACACTCTGGAAAGGATGAGAGTTAATGACAGCACTAACAAAAGCACAATCTACATTTGTTCAGAGAATGAATGAGGTTGAAAAAAATCATAAAGAATCTGTGTATTATAGATTAATTCCCAAGACAAGAAAAATACATGCGTTAGTCGCAAGTAAAAGCGAGGGCGAAACTCTTGATGTCTTACGTGAAATAGGTTCTCATAAAGTTTGTATGGACTTGCTTGAGAAAGGGATTTTAAAAAAGGGCGATATACCATACACTCTTGTTTCCAATCTCTAAAACACTAAGTAAAAGAGTGAATTCATTCAAAAATATGATTACTTGGAGGATCAATTATGAGAATAGATATACTCTATGGAGTGGTTGTAGTATCTGAAGACGGTGGACAAAACATGAATAGTTTCTTGAAAGAAGAAAGTGCCACTTCTAATGCAGATGAAGTAATAGAAGCAATAAAAAAGGTGAAGAAGAAAAATATGAAAGTCTACTTATCTCAATTGGAGTATGATTCATACAATAACCGTCTGCTAACAACCAATCTCATCGATGAATATTCAGAATTATTGTTCCAAAGCTAAGATTGGAATCCAGATGAAATTCTTGTTTCACTTAGATGTAACCGTATGAATATTCACACTCACAAGTATAACCCTCGTAATTAATGATAGATTCATACATAAAAATGCATAACTATAATTAATGGGTGAAGGGTGGAGAGTTTAGTGCCTATAGTGTACTTAAAAGAAGACAATTCAATCTATACTGGACAATATGAGGAGCGAAATGGATTAGGAAAATGTTACATTTGCAATCAACTTTCCGCAATTTCGTATGTGGTGAATAGTAAAGAACAAGTCATAGAAGAAAGTAAAGAGTGTTATTCTTGCAAAGAAGAGTTTGAATAAAATGCTTATTTTGTTCTAATAATACAAAGATAATACTTGATTATATTTATATTTATTGTTATAATGAATATAACAAATAAAACAAAGAGAGGAACAATTAAAATGACAAGATTTGAAGAACTGAAAGCAGAATGGGAAGTACTTACACCAATATTAGAGGGACTTGATGCAGTAGATGATTACATCAATGTAGATGCAAAATCTTTTACTTTAGACAAGAATGGGAACAAAGAATACCATGTTGCAGCGTTTAATGAGTCTCGTGATGAGGAAGTAGAATTGCTTCTTACTCACTATGTAGATAAAGGTGTTGTATTAGTGGAACAGGATCACGGACACGGTATGATGACTGTAGGACAGTACGAAGTTTAATTTTATACACTTATATAATATATGGAGATGGTTAATTATAAAAGTTTTGAGTCTATTTGATGGGATGAGTTGTGGACAGATCGCATTAAACAAATTGGGAATCCAAGTAGAGAAGTACTATGCAAGTGAAATAAACGTACACAGTATTAAAATCACAAATAAGAACTTTCCTAAAACAATACAATTGGGGAACGTAGAGCATCTAAGAGAAGTGGAATTAAGGGAGTTAGGAAAAATAGATTTGTTGGTCGGCGGCAGCCCTTGTCAAAATCTCTCGATTATCAACATAGACCGATCAGAGCACAGTCAAGGATTAGATGGTGAAAAATCGAAATTATTTTATGAATATGTACGAGCCCTACAAATAGTAAAACCTAAATATTTTATTCTTGAAAATGTAGAGAGTATGTCCAATGAGGACAGAGATGTAATATCGAAAGTGCTAGATGTAGAACCTATAATGATCGATAGTGCACTGGTCAGTGCTCAAGATCGAAAAAGATACTATTGGACAAACATTGAAGGCGTAGAGCAGCCCAAAGATAAAAGACTAGTCTTAAGAGATATTATGGAAGAAAAAGTGGACAGCAAGTATTATTACGAACGTACTTATGATCCATTAGACTTGTCAAAGAAAATAGTTACTAGGCTCCATTTGAATACGCATGACTTACTAAAGAGAGTTTATAACGAAAATAATAAATGTGCCACCTTAACAGCTTGTAGGGGCGGATATAAACAAAAGAAAGTATACATAGAAAATGAAAATAAAATAAGACGGTTAACCCCGTTAGAGTACGAGAGACTTCAAACAGTACCGGAAGGATACACCGAAGGAGTAGCAGAAGGACATAGATATAATATGCTTGGCGATGGTTGGACAGTAGATGTTATTGCTCACATACTAAGTTTTATGAAGTAAAATACATAGATTGATATAATAGATGAGAGGGAGAATATAACATGAAAACGCTCAATAACTGGATGACTGATGTCCCAAATGAAGTATTTTCTAGATGGGATGGAGATACCGAAAATAAGACGTTAGAAGAAGCAATTGAAGATTCATTTTATGTTCTCTCTGTCATCAATGACGGTGGGAGCTATTATGAAGAAGAAGATCCTGATGAATTAAAAACGATGAGAAGACAAATTGAGCGATTCATTAAAAAATATAACTAAAGCGGAGGATGAATTATGAGATATTCAGAGCGTACTTATGAAGCTGTAAAAGAGATTCTTGGACTTTCTGAAGTAGAAATCGACAACCTTTCAGAGGATGAAGTATTCGAACTTGCAGTAAAATGGGAATTTGGAACAAGCTCCTCGACAAGAGTTATAAAAAAAATTGTCAAAGACGTTTATAAAATTAATTTAGAAGAAGTGAGGTGATTTTTTTTAATCATAAATTAAAATTTATTTTAAGGAGGTGAACACATGACGCTGAAAGAGAGAACTCAGATTGTTATAAACGAACACGGGATTAAGAAATCATTTATAGCAAAGAAATTAGGAATTAGTAATGCGTTATTTTCACTTTTCATTAATGGTAAGCAACCTCTACAAAAACCTGAAATTTTGAAACTCGAAGAATTCATTGGTACTTATAAACTTAACTAATTAGGAGTGATTGATATGAATGCAGCTTTAAAACTACAGCCTGAATCATTTATTGAAAATAAAGGTATTAGAAACGAATACATAAACAAAACAGAAGTTCTTGATAAAGTTAAAAATATTATTGTACTCCCAGATAAAGTTCATATTGAGTCCAAAGAAGTGGCTAACTACTATGATGTAGATGTGTCAACCATTCGCCAAGTTAGAAATCGTCATAAAGAAGAGTTAGATCAAGATGGCGTAGTTACAATGGCTGGAATCGAGTTTAAAGATTATAAACAAAATATAGCGTTACACGGTGTCACGCTATCAGCAAAATCAAACATCACTCTCTTTACAAGAAAAGCCATGTTGCGTATCGGAATGCTTTTAAAGGATAGCGAAGTGGCTGTAAAAGTAAGAGATTATTTGCTTAAGGTAGAAGCGGTTGTGCCTGACGAGGTGAAAAATGAAATTTTGGGTAATTGGTCTGATGGCGATTTGCTTCTGATTGAACAGACAATCAATGAAGAATCAAACAAAGGAAACTCAAAAATGGGCGCACTTCGCCTAGCAGCCAAGAAACTAAATAGGAACGCTAATAATGTTCAACAAAAGTACTACCAAATAAAAAAGAAATATGGATCTCTACGGAATTACTTAGTGGAGAAGAATGTAATCTATTTAAACGCTCCAGAATACATCGTTAATCCGATTCAGAGTTTAGATGAACAACAGCAACCGGACATAGTACAGTCTCTTGTAGGTGAATTTGAAAAGGCTATGAGGATTGTCAGAGAAGACTCTAACTTGCAGTCTCAAATAAATGAGTTGAAGTTAGAAGTTAACGATCTAAAGAATCAACTTAAATTGAAAGAAGTTCTAATTGAAGGAAAAGATGCTCAACTGAACAACAAAACCAAGTTAAATAGTAAACTTAAAAAAGAAAAGTCTGTTTTAGAACATAAACTGAAATTCATCTCCCAGATCCTTAATAGTAGTAAAGTAGTTGATAATACTCAGGTAGAAATGCAAGAAACGAAGAAATATGTAATCAAAAATGGAGTTATTGAAACTAAGTAAAACCAGTCTTTCACAAAGATAAAGGAGTCCATATTGGGCTCTTTTTTGTTCTCAAAACACTCGAATGATGATACACTCTGTATACAAAGCGAAAAGGGGGATACGGCTTGCCAACACCGACTCAGAAGAAGTTTCAGAGATCAATGAACAAGATAGAACGACAATCATCAAAGAGGGGATCAGACAAGGTTTACAGCTACATCCAAGATAAGTACATAAGTGATTATTACGACAGAGAACCAAAGGCTAGAAAGCGCATTAAGAAGCTTCAGACATTCAAGTACATGACAATTGCCACAATTGCAGTCTTTTTCTTTATCTGCTTTGTCTTTGCACCATTCAATCGTTTTGCAGCTATACCATTTACGATTATGGTTAGTTCAGTCCCATTAATGCTATTTGGCATTATTCATCCTGCATTGGCCTTTATGGATGGCAGATCAAGGTTTACGGTTATATGGTTATATATCCTTGTTTTTATCGTCTCATTCATTGTGACAGGATTATCTTTAGGGGTTGAGATCCCAACAACAGAAACAGTCAACCAGCAGCCTTAACGGGCTGTTTTTGTTTTTGGTAAAACAAGACTTTTATCATGATTAACACTAAAATAATACTTGTATATGTATATTTATTGTTGTATAATTATAATCAGATAGAGATGATAATACATAGAGAGGTGTTAGGATTGAGTGCAAGAGATCTACTGAAAAGTCTCAAGGAAGATTATCTAATGAATGACAATTTAAATTGGGAAGAGAGAATGATCCTGAAGAGTAAAATCAGAAAAATTGAAGACAGATTGGGTATTCCATTGAACTTTAGATTCATGAGATAATAAAATTATGGAGGCGATAACATGATTAAGAAGAATAACGAAGGTACATTGCAAACAAATACAAAGTGCTATTGTGGTCAAAAACGATTCTCCCAAGGTGATGAATGTAAAAGTGTTGAAATGGACAACAAAGAATATGATTTCCATAGTGAGCATTGTATGAGTAAATTCATGAATGATTTTAGTGTTGATGAGATGACATTGATAAATACTAAATTCAAATGAAATTTTAATATGATCAAAAAATCCTCAGAAGGGAATGAGTAGAATGCAATTCAACTTTCCAGATGACGAACCAAAAGATGTCACTCCCACATGGATTGAGAATTGGTACAACGGGAAATACGGATATTGTGTTCAACTAATGACTGATGATGAAACTCAAGTAGGAGAGGCTTTTTACGGCTCTAAAGAGGGTGCTCTGCTAACAGAATCCGAATGGGAAAAGGAATACAATATTGATCACAAATACAGTTTAAAGAAGCGCAGGGAATATAGAAAACGGATTAAATCAACCTAAAGGTGATCAAATGTTACTTTGATAAAGAATGGAGACGCATAAATGAAAGATGTAGAAATCCACGATAGAAGCTCTGTGATTAACGATTGTTATGTAGACACCTATAACAGAGTACCGTCTGAAGATACTATTAAGAATATTCACGAACAGTTGCCCAGTGACATCAAACACTTAGCAGCCGAATGGGGATGGTTTGATACCGAAGTAAGGGAAAAGGTACTGGTTTGGATTAGAAATAGAAAATCAATTTAAAGTTACTTGTACATAAGAAAGAGGAGTCTGCCACTAAGCAGCTCCTTTTTTATTTCTTTTTGATTATTGAGTATATGGAGAGTATTAAAAGAATTAGCGCGCAAGTCAAAACAACATATACATACTCAATTAAATCTGTAAGAACATATATCAGATAAGCTATGAGGGCCAAGCAATTGCCTACTAGCCAGATAAACGTGCTTCTACTCATCTTCTTCAATCATGGACATTATCTCATTAACGTCAATATCTAATTCATTACAGATCTTCTCGACGGCTTCAAATGATATGTATACAGCTTCACCTTTGATGATATTACTTATGGTCACATGACGTAAACCAGTTCGTTTTGCAAGTTGTCTAGCAGACAAATCTTTACTTGCGAGTAGATTCCCTAAATGTACTTTTAAGCGTCGAGAAACCATTTACAATCCTCCTTACAAATTCAGTTGACAACAGACAGTAACTGGGTTAAATTTAGAACAGTGTTACTATTCGAGTAACAAAAAGAAGACATAACAAAAGCACCCTCATTATAGAGAGTGCTTAACTAGCAGTTGATTAAACTGGACTGTTAAGTATTATGAAGCACAAAAGTTAAATGACCTCCAAGGCAGCAAAGTAAAACATACATAAGGAGATTCATCTATGACAATAGAATCATTGTTCGATATTTTAGAGATCAGCGAAAAAGCTACAATATTAAAATCAAACATACGGACAATTCTGAAGACTCATGAAGAAACTGATGAGTTCTATTTGCGTCTAGATAATGATTATTCAGAGTTGAATATCCATAGAGTGTTGTATCAATTCAGAAAATTACATCAAAGTAATTCTATTGTAACTGATACAATATATCAAGAGTTTCAAGAAAATCCCGTAAAAACTTTGAGCGATCTATTCAACGAATCTATAACAGATTCTCATGTGCAACAGATGAAGCAATACGGGGTTATTTTTGGCGATCTGTTCAATTTGTGGAGTGAGAATAAAACAAATAGATTTGGAGTGGTGTTGGGTATACTAGCGAAAGTTTAATACCCTGTTTAAAACACAAAGATAATATTGACAATACATATAGTTAGATGTATAATTTGGGTATGAAGCAGAGGAAACAATGTATTGGAATTAGAAACACTATACTGGAAAATTAATTACATAAAGATAATATAATACAACGATTTCATTAAAACTAAGGGAGGTAACAAATATGGAAACAGGTATCATAACAAACTGTGCACGATGTGGACAAGGAATTAAGAATGTTTTTGAATTTGATGGCCAATCCTATGGCTCTGAATGTGTCCAAATCGTTTCAGGAATTAAAGTGTGGGAAATGGGAGATAGAAGAAATGTTAATGAATACATAGAATTTAAAGTAAAAAGACTATCCGAGTTGGAGGAGAGAGCAGAAAAAGAGAAAAAAGATAGAGATTTTTATTACAGTAAAAATGGATGGCTTATCGATTACCTTATGGATAAAGACAATAAACGATATTATCCAGCAAGTGGAATGGAAATTCGTATTCAGGAAAAAGGAATTTTCTACAGTATAGCAGAGCTTCTCTTCACAAAGGAAATTGAAGATATTTCTGATAGACAGTTTGAAATTGTGGCAGATATGTGGTCAAAGGAATTTGGAGGAAGAGCGGGGAGCAAAAAATATGATAAAGCGTGGGACAATTTTTGTGACAAATGTGGTATCGAGTAAGATTAATCAATTGCAACTGTGGCACATGTAAATAATCAAACATGTGCCCAACAACGATAAAACAACGATTCATACAGAAAAGGAGGATAAGGGTTGAATTTTAAACTTATTGAGGAACTGGACACCGACACTGATATTGACTGGTGGAACAGTAACAGGGAGAGAGTGAATTTAGTCATTAGATCGTTTAATGACTGGCAAACAACTCATAGGTTTGATGATTGGGAAGGTAAAGTAGTAATTGCCAAAGCTGAAGCCTGTGAACGTTATGGAGAAAGGTACGATTTCTCTAGTTGGCAATTTGAAATCCTTGATGACATTAAAGAATTTGTAAGAAGTAGTATAGCTGATTCTGAGTAAATACAGTATTTCACAAGGAGAGATAAAAAAATGTCTAATGAAAAGTGGATTGGTGAAAAGGATGACACAAGTGGAAGTTACTATGAGCGAGGAACGCCAGAATTGAGAATCCGTAAAGGCGGCAGGACTAACTCAAAGAGACTGTATAGATTTGAGAGTAGATTTAATGAGACTTATTACATAACAGAACCAGAGGTCATTGATGTAATTGAAAATTTATTGAAGATTGAAGATTGCGGTGTAGAGATGGTTGAATATTTGTACAGTTTAGTAATTCGTAAATTTGGAGCAATTGAATTTATCACTATGATAGGACATAAGATTTCTGAACAGCGTAACGAAGGATATTTACAAGGAAAAGCAGCAAAACAAAAAGAGATAATTAAGGCACTGGGGTTAGGTTGAAAGTTAATCAAAGCAGGATTTGATCGAGAAAAGGAGGTACGGATTTAAAATGAAACGACAGGTAGGAGATAAAGTTTATATCAACCCTTATGCCCAAGTAACCGGAATTATCATAGGGCGAAAAGATAGCGGCTATGAAGATTACGGTGGATATGATTATAAGATTAAATTACATATTCCTTATGTAGACAAAGATACAGTTTATACTGCTAACTTTGATCTAGTGGAGAAGTATTGGTGGCAGTTCTTTAATGACGATGAATTGGATTTATTAGATCGAAACTATAAATTATTTTCTTAATAAAACAGTTATTTTACAAGGAGGTAAAGCAATGAAATCTTTTGGATTGACTGATAACTACAGCAATTATCATGTGATTGAATCAGAATTGCCTGAAGAAATATTCAGCGACACACTGTATGCATTCAATTGTAAATACTATGAAGAATTTCAAGATGGATATGCAAATAAAGAAGTTAGAAATGAAGCACTAAACAGGCTAGTTAGTCATATAGAGGCTATGGGTTTTAAAACGAGACTGATCCAGCCCATAGCAGAATATTCTATGTGGGTCTGGGATTGAGATAAAAGTTGAATATCACTTAGAAAGCTGGTGTCAAATGGGAGATATCCAACATAAGATTAAAGAAATTGCTGAGAGATATGGATTGGCTTATGATCCAGACCAACAAAATACGCAAGTAGAACAACAAGATGGAAACATAAAAGAGATTGTAGATAAAGATTGGAAAGATTTATTTAAATCAGAGGAATAAACATAGATAAAGGAGAGAATTCAAAATGAATGCACAATTGATGCAAGAAGCTATGATCTTAATGGACAAAGCTAAGAAATATGATGAGTTAATTGCCTTTCCAGAGAGAAAACTTGAAATGCATTGTTCTTTTTGCGGCAAGGGTCAATCAGAAGTGGTAAGAATGGTAGCATCAAAACAGGCAAGTATCTGTGATGAATGTATAGAGATATGCAAAGAAATTTTAGATGAGGGAGACGATCGCGATGGGATTACTGAAGGAACTAACAGAAATGAGCCGTGAAGAGTTACTAGAGCTATTTGATAGTAATATGAAGAACAACAAACAAGAGCACGATTTAGCCGTTAAAATAGGCTCTTTTGGAGTTTCACCAAGCTACCTGAGTAGATATATTGAAGCTACTGAGAAGATTAAATCATATGAAGAAATATAATAGATACATAAAAGGGGAGAATTGATATGAATTATATGGACTTTTTATCGCCTCAAGAAAGGCTTACTTATGAAAACGCTCTGTCAACTGTTGAAATGATAGAAGAACTAATCAATTTAAGATACGAAAATAGGGAACTAACAAAAAGATTAAATGATCGAGACAACTACATAGATGGATTGTATAAGAATAGTATTGGTCAAATGGGGAGTTTGCTGTCAGGATTAATTGATACGTCAAAGAGTTTATGAAAGTCTGATTTTATATTGATCATTAAGACCTATTTTCATATAGGTAAAATGGAAAATATTTAAAGACATTAGTCACCCTTTACTATATAATTAGCTGAGATAAATAGTACATTAGGAGGTAGTGTTTTGAAGTTACTAAGAATTTTAGCATGGATATTCTTGCCTTTCATCATTATTGCTGTCTCGTGGAAGAAACTTGGCAAGGTTGCAAGAATCGGCGGTGCTATATGGGCTGGCTTAGTTTTATTGATTATTGTGATACCTACCGAGGAAAAGCCAAACGTGACGGCAACGGGTGAAACAGAAAAAGTAGCCACGCAAGAAAAAGTGCCAGAAGTGGAAAAGGCGGTTGCAGTGGTTGATAAAGGTACAGCTAAGTCAGATGAGGAAGCGGAAAAGCTAGAAAAAGAAAAGAAGGCTAAAGAAGAAGCCGAGCTAAAAGCCAAAAATGCTGCTACTAAAAAAGCCCATCAAAAAGAAGTGCTAGCATTTGAAAAATCCGTTTACGCATTAGAAGAAACTATGTCTCCAATTATGAGTACATACCAAGAAGCAATGACTGGTTTGGGAAATGGTACTGTTGATATTTATACCGTATATGAAGCAACAGAAAATGCGAAGAAAGCTGCTGATCACTTGCAGTCTAAGTTTTATAATTTAGAGGTTCCAGAAGGTCTCCCTAAAGATGTAAAAACGAAGTTAAATGGAGCCACTTCTGATTTAAGTACAGCTTACTACTCTAAAGGTAAGGCATTCGATGCTGTTCTTGAATTCTTAGATGATCAAAAGCCAAGTCATATGTCTAAGTTTAAAGATGAAATTGCCATGTCCGATTCATTTGTTATGAATGGAATTCTGAAGATAATGGAAGCCAAAGAAGCTGTGAGATTAAAGTTGGATGCTAAATAGTTTTGATTTTAGAGGGAGTGTCGATAAAGGGCATTCCCTTTTTTCTGCATAAGTACCTCATGAAAGATTAATTTTACCCAGAAGATCATCCAGTGTTAGAATAGATATATAGACAACTTAGAATTTACTGGATGGTGGATGCTATGAGTAAAACTCTCGTCAAGTGCTTAAGAGATGGTTGTAAGAACTACAGAAATGAGAACTCTCCTATGGGACTATGTTACCAATGTAGGGAGTACCTGATTGATACTGCTCGAATAATTAGAAGTACAACAAAAGCAGAACACAAATCAAAGGCTGATATGATGCAGTACGAATACAATGTTTGCAGTATTAAGGGTTGCAAAAAGAGGTCGTTTATGAGAAATAGATGCAAGAAGCATTATATTGAGTTTATGAAAACCAATACTAATTGAGTATAACTGTAGATGCCAAAAGCATCTCTTTTCTTTTTTTAAAAGACAAAGATAATACTTTACAAATAAAGATCGATAGTATACAATAAGATTATCAAATAGAAGAGGTGATCACATTGTATCAAGTGGTTGTCATTGAGAAGATTCTTGGTATAGTTACAGAGAATACATATGGATTTCCAACTGAAGAACAGCGTGACATGTTTATGGAATTGTGTGAGGATGATGACGTATTTGTTTTTCAAAGAGATTTGATTGCAGTTTAAATGAATCTATAATTTGATCAAGATATTTAAAGGGGGAGTATTGTGAACAAAGAAAAACTAATTGATCAATTGAGAGAGGATTTCCCCAGCAGACGATACTTTGATTGTATGGGATGTGATAATTCATTCTCAACTGATGACAATAGATTGCACTGCATGATTAAAGATAGAATTGTGGAAGAAGATGAGCTTTGCGAACAATTCGGATAGGAGAGATATATGTCAAATTTAAATCTAGCAATCAAGATAGCAGCGGAAGCGCACGTTGGTCAAATTGATAAGGCAGGAGATCCGTACATTCTCCATCCATTGAGGGTTATGATGCAGTTTGATACTGAAGCAGAGCGAATTGTGGGTGTACTGCATGATGTTTTAGAGGATACGTATATTAAGGAGAAAGATTTATTGGATTTAGGGTTCACTGAAGAAATCGTTGAGGCAATAAAGAGTGTGACTCGAAATAGATTATCTCCGGGTAGAATGGAGAATTATTGGGACTTCATTCGAAGAGCAAGACTGAATCCTATTGGGGTGAAAGTTAAGCTTGCCGATGTAAAAGACAATATGGATTGGAGTAGAATTCCAAACCCAAAAGAAGAAGATATGAAGCGTATGCAAAAATATCAACAAGCATATCTGATGCTGATAGAATACATAAAATGATCCTTTTACTTAAACCATAAATGGAGGTAATCGAATGGAGCTCTTCGGCATCAAGGTCTTAGAGTCTAACTGGATAGACATTAATGAAGAAAGTATTCAATACAATGAAGTGGAATTTCTTTTAGAATCTTTAGCTAAGTACAATGATATGACAATTGAAATTCAAAACGATTGGAAATTAAAAGTCTGGAACGGTGATAATGAAGTTATTGATGAGTTCTATTTAATAGAAAATGATGAGTTCAGGGAAAAACTTTATCGGAAGTATCCATTATGATTGCGAAGGAGAGACGCTCACATGGCTATTTATAAAGTAAAGTATTATAAGGAATGCGAACACATAATGGAAGTTGAAGCGCGCAGTGAAGAAGAAGCGATAAATAAATATAAAGATTTCGATTGCATAAATGACTATGAGGTACAAGGTATATCTGAAGAAGTGATTTCGATAGAAAGGTTTAAATGAATTGAATATTTTATTTAAAAAGGAGAAGGAACATTATGAAATCTGTAATTACTCAAGAACACGTGGATGAGTTTAGCAAAATTCTTGAATTAGAGGGTAGCATTATCCGTCTTTATAGGAATGGGGACAATGTTGTAGATATTGTTTTGTCAGATAGTCAATACATCAAAAATTTCATTGTGAACCCCACTAAAGATTTTTATAAAAAACTAGAAAACTTTTTTGCTCACAAGAAAATTTATGAGTTGAGTTACAACAACACAGGTAACTGTTTTTGGACGTTCGAATAAATAGATTATTTTACAAGGAGATGAATTTTTATGGGCAAAGAATTTTTGAGTTACAAGGAACAATTCAAGGAGATTCTAAATAATGAAGAAATAGATCGCATTGAAAACAGGGAACTTAGAGAAATTAGAATGAAGTACTGGCATTTGCGACACGAAGCTTTTCGCGATGAAAACAATATATCTGATAAAGATTTGGGTAAAGTTTTAGATGTGTTAAAGCGCAAAGAGATAGAAGAAATAAAGCAATTCAGATAAGGATGTTAAACAACATGGAAGGAGTTGTCATTATGAATATTAAGCAATTAGAGAAACTTATAGACGATAGGCACTGGAGAAATAGTCCCGTCATGATGGGGATTATTTCACTTCTAAAGAAGCAACAGAAAGAGATAGAGGTATTAAAAAAGAACAATCCTCTTTGTCATAATTGTAGAAGCAGAGAGGAGCGAATTTAATTGCAAATGGATAAAGAAGTTCCCACTGATACAGTATCGAAAAGAGGCTGGCACAGTGTAGGATACACTCCAAGCTTCACATATTGCCCAAATTGTAATAAATC
The DNA here is from genome assembly GCF_037144955.1 of Paenibacillus sp. USHLN196. NCBI lineage: Bacteria > Bacillati > Bacillota > Bacilli > Caryophanales > Paenibacillaceae > Paenibacillus > Paenibacillus sp. USHLN196. The sequence continues at coordinate 69,785 of NZ_JBBCYH010000005.1, read as the reverse complement.
TATAGGTTGGCATCCAAAAGAAGATAGATGTTGGAGCTGCAATCAGAAGCTTATCTGGAAGTAAGTAAAAGGATTCTTTCATGGGGAGATGAAAAAAGTTGATTTGGAATGTTAAGAAACTAACATTAGACGAACGATTGAAGCAAGCAGAGGAAAACGGATATACACCAGTAAAGATTTATGATAAAGATGATTACTTCTTTATACTAAGGGATGCAAGTTTGAAGATTGGTTCGATCATTAGAGATTCATTGGAAAATCAGTATAAGATTATGTTCTTCTATAATGGACGTATCTGCGCAAAGGACTATGAATGAAAGAAGTATTTTAAAGGAAGGGGAGTAGTAATAATGCCTGTGTTATATCAACATTGGAGGTTCTCAGTGGCCGAGTGTTACGGTGTAACAACTGGAGAGCGAGAAACTTGGTACTGTAAACATTGCCAGCGTAAACTAGTTGTTATGTCTTATAGAGGAAAAAGGAATGACAACACGCTAGAGAAACCTTGTCGCTGTTTAAGTAAGTAAAATAAGTCTTTTTAAGGAAATCAATAAACACAAAAATAATATATAACAATAAAGGAGAAAATGAAATGAACACATACAATATCATCGTAAACAATGAGGTAATCGAAACAGTAGAAGAACAAGGGCGCTGTAAAAATACTATTGCTCACATCCTCATGGACAGAGTGTACTCGCTGACCATGGATCTAAAACAGGCTGTAGATGTTCGTATCGCTCAGACAGGGGAAGCTTACTACTACAGTGTATAAACGAGGTAAACGTCTTCCAGACGGATCTATGTGGGTACAAGACCATGATGGTAGGTGGATGAGCTTAAAAGAGGCTGCTGAAATATATAGCAGAGATCAGAATACATATTCGAAGGCGAGAGGATAACCCTCCGTCTTTTTTATACACAAAGATAATATTGACAAATATATAATAATTGTGATAAGATGATATCAGTTAAGAAAGCAACATATTACTGTAACTGGCAACGATGTGATGGAGCGGAATTACATAAAATATAATAAGAGGTGAATCCATTTGATGATACCCGTAATTGATATTGTGACAGATGAAGTTAAAACTGTGAATGCTTCTGATATTGCATACGTTCGAAGGACTGGATTAAACGGATCAATGATAAATTTAGTTGCCAACAACACTGAATACAGAATGTTAAACAATGTTGAGATATTAAGATATCTAAATGATCAGGAATTACTCGTAAAATCTGATTGGTCAACGTACATTAATCCTACAAAAGTAAAGAAATTAGACAAAGAGCTCCTGATGGCAGAATTTGAAAGTGGAAAGCAAGCAAGTGTATCAAAGATGCATATAAATAGGATAGAGAAACTTTTAGATAAATCTGAGTAGTGTATAAGTGGTCGCTGCTATATAATTAAGTTAATGATATAGTGGCACATACATATGGTTGTGAAAGGTTTATTTCATCAGAACTTAATAGAATGAGGAGGATTAGCATGAAACCATATAGTAAGATTACATCTAGGGGATACCAAAATGAAATAGATGAAACAGAAAAGGCAATACTAGAAGCTGTTGAATTAAATGGGGCAGTTACTTTACAAGGATTTGAAAGCGAAGAAGCGGTTAGAGAGTTTATTTCCAAGTTTCCAAAATACATTAAACTGAAATTGAGCTCGATAGAGAGTGATTATGACTATGCTGAATATGGCATCAGAAGCGTAAAGAATACAAGAAAGAAGTGGGATGAATTCCACACTTATGGCGTTATACTTGAGATATCTTCATTGAATGCTGTGACTGGTGATAAAAACGAAGCTGGCCTAAAAAGAGCGAAAGGCTTCACATCTCAGTTATTGAAAATGAACCTTATTCAAGGAGAAAATTAATATGAATGATCAAATGCCGACATGGACAGACGTTTGGTTTGATTGGAACATCCGTTTATGGTGTGTACAAGTTAAAAATGATGATGGAACTCAATTTGAAATGGAATCGGAGTATTGTTCATCCAAAGAGCAAGTAGAAGACTACGATAAATATTTTCGTGATAAGTACAATATTGATCTGAAATATAGTAAAAAGAAGAGAAAAGAATATAAAGATAACTTAAAGTTGATCAAATAACTATTTCATCTGAAGAGGGGGAGTATATATTATTACTCAATCGATATGGGTATTTGTGACATGTATATCTTTAATCATAGGATTGCTATTAATTAAGAATTTTAGAAACATAGAAGATGAGGGTTTTAAATTTGCATATAGGCTATGCATAGGTTTTACCTTACTCGGAGGCTTTGGTTGTGGGTTATTAGGAATAATTCTTAAATCCTACAATCTTTTGGGTAACAGTTGGTAAAGATCTGATCAAATGACTGTTTCATTTTGTTAAATTAGATTAAGGAGATAGCACAATGCCATATAACATTAGTCAATGGCGGCAAAGAATGCGACATCGTACAGATATGAGCACTTATGTCTACCATTTAACTAGAAAAACCGATTCAATGTCTGTCGTAGATGTTCTTCTAAAAATTTTAAAAGAAAGAAAGCTAATTGGTAGCACTACTTCATCTGGTTTTGTAATTGGTCAGAATCCAGCCGTATGTTTTCAAGATGTTCCACTCAGTAGCTTGTGCCAGAACACTTTATATGAAGAGATGTATAGAAAGGAACTCGGGGGCAAAGTTCGATATCAACCTGTGGGTTTGGGTTTCACAAAAAAGAATATTTTTCATAAGGGTGGCCGACCAGTAATTTATGAAGCTTCTGTTATAGCAAAAAGGATTTTACCAGAAGATGAGTGGTGGAGGATTGTAAACTTCCATATAGGGGACGCAAATAATATGCAAGATTGGACTCACGAAAGAGAGTGGAGAGTTAAGGGTGACATGACATTTCAATTGTACGAAGCTACTGTTCTATTAACTAAGGGGGAGCAATACCGAGAATTTATGGAAAAAGCCGATAAAGAAATACTAAGTAGTATATCAGGGGTGGTTGTTTTAGATCCTGTATTAAGTTGATAACCTGTAAAATGGCTATTTCAAAGAGAGTGGGGATAACAAATGAACATAAAAAGAGGTTATTCCTACCTTATCAACAGTAGTACTAAAAACAACGGCAGAAAGTGTATAGTGCTTGACTTTTTAGAGGGTGATATGGTGAAGATTAAATTTATGGATACAGGAAGAGTGGGAAAGTCTAAATTGAAAGATCTTCAAGAAATAACTACGGTGAGCAAAGAAGATAAAATCATACAGTTACATAGAAAAAAGTATGAGATTAACATGCTCATTGAGAAGGAACAGGAAGAAATTAAAGCAATCAACAGACGAATTGAGAATTATAAGCTCGATTTATTGTGTTGTGAGAATGAATTGAATAATTTGTAATTTGGATTCTTGCAAGTATAGGGGGGATTGAAATGTTCTACAGTAAAAAACTAATTAGTATCTCTGATCTATTAACTAAGGATAAAGATGAACGTAGAAAAAGATTGAAATTCTTGTTCAGAATTGTCGGGTTGCCAGCGATCTTTTTAACAATTTTACTTCTGATGCCTTTAACAATTCCTGTAGGCATGGAGGATGTAGTGGTTGGTTTCAGTTGCATTACTGTATTAGCAGCTCTCTATGTGATTTTCAAATAGATTAGAGTCAGTAAAGGATGTGTTTCACGGGGAGGGATATGCGACCATGACAGATAAGATCAACCTATACGTTGACGACCTCAGAGACTGTCCAGATGGCTTTGTGGTCGCTCGTACATACTACGAAGCAATACATATCCTTGAGAGTAGAGAGGTGGCTATTCTTACATTAGACCATGATCTGGGTGAAGATGTAGATGGTGTAGAATTACCTAATGGATATGACTTGGTGAAGCACTTCTGTGAACACGGAATGAGGGTAGATAAGATATACATACACACCGATAACCCAGTTGGGAGACAGAACATGTATGAGACTCTGTTAGCAGCTCAACGAAGAGAGTTCATTGCAGAGGATATTGAGGTCTATCATTATCCGATAACGGTGAATAAGTATTCAGGATAAAATAAGGAGGAATTATAGTGTCTAAAGTTGATCAATTATCAGTAAAAGCAAAAGCAAGCCTATTTCATTATATCGATGTATATATTCGTGAAAGATTGGGTTTCCTCCAAAGTGATTATAATGATTCTGATATCGATGCAATTTATGCCAAGATCGTGTGGAGATATAAAAATATCGCTCCCAGAAAAGACTCAGATTATATTGCCGAAATCAAAAATCAAATCAACGACTCGGATGAGTTCAATATTGACTTAAAAGAACATGTTCTTTCTTGGGTAGAACACAGACCCACTACTGAGAGACATGATTTTTATAAGTCTTTGTGTTTACAGTATGGTTTGGATGTAAAACAAATGATTCGCCCAGAACACTTAGAGGGTAGAATCGCTAAGATAATTAAAACAAATGGCGCCAGTCAGGACTATCGATGAAAGGCATGCTTCATCGAATCTTTAGTTCTAAAAAAGAGTGGGGGAACATTTTGAAATTAACCAATCCTTGGAGTAAAAGAAGATTAAGTAGACGGGAAAAATTAGGACGTTTCTTGGCGCAACAAATATCTCGCATTGAAATTAAGGAACAAGATCGAAATAATTTACTATCATGTTTTTATTGGAGCAAAAAGGGTTCAATACTAAATAAAGGTGAGGTTTCCATTCCGAAAGGTACTGAGGTAGACTTATTATCCATAGCGGCTGCCGAGATAGTACCAGTAGAAAAGTTAGTAGACTTAAAAAACGGATTGAAAAAGTTAATTCATCAGTATCGTCCAGAATTGAACATTAATAATCTCGATTATATTGATGAATTTTGTGATAATGTAGCAAGTAACATTCATGGAAACCGATGGAGTAACCTAGGCTACATAAAATTCAGGGGAGACACGGAGATAGGCAGCTTTATAGATCGTGTCAACATACAGGCGACACAAGTTACATCTTCAATTGTGGTTGTAAACTTTTTGATAAATCCTTCTTCCAAATATTTATCCAACTTAACGGATTTGATCCAGAATAATGTTAAAGGAGAATTGATATTCAAACCCAAAATTAAGGGGTTTTTTAAATATTGGAATAGCTCAACTCTACCTCCTGAGATTGTAAAAAGAAGAATGCTAGAAGATCAAATTTTAGAATTAAAATGGAAATTATTTAATACGATTAGTGATTATATCCCAGCTTTCTTTTATAAAAACAACATTGTAGCTCCGAGTTTGTTGTTGTATAGAATTAAACAGAAATCTGATATACCTGAGAAAAATTATTTTTGGCCTTCGGTTGGATTAAAAAATGGACGTAATTATAGTCTATCAGAAGATAAAATGTGGTATCTCCACGAAGAATATTTTGACGGACTCGACGACTCTCTTAATATTTTATATAATGCAAGTGACGATGAGCACTTCGAAAAACAAAATGTTGATTTTATTATTCATAAAGCAGATGACTTTGTTAGGTCTATACTGCCAATGCTGACAGTCAAAAGATACACCCTTTTTATAAGTGAAAAGATTGCTTTGTTTCGAGTTAGTTCATATAACTCAATGTCCATTAAAAAGATCAACTATAAAAACATAATAAATCTCAGACTAGAACTAGAGCGGGACATTCATATGTTTAACAGGATCAAAGACGAATTCGAGGCAGACTATAACTATTATTCAAAACTTCAAACAGAAAGTTTCGACAAGCTCTTGTTTGAATATACGGTCAATTTAATTAATAAAACGGATGATCATGCAAAATCATTAACTAGACAATTTGACAGTACTATTCAATTAGCAACTCTACAGACAAATTTTTCTTTACAGAGGAAAACTGTAGCTTTAACAATTGCAACTATTTTTTTAGCGTTAGTTGCAATTTATCTAACGTACTATCAGATATCTCATAACACAACTGAACATTTATTTGATTTTTGGACGAAATATTAAATTGTTGTGTGTATAGAAAAATACAATGAAGTGTAGATTTTAAATAGAGACAATATTAAAACCCACCAATTAAATGGCGGGTTTTTTGTTTTGTTCAAATAGTCCTAGCTCAGCAGCTTTGGACAATAATAATGAAAGGGCTTCTTTATTTGCCGCAGCATCTAAATGCCTTTCAGAACGTCTAGCATTGATTTCTGACGATACGTTCTGTATCTTCTTACTAATTATACTCTTCTGTATCTCAACGCGCTGTAGATCATCCTTAAGAGTCAGAAGGCATGAGATAATGCTATCAATTGATAGCTCATCATGAGAATACGATTTTTTGTAATTGTTTTTTATTTTATATGTCTTTGCCTCAGCAATACTTTCGATATATCTATGCCTAACAGCTGAATTCCATCTAAATCCACAGGCAGCAGAAGTCCTACTAAGTTTTGAGCCTACATCTTCAAAGGCTTTTAATTGAGTTTTTCCTGATTTAATGTACATTAGTACTGTGCTAGCTAATAAGTTATCATCATCGACATTCCACTCATCTTTTCTTTTCATTTAAACACCCCAACTTGATTTGATTAGTCTTAATACCATATATATCCTAAAAGTCAATAGGTTATTCGCTCACCCACGCAATATTTTAGTCGGCTACTAAAAGTTCTTGACAGAACAAACGTTCCGTATTGTTTTAATTTTATAATACAACTATAATACTTATATAGAACATACAGTTTAAAAACACATTGAATGTGGTACATATAGATTATAGAAGATAATAGATAATAAGGAGTGTTAAAGATGGCAGTAGCAATGGAGCGAATGATGAAGGATGTAAAGCGCTTAGATATGTGGAATGTGAACTTGGGTAGAAACAAAGGAAGCGTACAGAGCGGAGAAAGACCATGCGTAGTATTAGGAAATGACATGGGTAACAAATATAGTCCAGTAGTAATTGTTGCACCAGTCACGAGCAGAGTTAAAAAACCTATGCCCACACACGTAAAAGTAGAAAAAGAAGAGATTGGGCTATATGACGACAGTATCATTTTGTTGGAACAGATAATGACTGTATCAAAAGATCAACTTGATTTTAAGATTGCAGAACTACCTAGACACTTTGGGAATGCAATTAACAAAGCACTGCAGCTATCTCTTTCATTGTAATTTTTTACCGCTTGTCACATACCATTGACACAAATATAATTTGAATACTATTGTTAAGGTAGGTGGAGCATGAAGAGATACTGGTTAATGAAGCTTGTAGATTACGATAAAGAGTTGAAAGTTGAAACTTGGAAGTGTCTCAATTTAGGAACTGAAAAGCCACATGAACTAAATAATTTTTTGTTTAATGGCTATAGAATTTACGACATACAAGAGAATAAAGTAGTAAAAACAAATTTAGATTTACATAAGTGGTTAAATGATAAAAGTCTCTAATTGAGGCTTTTTCTTATTTTGCAAAGGGTTGAATTGTGTAGTATATTCATAATAGTTTCTTAACATATTTCCTCGAAATTATAGCACTTTGATATTGATACATGTATTATTTTTAACTATATGTGCTATAATGTTTATTAGAGGTGAGTACATATGAAAGTAGATCGTAACATTATTGAAAAAGAAGTATTAGAGAATTTAAAGTTGATTCAAAATTCAAGACAAAAACAATATGAACTTAATTTAAAACTTGCTGATTATAATGTGCCTTTTGGTATGGTGCAAAAAATCTCACAAAACGAAGAAGTAATATCTGAATTTGATGTACACCATTTGATAGGTATTGTTTCTGCAATGTATGATGCTGACAATTCAAATCCTAACCCAGAAACTTATTTTGGTGTAAGAGAGATAAGAGATGCGGAACGTACATTAAAAGATAAAGATCTCGATAAGTTATATTTACCACACACATTTAAAGAGGTCATTGAAATTAAGTTTGATAGTTATATAACTAAAATAAATATTAAAGAATTAGTAAAAATGGTCGATAGTCAACTCATTATTTATGAAGAAGAGACTCAGCGCGGAGTAACCTATAAGGAAAATAAATCAGGTGGAATAGTTAAAACTCCTATTGTTAACAAGGCAAGTGTGAAAAGAATTGCATCTAAAGTGTCTGAAAATCAATACTTTGAGGACATGATTACTCTGAACGTGTACTCAACTGAGGTTGAGCCTGTTAGTTATGACACAAACTCTAAATCATTAACCATTAATGATGGTGCAATAGTGTCTATACTAGATGGATTCCATCGCTTACAAGGGTTCATCGCTGCTGTTAGTCTAAATCCAGACGTTGAATTAAACGAAATATTATCAATTAGAGTATATGACTATGAGACTGCAAAACGTTTTTTTAGTCAGTTAAATACAATTAATGTTTTAAATAAAGAAAGAAGAAAAGAATTAGCACAAGAAAGATTGTCTGATAAAGTAGTAGCAGACCTTCAGCGTAAGTCTGAAATCGGAAAGCAAATTGCTTCAGGCAGTATGGTTAGTGATTTAGCTGGAGATCTAACAACTTTTGATATTATGTCATACGCAATTGATCGTTCCTATACAATTGAAAGACAATTAGATGTTATAAAGATATCTAAGTATCTAAACGAGTTTTTTGTTTATCTCGTGGGTAGTTACCCCAATGAGTTTTCAAAGAACTTTAATGAAAGAAAAAATGAGTTCATGAGTCATCCACTAATGTTTATTGGCTACATTGTATTGTCACGATATATGCAAGACAATGAAATTGATTTTGATGAAATAGAGAAGTATATTGATACTATTGGTAAAAATGCCGATGAATTTGTGCCACTTTTGAATGCAAAGAAATCACTTACGGGCAATAAAAGAATTCGTGAGAAACTTTTTGATTATTTTGTAAATGTTTTTGGAGGCGATAAGAGTGAATAAAATATATGACGAAGAATTCTTTAATAAAGAACAAAAAGACAGATATCTTCAAAATTTAAGCGATGCTACTAAAAAGGCATATGGTCGAGTACTAAAGAGAGTTTCAATAATGGAAAAAAAGCTAGATAAAGATCTATATGATTTTAATCTTCAAGAAATATCGCAATTTCTATATTTACTAAAGTCTACAAAAGTGTCATCTTTGCAACAGGCTGGGAGTATTATCAACAACTACATAGGTTGGGCCATAGAACAAGACTTACGTAAAGATAATATTAATCCACTAAATGCGGTAACATCTTTTGAATGGTATAGTCAGTTTGTGGATGATAGTCGACAAACTTTATTTACTGAAGAGGATATAGAAAACGTAGTAGAAGGCTGCTTAAACTTCCAAGATAAAGCCGTGGTTCAAGCATTATTTGAAGGTATAATGGGACGAGAGAATAGTGAATTACTTAACATGAAAATGGAACATATAATTGAGACAAATGAAATAGATAAATATAAGATAAAATTATTTAACGAATCTCGTGATGGTCAAGAAATCAGAGAGATAATTATTTCAGGATATCTGTATAATATCCTCAGGATAGCAAATAAAGAAGATAAATATATTAAGAACAATGGAAATTTAGTACCGAGTACAAAAGTTACTCATAATAATTTAATAGATAATGACTATATTATTAGATCCGCTGTGAATTCTAGTATCAAACAAGGCGTTGATGAACCAGCATCAATTTATTTAGTAACAATGAGACTATCTAAGATTGCTGAGTGGCACAACCTACCCCTTCTAACTATTGTTAATGTTCGAAATAGCGGAATGCTTAAGATGGCAAAGGATCTATATGTTGAACGTGGGAAGCTGGAAGAAGAAGAATACAGTATTGTTTGTGATCATTACAACATTAAAAAGGATAAAAATGGCCTGTATCATTACGGTTCCATGAAGTCAGAATTTTTGAATGTCCCAACAATTAAAAAAGTGTACAACCTTTAAAGAATAGAGTGCAAACTTTATTCTTTTTTTGTTGTTTTAACTGTTGACTCTTGATAGAGGCCATGTTATATTTAAATCAAGAAATACATATTATCTTTGTGTTATAAACTACATAAGAGGATGGAGACAGTAAGATGAAGAACGATATCGTGTATGCGCTAATGAGTCTAATGGATGGAGTAACAATATTTATGTTTGCATTTGGCTGTTTCAAGATCAGCTTTAAAGATTACTGGAAAGAGATTCTAGTAACTAATCTAATAATCTCAATAGGAACTTTCTTTCTTAAAGGGTATGAGACAATTTTAGGATTTGTTCCAGTGTTATGTTTTGCCTTATTAGTATTATCATTAACTTTCTATTTTAGAATAAAATTGTGGGAGAGCTTCAAGTTGGCATGTTATGGTTTTGTGGCACAAATAGTGGCTCAGTTCTCAGTTGTTGCACTGTTTATGCTTAGTTCAGGATTAAACTTTACAGAAGCATCAAGTGAGTTTGGCTCTTTAGTACAGCTCTTGGCAAATGGATTTTTAATAGTTCTTACACTTATTCTAAGACATAAAAGAATCTGGTTCAGTACTATGTCCTACGATTATAGTTTCAAAATTAAGTTAAACAAAATTAACATTTTTAGCACACTTATTGCCATCGTAATTATGGCGCTGCTGTACAATGTGAAAACAGTTGAAAATATATATCTGACTATCTTGTTCTGGGGAGTGTGCTTAATAAATTTAATGTACATAGATATTAAAAAAGAAAAGAGTGGAATGTATGATTGATAGTTTCGCCACACGAATATCGACTAAGCTGGTTGAAAGATTTCCAGATGAGTTACCGCCAATAGGTATAACAAGATATGGCATCAAATTCTTAATATCTAACATTGCACCCGTAGTACTATTATTGATTATCGGCTTAATACTAAATATCGTTAGCGAAGTAATAATATGCTTAATCGCCTTCTCATCCTTAAGGATGGTTTCTGGTGGGTATCACGCTAAAAAACCTGAAGTATGCCTTGTTATTTCAACCATTTTAATCGCTCTTATTGCGAAGTTTGGATATCTTTTAAGTGACTACACGATGCTTATGAATTTATTAAGTTTAGGGTTGGTGGCAATCTTCGCACCGTCGAATATCGAGAACCAAACTAAGATTCTCAAGGAGCATTTTAAATACTTAAAGTGGATATCTATAGGCATGATAATAGTGAGCTTTTTGTTAAATAACTATCTAATTTGTGCGGCTCTATTAGTTCAGTCCCTCCTGCTCATTCGCTTGAAGGGAGGTGAAAAGAATGATTAAAACAAAAATGATTAGAATGGGTGTAACTGCCCTAGGATTTTTATTTATGACAGTAGCAACAGTAGGTGCCAATGTCGCAAGCTGGACTGTGATTCATAATGAACCAGTACCAGAAGAAATGAAGTAACAAATTAAGCTCCCTGTTCTTCTTGTAGGGATGGGGAGCTGATTTTAAATGAGGTGAATGCATTGTTTAGAGATAGAATTATGGTGCAGAGGAGAGACGGTAAAAACATAAGTGATGAGGCAGAATGGATCAATGCTGATGACGTCAAGCACTTTACAAGAGAAATGTTCGCTAAACAGCAATACCGAATTGTGATTCACACAGAAGATGGACAGTTTGTGCATTGTTTTAGTAATGACGCGTTTTTAAGACTAATGAGCAAGAGACATGGAATGATAATGACTGATGCAGGAGTAGTGGGAAACCTAACTAAAATGAAAAGTGTAGATTATGAGAACGGCAAAGTGTACTTCGATTTGGAAGAGGAAGAGTACATAACTATCTCAAGACCAAGAACTAATTTAGTAAGAGAGTACATTAAAAAGCTGTTTGGAAAATAAGCAGCTATACATAGATTAAAATATTTTCTTTTTAGTTAAAAGAATACTCCCTCAAGTGCTGTATCATTCATTGAATTTGTTGTATAATAAATACGAACACAAGTTCTATATTTATCATATTCGACAAAGTGCGACATCTATTTGGGATAATATCCATATTTATGCACATGTCAAGCACTTTTAGTAGACTACTAACAGTCATTGTCAAGTGTATAATGATGGATTATGATTGGTACATAAGATAAACTGTCATCTAGAAAATACATTTTTATCACGAGAGGGTTTGAGTATATGCAGCAAATAATTGATCTACTAGGTGTTGACAAGAAGGCTGGAGATTTCTTAAACATGGTTGCGTTTCTTTTCCAAGGTAACCTAGATTTTTTTATTGATAAATGCAAAGATAAATCTTCTGGGTTCATGCATTCTTTTTTGTATGACTACAGAAAAGATATGATTAAAAGAACTCGTTTTGCTTCTTTCGAAGAGTTTAATGATACATATAATACCGATGACAAAACTGCTTTAGAGCGTTTATTCCAAGAGCCCATTTCAAAATGGCAGATGGATAGATTTAATTGCAATGATACAATGACTATTTATAATCTTCATTTGAACAATCCAGAAATTAGATTTGACCGATTTTCAATGCAGTTTATGTAGCCGGGATTTCCCGGTTAACATTAAAGGACAAAAATAATACTTGACGATATTAGATATTAAACTTATACTAAGTAAGTAAGGTGAACAAGTTAATCAAATAATAGTTTCATCAAGAATTTGGACTTGTAAAGTGAAGCATAAGAGAGTATAAGTGAGCATAACGAAGATGAAAATAACACGCTCAGCGTGATTATATAAATACATCATTCAGGAGGCGTGACTATGAGAAATAGAGCATCACCAGTAAAGAATGAGATGGGTTATGAATGACCTTAGAACCTACATATGGATACTTTCAACTTAGAGGTCAAGTAGTTGGCATGATGAGCGATAAGGCTTATACAGAAGGTGATAACGGTACTTGGAATAGAATCCAATTTGGTGTCAAAGTTAGCAGCAACTCTATAGTCTATGTTGAGCTGATGGGCTCTAAGCAAGACAGAATTAAGATGTATAAGAAAATTGGGAAGAGAGTGGACAAGGATGATTCAATTACAGTTCCTTGGTCTGACAGATATAGTGAGAGATATAGCTCCTTTAGGAATTCATTCAATGTACGATTAAACATTAATGAGAATAGAGATACCTCATTGCTGCCATACGATTCAATTAAAAGTATCCACGAGAACCTGAGCGATGGAATAATTGTTCTAGTCAAAGGATCTCTTCAGATAGATGAGTATAAAGATAAGATACAAGAGAAGTTTGTAATTAAAGAACTATATGATTGCGAATCTTCAGAAGAGATACAAGGTAATGAGGAAGCTTATTTTAATCAAGAGATTGTATACTTGAGCGCGAATAACGAGAAGATCCAAACCAAATTGATTTATCGGAAACATGGGGATATTGAGATTGTTCCTTATGAATTCAGCGCTAAAAATGATGAGTTGATTAACTATTTCAAAGCGAATATCCAACCCAATTCAACTCTTAGAGTTCATGGAGTTATTAAGCATTACGTCCCTACGGAGACTGTTGATGGCTATGAAGTCATTACAGGATCAGCAATAAAGGAATTAGTTATAACAGGTGGAAGCACGAACTCTATAGTCCAAAGCAGATACTCAAACGAAGAACTTGAAGATGATAGAATTATAGGAAGTCCATTTGAAGAAGAGAAGCATGACGAGAAAGTTAATGAATGGGGCTTTTGAAAGGATGTGAGAGCATAGATATTTTATCCATGCGCAGCCCACCAAACTAATCATACTCACGGTGGAATGATTATATTAAACAATAAAATAATACATATTAGGAGAGATTAATTTAATGACAAACGAAAAACAACAACTTCAAGAAGGAATTAACAGCATTCACATCGAGGGCATCGTAAAAGAGATTCGTATTGAGGAAACTGTGATTAATGGAAAAGATGCTATTACCGGAGAGATCGATATTCAAGAGACAGCAGAATCTACACATACCGTCAACGTATTCTCCTTTAAGATGACAAAGGAAAATAAGGTGAGTGGACTATATAAAGCAATCTGCACAATTAGGGATGAATATAAAACAATTGAAAAAGATGGAATCGAAAATGCCGATAAAGTTCGTATTGAGACAACCAAAAATTTCGATAATGGTAAGGTTGCGAAAAATGAGTATGTAGGACAAGACGGAGAATGGAAGTCTTACCCACAATTGAATGCCAAGTTTGTTAACCGTGTCACTCCAAGCGACGTGTTTGAGCCCCAAGCGAAGTTCACCCTTGAAATTGTTATTGCAGCACTTAAAGATGAAACACGCAATGGTGAAGAGACTGGAAGATTGATTCTTAAGGGATATATTGTGAACTATCAAGAACAAAAAGATGACTATAAGAAAATTGTTCCTTTTGATTTTATCGTAGATAATCCAACTTCAGTAAATTATGTACAAAATACATATGAAAAAGGGCAGACAGTCAAAGTTTTCGGTAACATTGTTAATCAAACCATCATCACCAAAAAATTGATTGAAGTTGGATTTGGAGAACCACAGGAACAAATTGACCGGAAAGATGTTCGTGAATACGTGATTGTCGGAGGAACTCCACCCTATGATGATGAAGATAAGAATACTTTTGATACTAGCCTTATTCGAGAAGCACTAAAAAAACGCGATGCAGCAATTGAAGCCAAGAAGGAAGAGAAGAAGAAAAAGGGAAATAATTCATCACAATCTTCTAATGGTTTTGGCAACACTTTTGATGACAAAGATCCTTTTGGTCAAGAAAGTACTAAAGCAAAACCTAAAAATGACGATCCATTCTCTGATGATGGCAAACCGATTGATATCTCCGATGATGATCTTCCGTTTTAATTGATACATAAATAAATAATGGCGGTTTGAAAATCAAGCCGCCTCAATACCAACATAAAAATAATAAAATAATAGGGAGAGATTTTATACATATGTCAACACTCGATATCTTTAATCCACCAGTTTCCAAAGTAGCAAAAGGTCTTGAAGGAAAAATCATTACTATCTATGGTAGCAACAACTTGGGTAAAACAAAGCAAGCGACACGACTTAAAAAGCCCTATTACCTTGGATTCGAAAAAGGGTTGAATGCAATTGCTGGTGTCCCATTTGCCGCAATTAACAACTGGAGCGATTTTAAGAAGGTAAATAAACAACTCACACATAAATCTACTGTTGCTAAAGCAAGAGAGTATTATCAAACTATTATTTTCGATGAGGTAGAAGCATCTGCTCGATATTGCTCTAAGTTCATTTGTGATAAGTATGAGGCAGATACAATTGCATCTGGTCGAGATGGTTTTGGTCTATGGAAAGAGTACGAAACGGCATATTGGGAAGAAATTGATAAACTTATTGGAGCAGGATTTACAGTAGTATTTATTGCTCACCAAACCGAAGACAAAGAGGGTAAGATTTGGCCTAAAGGTGATAAGCGCGCTTTGTCTCCAGTGATTGATAATAGCGATATCGTGGTGTATGTCCGCTCCAACGGTACGGATGAAAAGAATCAGGTTATTAAGTCATCAGCATTCATGGCAGAAACAGACAAGTTCTTTGCACGTAGCCGTTTTGACTATATTCAGACTGGGCTTCAGGAGTTTACAGCAGAAGCACTGGAAGAGGCTATTGTTAGAGCGATTGAGAAACAAGAAGAAATTGAGGGTATTACTGCTGTTACATATGATGAGCAAAAAGAAACTTTGACTGGTGAAGAGTTGGAGTTCGATAAACTTAAAGCAAAAATCATCGAGTATGGTAAGAAGCTTCATGCAAATGACAAAGGTTCGATTGTTAATGAAATCATTGAAAACAATCTTGGTAAGGACAAAAAAGTTACTGACTTTGTGAAGTCTCAAGTAGAAGTCATGGCAGTTGTATTGGATGAACTTAAAGATGAAGTAGATAAGCTTGAGGGTTAATACATAAAGTTCACGAAAGACAGATATCATATAAATATAGAAAGGGATAATTAAGAAATTAGAAACGATTATAGAATTGAAGATAACCTTGTCTATATGAAACTTAAGAATAAGAAAGGTGTCCACCTAGAAACGCTATTTAATGTCGATAAGTTGAGTGAAATTGAAAAACTCAACTTATCATGGCATTTGAAATGGGACAATAAAACCAAGTCTTATTATGTCAAAGCAACTGAAACGGTTAGAGACGAACTAGGCAATAGAAAACAAAAGACAGTTCATTTACATAGACTTCTTATGGATGTCAAAGACCCATTGATGTATGTCGATCATATTAACCATGACACTCTAGACAATAGGATTACAAATATGAGAGTAGTTAATAAGAAACAAAATATGTGTAATCGTCCACAAGCAAATAGGAATAGTAAATCTGGCATTAGAAATGTGTATTGGTGTAAAAGAACAAGAAAATGGACTGTACAAATTCAAATTGAAGGAATCAATACTATTGTTGGTAAGTTTGATGACTTAAAGGTAGCAGACGAATTTGCTAAAAAGATGAGAGCAAAACATTACGGAGAGTTTGCAGGAAATTAGAATCAATAATACATATGGTCTCACTTGAAATAGTGGGGCTTTACTATAATCAAATATCAGGAAGGTGATACGTTGGAAGTACTCCTATCTCTATTGTTGGCACTGTCCATTGGTCAGGCAGGATTAGAAAGTGCCAATCAAGCACGAGAAGCGAAAAACACGACTAAGATTGAGAGTGTTAAAGTTGAAAAGTCGGTTGAGTCTAAGAAAGTTGTTCAAAAGGAAATTAAGCAAGTAAAGGCAACTGCAAGCAAGAAGAGTAACGAAGAGTATGATTGGATGTATTTTACACTCACCGCCTATACTAATCACGAAAATAGTACGGGTAAAAGCAAAGGACATCCCGATTATGGGAAGACAGCAAGTGGAGCAATGACTAAAGAAGGAGTAACAATTGCTGCTGACTGGAAGGTGTTGCCTAAAGGTACAAAGGTGTACATCGAAGGCGTTGGTGAACGTATCGTACAAGATGTAGGTGGAGCAATTAAAAAGAATAAGATAGATGTCTACTTTGAGAGTGAAAAAGATGCTTTCGATTTCGGTAAAAGGAAACACGTAAGAGTTCGAATTATAGATTAGTAGAGGATGAATACATATGAAGTCACAAGAGCAAAGAATTGAAGATGTTTGTAGTGAAGTAGAAGCATTGCTTAAAAAAAAGAATCATGATTACGGGAATTCCTTCAGTATTCAGTTTGAGAAGTATGGGGTGATGAGCGCAATGATTCGCATGGATGATAAAATGCGAAGACTTGAGAATCTAATGAAGGGTAATCTTGCACAGGTTGACGAATCAATCGAAGATACTCTTATTGACTTGGTAGGTTACGGGGCTCTTGCTTTAGTTGAGTTGAGAAAACAGAAAGAATTTTAAGAATGAATAGACTCAAAACAGTTAAATACATAAGTGAAACCTCTGTAGATGAGATGATCAAACAGATCGTCTCTAAGCAGAGTGATATAGATAAGGTTATTGAAGCAGTAAAAGCAAGTAGGACTGAATATGGACTTAAAGTGCAGGAGTTAATTAAACGACTTGAGTTACTGTAAAAGCTGTATTTCATCGGAATTATAAATTCATATAACAAGGAGAGATCGAATGAGTAATTTTAAAGAGTTTATCCAAAAAGTTAAAAATAGATTTAGTACACCAGTTAAACCATTGGCAGCGGACGTGTTTGAGGAAGAAAAGATCATCAAGATTAGTAAAGATAGCATCGAGCTGGGAAACTTTAAAATTCACTCGAATGGCGATGTTCACATTACTTCTGATAAGGGAATCAATTTGACAGTAGGTAATCCAAGTTCGATCGTAGAAGCTGAGATGATTGAAGCGCCATTTAGCCCAAAATGGATCAAGAAAGAGTTTGTAAAATATCCTGATTTGAATAGACGCATGAAGAAAACAAAAAGTAGCCGAATTAAAAAGAAGATTCAGAAACGGATTGATACATATGGAAAAAATACAATCACACGCAATTAAGGATATATGGCGAATCAGAGATGGTTTACTTTTAGAAGTTCATAAGTTCAATTCACTTGGTTCTTGTTGGATCAGATCAAAGAAAAGTGTTAAGCAAATTAGAGGTTGTAAAGGTCTAACAGAACTTAAGGAAGATTATTGCGATAGCTACACTAAAAAGACTTTTCCAAAAGGTACATTGATATACAATACCGTTCCAGTTGAACCAGAGATGGACAAGGACAACTTCAAGTTTGAGATTAAATCAAGCGGTGGTTCAATTTTTGGAAAGAATGCTGAAGAAATGAAAAAGATATTAAACGACATTGAGAAAGCAATTAATACATATGAGTAGGTAGTCTTTCAGATGGTGTAATACGATTAATTGAGTAGCTTCAAAGTTATGTCATAAGGTTTCCCCCAGATATTATCCGGCATCTGGAGGAGATAAAAGGTTATGAAGAATACTATCTTAACTTATTGATCTGGCGTTCCAACTGTCTTTCAATATCTCTTGTAATTTCTCGCTCAGCTTTTCTCAGTTGACTTTTGATTTGTGACTTTGAACCTGACAAGTTAATTTTAATCTTTTTAGCCATTTAGATGACCCCTCTCGAATTTAGTTTTATTTACGTCCTGCACGAGATTGTGCAAGCACAGATCCTGCCAAAGATTTAGCAGTTTTGCTAGATGAGCCGCTTCGAAGAACCGAGGAAGCTTTAGTGGACATCTTCGCAGATGACACCTTACGTGTGCTAGTCTTAGCCATTGATTTCACCTCCTCTTAATGTGGGGAATATTGGAACCATCTCAGATTACTACACAACATATAGTTGTGTCAAACATTTGTTCTTACTATATGTTGTGTGTATGTAGAATTCTGTAACTTTAATTTGCTCATGTTTAAAGTTCAAATAATTCGAAATTACTAAATGGAATAAAAGAGTCAATTAGATTATGGTACATTAGTCCCGTATTTTTATGAAAATCATAGGTGCCACATTGGATTATAGATTTGATAATGTCTTCGTAGACTCAATTTGTTTTAAAATTGATATTTCTCATAGAAAGGAGGGGCAACTACGTTTAAGAAATTTAAAGAGTATCTATGGAAAAAAGAATATCTTAAAAGTGTCGTTGAGATCTACTTGCTTTTATACATATCTATTGCACTGTCGTTCGCAGCACTAATAGTTGCAATAATCAAATGAACAAAATTGTAGTTCGAGAATATTACTATAGCTGTTCAGATGGTTGTTGTGGTAAATGGGGGACAGAGTTAATTGTTAATGAAAAGTTGGTTGGCACATATACAGATGTTGACAGAGACGTTGTAAGGAATTTATTAGTGGCATTAGATGTGGAGTTTGAACTTGAATACATATATGACCATCAGGATTAAGGTTTTATTTTCCAAGAAAGGAGAGTTCAAATGAACTTTGAAGAAATAAAACCTAAGCCCTACGATCCAAAATTCACCTTAACCCTGTCTCTTGTGGATGCAGTTGATCTGTGGCGTATAGTTTGTTTGGCTGAAGACCAAGGTGTTCAGGCCGCTAGTAAGTTCGTTGATGCATTAACTGAATTTGCATCAAACTCAAACCATTATACTGAATATCTAAACGGAAGAGATATCTAATATATTTTGATATTCGAAAGGAAGTTGAATTTGAAGCTTGGTGATTTAATAGAAAATTTAAAAAAATTCGAGCATACATACGGTAGTGACGTCGAAGTCAAACTAGGGCATGAGAGATCTGGTGAGTTAGATGTCGAAAGAATAGGCGGCATTTGTGGATTAGGTAATAAGAATAAGAGAGATTTATTAATATACGATATTTATTCTGATTTAGGATAAAATCGATCATTTACTGAGAAAAGGGGTGTATGAATGAAAGAAGAGTTAAAATTTCTAAAAGAGCTGCAAACAGAATTAAATACTCAAGAGAATGACTGTCAAGCAGCACCGCGTTTCTGGACGATCATGGATTACAAAAAATCACCCGGAAACGAAGATTATGATAGCGGTGAGTTACAGTATTTTTTCAACGATGGTGACCATGTAGTATTTGAAGACTTTAACCATTTAAAGGAGTTCATTGAGGAGCACTATGAGGAAGACATAGATGATGAGTTAAGATGGCATTTAAACAATGAAGATTTTGAGTTTCTCTGGCAATACATAACAAACAATTTAAACGATGATGGATATTTTGATTCGGTATTTGTAAAAGAGGAAGAGTTTATTGCTCCCAATACAATGTTTTTGACTAAGGCCGAAGCGAAACGACATCTTGAGTTAAATCACTATCACTACACTAGTAAGGCACATACATATGCAATGACAGCGTGGAGAGCTCCAAAGGTAGAAAAACTATTGAAGATATTGAGCGAGTTAGACTTTGATTCATTGATTAAGGGAGGATAAACCTTTGAAAATTAAAGCAAAAGTTAAGATTAAAACAGGGTACAACCTTGACTGTGAAATTGATGCAATCAAATTTAAGGTTACATTTAAAGAACCTAATAAATTCAGAAGAGTAAAACTACAAGACTGCATAATTGCACACAAATGGCGACAAAAAGAAACGAAAACAGAGTTTATGGAGAGATGCAATGTGTTTCTTTCAGATCAGAACGAGATGGTGCGTGTAGTAAAAGAGATGGTAAATGAATACTTCGAGAAGAAGGAAATCATATCTAATAGTGGCGTACTGGAGGACGGTGTGAGAGCATCGATCAAAGCATTTAATAAAAAGGATTTCGAAATTGAAGTCGAAATCTAAACGAAATCAGCATTTTAAAGAGAGGTGAGGTTATTGGACAATAACAAGATTTTAACTAATATTAGAAAGATTTTAAAAGAAGAAGGGGTAAAAGCCACAGTAACAGCACACAACCTTGCTCGTGGAGGAATATATATTGAAATCCAATTAAACGACAAAAAGGATGACGGGTTAAATTTTAAAGTTAAATCAAGACTAAAAGAAGCTTTACCAAATTTCCATTTTCAAGGTGCAATTTAAGTTTAGACTAATATGGATAATAGGAAGGGAGAATCTAAGTGTTTAATGTAGATATTGGTTTAAAAAATGGAAGTATCCTACGTAATTGCTCAATTTTCGAAGAAGTAGTAGAAGATATTAGAGTAAAAATGGTTCATATCACAGACAAAGAGAAGATTGAGCAACAGTTTTCAAAAATGCCTTGGGGTAATGAACACCGATTTGTATATTTTCAGAATGAGGACATGAATGGAAAAGTAAATGTGATGAGCGTAGACTGGTGCCTAGAAAGGATGAAAACAAGTGAGCTGCATTAAATGCACTGAGAAAGGTGTTACTTTTACTTGCTATCACGAAGGCTATGATTCCTATTATTGCGGAATATGTGGTGAGTGGCTTGAACCTGAATGTAATGAACCTGATTGCGAACATTGCTTAGGAAGGCCACAGAAAGTGAATTTGGAATAGTGAGGGGAACTATGAGAAAAATATTGACTGGATTTTCGATATTAGTATTAATCTTGATTACTACAGGCTGTGGGACAACTAAAACTGTTGGGAATCTGGAGTATATGGAACAGATTATGACTAGCAGAGGTGATATTTTACAGTTTAAAGATAGCGAAGGATATATAATAAATTACTTTGTAGATAGCAGGGATTCATTTAGTTTAACAAAAGGTACTAAATACGATGTTGAAGTAACTGTGGAAAATCCTTTAAATCGCAGAGATTTTGTCGTTAAAGTAAAAGAAAGAGAAAACAAAATAAAATGAAACTTTGATCAAGAAAGGTGGGTTAGATATTGAATGACAAATGTAATAAGTGTGGAGAAGAAATATACGAGTCAGGATCTGTAAGCAGATGTTTGAGATGTGGAAAAGCAACAGCCAAGGAAATACACGGAGAAGATTATTTTAAGGCTAAAAATAATATAATTTCGAAGGAGAAACAAAGTGAATTGGTTTAAAGATATTCCTGTTTTGAAGTGGGACGATCTAGACGGTAAAACTCTGCTTATACGAGTAGAAGAGTCTGAAGGTGCAAAGATTATAGCTGGCTATGATCCAGTGGACGGAAAAATGTATGTACTAGCAGAAAAACTTAGTTTTAATAGGAGTTGATTAGAATCAGAGACTTCACCAAGGAAGAATCTAATAACTATACCAAAGCCTTAGAAAGTCTGTTTACTCCTACGGGGAGAGTGTTAGATTTCGACATAGGGCTAGTGAATGTTAGTAAAATGGTGTGTATGTTAAAAAATCTCGTTGTAGCTGCAAATGAGTTAGATTCTGAACTCTGCACCATTTTGAGCAGAGGCGTTGATGAAGGTGCAAGTATGACAGGCAATAGATATGAAGAATTGATGGATTATATCATTGAAGCTGAAGACTATTTGAAAGAACAGGGAGTTGATGTTGAATGAGTTTTACGGCAATTGAGCGAGAGACTGTTTGTGTCTGTAACGATGAGACGAATGAGTGGGAAGTTTATAGTTGTTCTCCCAAAGTAATCACAAAGATTAAGAAAGCTGGTTTGGAATTGTTACGGGTAGATGAGCATGGAGGACATTACTTCAAAGGTGATTATGGACAGGTGTCATTCCGGGCTAAGAGTACTGGTCGAGTATGGACTGAGGAGCAAAAGCAAGCTGCCGCTGAACGTCTCAAAGAAGCTAGATCTAAGAAAGGAGAATAAATGAAAAAGGAGACAATAGAGCGAACAGAGACTCAAAGGGACAAGATTATTGCAGCTTTGAAACGAGCTGGAGGTTCAGGAGTAACCAACGTAGAACTAAACAAAATTGCTTTACGATACAATGCACGTATTCAAGAATTATATGTACGTGGATATAAAATACATAGTGAAGAATTAGATGGTGGAGTTACAAAATACATATTGATTTCAGAACCAACAGAACCATTTAAGAGACCAGACAAAGCAGTAGACATTTTAATTGAAGATATAGAGTGTAAATATAATGGAAACATTAGCGCGCGCGAATTGAACGAGTATTTGGAAACACAAGGTTTCACAGTTAGACGGAAGATTGGATCGTATTGTTAAACAATAAAATAATACTTGGAGTGATTGAATGAGTTATGTGAGTAGTATTGATAATAAAACATTCTCAAGCAAAGAAGAAGCAATCAAATACTTTGAAGAGAATTACTTGTTTGAGGAGAAAAATGAAAACATTATGACCGATATTATTGAAGCTGTTAAGAGTGCAATCTCTGAAGGTCATGGTATAGAAGTAAAACTAGATAATGAAAATTATTATGTTATTACTGTAAAAAATGATCTGTACACTATAAATGGTCATCTAGTGTTTAAGGATGATAGCGATCAGAGCGGTTATTGGGGGAGCGAATATAACTCTATAGAAGATATTTCAAATTATTTTAAGTATACGACAAAAACAGTGGAAGAAATCCTAAAACGTGTCCATGAAGATTATGACTTTAAAGAGTTCAAATTTGAAAGATACCATGATGATTATGGGAATGGGAACTACTTCGATTTCAGCTATATTACCCAAGAAGAAGAAAACTTTCAGGCTACATATGATGGCTATGATCTTGATAGCTTCATCGAACAATTCAAACAGCATTTTGTTGACTTTGTTGAAGGGAGCACTTGTCGAATCAATGAAGACGGATACTTTATTGATTATGAAATAGACAATATTCCGATCAATGGATTACTTAGAAGAGCTAATGCATTAAACAAGAAAGTTCGATTAGAGATTGTGGATTAAATTCACTATGAAAAGAGAATATCATTTAGAAATGGAGATGAGTTATTGAACGTAATTAAGCGTTTGTTGTTGAAGAGTAATTTCTTCAGAAAGACAATACATAAGAGTGGCGAAGAAATACATAAACAAAAACTGAGCGACATTAGTAAGCACTTGAAAGAAGTCAAAAACGATCTCATTAAGTTACTGCCAACTCAGATGTGGCAACGGTTTGAGAGTGAAGCATATATTTCAGGCGGCTGTATCTATAGTCTATATCACGACAAGCAGCCAAAGGATTATGACTTCTTCTTGGTAAATGAATCGCTCGTAGATGAGCTCAGAGAATACTTTATTAGTCATGCTGGATACCATGGCAGTGATATGAGTGGTGGCACATATCAGGACTTACCATTGATTATCACTAACAATGCAATCTCTATTGGTAAGTACCAGATTATTACTCAATGGGTCGGTGAGCCACAAGAGGTCATTGAGCAGTTCGATTTCAGGCACAATCAATTCTACTGGAAGAGTAAGAGAGTATACACGTTGAGTGACTGGTCGTACTTAAAGGGTAATGCCTTGGTTTACAACGAGCAAAGAGCACGAGACATTGTAGGGACGATTGTGAGAGTGCCGAGATTCATTCAGCGTGGGATGACAATTACTCAGAAAGAAATGAGTAAAGTATTATTGAGGCTAAACAGTGTTGGATTCACTGAAAAGGAAATTGAGATTTTAGAGAATAACAAACTGGATCGATTTGGGTCATAAAAAAAGAGCGGAGAGTATCCGCTCAGACATATCATTTGAAAAATAAGGTTATTGCTTGGTAACTGTTTGATTTAAATTTACCAGTACCACTTTCTAGGAATATGAAATGATTGCTACTTTTGTGTTCGGGAGTAATTGAGATGTTGGCAAAAACATCAGGTGGAACAGTGATTACGAGAATTTGAAAGTTGTTAATTGTTACGAATACTGGTGACAATAAAACCATCTCCTCTATTAATTAATGTGATGAAGTACCTTATACAATTATTATCTGCTATAGAGGGGAAAATTATGCCAAAGTACGAAAAAATATATTCATAGATTCAATGATATCGTGATTTCATTTAGAGAGGAGAAAGTGTTTGATGGCTGTGTTTTGTGATAGTGAATGTGAAATGGTTGGAGCGATTTGTGATTTCTGTATCCATTACCAAGATGATTACACAAATGGAAAGTTTCAAGGCGAAGGCATATGTAAGGTAAAGAACATTCAAACTGAAGCACATTTTTCGTGCGACGATGATTTTCATTGCTTTCAAGCCAAGTCACAATAAAGGAGAGTAAAGAATATGAGAAAAGCAATTATCAGAGGATACATTATTTGTGATGAAGAAGAGTTGCAGCATAAAGACAATATCATTGGACAGATTGATCATGAACTATTTAATGTAGAAGGTGCTATCGAATGGGAGTTTGATTATGAATTAAACGAAGAAATTGAATACGCTCAAGAAGATTAATTCTTGATCAAATCGCAATTTTATTTAGAAGTGTGGAGTGAGATATGAAAATAAATGTGCTAGTTTTACCTCATATTGAAAATGCTCTTGGTGTGAAATTAACTATACTTCAAAAAGATTACTTACTAGCAGATGGCAATATCACTTGGATTGGGGGAAGGGGAAATGGGAGAACGTTTGTCCACTGTATAAGGCTTGCACTGTCTAAGGGAGAACCATTGGATATAGAGTATCCTGAAAAATTTTCAGATTATGGGGATGGCACCACAAGATATGCAAGAGGCTTTTATAAATCAATGTTTGTGGATATATGGACTAAATTAAATGATTACGGGTTTTCAGTAAGACAAATCAAAACGAAATGAAATAGAAAATTCATTAAGAAAGGAATTTGTTTATGATTTATTCAGTTACTGAAGATGATAAGAATATCCCAAAACTAAGAGATGTCAATGGGAAGTTGTTGGAGATGGGCGATAAATTCAGAATGTATTCTTCCGTGGAAGATTGCTATGGTCGGCCTGTTTTACTGGCATATGTTGATGATCATTATGTCACAGACATATTGAATTACAACAATAATTATGGAATCCACTTTTATCTTGAAAGTGCTCGTTTGGATGGATGGGATACTTTTGAAATTACAGAATAATAATTAATTCTATCTAAAAGAGGACTTTCACAGAAAAAGGAGGACACAAATAAATGAGCAAATTTACCGAAATGGAGACATTGAGAAAAGAAATTGAGGCAAAGACTCGTAAACTTCAAGAAATGGAACAAGAAAACTTTGATGTAAATGGGATATGGGAGTTTACGACCGAATTAGATTGTGAAGGCCGCAGATCAAGGCATTTGGGAAGGTACGAGGGGAATTTATATGATGGAATTAAACTGCATGGAAGTCAATGCTACTACTCTCTTCGATGTAAAAGAGTTGGCTTCTTGAGCAGTATAAATAGTAAACCAAGAAAGAAGTCGGTATGCTTTAGCATTGAAGATAATTCTATCAAACTGTTTGATAAACAGGATCAACTGGAGAAACTCAAGCTAAGTGTTCCAGATGGACACAATCTTAAAGAAAGCAATCAGTTTGGTTGTATTACCTTAGAATGGGAGAAATAAATATATGAATTGTAACAATAAGCATTGTTTATGGAATGCCTTTGACCAGTGTTGTGCAGAAAGTGAAGAATTGTATGTGGCAGCTATTCCAAATACTTTAGATTGTCCATCAGCTATGCGGATCGATCATCAACTTGCAATGTATCAGATTGTTGATGAAGTTGACGAGATGATGCTGGGACGCAATTTTAAAGAATTGATTGAGATACATAAGTTTGTGAAAGATCAGAGGAAGTAAGTATGGGACAAAACTGGTTGGAAGATTACATGAAAATGAAAAGTGGTATCACTCCATTAGGAATTGTTTTGTATCCAGTCATTGCTTTAGTTGTAGCATGTCTAATAGTAAGCATGTACACATCCAGAACAGTCTATTGGGCTCGGGGCAGATTTAAAAAGAAATGATGATGAAATGTAAACTTCATCAGGATTTTAGAGAGGAGGTTATAAAGATTGAACATAATTAAAGCTAAAGAAATGAACAATAAGCCAATTGAAGAGCAACTCCAATTCTATAAGCAATATTTCGAAGAGAGCAGTTGTGCTATGTATGGGTGGGAGTTGGGTAATGATTGGGTTATGTATAAAGATTTACTTTATCGCACCGAAGCATTCGAAAAAATTATAGAAGAAGAGAAATCAGAATTAAATGCACGTATTGAGAGTTTAAATAACCAGATTAAAGCAGCAACCTCAGAATTGGATAAATTAGAAGGCGAGATTTGATGGGAAACTCACTCAGTAAGGAGAGATGTAAATTGTACCTAGATTATGATGATGAAAACGAACAGAGCTTTGAGAGTAGATTCATGGCATTAGTCAACTTAGAGGTTGAAAAGAGAGTGAAAGAAAATTTTGACGAATTGGCTTCACTAAGAGAAATGAACAAACTATACCAGCAAAAAATCATTGAATTGAGACAATCAAATAAGAAGCTTGAACAGATTGAAATGTTTGAGACTCTTCAGTCTAAAATCAATAAAGAAAATATCTCTGAATTGATAAAACATTTAAACCTTGAATCCATCTCGATTAGTTTTGATGGAATGCACGAAAATGAAATTCCACAGTGGTTTAAGCTAATTGTGAAGTACTATCCCGATAAAGATAAAATTTTTACATTGTTTGACCTTTTTGATATTGAATATCCACAATGGGCAAAAAGCTACAAGCTCCCTTTTGACTACAGTGAAGATGAGTTAAATATGATTTTCAGTAAACTTTATAAGATGTATGTGTGTAATGGTTGCATCTATGATCATAATATGGGTTTTCACTATACTTACATTAGTCGTTACAAAGGAAACTTACAAAGGTTATTTGAAGAGGAGTCGTGTGTTGAAATACCATGGAATCTGCTTTTGCTAAACCCACTTTTAATTCAAGACGAATATTTCAAACTGATCGTTGAGTCTATAGCTAAAAAAGAGAGTCATTCAGAATACTTCTTTAAAATTCAAGATTACCAACAGATCAGTGACAAGCAAGCAAAAGAACTATTCAATTATCTACCAAAGAAGAAGTTATTTGAGGTGCATAGGGCATTTGTTAAAAATAATGCTTCACTTATCAGTACGAATTCTGATTTAGCGGAAGAATTTAAAGATCAGATGACCGACAATCAGTATGGGGATTTCTATTACCTGAATTTTCCTTTTGAGTATCAAAAAGAATTCATCCTGAAAAGCAACTTTAGAACCGATTCAAAAATAGAAATGATCAATAAACTAAACATTAACAAAGAAGATAAGATGAAGCTAGTAGTTGAGTTGACTAGCAAGTTGATCTAGGTATTTAAGAAAAGACCATGAAACATAGATTTGATAAAGAATAATACATATAGAGGAGAATTATATATGAGTAAACTTTATGAACTTGGTGAAAAGTACAGACGCTTCAATGATTTTGTAGACATAGCTTGGGACGATGAAGATCTGACTGAGGATGATTTGCAAATGTATATTGAAACACTTGAAGCAATTGAGGATGAAGTTAGCGTAAAGGTTGAGAACATTGTTAAGTTTATGAAGAATATTGAGGGCGATATTGAGGCTTTCAAGAATGAAGAAAAACGACTTGAGAAGAAACGCAAATATCTACAGAACAAATTTGATGGGCTGAAGAATTACATGCAGACCACACTTGAGGTTAGCAATATCGATAAGGTCAACGCTGGTACTTTTAAGGTTAAACTACAGACTAACCCGCCTTCAATCAATATTATTGATCCCAAGAAGGTTCCTGATAAATACAAGACAGCTCAAGATCCCAAAATCGACAGTAAAGCTTTACTCAAGGATGTTAAGAATGGTTTAGAAGTTGAAGGTGCAGTTCTTGTAACAGATAAAAAACACATTAGAATCAGTTAAAACACAAAGATAATACTATACATATCAATAAAACGGTGATATAATAACTTTAACGAGTTGTTACATCACCGTTTTTCTTATGAGAGGATGTGATACATAGAGTGCAACAAGGGAACAGAATAGAGAGAATGTTGGAATTAGCAGAGGAACTGAGCATTAGTGTGGCAGCAAGAAATAGATCGCCTAAGTTGCATTCAATTATTGATGCCACAAGAAAGAAAGTTGAAGTTATAGACGTTATTATAGTTCTATTTCCTGAGTTAAGAGATAAGCGTTAAGGAATTACATAAAAGATCTGTTTCATCAAAATTAGAATGGGAGGACACAAGGTGAAAGATGAGATTGAGTTATCTAATGAGGAGATTATTCAACTGGCAAAGTCACATGGAGCTACCGTAGAAGAGAAATCAGACAAGCCCGGATTTTACATAGTTATTGGAAATGGAAAGCGAGAAATTAGTTTAGAGGACATTTTAGGCATCTAGGTATCTTACCTACTCTTAATAAGATACACAGAGATCATGAATTCGAGGAGGATTTGTACAAGTTGAAAGAATTTCTTGAAAGAATGAAAAAGACACTATTATTTTTGGGACTCATATTAGCATTATGGGGATTAGGTTTGTTATTGATGAATGGGATATGGTGGCTACAAGATAACTGGACTATGCCAGATCGATTAAGAATGGTTATTATGTGGATTCTTCTATTAGCCCTTATTGGATTAGCAGCTTACGCTCTTTGGAATCTATTGAAAATTTTATATGTAGGATTTCACTGGTTGTTCATTGAGCCATTCAAAAAAAGTTACAGAAAGGAGGGTTGAAATGAAGGAATACGTAATACATCTATCATCATCGGCTTATGTTGATTACAGCAACGAATATGGCTACTGGTCAGGAAAGTGTTATGTTGTTCAATTCAATTACTATCCTTTATGTGACAGAGATATTTCCGAAAATACAAAAAGATACAAAAGTAAAATTAGGGCTGAAAAAATGGCTGATAAATTACTCGTAAAGTGTGCTACAGTACGCAGTTGGACTGTTGTAGAAATAGACGTAGAAAGCAAGTAAAAGGTCTATTTCAATTAGAAAGTGAGGAATTAATTTGTACTATGTAGGAATGAGATCTATTGACACTTTGGATGTTGTTGAAATTCTTGTTTACAACGATGAAATTAAAGAAATACTAGAGTATTTTTATGGTGAATATTATTCTCTTGTCTTTGTGATTGAGGGACAAGATGTTTATATCAAAGACCTATACAGAGAGCCTATCGGAAGCCTGTTAAGTCAATGGACAGAAGAGGTTGACCGGAGAGCTGATGATAAGAAAGAATACGAGCATTTTTTAATCCGTCTTGGTGATCTGATTAAGTAATATCACTTATATGAATAAATTGGGGGAGTTAATGTGAAAGTTAAATTGTTTACACACACAGACCTTGACGGAGTGGGTTGTGCCATTCTTGCAAATTTAGCATTTGATGAGGTAGATGTAGAATATTGCAACTACAACGAAATCGATCAAAAAGTCAAAGAGTTCACAGAGCTAATGAAATTTAAGCAATACGACAAGGTATTCATTACAGATATTTCGGTTTCTAAGGAAGTGGCTGACTTGATAGAGTATTCAGTCACTGAAAAGAAAGAATATTTGAATCGTTATCAACTTATTGATCATCACGCTACAGCAAAATGGCTGAATGAATACAAATGGGCTTATGTTGATGACATTGAATTGAGTATTACTCCCGGCGAAAAAGAAATGAAGTCTTCTGGAACAAGTCTATTTTATAATTACCTGTGGGAGAATGAGAATATAAATCTACCATTTGCTCTTAATTTTATTGAAAAAGTTAGACGATATGATACATGGGATTGGCATACAATACATAACGACAATGAAGCTAAGAGGCTAAACGATTTGTTCTATTTAATTGGAAGAGATAGATTTGTTCAGAGATTTACGCAAGACATGTCTATACATTTTACAGAAGGCGAAAAGATGTTGTTGGAAATTGAACAGACTAAAATTAATAAATATTTGGAAAACAAATCAAAACAGATGTTTAAGCAGTACTTTGGCGATCATTTAGTTGGTGTTATTTTCGCAGAGCAATATCAGAGTCAAATGGGGAATTATTTAGCCCTAAACAACAAAGATTTGGATTATATTATCATGATTGATGTAGGTAATGAAACTATAAGTTACAGAGGTATTCATGATTCAATTGATTTGGGATTGATTGCGAAGAATTTTGGAGGAGGAGGGCATCCTAAAGCAGCTGGCAGCCAAACTCAATCGAATGTGAAAGAGTCAATATGGAGAACTTTTGTAGCTCTAAACAAATAAGATGAAAAGGGGTTAAAAAATGAAATACAAATATGCTTTGTTTGCATATTCTGGTGAGAGTGAGTGCGGAGGAATGAATGACTTACAATTGAAGTTCAACAGTAAATATGAAGTGAAAGAGTGGTATGAAGCTCCTGATTTCGATGTTTATCAATTAGTATTCCTTGAAGATATGGAATCCGTAGAACTGAAGACGACTTGGTTAGGATCTATAAAGCGGTATGAGCAATGGAAAGAAGAAGAAAAGCAAAGATTTATGGATTGGATTGAAGAACTGATTATGGAGGATATAGTGTGAATAAAACAATTAGAGCTAGCGGGTACATATCGAAAGATGTAGAAGGAATTTTGCTAAATCATGATGTTCTCGGACAGTATATAGCCAGCGAATTTGCTCTAGATGAATTTCCTGAGAAGTCTGATAATCGCATTTGTGGCGAAGGGAACGATGGAATATGGAAGTTTTACACTCATCCTTCAGCTTTCGTTCAAATTCACTTAAGTAATAATGAAATTTCCTATAATGAAGCAATTGATTATCAAATCTTGAGTTCTATTGGTGAGTTGGATATTCAAGTGGATTGGGTGGGCTATTCAGAGCTAACTATTTCTTATTTCAGCACAGAACACTTGACAGTTGGGGGACATAATATAGAGGAGATTTTGTCTTCATATCTTGGGAAGTATGCAATTGTTAATATTGAACTAAAAGACGAGGAATAAGTGTCAGTAAAATGCGTGTTTCACTAACAATAGGAAGGAGATATTATGTTTACAAATAACAGTATTACTGATTTTAATGGTGATTTCGTACGAGGGAAAATAAGTAAACAGCGCGCTGACGAAAGCTTATATAATCTACCCTACCTATTTAATGAATTGCGGTTTAGCCAAAGTCATTGGTCATCAGAAACTTTGAGAAGTCTCTCCAAGGAATTGTTGTTAGTAGCCAATGAGTTAGACATACAAAATAAACCAAAACAGACTTCAGCCACGGTTTTCTTAGATGATGAAGTTTGGAGATTTTCAACTGAGAATAGGGAGCAAATACTTTGCCGTTTCAGTGAGTATACGTCATTTAATAAAGTTATCGGTTTGCTAGAAAAAGACGGATGGATATATCGATGGACTCATGCAAATGGAGAAGAACACTATTTTTATAAGGAGAAACTTAATGAAAGTAAATACTGACAGCATCTGTCTAAAGTGTAAATATTTTTGGCATGAATGCGGAGACTCATCTCAACAAGAAGAATATGGCTGTTTTGAGACATGTAGCAATCCAGACAATAACATTCAGTATACTTTCGAAGATAACTATGAGATTAATGAGTGCAAAGGATTCACAATAAATAAATACATATAATTAGGAGAATGAAACTATGAACAAAGAACAGGAAGAGCTGCTAATGAAAGAGAAAGAAGATTACAACTATCAATGTTTTGATGGAATGATGAACTCCCTATTTGATCTAGCCAATGAGTTACACGATAGATTAGAAGAGGACGAAGAATTGACCCATGCAGAGGCAACGTTCTTGCGAAGCTTTGATTTATATATTGACTCAAGCTGCGAACTAGATGATGTAGAGGAGGAAGATCGATGATTGAAAAATTGACTAATGGTAATTGGATTTACATTGAAGATAGAGATGTCAAAAAGGATGATATCATCAGATATATTACTAATCGAAGTGTTATGTATAAAGTCGAACAGGATGCATACTTAAGTGGATTCAGTGTTTATAATTTCTCGTTGAGTGAAGTCAAGAGTATTTAAAATACATATTTTAAGGAGATGTGCTGTGGGAGCAGGTTACATTAATGAACAAGGACAGTTCATACTTGGACAGAAAAAATATAAGCTTGAATATAGAACAGCCGTTGAAGGTGAATACATTATCACGACTCCAAAGATAATCAATTTAAGGTCAACTACTAGGGAGCGTAATAAATTCCCTTATCACGAACCCGTTTATGTTAAGCAGTCACTTAGAAACTTTGTAATGACTGATTACTTACACTTGGATCATGGAGAATACTATGTGATTAGTAAAATAACTAGAAAGAAAGTTTATACAGGGGAAGATGTGATTGTAAGACGTTTACTTGGAATACCTATCTATCGCGAAGTGATCATGCATTATAAGTATCTCGATTAAATTGATAAAATGAACATTTCGAAGGGAAAGGAGGTGAGGATATGGATAGAAATCTTATGCTTAGATTTATTAATTTAGGAACAGGAGCAACAGCACTTTGGGGAATTGCTCTTATCATTGGATATGTGTTTGCGTCAGATCAAGAAATGATTGTCCGAACATCAATTTTCACACTTATTAATGCAATATTGTTTTATATGACTAGACGAGACATTAAAGAGACGAAATAAAACAAAAAAGGATTGAATGAATATTATAGAAATTGTACATAACTATTTGAACATTGCGGGTGGTATGGCGGGATCAATGGCTCTGCTGTACCTCCCGATTCGTCTAATTAGTTTCATGAATAAAGTAAGATTCTCACATAAAGCATACTATTATGTTGTATTGAGCACATTTATTTTGGTTTCGGTACTGCAACGCTTCGATATTATATAGGAAGGAGGTTAAGTAAATATGGTCGACTTCGCATATCTCAACTCTCCTGAAGGAAAAGAAGAGATGAACAGAAGACGTGAAGAGCGAAGAGAACAGGAAGAGATTGAGTTTAAGACAGTTTCATTTACAGGGCATCGTCCCAATAAGCTGGGAAATTGCTACAGCCTCACAGATAGCCAATCCAAATACATAAAGAGTAAGCTTGAACCAGTGCTAATCCAACTGATTGAGAACGAAGGAATTGAAAATTTTGTCTCTGGTGGTGCAATTGGATTTGACCAAATAGCATTCTGGACTGTTCAGGGATTGAAGAAAACAGATTATCCAAATATCTGCAACATAGTAGCTGTCCCATTCAAAAATCAAGCAATTAAATGGACTGATCGTGAAACTCAACACTGGTACAAAAAGATGATTGAGGTAGCTGACGGAATTGTCTATGTGGATGAGCTGCCAGAGTATAAAGTTGAAGGTGTGCCTATTGGTGACTATCATGTTGCAAAGATGCAGAAACGCAATGAATACATGGTAGATAAAAGTAGAATCATTATTTCAACATGGGATGGCACAAAGGGTGGTACGGGTAATTGCTGTAGGTATGTAAGAAAAGTAGGCAAGACGCTTTATAATTTAAAGCCACAGTATGATTTTGATCTAGATGTAACGTACGGCTTCAACGGGTAAAGGAGAGTGTGAAAATGCTTAAGTATAAAATATGGAATTGCTCTGAAGATCGATTCTTAACGGAAGATGAGAGCTATAGATTTGGAATTGGCATAGACGGCAAACTGTATGAGTTTGATTGTGGTGCGGCAGACGGATCTGCATGGTTAGAAAGAGACATATGCTCTGATTATTACGAAATTCACTTTGACGACAAGTCTTGATGAAAGACAAGTTTTAAATAGAAAAGGGGTGGAGAAATCCACCCTATAGTTTTATCAACTTATTCTCAGGTATGTCATACTTGTAGACTGTTCCACTGGTGAGTTCTACATAGTAATATCCCCAAGTGACAATGTACTCAGGATGATTTTCATATACTCTGACTACAAAATACTTCCCATCCTCACTATAGCCCTCATCCATCATTCCAAGTTTGTATTTATCAACGTCTTTCTTAATTTTCGAATACACATACTTGTAGGCATTATCCTCATTTACAATAAACTTCGGCTGCTTCCCAATATAGAGGCTATCTCCTTTTAACGAAACCTTCTCTCCAATCGCATTACTCATAGCTCTAACTGGTACATATGTAGTGTTTTTGTACGTTATTGCATCCGTTGTGGATTTCTTAGTTCCATCTACATAAAGACTGACTTTCTGGATAACTGCTTTAATTGGTGTGGTAGTAGCTGCAAATGCTGTTGTCCCTGTAATTGCTGATCCGATCAGAATACCGATCACTAAACCTTTTAACTTGTCCTTCATTGTAATTCTCCTCTGTTATGTGAAATAGATTGCTTATTGTATTATATAACTTAAATATCTATATGAACTACAAAAATTTCCTGTTGCATAAAGAACGTCTGTTCGGTGTATAATACATATACAAACAAACGTTCTTATTTGATTATGGGAGTGATAATAATGGCGAAGAAAGAGCGGACAATTATGTTAATTGACATGCAGTCGTTTTACGCCAGTGTTGAAAAGGCTAAAATGCCACAATACAAAAACAAACCATTGGCAGTTGCAGGAGATCCAGCAAGACGTTCAGGAATCATACTTGCTGCATGTCCTCTAGCTAAAGCAAAAGGTGTGTCAACCGCTGAACCATTATGGCAGTCACTACAAAAGTGTCCTGAACTGATAATTGTGAGACCACATATGCAAGAATATATCGAGGTTTCTACTCAAATTATGTCCATTATTGAGGAGTTTACTGACTTAGTTGAACCCTATAGCATAGATGAGCTATTTTGTGACGTGACAGGATCTCTGCACCTATTTGGTAATGACCCGATTGACTTGGCAAGACAAATCCAAGACAAGATTTACAATGAAACGGGAGTCTATGCAAGAGCGGGTATTTCGACCAACAAAGTAATGAGTAAGCTTTGCTGTGACATGATCGCGAAGAAAATTGAGGGTGGAGTATTCTTTCTTAGAAAAGAAGAATTACATGAGCACATAGGCGATAAGCCCATCCGTGATATGTGGGGTATTGGATCTAGGATGGAAAAGCATTTGTGGAAAATGGGTATTCGAACAATAAGACAGCTTGCGAATACTCCACTGTCAAAACTGAGAAGCAAGTGGGGCGTAAACGGTGAAGTTATATGGAGAGTAGCGAATGGATTGGATGATAGTCCAGTAACCATAAATACTCATAGTGTGCAAAAGGATATTGGTAATGGCATGACACTCCCTAGGGACTATACAGAACAGTGGGAGATCGATGTTGTAATCCAAGATATTTGTACAGAGGTTTGCAGACGTGCCCGGAAAAAGGGATTGATGGGTAGCGTAGTTACTATGAGCTTATCGGGTGTAGACTTTGATCGACCGACTGGCTTCAGTAGACAGGTTAAACTTCAAGATCCCACTAATATAACTGTAGATGTGTGTAAGATAGCTAAACAAATTTTTAGACAACATTGGGATGGTCAACCTGTGCGACGAGTCGGAATATCGTTATCCAATCTTTCAAACGCTGAGACGTATCAATTATCATTGTTCGATGACCAAGAACAGAAGAGGGCCATAGACAAAGTAATGGATGATATCAAGGATCGCTTTGGAGATATAGCTATACTCAGAGCAAGCTCAATCACATCTGCTGGTCAAGCCATAGACAGATCAAATAAAATTGGAGGACACTACAGATGAGTAAAAAATTGCAAGCAAATGGATTATGGGAATCGAGCCGCATGATGCTTCCACAACATAAGGAAAGGATCATTGAACATCGCTCCAAAGATAATGTTACAACAAAACCAATCTTACACGAAGACGAAGTAGAGATTATTTCCCTTAACTTGGGTATGTCATTAAGGTATACTTTGGAGACAGACATTGAAATTTTTAATGAGTATGGGAATAGGATAATTAAAGGGATAGTTGCCTCAGTTAGTGCATCGGGAAAGAGTATAAAATTGGAAACAGAAACAGGTTATGAACTTCTCAATTTTGATGACTTGGTTTCTGTAAAAATCATTGAAGGTGGAGATCCGTTTGAAACAGACGCATGAGGAGCTAGAGGCTGTGAAAAGATATGTTGAACTTCCATATCTAATGACCATAATTGAAAACGATAAGAAGAAAATAGCCGATTCGGATATGAGAATGAAATCTGTGTACATTAATCACCTCGATGAGATACAAGGAAAAGTGACTACCGAGATATATAAGTTGAAAAACTACTTTAAAAGCAATGATATTAAAATCATCGAAGCAGCCAAGACAAGCGACAGTCTAAATGTGGAATATTCGATTAAAGGCTACATTCATAAGATGGTATTGTTGTGGAGTAAAGTGAAGGTAGATGTAACTCTGATTCTGACAGAATATTTAAGAGTTGATATAACACAATTAAAGTAGGAGGAGTGTTGACATTAAAACACAAAGATAATATAATATAAATATATTATTAATGGATGATAAAGCAGGTAAATACATATAATTTGACGAAATAGAATGGATAGAGGAGTTGATTTGATGTGTATATTATGTCAAAACATTCAATCAGGTTTAATAAGTATTGAAAGGTATGATAAAGATAAGGAAGATTTGAGGCATCAACTTTATTTAAAGTTTGATCTGAATCACTATGTATTAGAGAAAGAAGATTTAACAAGTATTATCGATATTTTTTCTTATAGAAGAATTGGATGGCATAAACTTGTGATGTTAGATGCGGTAGAACTATTTTCAGAGGGATGTCGCAATATGAAAGGCAAATAAATTAGGAGGTTAACTAATGTTTGAAATTAATGATAAAAACATTTTGGCTTTTATAACTAAGTTATCTGAAGAGGGGGGACTTTACACTCTTCGCGATTATTTTCCAAGTGATGATACAGCAACAAAACGCTTTTTAGAAAATCTCGACTCTTTGAAATCAAGAGGATACATAAGAAATATTGAGATTCAGCACAATCATAGTGGAACTCCGATAAGCGCCAACTGGGAAAAAGTTAAAGTAACAGAGGCTGGAAAGAAGCATTATGACTATGTTAATGGATTCAGATAAAAGTAGTCTTTCACAGATAAAAGATTTCTCTTAAATTGGGGGAAGTATATTGAATGACCAATGTGTATGTTCTAAATGTGGAAAGTTTAATAGGCATGCGCTGAATGACTACGTTTGTAAGTGCAAGAAACCAGATTTCATGTTTAAAAATTACGCCGATTACGTACGATACAGAAATGATAAAAAAGATGAAGATGGGATAGTTGTTAGGATTTTTATAGTTGTTCTTGGAGCTATAATTTATTTTCAAGGTTTGTTTGTTGCATTTTGTGTTATAGCTGTGATTGTTATGATTTTAAAAGCAATATTTTTTTAAAATTAACACATGAAGTGAAAGAGTAATTTTATATAGAATCGATGGATATCAACCCAGACGGAAATTGTGAATACATAAGGAGGAATGTGTATGGGCTTACTTCAGGGCGCGAACATAGCACCCAAGACTTCTAAGGACGCAAAGCAACTAATAGGAAAGAACGTTCAATTTTTAAGAAACCAAGACATCGATAAATCTGGACGGGGTTACTTTTTTCCGAGAAATGGAACTATCGAAGATGTGGTAGGCAAGAACTTGCTACTTGAGAACGGAGAAATGATACATTTTAGCGAATTGGTTGAGATGGTTGAAGCAAGTAAGAGCACATGAAACGAATCTTTTATAAGGAGAGTCATATGAATATTTTTGAAGCCTTCAGTATGATGAGTTTGGGACACACAGTAAAAGACAAAGATGGCACTTGGTTTAAAAAAGAAGGTAATGTTCTAGTTGATTCAGAAAACGAAGGGAAAACATGGTACACAACAGAGGAATTAATTTTTAACTCCTCAAATGAACGATGGGAACTTGTTGAATGAAATGTGAGTTTGATAAAGAAAGGCGGCCTAGCTATAAAAGTACAGTGCATAAAAGATGTAATTAGTACTAATGGTGCTGGATCGGAAATACTGTATCGTAATGGTGAAGTGTTTGATGCATATATTGTGGATGATGATCTACTGATTAATGAGAAAGATGGATCAAGCTCTTTAATTGGTGTTCGTAAGGAGGCTGCACTCGTCTTCAATATTAGTACTGGATCAAACCAATGGGATGATTGGTTTAATGAACATTTTGTAATATTGAATGAAATATGACTTTCTTAGAGAAGGGGTTTGAAGGATATGAATAAAGAGACATTCGACATGATTATGAAGCATTATGATTTGGAGAACACCCTCTATTTTAAATTGGAGGCTAAACTAGGAGTAGATGAAGCAACCGACTTGTTCGATCCCTTCTTGGACTATCGTGAGAGTCTTCTGAAGATTGGAAAGTATTTAGAACTAGATAAGTACGTGAATAAGAATGGATTTTTGAAAAGTAAGTATGAGACACTTCCAAGCTATCTTAAACTCACAGTTATTTATGATTATGATAATGGCTATTCTCTATGTGAAAACACGAATGGTGACATCTATTTGATTCCAAGAGATCTAATTAATTTTGAAGTAATGGAGTGAGTAGATGATCTATATTACTGGAGATATACATGGAACCATCAGCGCAAATAAACGACTCAATACTAAAAGTTTCCCACAGCAAAGACAACTGACTAAGGATGATTATGTCATCATAGCTGGAGACTTCGGATTAATATGGGATGGAAGCAAAGAGGATCAGTACTGGCTCAAGTGGCTGGATAAAACTAAGTCATTCACGACGCTGTTTATTGATGGCAACCATGAGAACTTTGATTTGCTTGAAGAGTATCCAGTGGAGATTTGGAATGGTGGTAAGGTGCATAGAATTAATGATAGCGTTATTCATCTGATGCGAGGGCAGGTTTTTGAGATTGAGAGCAAGAAGTTCTTCACGTTTGGTGGAGCTGCTTCACACGACAAAGAGTATCGTAAGGAAGGAAAGTCATGGTGGAGTCGTGAAATGCCATCTCAAGAGGAATATGAAGAGGGATTAAAGAACCTAGAGAAACATGATTGGAAAGTCGATTACATACTGACACATACCTGTTCCACTACATCACTAGAATATATTGAGCAGCGTTGCAATATACGAATGGATCGAGATGAAATGCATCCTTACTTTTATGGCATTGAGCAGAAAGCAGAATACAAGCAGTGGTACTTCGGACATTTTCATCATGACTTTGAATTACCCAATAATCAAAGACTGCTGTACACGGATATTATTCTTTGTGAGTAAGATTAATCTCGATAGATGGGAATGAAAAATAGTGGATGAGTTATATTGGCCGTTCACAATATCTGCTTTACTAACGTTTGCTTTAAGTTTATTGAACATCAGATCCAAGATGTTAATTATATCTCTTAGAGTGCTTTCATTTTATTTAACGATTTTTCCAGCACTTCATTATTTAAATCATGAAATACGTGATTGGGCTAAGGTCACAGTGAGTATTTCAATATTCTTAATATTTTTTCTGGCTCTTTTGCTAAAGAAATTTAAGCTCAAAGAAATATTGCATAATACTGTTGAAATTGTAACTGATGTTTCTATGGGACTTCTCGGATGGTTTATTTTTATTGGAGGTATCCTTTTAATATGGTTTATATTACATTTAATCAATCCCAATACAGGTACTCAAAAACAAGACATATATTTTGAAAATTGTTCAGAAGCTATTTCTTCTGGCTATTATAATATGGACATGAGCCACGAAGGTTATCGCAGCCCATTAGATCGAGATAATGATGGGATTGCTTGTGAAAGATAAAAAATAGAGTGAAACAAATATTTTACAAACATAAGAGGGGGCTTAGTATGAGCAAACAAACTAATGATGAGTTAAGAGAATATCTTCGTGAAATGCAAATTGATGTCGTTGAAAGGTATAGTCGCCTAGCCACAGACAAAACAGTTTGCACCCTAGAAGAGTTGAGAGCTATGTTTGACAATACCGGGATTTCATTGGCTGA
This sequence comes from Paenibacillus sp. USHLN196, assembly GCF_037144955.1. Classification (NCBI taxonomy): domain Bacteria; kingdom Bacillati; phylum Bacillota; class Bacilli; order Caryophanales; family Paenibacillaceae; genus Paenibacillus; species Paenibacillus sp. USHLN196. The sequence goes on along the minus strand of NZ_JBBCYH010000005.1, from coordinate 29,041 downwards.
TGAAATTGTCAAAGAAAGAAAAGCGAGTAGGTTTTGATAAAACGTACACTTCACGAAAAGAGTGATACAAAAAATGATTTGGATTCAGGTTCTTATATTTCTAGTTGTCCTATTTTATATACGCGGTATCCTTAGATTAGGAAGAGAAACAATGTTTATAAAGATTGTATTTGTTGTTCTACTAATAGTCGCTTTCGCACTATCTTTTAATTTCATTTACAATATCTCTCCATGGAAAGATGGGCCAGCATTGTTATGGATATATTCTTTGTTTTATCTAATAATGATCATTTACCTTGCAAATATCAGGCTGAAAAATAATTAATCTTAATCAAATTTTCCTTTGATAGAGAAGTGGGGTTACAGGGTGAATAAAGGCAAAGATTACAACTCGGGATACAAAAAAGGAAGAATGGACGAGGCCGAAGAAGCATTACGAAATCTATATACTATCTTAGACCAAATGAACGAAACGCCTCATTACTCTAATCGTATCTTAGTTTGTATTCGTGATCTTGAGAAGGCAACAGGTAAGAATCGTAAATACTTTAAAGATGAAGAGAACACATTTGACTGATTCCAAATCAAATCTTTCTTTTACATAGAAATGAGGGAATAATTAGATGAAGATTCATAATAGAGAGGCAGCGTTTAAGGCCGTATCAGGAAGCATCAATAGAAACTTGAATGATGACACTTCTGATAGAGATGTTAAATTCTTTGTACTGCCAAACTTTGACGATTTGTATACTGGATCGCTTTATAAGAATTTTCAAACCTCTGAAGCAGAAGACATTGAAATTCATGATGTGAGAAAATTAGAAAAGCTACTGACCAATTCAAACTTAACTTTCCTCGAATTGCTTTATTCAGTTGAAGTTGATACGTTTGAATATCCTGAGATTGAACAAATTCTTGCAATGAGAGATAGAATAAGTACGATCAATTTAAGAAGTCTATTCAATAGCTGCTTCGGTATGTACAGAGGGCAAATGAAAGATCTTACTACTCCTAACTCTGAGCCACAGAAAGTTTTGATTGATAAGTACGGATATAATACAAAGAAAGCCATGATGTCACTACACTTTTTATCATTCCTGACTAAATTTTATGTCTCAGGTTTTAAAGATTTCAAGGGTGCAATCACATATTATGGTGTAGGTAGAGAAAGTATGATGGATATTAAACATGGTAAATATTCTCTTGATGAATTTAGAGAGATGGCTAAATCAAATGAAGAAATTGCTCTAGATCTAGAACAGAAATACTATGATGTTCCTTTTGATAAAGAAACAGATCACCAGTTAAAAGAGTTATTGCGTACGTTGATTAAAAACCATTTGAGAACAGTTTAAATGAAAGTTTACTTTTACAGGAACGGAGTGAATCTAGATGGTTAATCAAAAAACCAAAGAACTTTATGCGCTAATGGATGATTTACACGATCACAAAGAGAAATTGGATCATTATGCCATACATAGAAATCGATCTGGTAATCGTGTATCAAATAGACTGAAACTCATGGAAGAACAGGCAGTAGAGATCGAAAAGATTGCTTTAAAAATTCAACATCAAATACAATCCATGAGAAGAACATAATTTGCAATCCAAAAAGTAAGCACAAGTAAGGAGGTGAAAATATTTGCAAAGAGTGAACTTAGTGATAGAGAAGGAAACTGGTAGGTATTTTTTACATAGAAAATCTAAGAAAGGCAACCATGTATTTAGAAGTGTTATTGATGGCTCACAATGGGAAGAACGGTTTACTGAACCAACATTGCTCTATAAGTGGGCAGATATTCAATTTGGTCGTCATTTCGAAGTTTTGGATTTTGAGATTGTTAAGACTTATTATGATTCAGCAAGCGTCTCGCCTAAAGTGTTTGTAAAAGGTTGATTTGATTTAAATTAATTACACAAAAATAATACTTGAAGAATAAATATATGTATGGTAACATAAATTTAAAGGAGGAATTAAATAAATGGAATATATTTTTGAAAAGAACAAATTGTACAACTACTTAGGAACAAGTTTGGTGAACACCCTGAAAGAACACAAAGCATACATAGCAGGAGGCACAATCACAAGTCTGTTTAGCAACAATCCAGTAAATGATATTGATCTTTACTTTAGAGATGAAGAATCACTATCTGAATTAATTGAAGAAATCTATGACAATAGCGATGATTGGGTAAATGCCCTTACATCTAAAGCATTGTTGGTCAGAGTTGATGACAAGGAAATTCAAATGATTCACTTCAAATATTTCGAGAAAGCAAAAGACATTTTTGATACATTCGACTACACAGTGTGTATGGGAGCTTTCGACTTTGAGTCAGAACAGTTTGTGCTACATGAAGACTTTTTGAAACATAATGCACAACGAATTTTAAAATTTAACAAATGTACCGATTTCCCAATCGTTTCGTTGTTGCGAGTTCAAAAGTATAAGGATAAGGGATACAACATTTCTAAACCAGAATTTTTACGGGTTGCGCTTAGCTGTATGGAACTCAATATTACGAACGCAGACGAATTAAAGCAGCATCTTGGTGGAATGTATGGTATTAATTACGACAAGCTTATTGAACTGGAGGAAGGAGAATCATTCAGTTTAAGTAAAATTATTGATAAGATTGCGAATATTGCTCTGAGTGAGGATTACTTTGAAAAGCCTAAAGAAATAAAATATGACAACGTGGAAGAAATCTTAGACGTGATCGTAAAAGAACCAGCTAGAGTTGTAAAAATTAAAGATAATACATATCGAATTACTAAGAAAAATGTTCTGAGAGAAACTAATGAAACTCCAAAAAATAAAATTGAGATTGATGCTAAACAATACATAGATTCACAAAAGTATTATAAGTTTGTTGATAAACGTGATGGACAGTACTTCAGCCATTGGGATAAGAACTATGAGTATAAATTCGGAACAATTAATAAGCCCAAAAATGAACATTTGTATTTTAGTGAAAAGTATGAAATTAACAAATCCAATTACTTTAACCAAGGAGTTTTGATCGAAGTCGTCATACCTTTTGATAATTTTACAGAGAAAGATAGTGATAAGGTATTGGCGAATGGCTGCTATGTGGTGCGCGAGGTTTCAGAAGCGGAATATAACGAATGGATTAATTAATCAATTTGACTTACAAGACTAAGTAAAAGTACAGTTTCATCAAGATATGAAATTAGAAAAATGGAGATATCGAGAGAATACGTGAGTATGTGGGAGGTGATTGTGAGTGATTTATGATGTTGCTAAAGGTCAGAAGTTTAAACATTACAAAGGTGGTACATATCAATTTGTATGCTTTGCCACACACACTGAACAGCAAGGAGGCTTGACTGTTTACATGGATGATAACAATCAAGTATGGGCCAGACCAGTAGATATGTTTTTTGGGTACACAGATGATGGAACAAAGCGATTTGTTGAAATTAATGAATGGGAAGAAAATGAATAAACAAAGATTGGATTGATTGTAAGTGGAAGTAGAGTTTAAAACAGTAGACGATATATTAAAACACTATAATAATAAAGATAAAGAAAATAAGGATTCTGAAGTTATGGAGAAAAGTGAGTAAGTGTAGTATATAAAACAATACATATATTACCGATGAAACTGTATAATCCCGTTTGATATACTTAAATGGGTGATAAATATGTTTACTGCTCCAATGCTGCTATACAAAGCACCAAATAACTTGCCATTCGATAGCCCTTTACACTTAACAGAGCTTAAACTCGATGGCATACGTCTTATCATCGATTATAGGGATAAGGTGAAAATCTATACAAGACACAACAACGATGTCACAGCCAAGTTTCCTGAGTTGGTTGAAAACATACCTATACAAAAAGGAACTACACTTGATGGAGAATTGATTGTAACTGACTCAGATGGTAAGCCGAACTTTGAATTTGTCATGGAACGATTCATGTCAAAGAAGAGTAAACATAAAGTTACATTCTGTGCGTTTGATATCATTAACTTTGAAGGTAAAAGTGTGACTTCCAAACCTCTTATAGAGCGGAAAGAAATGCTGTCCAAAGCCTTCATAGACAATGAATACTATGCGAAGTCGATCTATATAAGAGGAAATGGAATTAAGTACTTCAACCTCGCCAAACAGCAAAAACTTGAAGGGGTAGTTTTGAAGGATATTAATTCAAGGTATGAAATCGATAAACGTTCTGATAAATGGTTGAAGGTAATTGCGTATGAGGTAGGCGAATACTACATTGCTGGATACAAGAAAAATGAATTTGGGTGGCTCTTGTCTGATGGTAAACGAGTAGTAGGAGTAATGAGCTTAGCTGTCGGGACAAACGAGAGAAAAGCGGGATATAGAGTATTCCAGCAACTTAGGAAAAGCGAAACTGAGGATACGGTTTACATTGATCCTGTGATCAAGTGTGTAGTTAAACACCGGGGATACACTAAAAACAATTTACTCAGACTGCCTGAGTTCGAGAGTTTTGTATTTTAAGGAGGTGATTAAACTGGCTAGACCAGTTAAGTGTCCTGTCTGTACTCAATACGGGCAGAAGGAAGATATGAAATATGGAGAAGATAAGAGATACTATCATGTAGAGTATTGTCATAGTAAGTATTTGAAAGACAAAGAGTTTAAAGCCAAGGAACGTCTTGAAATGGATCAATTAGCAAATACAATAGCGAGAATCCATAAATTAAAGACTGTTAACACAATACCGAATACCTTCTACCCATATATTCAAGAACTAAGGAATGATTCTGTGTTGTTTGGTAGGGTCAATAAGCGCTACAAACAAGGTGTAACCTATCAGACCATAGAGAATACATATACATATTGCTCAGATAAGATTGAGTGGGCAAAGGGAAACAAAGAATTTAAGAATTTAATGAGTGAACTCAAGTACTGTTTTGCTATCGTGAAGAACAACATTGAGAACTGTTTGAGAGACGAAAGCAAATCATCGAAACAAAAAGCAGAAACAGAAATTTTAATGAATCATGTAGACTCCATGAGGGTTGTAAATAAAGCTATAAACAGGGCTCAGAATAGAAAAGTAATTGAAAGTAAAGATACATTAGACATTACCACATTGTTCGATTAATTAAGGCGGTGATAATATTTCTGAGGAAGTTTCAAAGATTGAGGATTTGGCAACTGAGATGTTAATAGTAGGAAGTATGTATCTAAATCCAGACTTACTTTTAGACTACAGCGAATTGATAAAATCAAATTATGATTTCAATCAACCTTCAAATAAGTTTCTATACGATTCACTTATGGATCTTTACAGTCAACATGCAGGGACAGAAATAAACGAAGTGAAGATTAATATTTACATGAACTCAGATCCAGATCGCAAAGCCAAATATGACTATCTAAAAGGATATAGATGCATTGACAGAATTATGAAGCTTGTAGATTTAGATGATTTCACTGTTTATTATGAAAAACTTAAAAAGTATTCTCTCTTGAGAGAACTAGAAAGAAAAGGTTTCCCTGTGCAAAAGCTAATGGGAAGAAAAGACTTTGATAAGATTGGTACTGAAGATATCATTAAGGGAATGGAATACCAGATCAACACCATTGGCACTATTATAGGTGGAGTTGAAGATAGCATTATACTGGGACACAATATGACCGATAAAATCGAAGAGTGGAAACTAACTCCTGATGTAGGTGTTCCAGTTCCATTCGAGATTATTAACGGGCTAATTAGGGGTCTTAGAGGTAAGAAATTCAACCTTTTTGGAATGCATAGTGGGTGTGGAAAGAGTAGAACTACAAGCAAGATTGCTTGTTACTTAGGGATCAAACTACAGATTCCTGTGTTAGTACTTGTTAACGAACAAGATGAGGCCGAATGGTTGGGGATGCAAATTAGTTGTGTGCTCAATAATCCTGAGTTTGGATTTGATGTCCAAATGAAACGCAGAGGGATTGACGGTATCGATGAAACAAAAATTGTAACAGGTACTTTAAATGCAGACGAAGAGGCAATTGTTAAAGAAGCAGCACAATACATAGAGGCAAACAGTAAAATATACTTTTTGGAATTGAACAAGTATGACGAGAACACACTAAAAAGACAGATCAAACGCCATAAACTGAGAAATTGTCAGTTGATTATTTATGACACGATGAAAGCACCGGATCACGACTGGATGACTTTCGTGAGAACTGCCGATATGTTAAAAGAGGTTGCAAGCACTGAGGATATTCCTGTTTGGTCGACCTTTCAATTGACAGACGATAGTTTGTTTAACGATATGCTGACTAGCCAAGCTATTGCAAACGGCAAGCACATCAAGCACGTTGCAGACTCATTAATGATGGCAAAACCAATTTCACGAGATCAGTATGATAAATTCGTGATTTATAATCCAAATGACCCGTTTATTGGAGAGTCTACAACGCAATTAGAAATGCATATCAACTATTACATGGTAGTAATTGATAAGAACCGAGGCGGCAAAGACAAGGATATCTTGTGTTTTGAGGTAGACAAGGGGAAGAATTTATGGGTTGAAAAAGGATACTTAGTTCCATCACAAGGAGAGAAAGAACTTAAGCAACTTAAGAAAGAGAATAAAAAGCTTAAGACAGAAAAAGAAGTTGCCAATTTGCGTAAGGCTTTAAACAAAGAGTAATACGAGAGGTGATATAAAATTGATGCCCAAACTTTAAAGGAAAACATAATACGAGACAATAAAGTTGCTGATATTTTAATCTCTCTTGGGTGTCATATCAACGATAGAATGTCAGATCATAATGAAATACGCTCTACAAGGCCGGGAGGAAATAATCCAACAAGTCTGCAAGTGTTTAGGGACAATTTGTTGGTGAATTGTTATAGTAGCCCCCTACCAAAGCCAGCAGATATAATAACTCTTGTGCAGCACTATAAAGATATTTCATTTTCAAAAGCAATGTATTATATCTGTGATGTATGTGGATACAGCTATTACTCAGATTATAGGAATGTGAAAGAAGAGACAGATCCTATTCTCACCTTTCTTGATTCAATTGAGCCTAAAACGGAAATTAAAGATGAAGTTCCTCTTCGAAAGATTGATGAATCAGTCTTGAATATGTACATATCAATGCCAAATTGGAAGTTCTTAGAGGAGGGGATATCATGCGAAGCACAAAAACTATTTGAAGTAGGTTACTCTCTTAATGACAACTGTATAACCATACCTGTTAGGGACGATCTTGGCTCTCTAGTAGGAGTAAAGGGAAGGACTACTCTTGATTACGAGAAGTTGAAAATCTCAAAGTATTGGTATCCTGTACCTACTCCCAAAAGCCTAATCTTATATGGATTGGATAAGACATATGAGCACATTAAGTCTACAGGACGTGTCTATGTATTTGAGGCTGAGAAAAGTGTCCAGAAGGCGTGGAGCTGTGGAGTTAAAAACAGTGTCAGTATAGGTGGACACGAACTTAGTGAAACTCAAGTTCTTAAGTTAGAGCGTTTGGGCGTAGAAATTGTACTAGCATTTGATAACAATGTAACTAGTGATGAGATAAAAGCTGAAGCTAGGAAGTTTGTATTGCGGGATAATATATACTGTCTATTTGCTATAAAAAATACAGGTGTAATGGGGGAGAAAGATGCTCCTATAGATCATGGAATTGAATTTTTTATGAAAATGACACAAGAAGACAAATACAAAATAAGAGTATAATTAGGAGATGTTCAATGTTTACAGTAAAGCAGCTTGAAGAACTTAGTTTTCTATCTTGGTGGGATCTGGAGTGTCCACCCCTAAAGTTTTTAGTGAGTGATTGGAAAGAAGTCAATGGATTGAACGATGAAGCTATTGAAGCGATGATGGATATTTTGACTGATGTATAAGCCAATAAAATATAGTTTTCATTCAAAATATTAAACACAAAGATAATACTTGACTTATTCAGTGAGAGAGTTATAATATGAATATCAGATCGAAAGGGATGGTCGAATGTATGTTGAGATAAGCGAATCTGATTTAGTGCCAACAACAAATGAGGAGGAAGCCACCCATGTTAAAATCGTAGACAAGCTAAGGAATGTTCCAGTCACTGTTGGGGGAATTTACGAGCTAAGGTTAAAAAGATACGACGATTGCGCTGCGATAGATGAGGAAACATACATAGAAGACGACAACGGAAATGAGAACCATTCATTCTGGATGTGCTGCAAGAAAGAGTTTTACAAAATCAAGTAAAAAACAACTATAATACAAATATAATATTATATGAATATGAAAAAAGGAGTGATGACATGAACGTGAAAGAATTAGAAAAACTCATTGACGATAGACATTACAGGAATGATCCGGTAATTACGGGAATGTTCAAAATGCTAAAGAAACAGCAAAAAGATATTGAATTTTTAAAGAAGAAGAATGAGCAAATTATCAATGCTATGTAAAAACCTGTGTTTTAGAGAGGGGAGCATATGAAGGTAAAAGTTAGTTCTGAGGTAGCTGAAGCGCTCAATAAATTACAGTGGGATGAATGGTCTAAACAGTTCAATCTTATTGGACACTGCCAAAGTTTCTCTGGTAATGGTAAGAAAATCCGAAATACATTTAATGATGAGCTTTCAATTCTTAATTTTATCCCACCATTAGACTTTGCAAAGATTCTAGTCAATGGGTACGAAGTAGAAGAATAAAACTTAGAGCGAAATAACAAGGAGGATAAAACATGTGGCAATTATATATTAGTGATGACAACGGAAATATGAAACCTTTCCTGAAGCCATTCAAGACTGCGGAGGATGCAGAGAACATGGCTAAGGTGCTCGAAATTATGTCTTACTCGATTAAAAAATCTAAGTAAAATTTGAATTTCATAAGGAAAAGGAGATGCAGTTAATTGATCCTAAAAGACATTTATAAGGTACAGAATGACCCTGAGCTTTATGAGGAATATCAGAGAGTACATGAAAAAGTAAAAGCCAGCTACACACACTCAAATACTATTGAAAGCTACGTCCCACAGAGTGGCTATGCTCAAAAAACATACAGAGGACAACTTAAGCAAGGCGTTGAGATTTCCGAACTTGAATTGTCAATGCTACTAGATCGCGGATTTAGTCACTTTGGAGGGTCGAGCTCAATATCAAGTGATGGGAAGTTTACAGTTGTTATTTATACAGATTAATACATATCAAAATAGGGGAGATACACATGAGAGCTGACAACGAGTTCCTTTCGGCTTTGATTAATAAGTTGAACGACATTGCAGAGAAAACAAATGATGTTGAAACTGAGCATGAATTGGCTGAATTTGTTCAAGTGATCGTAGATTCAATGGAATAGAAGAAGGGGGCGATCTTATGGGAAACACAATAACACACGATATTGTTGTACCAGAGAATCAACAGCAGGGAATGAAGTTTAGAGAATTTTATGAGGACATCATCAAAGAGATCAACATTTACAAGGAACTAGGGGAGCTAGACAGTCTAATGGAACAGCCAGTCAATCTTAGTCTGCTCGATGCAAATGGAAAAGTGGTAGAGGGGGCAGCGACACTAATGGTTGGGTTTGTAGAAGGTGGGGCTGTTGTGATAACAGGAAATATTGAATGCGTGTTTTCATAAAAGAGAGTTTCTTAGAGAAAGGGTTGAGACATTTGAGCAAATTTGAAGATAAAGAATTTTCAAAGGTTGAAGCTGAATTAAATAAATATTGGGATGCAGAATTTATTGATGTTGACCAAGCTAATAAAATCGCTTCTTACTGCCAAAAGTTATTGAGTAGTTTAAAGATTGCCAATATCACCATAAGAGCAATTAATAGTGCTTATGAGGGTGAAGGAACAGACATTCAAGCGGCTCGTAAAATGGCTTTACTAGCGAACTCGTATCTGAATGAAGTCAAATATCAATGAAAATATACTTTCAGTGAGAAGGAGGGAGAAATCTCACCCTTGATTCAGTCCAATACTCACTTATATCGTTATGTCCAACAAACTCAAAAATTTCAAGCTGAAGCAATCCATACTGTCTATTGACTTGTTTCTCGAAACTTTTAAAATACTTAAAGTTGCAATCACAAAGAGGTCTTTTGGCACAATAAGGACAAGGTGCGGTTATAATATCGAATTTTCTAAAAAATGCGGAATGATCCTCATCTTGTATTAATGCTCTCGCTCTTGTTCCATCTTTTAAATGAATGATACAGTCGTAGACTTTAATGTTATCATCTACAATATTTCTATCTTGAATCATAATACTTCTTATTTCGAAATTGATTGTTGACATGGATACACCCCTCTTCAGCCTTCTGTGTAATTATACCAAATGATAATTAAAATTACGATGAAGTCTGAATGAAACTGCTCTTTCATCAAGAATTACAGCTCAAAAAAGCCAGTAAACACAAGGGTTTAGGAACTACTGCTTAACTAATTTCTGAGGAGTGATTGATTTGAGAAGAGTATATATCAAAATCATCAACAAACAAACAGGATTGGTAGACAAGTGGTTAACGAATAACTGGATCAACAACAGTGACAATATTACATTGCCTGAAAAATTCAAAATAGTAATACAATAAATTCGGACAAAGGAGTGATTTTGCCATAGCATGGAAACAAAAGCAACCTAAAATTCCATTTGAGCCATACGACAATACATATTCGAAGTTGGCGAAGATAAATGGAATTGAGAATATCGATGAGTTCCTTAACCCACTCACAAATGTGGTACACAGTCCGTATCTACTAAAGAATATAGATAAATTGGTTGAACGGATTGTGAGAGCGATTAAGAACGGTGAGAAGATTGTAATTTTTGCTGACGTCGATTTTGACGGGATTTCTTCAGCAGTAATACTATATAAAATTTTGTTGAGGTTCACTGATAATGTTCAGATCAAATATGTTGAACGCAGCCAAGGACACGGTTCCAAGTTCGTCATTGAACAGATTGAAGATGATACAGATTTATACATAGCAGTAGACAGTAGTAGTAATGATATAGAACCCCTTAAGTTTCTGGTTGATAAAGGTATTGATTGTCTGGTTATCGATCATCACTCAGTTGATATCGAAAATCCACACTGTATTCTAGTGAATCCACAACAAGAGGATTGCAAATACCCGAATAAAAATGCTTCAGGTGGATTGTTGGTTTATAAAGTGTGTCAAGTATTAGACGACTATATGGATACACGACATGCGCTTGAATTGAGCGACTTACCGGGATTCGCTTTGATGGCAGACATGATGTCGATGATGGAAATGGAAAATAGATATTTTGCAAAAGTGTCACTGAAAGGGTTACGACATGAAGGCTTGAAATTATTGTTCGAAGCAATGAACTCAGACTTAAAGAATCTCACATCAACAGACTTTCTGTATGGTGCAAGTCCAGCAGTAACAGCAGCAACGAGGGCAGACAATATTAAGTTGGCAATTGACTTTCTGATGTGTGACAAAGCTACACCAGAAACAAAAGGATATGTTAAAGAGTTAATCAAGCTAAACGAACATCGTAAAGTAGTTCAAGCTGAAGCATTAGAGAGGCATAAAGACAGCATTAAAGATGAAGATAAAGTGGCTATCATCTACGATACAACCATCGGTAAGGGATTGAACGGGCTAGTAGCGCAAGAACTATCAAAGAAATTTAACAGACCCGCAATTGTAATAGGTGATGGTGAAGATGAGTATACATACGCTGGAAGCTTCCGTGGCTTAGATGATTTTTCAATGTTAGATTTACTGGATCAGTGTAATAGTACTGAACATACTGGAGGTCATCCCGGTGCTGGAGGATTAAGTCTAAAGAAAGAGAATCTGCAAAAACTAAAAGATGAGTTGAATAATCATTTGAAAGATTTTGTACCTGATAGCACCTTATATTACGACTTAGAGTTTAGTGCTGACAGTGTTAATGAAAATCTAATCAACTATCTCACAGAGTTTTTTAGATACTCAGGCAACAACTTCAAGCCCGGAACATTCTTAATTAAAGACTTGTTCATCTCAGACAAGAAACTGATGGGTAAGACCAATAACACAGTAAAAATTGATTGTGGAAGTTTACAGTTGATGAAGTTTAAAACAGATGAAGAGTATTATGAGCAGGTTCCAGTATTTACAGAAGTAGAAGCTGTGGGATCACTTAATATGAATGTATGGACTCAGTATAGACCCAAGAAGAAAGTCATCAAAACATGTCAACTATTCATCGAGGATTACAGAGAAACTATTAAACAATAAAATAATACATAAACGAATGGAGAAATATACATATGAATTTTTATGGAATCGCAACTAACAACAATAATCAAAACGTGGTAATCGACAACCTACCAACAGACTATCTTGGTGCAGTCATTGCAGCTAAACAACAAGCAGCTAAAAAAGGATTCACGTTCCAATATGTTAAGCCAGCAGAAAATGGTCGGAAGGAAGGATCTGTGTTGACTAAATTCAAGAAGCAACGTACTCAACGCAAGTCTAATAAACGGTAATACATATGAAGAATCAAAAAGTAAGAATCAAGGTCAGTGATCATGCACGAGTAAGATGTGAGCAAAGTAATGTTGGAGTGGGATATCTCATTAAGATGATATCCTCCATTCCCAATGTTCAAGGCAAGTTAAGATGGATGACTGAAAAGGGTGTAATTGTGATTGAACGTGTGAATGAGGGATTGATCCTGATTCGTACATTTATTGCTCGATTCAAATATAAAGGTAAAAGGTATCGTAAAGGATGTACAACTTTTTAATACATAGATAGGTGATTCGAATGGACAATGAAACACAAGAATTCCTTTTTGGTAGAGTCGTATTCAGTAGGCCAGCAGTTTACGAGAAGCCGGAATACATAGTCAGATTTATCGAGAGACATAAAGAGTTTGATAGAATGAATAAGTTTTACGATCTTAGAGATAGATTAATGAAAAGACGGATCAGAACAATTAACTTGTAGAATAAATATCTTTGTAAATGAACTGTTTGATCAAGAAAGGGTAATGTGAAAATGTTCAATATCAAACAAGTAAGCAGGTTACGAAGCCACTTACAGAAAGAGATTGAGGACATCATAGAAGAGAAAAAAGATGTCTTCAATAGACTAGATGAAGATCCAACAAATATGTCGCTGAAAGATAGAGAGGCATTTCTGACTGGGGTAGATGTGGGACTGCTTAAAGCACAAAGATTGATTAATAAGGTGTATGGCGAAGACAACTAAAGCAAGTCTATTTAAAATACAAGTTTCAAATAGAAAGGAGCATATAAATGTCAGAAGCAATTTTCTTTCTACTGGGGTCGATATGGAGCGCTGTTTATTGGATTTGGAGATCAAGACTGTTTATTAGAAGAAACTACGATTCAAACTTCATGAAAAAATAAGATGAAATGCAAGTCGATAGAAAGTGGCGAAATGAATGGGAGACACTATGCATAGGGTTTTTAAAATACGAGATAAAACAACTGGACTGTTTTCACGAGGTGGAACAAACGCGATGAGTCTTTGGAACAAAGAGGGCAAGTCTTGGTCAAATATTGGGCATCTAAAAAATCATCTCAACCAGTTCGTTAATAGAAGAAGCAATACTGATCCATATACTAATGCAGAAATAGTAGAAGTTGAGATTAACTATGACGCTTGCATGAAGATGGATGTAAGTGAACTATTCGACGAAATAAAACTCAATAAAGCTAAACTAGAGGAAAAGTACAGATTACAAGCTAAAAAGTGGGCTGAAGAGCGAGAAAGAAAACAATTAGAACAGCTCAAGAAGAAGTATGAGTCCTGATAAAATAGTGGTTTCACAGAGATATTGGGGGTGATGTTGATTGAAGAAATGTAAGTGTAAGTGGTGTAGAGATTATGGTTCACAATGTGGATTCTGCATCAACTATAAAGACAATCAAACACATGGATATTTGGAAGGTGAAGGAATGTGCATGGTAAAAACACATGATTTTTGGGTCGAGATGCAAGATGAAGCATGTGAGAAATTCGTATGTGATAGCACTGTCAAAAAGTAAAGGAGATACATATATGGATGAATTGATTGAAAAAATCAAAGAAGAGATAGGGACATCAATTGATTATTACAAGAACACAGATCCAATTGCTCATGAAGGCGAAATTCTTGGCCTACAGGAATCATTAGATATTATTCACGACCAGTATGTAATTAGCAATATATACACAGGGGAGAATTGAAAATATGTTGATTATCGATCTAGAGAATGAAGAGAAGACCTTTACAGAAGTAGATGAGGCTGTAGAATTCTGCGAGAAAGAGTTTGGATATAAGGGTTCTATGTGGGATGCAGTTAAACGTAAGTGCAATCTAAATCAACTTTGTGAACTGCTTCGTGCAGACGAAATTTGTGCTTGGATTCATCCATAGAGGAGGAAAAGAATGCCGTTCATTGGAGGACTCATTTTAATCTTCATCCTAGGTTTTGGGTTGTGGACGCTCATGTTCCCTGTGTTCAATAAAGTAGGAAGCAAAGTTATTAACAAATACAATAGATTTAAACAAGAGGAGAATGTAAATGAAGAATCTAAAGACATTTAAGGTAGGGGCAATTGCAGTTGGATTGGTCATTATTCTGGGAGTAGCGCTATTGAGTTTCTTTGTAACAAGAATTCCTAATGGATATGTCGGTGTCGTATATTCACCAAATGGAGGAGTAAAGGATAGTACTCTGAGCCAAGGATGGAAATTGGTTGGGGCTTTTGACAAAGTAACTAAGTATCCTATCCGAATTCAAACCGTTGAATACAAAGATATTCAAATTGCTACGTCTGACGGTAAAAACATCACAATCGATTTTGTCTATAACTATCAAGTAGAGCCAAGCAAGGTATCATCTATTTTTAATACATTTGGGCCAATTGGTATTCAAGAAATTGAGGATACATATCTGAAAACACGTTTCCGTGACGCTGCTCGTAAAGGTATTTCAAAGTTTACAGTAATTGATGTTTATGGTGAAAAGTCATCTGAAGCTGGAGTAGATGTTCAACAACGTTTCGCTGACGATGTTAAAGAACTAGGATTTATTGTTTCTAATGTAACCGTAGGTGTTCCTCAACCAGATGCTAAGACTCAGGAAGCAATTGATAAGCGTGTCGAAGCTTCACAGGAACTAGAACGTAAAACTACTGAGCTAGAGATTGCCAAGAAAGAAGCAGACCGCAAACGAGTAGAAGCACAAGGTAACGCAGACAAACTCTTGATTGAAGCAGAAGGTCAAGCTAAGGCCAATAATGAGCTTCAGCAATCACTCTCTAATCAACTCGTTCAATATGAGACAATTAAGAAATGGGATGGAGCCCTTCCATATGTAAGTGGCTCAAATACTCCAATGATTCAACTGCCAACAACCAAGACAGAAGGGGTAAAATAAAGAGAGGGGAGATTGTCTCCCCAATATACTCAAGCAATTTGAGAAGGAGTGTTCAATATGAAAGAATACGATGATCTCATTGAAGAACTGGGCGGTAAAGTTGAAAAAAGGGATAGGCTAACACAACAAATTGCACTAATGGCTGCGACTGTAGCTGAATTGGACATTGAGATTGATCAATTGAACATACAGATTGATGAGCTTGAAGAGTCAGAAGAAAATTAACTGAACACTTATAGAGCTTATGAAAGATATATTTCTTAGAGAAAAGGAAAAGATATGGATAAATTCGCAGCGATCGAAAGGTACGAAACTAAAGTAAATGAGCTGGAAGCAAAAAAGAAGCTGGTAATATCTATTCTCAAAGATAAAGACGTATCCAGACACTCAAAAGGTGTGTTCGAGGATATAGCAAATATCAATGCTGAAATCGCAATATACATAGATGTTATAGAAACAATTAGCTCACTGGAAGTTTGATAAATGTGAGATTTCATAAAGAAGGGATTTAATAAATGACAAAATATGCTGACTGGTACTATGTGAGAGAAGCTGAAAAAGTAGGCTTAGTTGCATCAATGGATGGGGTAGTTGAGCGGAATCGGACTGAGTTAAATAATAAACTTAGTGCATACTTTAGAAACAAAATGCCCGGATATAATTCTTACTTTAGTGAGGATCAATGCGATGACGTTTTGTATTCCATAAATGAATATATTGAAGAAAATAAGATTGACAAGCGTGAAATTGACTTTCCAATTTCAGAAGGCAGCGATATTCATTTGCTGCAGATAACAGGCAACTTGCAGTTGAAGATTCTTGTTGCTGATGAGTATCATGGTGGTGGAGATTACAGCAAATTTATTGATGCCGATAAATTTGTAATTAACGAATATACGACAGAGAAGGACGTGGATATGCTGATTGAGTTTATCAAAAATTATCTCAATATCTGTCGGTAATGGAGAGTTCCAATAGAAAGGAGGACAATTAACTGAATTGTGTGAGTGCTTTAATATTGGCATGGTTCTTATCACTTTTTGGATTTGATGCGATATGTGTAGCTGGCTTGAATGAGCTATTCGGTCTCACTGTTACAGTCGCAGGGTATTATGTTATTTTCTTTTTGGTGGGACTGTTGTTTGACTTATACGAACTAGCAATATCCAAATGAATGGCGTATTTCAAAGGAGGGAGGGACAGAGTGAAGGGTTTAAGAAGAATGCTTTGCATTTTAGCTTTTGGTTTACTGTTGTCTGGTTGTGGATATGAAATCAAAGAATATAGTGGTCTCACCTATAAAGACAGCTACAGGATAGATCGAGGTTCAGATGAAACCCCATATACCGCAATTATTTTTAAAACAAGCGATAGCAAGGAAAAGATTCTTTTTGATGATGAGCAGCAATCACGTACTACTCTTTTACAAAAGGGGCACAAATACAACGTAACTGTATCGATTGCAAACAAGTTTTACTATGGTGATGTAATTGTGAGGATAAGAGAGTGATTGAAAGAGTATTTCAAAGGAAAGGAGGAGCTGAGTGGGTAAAGAAGACAAAGATAAATATACATATAGAAATCCCGTTGATCGTGGTTACAAACAATTTAAACTATCTAAGAAACAGCACAACTATTTGTTTCCAAAAAGAAAGAAGAAGTGGAATGCACGTTATGAATACTATTACAGCGATGAAAGAGTAATTATGCAGCAACTCTCAAGTTATTCTGCGATAGTGTTAACAACTGTCCTATTTCCAGTACTGATTCTGTTCGCAGGGCTGTCTAACTTTAAAGAAGCCATCACTGAAATGAAATGGTTGTTCAATGAAAAGAAATACGGCAAGTTTAGCGAGGACTGGATTAATCGTTACATCCATCAAGAGGGCAGTAGAATTGAAAGTAAAAGGTTCTCTAATATTATGTTTGTCATTAAAGGAGATAAGCAATGAATCATTCAGAATATAAGGAAAAGGTGAAGATTGGTGAAGAAGTTTGGATTTGTGACTACCGCTACAATGATGTAGACAATAAGGCAATTCGTCATATCCAACCTAAAAAAGTTGTAGTTGTTAGCAATGAAGACTTACCGAAAAATAAAAGAGTGTATTATTCAGAATTTCATTTTCGAGAAATAAAAGAGAATGGGAAACTTTCTAGTACAGTTATTGCTCCATATGATAACACTGGTTATCGATCATATGGAGGTGTATCGTTAAATATTTTTATGATAAGGATGAGTGTATTAAGCACTTTAAGAAACAATGCAGAGAGAATTTGAAGAAGTTTGAAACAGCGAAGGTATCTAAGTTGAACTATTATAATGAGAAGATTTCTGAACTGCGAAAAGAAGTAAATAATGATTTGAGTTTAAGCGATTTTGTGTTTCACAATTAATAAGTTAGTGAAAGTCAAATTTTATCAAGAAGGAGAATGTATATGCTTAATCTGCTAACATTACATCAACTTAAAGAACTAGAGAGTGAGCTTTCGATGGTCTTAAAAGAAAAAAAGAGAGAGTATGAGTTGGAAAGATGTGGGTATGCTCCAGAAACCTCATCAACAAAAACAGTGTCATCAGATGACCTAACCGTGCTCACAGATCCTCATGAGATTCAGTTTATGCGTTGGTTTTCACAGATTAAATTAGATGAAAAAATTAATCTGAATAAATATAATACGATTATGAAAATTTCAAATCTAGCCAATATTTCAGATGAAAAAGACCTAACTCACTATCTCTTTGGGGATTCTCATCCATATGGTCTTTCAGCAGTAATGAAGTACCCAGCCTTACAAATCTCAGAAAAAGGTAAGGCATACTTACAAGAAGAATTTTGTTCATACATATATAAATAAAAGCAGAAAGTCAGAGGAAGAGGAAATATATGAGACAGTATGATGAAGAAACACATGAATATCTCATTCTTGAAAAGATGAATGCTGACGAGGTGGCCCTAAACGGAGACGAAGCAGAGACAGTCATGACCTATCACGAGGAATTACCATCTCCAGATATCATTGCAGAAGAAGTAAAGCGTTCAGGATTTGATACATTTGAAGTAACACATATTATAGAAACAATTAAACGATATCAGGTATAGGGGAGATATACATGATTACATGTGATTATAAACAAGAGGAATTCGCTCTGATTCAGGCATTAAGAGAAAGTGGTATGTCGGCAACTGCTGTTTTAATTGGAACCAGAAATGATTTTCTAAAAGACAATAAAGATGGTCACTGGAATGAGTTGATTGATATTTTTGACAGATATATTGAGTCTTTAATCGAAGAAGACGAAGAAGATTCTGAATGAAATGCACAATTTACAAAGAATGGAGGGGAAATATGGAAGAAAGAATTGAGGATTACATTGTCGGTAAAATTGAAGAGTATAAGAACAACAATAAGGTGGCATATCTTGAGGCTATTTGCGACGATGTGAAAAGTAACTATTCTACTGATTGTAAATATGAGTACATTGGCGGTTTCGAAAGTCCCGGCTATGATATTGATTGTTATGCCATCAGTTTCATTGATGAAGATGGAGAGATCGTAATTGTTCCATATACAAACGAAAGCTATTAAGTTGATAAATTGTACCTTTCACAAAGAATTAAACTAACAAGATATTAAAGGAGTTGGGAATTATAGCTACGTACGGACAACAAGTGTGGGGATCTGTAGATATCCATAATCAAGTTACAATCACAGCCAGCAACAATACATTTACTTTTAGTGTGGACGATACTCCATACACCATTACTCTGCAGAACGGAACATATAACACTATCAGAGAAAAACACGAATCAGAACTAGTTCAAGCAATTACAACAGCAGCTTCTTCATTAAACATTCCGGTTATGTTCAGGCTGGGTGGTATGCGCTATGATTACAATTACAATGTACTAATTATTGAACACACAGACAAAGAGAATGAACATGTATTGGATAACTTTACCGGAAGCACAAACGATACTTTGTTTGGTATTATTAAATTCAACCTACCGCCTAGGGATTGAATAAACAAATAATCATCCTTAAAAGACAAAGATAATACTTTACAAATGGGTATTATAGACTTATACTAAGAAAGTAAACAACAACAAAGAAGAGGTGTTGAAGATGAATAGAAATACTCGGCTTCAAAAATCACTAGATATGTTAAACAAAAGTTTGGAAGCTTTGAATATGGCTATTGATCAACAACATCTCGCTCAAAAGGCTGATGACATCGATCAGTCAGTAAAAGAATTCTTTGAAGTAAAGACTTTCTTGGCAATGCAAAAAATGAAAGAGAATAGTAGGGAGTGGAGAAGTAATTCAACTAAATGAAGCAACGTTAAGTTTGTCTAGAGTGCTGATCGAATGTTTTAAAGATGACATTGGCACAGATACAGAGCATTTATTGCACGAAGATAGTTACATTAGTAAGAATATGAAGAAGAAGATTGGTAAAAAGCAATTCGAAGATTTTGATAAGTATGGTGAAGAGGTGTGGAGTAATGCTTGGAATGAGTTTAGTCGAGTAGTATTCCACACCAGAGATAGTAAGTAAAATACATAGCAAAAGGAATGGTTCAATGAAATACGGACAAAGATCGATTATTGATTTGTATGTGTTTGATGAGAAAGGAACATTAATCACAGTACTGGATAGTTTGAAAGAAAGTTATATTGATCCAAACAATGATTGCCCTGTGCTATACGCTAAAGATGCTTTGCTGGATGACTCTCTGCTAGAATTCTTCAGTAGACGAGAAATGGACGACAGAACCGATTACGACAAATTCATTTCAAACGGATTCGAAGAAGATAAATCAATCAAAACACTAGTTTACCGTCAGTCAACAAAGGTGTGTAAACTTATTGCAAAAACAGAAGTTAGGGATTCAGAATCTGGTCGAGATAGAAACATGTATTTTGAGATTCCAAAAGTGAATGTTAGCAACTATGGAGGATTCAATTTTAAGGAGACAAAGCCTTCAGAATGGGACTTAGCGTTTATCATTAAACCTTTCAATAACGATGGCGATTTATACAAAATACATATTGAACAAGACGCAGAAGACGATGTACAAAAGTTTTTCATGGACACCAAAGAAGCTATTGATAAAGTAAGAGATCTGTAAATGTATTGCGATTAATTCAAGGAGGTGATGATAGTGCAGTTTAATGTAATTCTAGAACGAGATTATGGAGAGCAAACAGAAGATCTTGATTTTTGGGTAAATGTAGACGAGGAAGATTGTTACGAAATGGCAGGAGAAAATCCAGTCACAATTAGCGAGATGAAGAAAGTAGCAGTGGAATATGCAATGGGACGATTCTTCAAACAGAACTATGTACTTGATGTAGGCGATAGGATCAGAGTTGTAGAGGTTGAAGAAGTTTACACTTAAATAATACATATGATTTAAATAAAATAATTCTTTTATAGAGATATAGACATTTGAAAGTGAGGATTTTAATGCCCCGATTAGTAAACAAACCGAATAATAGACAACTAGCGTTCGACGAAAACAGAATTAATACATATGCAGACAGAGTAATGAGTGGTTTTGAGTTAGACAAGGAAAAGTTGGTCAAAGGTGTTAATAGCAAGCTAAGACGCGACGAGGTAACAGCAGAAGAGATCAGCGAAGCATTCTCGATGACTGCTCTAGACTTGATCACAAAAGAAGAACCGAACTGGAAGTTTGTTGCTGCAAGAGGACTACTGACAAAACTTTATAAAAAGGCCGCAAACAATCGAAAATATAAATCATATGTTGATGAGCCATACGGTTCATTTTATCCTCTAATTCAAACTTTAGTTGAAAAAGGAATCTTCAGAGAAGAACTTCTCACCTGTTATACAAAGGAACAGATTGAAGAATTGGGGGATTACATTAATCCAGAACATGATCTACTGTTCGATTATATTGGATTACTCACCCTTACAGAACGCTATCTAACACATGACTTTGATGGAAAGTTAATGGAACTGCCACAACAAAGATATATGGTTATTGCGATGTATCTAATGCATCAAGAACCTGAAGATAAACGTATGGATCTAGTCAAAGAATCATACTGGGCAATGAGCAACATGTATATGACAGCTGCTACTCCTACAATGTCCAACGCGGGTAAAAAAGTAGCAGGACAACTATCCAGTTGCTTCATTGATACAGTAGATGATTCGCTTGAAGGAATCTTCGATTCAAACACTGACGTAGCACGTCTGAGCAAAACAGGTGGAGGAATTGGAGTCTATCTTGGCAAAGTTAGAGCAAGGGGCTCTGACATTCGAGGACACAAAAATACAAGCTCGGGAGTAGTTCCTTGGATTCGCCAGTTGAATAATACAGCGGTTAGTGTAGATCAGCTCGGTACACGCAAAGGTGCGATTGCGGTGTATTTGGATGTATTCCATCGTGACATTCTAGCTTTTCTTGATCTGAAACTCAATAATGGCGATGAACGAATGAGAGCACACGACATCTTCCATGGTGTCTGCCTTCCTGACTTGTTCATGGAAAGAGTTGAAAGTCGAGGAGAATGGAGTCTGTTCTGTCCACATGAAGTAAAGTCTATTATGGGATGGAAAGATAGTGATGGACGACCACTTGGATTGGAAGACTTCTATGATGAGGAGTTAGGCAAAGGAACCTTCAGAGAAAAGTATGAAGAAGCAGTAAACCATCCTTTACTACAGAGAATCACTGTTCAAGCAATTGATATTATGAAGCGTGTGATGAAATCTCAATTAGAGACTGGAACACCGTATATGTTCTATCGTGATACAGTGAATCGCGCAAACACTAACGGTGTACATGGAATGATATTTTCCTCGAATCTTTGTACAGAGATTATGCAGAATCAATCTCCTACAACAGTTGAAAAAGAAGAGCTGGTAACTAAAGACGGTCAAACTCGTATCATTATCTCTAAGATTCCCGGTGACTTTGTAGTATGTAATCTCAATTCCATTAATTTGTCTAAAGCAGTGCTAGATAATGTTCTTGAGCGACTTGTTCCAATACAAACTCGAATGTTGGATAATGTGATCGATATTAACAATATTGATGTACTACAAGCGCAATATACAAATGCACAGTATAGAGCTATTGGATTAGGAACATTCGGATTACATCACTTACTTGCTCTCGAAGGTATTCGTTGGGAGTCCGATGAAGCTGTCGCATATAACGATAATCTGTATGAAAAAATCAACTATCTACTTGTTAAAGCCAGCATGGAACTGTCCAAAGAAAAAGGGCATTATCCGAAGTTCAAAGGATCTGACTGGGATACAGGAGGATACTTTGTTAAACGAGATTATGTTTCGGGTGAGAGAGAGGGGAAATATGTATCTACTGAAGAATGGAAGGAGTTGCAGTCTCTAGTAGGAGAAAATGGGGTACGTAATGCGTGGATGTTCGCCATTGCTCCCAATGGATCTACCTCAATTATTGCTGGCTCAACCGCATCTGTTGATCCACTATATGAATTGATTTCATACGAAGAGAAAACTACATATAAGATTGCCAATCCAGCTCCAGATTTGAGCGAAAAAACAATCTGGTTTTACAAAACGGCGTTTAACGTTGATCAACATGCTTCCATCAATATGGCAGCGGCTCGTCAGCGACACGTTGATCAAGGCCAAAGCTTCAATCTGTATGTTCGTCCAGATATCAAAGCAACTGATTTCCTAGAATTACATCTTCACGCTTGGAGAGCTGGTATGAAATCGACCTATTATGTTCGAAGTCGAGCTTTAACTATTGAAGAATGTGAGTCATGCAGTAGCTAATAAAGGAGAAAATAAAATTTGAAAATTCAGAAAATCTTCAACACAGAAGCACCAAACAAATCTACACGTATTATTGAGGGGGAAAATTCGGGTATCCTTAACTGGAACGATATCCGAATGCCTCACATGTACAAACTATACAAAGTTTTGTTGCTTAATCATTGGATTGCAGATGAGATCCCGATGTCTAAAGATGCTTCGCAGTTCACTCAACTTAGTAAAGTAGAACAAGACACATTCAAAATCAACATTTCGCTGCTAGCAGTATTGGACTCTATGCAGACAATGTTTGTGGGAGATGTTAAAAGATATTTTACGGATTCATCGTTGGAGGCAATCTCGGCCATTATCGGACAGCAAGAAGTAGTACATAATCAGTCTTACTCCTATGTGCTTTCCTCAATTGTATCTGATCAAGAGCAGAAAGAAATTTTTGAGTATTGGAAACATGATCCTGTATTGCTTGAGCGAAACCAGTTCATTTCAGATATTTATCAGGAATTCCGTGACAACCCTAATCCTCAAACGTTCTTTAAGTCAATGGTTGCTGATTTAATTCTTGAAGGCATCTTCTTCTATAGTACATTTGCTTTCTTCTATAACTTGGCTCGTGATCAGAAAATGATGGCGACCAGCCAGATGGTATCTTATATCCAACGCGATGAAAACCAACACTGTTACTTCTTCGCTGAAGTGTACAAGCAGCTTTTGGTAGACTTCCCTGAACTGAACACACCTGAGAACATGGAGTATGTATACAAAACAATCCATCGTGCTGTTGAGCTCGAAACTAACTGGGGTTATTATACCCTTAAAGACATTCAGAGTATTGATCTAGATGAGTTGAGCGATTATATCAAATACACAGCAAATAAACGCCTGAAGTTAATGGGCATGGAGAAGTTATATGAAGGCGTAGATGTGAATTGTATGCCGTGGATTAAGCCATTTTCAGATGAAGCTTTGAATTCTACTAAAACAGATTTCTTCGAAGCTAAGTCGCGTAACTACGGTAAAGTTGGCGACGATAACGGATTTGACGATTTGTAAAATATCTACTTAAGGGAGCAATAAATATACACATGGCAGATACTAATAAACACAAAACAGATTTTGAAAAAGTAAGAGAATTTCAAAAGGCATTTGATTGTCCAGCACCAGAAGTACCAACACCATTGGATGATAAGTTGGTTGCCAATAGAGCCAATTTTATCATGGAAGAGGTTGTTGAGCTGCTTTATGCGTCATCTGATGGAGACAAAGATAAGTTTTGTGAATACACAAACAACCTAATCAATTCAATTTACGATACATATGATAAGCAGTTAACCAAGCCTTTCCCTGAAGATCGTCTAATTGGACAGGTTGATGCACTGATTGACATCAAATACTTTGCTGAAGGTGGAATTGTTGAGACATCTGTCATTCCTGATAAGATTTTTGACATTGTACATAATGCCAACATGCAGAAGCTATTTTCTGATGGATTACCTCACTACAATGAAGTAGGTAAAGTCATCAAGCCAGAAGGATGGGAAGCTCCAGAACCAAAGATTGAAGAGGAAATTAAGCGTCAGATTGATCTAGGAGCATCAAGATTTAACTAAAACATATGGGCGGTGGTTAATCCACTGCCTTTTAATTTTAACTAAAGGAGATAACAACATGAAAAACTATCTCGATTTATTGCAGGATATTCTGAACAACGGCGTGCATAAAGGAGACCGTACAGGAACGGGGACACAATCTGTATTTGGCAGACAACTCCGTTATGATCTCTCCGAAGGATTTCCGCTGGTAACAACCAAACGAATTCATCTCAAATCGGTTATTCATGAACTGTTGTGGTTTTTGAGCGGCGATACCAATATATCTTATTTGAAAGAAAACGGTGTGAAGATCTGGGACGACTGGGCAGATGAAAATGGTAATTTGGGGCCAGTGTATGGCTCACAGTGGCGTACATGGGAAGTACCAAACGGGGAGAAGGTAGATCAAATCGCTGCGGTTATTGATTCGATTAAAAATAATCCAGACTCTCGTCGTCACCTTGTCAGCGCATGGAATGTGGCAGAAATCAATAATATGAAGCTTCCACCTTGTCATTTTGCGTTTCAGTTTTACGTTGCGGAGGGTAGGTTATCATGTATGCTTACGATGCGTTCCGTGGATACGTTCCTCGGATTGCCGTTTAACATCGCGAGTTATGCGCTCTTGACTCATATGATTGCCCAGCAATGTGATCTTGAGGTGGGTGATTTCATCTGGTCTGGAGGGGATGTTCACATCTACTCCAACCATGTTGATCAGGTTAAAACTCAGCTGGAGCGTGAACCTTATGCTTTACCTAAGCTTATAATCAAACGTAAGCCGGATTCAATCTTTGATTATAAGCTTGAAGATTTTGAATTTGAGAACTACCAGCATCATCCGGGCATTAAGGCTCCAATTGCAGTATGAGTATATTATCAATCATTGTAGCTATGGACGAGAATAGGCTGATTGGTAATAATGGAAAACTTCCATGGCATATACCTTGGGATCTAAAGTACTTTAAGGAAAAGACTATGTTTAAAAATATTGTAATGGGTAGAAACACTTATGAATCAATAGGAAAGGTGCTACCTAACCGGACAAATATAGTTCTTACTTCTGACCTCAATTTTAAAGCAGAGGGCTGCATTGTGGTAAATAGTATTGATGATGTTCTACAATACGCCGATAAATCGGATCGGGAATCCTTTATTATAGGAGGATCATCAATATATGAACAATTTATTCCGTTGGTGGATGAGATGCACATCAACTTGATTCAGCACACATTCAAAGGAGATTCATATTTTCCTTCTTACGATGAGAATGACTGGGATATATACACCGAAGAAACCGTAGAAGTAACGGGCGATAAGACAGTGTATAAGATTAATACAAAACATCTAATAAAGAAATGAATAAACACAAAGATAATACTAGACATATAACATAATAGATGATAAACTAAGTACAGGTCATAAAGAACCTGTACTTTTTCTTTTAGGAGGGATCAGATGGTTGAGAAGGTGATTGATAATTTTAAAATTCGCTCTAATTGTTCTACCGCCAGCAATCATGTTGTGGTTCATAGTCAAGAATAAAGATCGGATAAAGATTGAATTGGAAAACTATAAACACATAAATAATATTGAAAATATATTCTACTCAACTTGTTTTGCTTTTATAGGATTTAATATTATAAACTCTTTGACAACTCAATACTTTGAGACAGCTACGGTAATAAGTTTGCCTGTCAATATCCCTGTACTTTACATCTATAGTGTAACAATAAGTCCCTTCATCGAAGAGTGCATATGCAGAGGCATCATATTCAAGAAACTTAGTAGCAGGTTTAGTTTCGGGCTTTCTGCACTTGTAAGTTCATTGGTGTTTGCGATACCACATTTTAATCTAAGCGCATTTATCGGCTATGTATTTATAGGATTCATCTGGTGCTGGTATTACAAAAAGAGCAACAGCCTACTGGTTCCAATATTAAGTCATGCACTATTCAATTTCACAACAATTCTAATCATGTCGCTGAAAGGGTGATGGATACATATGATAAGCAAGTTAATCAACTATTTGTTTTGGAGTAAATCATTTGAGAAAGTTCGAGACTCGCATAGGAAGATGTGCTATGAGTTAGGCAAATATGATCAAGAACGAGAGTTTTGTTATACATATATTGATGAACGGTATGAAAAATAGGAGGAACGAAAATACATATGAAAATTAAATCAAGTGTAATTGAGAAGTACAGCCAACTGTGCATGAAGAGCTATCTGAGTTGTGATTCTTTTGAGGAAGTAAGGTATAAAATTAAGAAGTGTGTAACATTGGGACAAGTCGTAAAAGTTGAAGGAAATACTAAGCACATTCAATATTATTACAATCGATTTATTGTTGAAAATGGTGAAGTTATTGATTTGTATCAAGATAAGAATACATACATAGAAGTTTCTGAACGAGTAAAGGCCGCTTATGATCGGCTGGAAGGTAAAGTAGTAGTTTAGATGAAAGCCGTCTTTTATCAAAATATTGAATACATATAACAACGAACTAATGAAAGTATTGGGAGAATAATATGAACAAATACCTAGTTTGTTTCGAGACCAAAAATAATATCGAGATCGGCTTAATGTTTGAAATCGATGTATCAGTTAACAGACCAAACAATCCAACAGACGATGAAATCATTCGTGACTATTTGGAGATTAACTATGGAAATTCTGTTGATTACGATACTCTAAAGTGTCACATGCTTGATAGCATCATACATATTGATGAAGACTATTGTATTGAAATTTAGTGAAAATCTAATTTCACAAGGAGGAAGAAGAATGAAGTTTAATCAAAAACATTTTAACTACGCTTTTAAGCCGCTGGCAAAAGTGTCACGAAAAACTAAAAAGTACATGCGAAAATATTACGATGAGATGTTCAGTGATATAGAAGAGGATTATCCGTTACTTAACCTTCCAGATTGCAAAGAGTGTGAAGGTAAACGTCGTGTTGAGTATGGATACCCTTACGATCCATGGCATTTATATGATTGTCCAGAATGCGAAGGAACCGGAAAATACGGATGGGAATACAACAAAGATGGTAGCAAGGTGCGTAAGAAAGAGTTCATCGAACCTAGCAATAACGCGCTTAGATTGAAACGTAAAGGTTATAAAACTCAGTTTAAATTAATGAGGGATGAACAAATACATGAACAATAAACATCGTGGCAAACGCATCGAAACAGGTGAATGGATTTATGGTTACTTGATTGGTGATAATGTTATTGTTGGTGAAATTGTAGATTGGAATGATGAGTATTTTAACACCGAATATTGGTATGCCGTTGATCCAGCTACGGTTGGAAAATACATAGGCATCAAAGATGGGACTAATAACGATGAATGGTGTGTAGGTGACATTCTCACTCCCAACCCTCATCTACACAACCAAGAAGTGCAAATAATTTGTTATGACAGCCACCAAGCAAAATATAAAAGTGTTCCATTGAGTACATACAGAACTAATGCAGGCAATGGCGGATGGACTGGGTACGATATCAAATACTGGCAGAGAAGACTTGGTAATATACACGACAATCCTGAACTGTTGGAGGTGCAGAGATGAAAAATATTGAAGTTGGTCAAACTCTTTATGTGAATATCAGTGGCTTTCTATATAAAGAGGCAAATTTAAAAGAATATAAAGTGCAAAAAGTTAACACTTCAAGTGTTTATGTTACTCAAGAAGGTGATAAACATCCGATCAGATTAGATAAGAGGACACTTACTAACAATAACGGAGTCTTGGGTCATTACAAGGCATACGTCAATGCGGAAGATTACTGGGGCAAGATCAATCGGGCAAAAGAACGTCAAGATCTGGCAGCCAGTATAAGAGAGAAAATTGGTTCATTGAGTTTAGCACATTTGAAAGAAATTGAGACTCTTATTAACCAACAAAAGTCTGTGAAAGTCTAGTTTTAAATAGAAAGGAAGCTGTTAAGAGTGAGAGTGATCATTAAAGAAGAATCGACTTGGGTAGCGAAGCCAAAAGTGATTAACGTTGAATACTACGTAACTACAGACGGAAAAGAGTTCAAAAGTAAAGATGATGCCAACCATCATCAAAAGTTAATCAATATTGAATCAGTAGGGTTCTCAAATGAATTACCTGATAATGTAGTTTATCATTAGACAGATTGTCAAACCAAGTGCGACAGTTCCTCTGTGAAAGATTCGTGAGCGGTTCTCCAGCCCAAGCATTTTCGGGGTCTGTGGTTAATCAGATCCAGTGAGTGGCCGA